>NZ_JABAHI010000001.1 GCF_012584445.1 Olsenella sp. KGMB02461
GTATCTTTACATTACCTTCTGAAACATATGGCGCACCTTGTCCAGGCGGCTGTTTGGACGGCGGGGCTGGATGACCGGCTCGCCGACAGTGGCCTGATACCCTTTCAGTTCCGTCAGGCATACGCTCCGCCCGTTGGTGTAAAAGGCCAGATCAGTACGGTATGCCTGTATACAGCGGGCGGGAATCTCGCCAGTAAAGACAACTTCATCCTTTTTTACCTGGGCCGTTTCGATGGTGGCACAGTATTTCGGCGCATCACGATAAGCCCTGGAAAGGTATTCCTGGGGCGCATAGAGGGTGAAGGAGAGATAAGGTTCCAGCAGCTGCGTCCCCGATTCCTTCAATGCCTGTTCCAATACAATCGGGGCCAATGAGCGGAAGTCCGCCGGCGTGCTGACCGGACTGTAATAAAGCCCGTATTCAAAGCAAATCTTACAGTCCGTTACGTTCCAGCCGAACAAGCCCTGCTCCAGCCCGTAACGGATACCATCCCTGACAGCGTTTTGAAAACTCTGGTTCAAGTATCCCAGCGAAACCCGGCTCTCGTATTGTACACCGGAGCCAAGCGGGAGTGGTGTAACAGACAGTCCGATAGATGCCCAAAACGGGTTGGGCGGCACCTCGATATGGATGGTGTGGCTGGCTGCTTTGAGCGGCCGCTCCATATAAATGACGGTGGGTTCCTTTACCACTGTTTCAATCTTGTACTTTTCCGCCAGCAAAGCGGAAACAACCTCCAACTGCACCCGGCCCAAAAAAGAAAGAATGATCTCATGGGTGATGGAATCCACCTCGTAGCGCAAAAGCGGGTCAGTATCCGCAATTTGAGTAAGAGCGTCCAGCAGCCGTTCTCTTTGCGTTGCCGTTTTCGGCGCAATCGACGTCCGCAGCATGGGGAGGGGGGCCTCGCGCCACCTTTTACGAGGGAGCCGGGTTTGATCCCCTAATACATCGTTTAACCTCACGCTGTCGCTGGGAAGGATAACAATTTCGCCCGGATAAGCGGTGTCTGTCCGAACAATTTCCCCTTTGGATGGAATACGCATCTCTGTGATTTTCAGCTTTTCTCTCCCGGCCAGGGCCACCGTATCCCGCAGGCGCAGCGTTCCGCTGTATAGCCGCAGATAGATGAGCCGCTGGTCACAATCTGTATACTCCACCTTGAAAACGCTGCCGCATAGGGCGTCGCTCCCCTGTTCCCCAATCGGTTGGAACAGCCCTGTCACCGCATCCATCAACGGTTGAATGCCAAGGCCCTTTTTGGCGCTGCCATGATAGACCGGGAACAGGGAGGCGTCTTGAACCCGCCGCTGTTCCTCCTGCGCAAGTTCTTCCCGGCTGATTGGTTCTCCTGCGATATACTTTTCCAATAATTCATCGTTATTTTCGATGACCGCATCCCATGCTTCTATGTCGGTATTTTCCTCCAGGACTATTTCCGGGGACAGCGACACCGTCTGCTTGATGATAATATCGGCGGAGAGCTTATCCCGAACAGACTGATACACGCCCTGCAAATCAACGCCAGCCTGGTCGATCTTATTGATAAAGATAACGGTGGGAATGTCCATTTTCCGCAGGGCATGGAACAGAATACGGGTCTGGGCCTGCACACCATCTTTAGCGGAGATCACCAAGATGGCCCCATCTAAAACAGCCAAAGAGCGGTACACCTCCGCCAAAAAATCCATGTGGCCGGGCGTATCCACAATGTTGACTTTACATCTGTGCCACTGGAAGGAAGTGACTGCCGCTTGAATGGTAATCCCACGCTGCCGCTCCAAAAGCATGGTGTCCGTCCTCGTTGTCCCTTTTTCGACGCTCCCCGGTTCTGAAATGGCTCCGCTGGCATATAGCAGGCTCTCCGTCAAGGTTGTCTTTCCAGCGTCTACATGGGCAAGAATCCCGATATTGATAATGTTCATGTCTATCCTCCATACAAGGCCCAAATGGGCGCAAAAATCCCCAGCGGCTAATACTTTTACCGCTGGGGATCATGACTTCGGACACACAGAAACATACACGACTTACATAAGCCGCGGTCCGTCACGATATTTACTAAAAAGGCAAAAGTATTCTTAAAATTGGGTACAAAAACCAAGCCCCTGCAAGGGGCAATCATTTTTGCGCCCATTATCAAATTTTATTTAAGAATACCTTGCCGCATATTT
>NZ_JABAHI010000010.1 GCF_012584445.1 Olsenella sp. KGMB02461
CCCTCTCCCTCGCGTATAGTTCTTTCTCGCGCCGCGGTGGCACAGACCACAGGCGGTGCGGCGAACCTTGAGAACCGGATACCGTGGCCCCTTTCTCACAAGGAAAGAGAAGCGAGAAAAGGGTCACAGAAAGAATGACAGACCATTTAGTGGTTCTTTATTACTTAACCTCGTTTTCTTATAAACCAGTGCGAGTAGCAAAGAAGACCTAATGGATCCAAAAGTTGATCGGCGTTTATAGCCGGAGTCATAAGGTAAGGCTCACCATTTTTCGACTGGTCCAAGATGTGGCTATCTGCATCTTGACATAGTTTGAACGGAGAGTTCGATCCTGGCTCAGGATGAACGCTGGCGGCGCGCCTAACACATGCAAGTCGAACGAGAAGCACCTCTTCGGAGGTGTGGATAGTGGCGAACGGCTGAGTAACACGTGGGCAACCTGCCCCTCTCATCGGGATAGCCTCGGGAAACCGGGGATAATACCGGATACTCCAGCGCTTTCGCATGGAAGCGTTGGGAAAGCCCTGGCGGAGAGGGATGGGCCCGCGGCCTGTTAGCTAGTTGGCGGGGTAACGGCCCACCAAGGCTTCTATGGGTAGCCGGGTTGAGAGACCGACCGGCCAGATTGGGACTGAGACACGGCCCAGACTCCTACGGGAGGCAGCAGTGGGGAATCTTGCGCAATGGGCGAAAGCCTGACGCAGCGACGCCGCGTGCGGGATGACGGCCTTCGGGTTGTAAACCGCTTTCAGCAGGGACGAGGCCGCAAGGTGACGGTACCTGCAGAAGAAGCCCCGGCTAACTACGTGCCAGCAGCCGCGGTAATACGTAGGGGGCGAGCGTTATCCGGATTCATTGGGCGTAAAGCGCGCGTAGGCGGCCAGTTAGGTCGGGAGTCAAATTTCGGGGCTCAACCCCGTCTCGCTCCCGATACCGGCTGGCTTGAGTGTGGTAGGGGAAGGCGGAATTCCCGGTGTAGCGGTGGAATGCGCAGATATCGGGAAGAACACCGGTGGCGAAGGCGGCCTTCTGGGCCATCACTGACGCTGAGGCGCGAAAGCTAGGGGAGCAAACAGGATTAGATACCCTGGTAGTCCTAGCCGTAAACGATGGACGCTAGGTGTGGGGCGATGTTGCTCCGTGCCGCAGCTAACGCATTAAGCGTCCCGCCTGGGGAGTACGGCCGCAAGGCTAAAACTCAAAGGAATTGACGGGGGCCCGCACAAGCAGCGGAGCATGTGGCTTAATTCGAAGCAACGCGAAGAACCTTACCAGGGCTTGACATGACGGTGAAGCGGCGGAGACGCCGTGGCCGAAAGGAGCCGCCACAGGTGGTGCATGGCTGTCGTCAGCTCGTGTCGTGAGATGTTGGGTTAAGTCCCGCAACGAGCGCAACCCCTGCTGCGTGTTGCCATCATTTGGTTGGGCACTCACGCGGGACCGCCGGCGTCAAGCCGGAGGAAGGTGGGGACGACGTCAAGTCATCATGCCCCTTATGTCCTGGGCTGCACACGTGCTACAATGGCCGGCACAACGGGCATGCCACTGCGCGAGCAGGAGCAAATCCCTTAAAGCCGGCCCCAGTTCGGATCGGAGGCTGCAACCCGCCTCCGTGAAGTCGGAGTTGCTAGTAATCGCGGATCAGCACGCCGCGGTGAATGCGTTCCCGGGCCTTGTACACACCGCCCGTCACACCACCCGAGTCGTCTGCACCCGAAGTCGCCGGCCTAACCTCGTGAGGGAGGCGCCGAAGGTGTGGAGGGTAAGGGGGGTGAAGTCGTAACAAGGTAGCCGTACCGGAAGGTGCGGCTGGATCACCTCCTTTCTAGGGAGACATACGGTCTTTCTAAAAGACATCACTTATCTTTGACTTTTTAGTTCCTTGCCTTACCGGCAACCGATCACGTCTTTCTGTGACCCTCGCTTTTCCCTCCTGCAAAAGAAGGCAAGCTACGGCATCCGGTCCTCGAGGTCAATCGCCTCGCGTACCTTGAAAGCCGCATAGCGTCAAAACACATTTGTATG
>NZ_JABAHI010000011.1 GCF_012584445.1 Olsenella sp. KGMB02461
CTCAGGCACAGCCTGAGGCACAAGCATCTGATCGCGTGCCGTCTTTGTAACTCAACTCAGAAGATGGCACAGCATGTATGTATACCAGCAACACTGCACCTTATATATCTAAGGTGTCTTTGTTTGTTATTAGCAAAGCTATGAAGACAAAGACAAGATGTTAAGAGCGTACGGTGGATGCCTTGGCACAGGAAGCCGATGAAGGACGTGACAAGCTGCGATAAGCCACGGTGAGGCGCACATAGCCTTCGACCCGTGGATCTCCCAATGGGCAAACCCGACAGACGTGATGGTCTGTCACCCTTGCTTTGAACCCATAGAGGCAAGGGGGATAACCCGCTGAACTGAAACATCTAAGTAGGCGGAGGAAGAGAAATCAACAGAGATTCCCCTAGTAGTGGCGAGCGAACGGGGAAGAGGCCAAACCGACGTGCGTCTATGCCCGGCAGGGTTCGCGCCGTCGGTGTTGTAGGGCCACACGTACAGGATCTGCCGGTCCTGTGCGCAGTAAGAAACCGGAGCGGTAGTCGAAAGGTCTGGGAAGGCCTGCGAAACAGGGTTAGAGCCCCGTAGACAAAACCGATCCGGCTGCGCGTTGTGGTACCTGAGTACTGCCGGACACGTGAAACCCGGTGGGAATCTGGGGGGACCACCCTCCAAGCCTAAATACTCTCCTGTGACCGATAGCGAACCAGTACCGTGAGGGAAAGGTGAAAAGCACCCCGGGAGGGGAGTGAAATAGTACCTGAAACCGTGCGCTTACAAGCAGTCGGAGCACCTTTTTTAGGTGTGACGGCGTGCCTTTTGTAGAATGAGCCAGCGAGTTGCGGTATGTGGCGAGGTTAAGCTCGAGAAGCGAGCCGTAGCGAAAGCGAGTCCGAAGTGGGCGTATAAGTCGCATGCCGCAGACGCGAAGCCGGGTGAGCTATCCATGGGCAGGCTGAAGCGGGGGTAAGACCCCGTGGAGGGCCGAACCCACTTAGGTTGAAAACTGAGGGGATGACCTGTGGATAGGGGTGAAAGGCCAATCAAACCCGGAGATATCTCGTTCTCCCCGAAATAGCTTTAGGGCTAGCCTCGGTTGCTTACCGTCGCAGGTAGAGCACCGGATGGGCGCGGGGGCCTCACCGCCTACCAACCCCAACCGAACTCCGAATGGCGACGGTCTTGAGACCGGGAGTCAGAACGTGTGGGCTAAGCCGCGCGTTCGAAAGGGAAACAGCCCAGACCGCCCGCTAAGGCCCCCAAGTTCGTGTTAAGTGGCAAAGGATGTGCGTTTGCCTAGACAACCAGGATGTTGGCTTAGAAGCAGCCATTCATTTAAAGAGTGCGTAACAGCTCACTGGTCGAGTGGACATGCGCCGACAATATACGGGGCTAAGCACGACGCCGAAGCGGCGGAACGATCCTTCTTGAGGACCGTTGGTAGGGGAGCTTTCCTTGGGCAGCGAAGCTGAAGGGCAACCTTTGGTGGAGCCTTAAGGAAGTGAGAATGCTGGCATGAGTAACGAGAGCGGCGAGAGTAACGCCGCCGCCGTAAACCCAAGGTTTCCTGGGCGAGGCTAATCCTCCCAGGGTCAGTCGGGAGCTAAGGCGAGGCCGGAAGGCGTAGCCGATGCACAGCAGGCAGATATTCCTGCACCTCCCGCAGGCGCTTGAGCGATGGGGTGACGGAGAAGGGTAGCTCGACGGGGTTCTGGACGTCCCCGCGATGTCGCGTAGCCTGAGGGGCAGTAAAATGCGCCCCTCGCAAAAGGGTGAGGCGACGGACGAAGCGCTTTAGCGAAGCGAGTGAGCCCATGCTTCCTAGAAAAGCCTCTAGCGAGTCTGCGGGTGCCCGTACCGCAAACCGACACAGGTGGGTGGGTAGAACATACCAAGGCGATCGGGTCAACCATGGTTAAGGAACTCGGCAAAATGGCCCCGTAACTTCGGGAGAAGGGGCGGTGGCGCGGGTGATAAGGTCTTCCCTTTGAGCCTGAGCCACTCACAGTAAAGAGGCCCAAACGACTGTTTACCAAAAACACAGGACTCTGCTGAAGTCGTAAGACGACGTATAGGGTCTGACGCCTGCCCGGTGCCGGAAGGTCACGTGGAGTTGTCAGTCGCAAGACGAAGCAGCGAAACCAAGCCCCGGTAAACGGCGGCCGTAACTATAACGGTCCTAAGGTAGCGAAATTCCTTGTCGGGTAAGTTCCGACCTGCACGAAAGGCGTAACGATTTGGGCGCTGTCTCAACCATGGACCCGGTGAAATTGCACTAGTCGTGAAGATGCGACTTACCCGCGGAAGGACGGAAAGACCCCGTGAACCTTTACTGCAGCTAGACATTGGCTGCCGGTCCGACGTGTAGAGGATAGGTGGGAGACTGAGAACCGCTGGCGCCAGCCGGCGGGGAGTCGCCCTTGGAATACCACCCTCGTCGCTCTGGCATCCTAACCTGCGACCGTTATCCGGCGCAGGGACCGTGTCTGGTGGGTAGTTTGACTGGGGCGGTCGCCTCCTAAAGAGTAACGGAGGCGCGCAAAGGTCTGCTCGGGACGGTCGGCAACCGTCCTTTTGAGTGCAAGAGCATAAGCAGGCTTCACTGCGAGACCAACAAGTCGAGCAGGTGGGAAACCAGGCTCTAGTGATCCGGCGGCCCAGAGTGGAATGGCCGTCGCTCAACGGATAAAAGGTACTCCGGGGATAACAGGCTGATCTTCCCCAAGAGTCCACATCGACGGGAAGGTTTGGCACCTCGATGTCGGCTCATCGCATCCTGGGGCTGGAGCAGGTCCCAAGGGTATGGCTGTTCGCCATTTAAAGCGGTACGCGAGCTGGGTTCAGAACGTCGTGAGACAGTTCGGTCCCTATCCTCCGTGGGCGTAAGAGAGTTGAGGGAGGCTGCCCCTAGTACGAGAGGACCGGGGTGGACGGACCTCCGGTGAACGGGTTGTCAACCAATGGCACTGCCCGGTAGCTGAGTCCGGTTGGGATAACCGCTGAAAGCATCTAAGCGGGAAGCCCGTCCCAAGATGAGCTCTCTTTTCGGTAAGGCCCCTTGTAGACTACGAGGTTGATAGGCCGCAGATGTAAGGCGTGTGAGCGCCTCAGTCGAGCGGTACTAATAGGCCGAGCTCTTGTATTTGTTTTCATCCCATACAAGCAAAGGTCAGATGCGCCCCAACAGATGTGGACAAGACGCTGTGCGGCCTTCAAGGCACGCAGATAGCCTTTAGCCTCGAAGACGCTTAGAGCCGGTCGGCGGCCATAGCAGGGGAGGCACACCCGGTCCCATGCCGAACCCGGAAGTTAAGCCCCCGAGCGCCGATGGTACTGCCGGTTTAGCCGGTGGGAGAGCAGGACGTCGCCGACCCGCCCTAGGCGTCACTTCAAAGCCCCGTTGTCACTTATGTGGCAGCGGGGCTTTCTGCGTTTGGGGG
>NZ_JABAHI010000012.1 GCF_012584445.1 Olsenella sp. KGMB02461
GCCCCCGAGCGCCGATGGTACTGCCGGTTTAGCCGGTGGGAGAGCAGGACGTCGCCGACCCGCCCTAGGCGTCACTTCAAAGCCCCGTTGTCACTTATGTGGCAGCGGGGCTTTCTGCGTTTGGGGGCTTGATCTCTCTGTAAAAGTACTGAATGGTGGTGTATACAGAACAAATAAAATAACTATGGGTAGTCCTGCGTAGAGAGACATTAAGAAAATACTTTAAGACAAAATCATCTCTATTAATGTATAAATATACAAATATGAGTATAAATAGAGGAATGAATACACAATCGCAGTAAACTACCGCTGGCCGATGACAAAAATTTGGCAAATATTAAATGTAATCTAGTGTCCTACATGATACTAGCCTTTAAAGGCAGTAATAACAGCACATATTCCTGAGACACCAGTTAGAACCTTATAAATAAAAATACAAACAAAAACCGACTCGTTGAGCAGCGTTAATCAATGTACCTTACAAATACCTTTATTGAGTAAAAATACTTAGTGCGCTCTTATTCATATCCCACCCAAAGGAGAAGGGAACGCACCATGGCTACGCATCGTATCACTGCTGGATCTACTCTAGGAGGAATGGTTGAGCAGGTATCCTTCTTTCTTCCTCCAGGAGCAGTGATGGAGCAAGATCCCGTTATCCCTCGCATTCATCGCCAAAAACTTCTTGAGATGCATATCGCTCGGTTTAAGAAAGATCACCTTCTTCTTTATTGTGCAAGCAGGGGCTACGGTGCCACTTCTATGGCCCATGAGGTGGCACGCGCTATCGGCAATACTGCGAAACCGCCCCTCTACATCCGATGCGATACTATGCCAAGTTGCGTGATCAGAGAGACCTTGGCGTCATTGGAAGAACTTAAAGACAGTCAAGGTGGCTATCCCTTCGAAGTTCTGTGTATAGAAGGAATATCGCGGCTCGACGCAGAAGACGCACAGGCAATCAGCATCCATTTACAGCAGCTTACTTCAAAGACTCATGTCATCGTGCGTATGGATGTCGCAAGTGCGGCGGCTTTGGAAACGGTGCAGCACTGTTCTTGCATCCAAGCGTGCGATTTGCTTGCAAGCACCGAAGAGCTGCAGCGGTGGTTTCATGATTCTTCTTTGCGCTTGACACTCAAAAGAATGGAATCCCTCACTGGGAACATCGCATCTCTGTTAGAAGGGTTAGCCAGTGACGGCATATGGCTCAATGAGCGCACAGATTCTAGCGTGTATGAGTCCACGCGCTCGACGTTGCTTTATAACGCAGTGGCAGACGGGCTTATAAAAGAAGATCGAAAAATGCGAGCTGCTATAATCCTTCTTGGCGAGGGCACCCTTGAAGAACTGCGTTCACTCGGAGTACGTGTAGACGACGAGCTAATTCGGTGCGCCTATCAAGAAGCTCCCATTTTAGGAGTGGACTCATCATTCGCGGCTTTTCGGGTAGTAGGCGGCCCCTATATTCCTCCTGCGGTAGCTCAAAGAATTGGTGAAGAGTTCCCAGAGCTTATAAAGAAAGCCCTACAGCAACTTATAGAAAACTGTCGGCTCAAGCAGGCGGTCTCAATAGCTCATCCTTGCCGCCAGTGGTTAGACCTCAAGCAGCTTGCCGAGACCATGCCGCTAGAATTGTGGAATGCCACTGGATCAGATCTTCTGCGCGAAGCGCTTTATGAGGCAGACAAGCAAGAAGAGGATCTGCCAGCGGGTTTGATGCAGGCAAGAGCTATCTTTCAGCTTTGCTCTGGGGTGATAGATACACGATCTCCAAAGCTGCGAGAAGTAATCAGGTTAGCCGATGACTCTGTGGGCAGTGCACTGGCAAGCCTTGAACGCTCGCTCTCACTTTATCGGCAATGGCCAGAAACAGATGCGGGCATGCCGCCAGAAGGTAAAAAAGAAAGCCGCAACGCACAAACCAGCAGGGTCTGCAGGTCTCGTTCCAAAGCAGGAAATGCTTCAATAGCAAGAACATTAGAGAATCAATTGAAGCAACATTGCTTGTTTAGGCGGCAATTGCTTCTCGGAGAGTGGAGAGGAGCCGCAGAGGCCCGCTTTTGGGCAATGAGTTCTCAGGCCAGCGAAACGGTAGCGGGATCTTTGTTGGTGGTGGATGCCTATTGCGCTTGCGGCTTGCTGGGAGAGGGCGTCACTCTGGATCTCAAGACCGAGCTCGCCAGAGCCCTTAAAACGCTGAGGGCCCGTCCCCGGGAGAGGCTAGGGCTCCATGAGAACGCTCTCTGTTGGTTTGTCGAGGTGGCTCAAGGCAAGCAGCGTGATTGCAGCCTCATACAAGAGAGCTGGGCTGTGGCTAGTGAAAGCCATGACGAGGTGATGCTTGATCTGCTAAGCCTCGGCACAGGACTTGTACATTTGCAGGAAGGAGCTTTCGCCCAGGCTGAGGCCATGCTCAAGCCCTTGCTTTCGGCCAGCCTCCCTCAATGGATGGGGCAGGCGCGCGATCTTGGTCTGGCGCTGGTGGCGCTGAGCAATCATGAGGCTTTGAGTTACCTCTCCTGTGTGGATGGAGATAATGCCACAACCCCTATGGGCGCCCTTGCCAAGGCCGTAGCCACGCTCTTCTATAAGACCCGCGAGCCCTTGGAAAGACGCCTGGAGCATAAGCAGCGCCTGGGCCAGTGGAAACCCGACGCGCTTTCGGTGTTGTTTGTCGACCTGTTATTGAGCTTTGATTTCCAGGGTGCAGCCTTAAAAGATTTGCTACCTAAGAGCTGGCGCAAAGCAGCTGAGGATCGCAGAAAGCTTCGTAAGGCCCTTGTGGTCGCCTCTATTCAAGAAAAGTCAACGGAGGCGGTTGCGTCTTCCGCCGGCGCGGTTTCTATCCATGTGCTGGGAGGCCTTCAGATTCGTGTGGATGGAAAACTGGTGCCCAAAAAACAGTGGAGGCGCACATCTGCAAGTTCTTTGCTGGAATGTCTGGCGCTCCTAGAGAGCCATATGGCTTACCGTTATGAGCTCTTCGCGTGGTTATGGCCGGACAAAACCGTAGAGAAGGCGAGGCAAGCTCTCTACTCGGCCGTCTCTGCTGCTCGCAAAGCGCTGGGTGCAATAGGCGCCGATAAAAGCCTGCTTGTCCACCAGAATGGTTTGGTGAGCTTGGATGCCCAGCAAGTGAGCTATGACATCGACCGGCTGCGTCGACACATCGATGGCGCACTAGGGGCGAGGAGCGCCAATGTATGCGCGGCTGAGGCGTTAAGGGCTTCTCGGCTGTATTGCGGCGGGCTGTTTGTGCCGCCCATTGGCGCGGCTTCGGACTTCTTCGCTCATGAACATGACGCGCTGGAACAGCGCTACCTTGATGCGTTGGTACGAGGGGCACATAGGGCGAGGGAGATTCAGCATCCCCGGGATTCGCTGCAGCTCTCTCGAGCAGCCTTCGCTCTCGCGCCCTGCAGGGAGGATGTGTGCACTGAGCTGGTGCGGGCTCTTATGGATATGCGTCGGTTCAGTGAGGCAGAAGAGGTGTGCCGAGAATTTAGGGTGGAGCTGAGAAGGCAGTATCGGCAGAGTCCCGGTGTCACTATGAACGCGCTTGCTAATGAGCTGGTACGTCTGCGTTCGATGGAAGCGGGTGAGGGTTGGGCGCGGCCTGCGGGGCGCACATGGGAGCTGGATTATCTGGAAGAAGAGGTGCGAGAGAAGGAGAATGAAGCATCACTGGCAGCGCAAGATAAAAAGGGGACTATAGATTGATGGGAGACGATGGATGAGTCGGGGTCTGGGGAGGTTAAAAACTACCTATGTAGTGCTCATAAGCTCACAATGCTGTATGAGGCATGAAAGTAGATCAGGTATAGTAGAACGGCTGCCAAATGCATTGATGAGTGGCAATTCGTTTCGAAAGGGATAGATACCCATGCCCGGACTGTTTTCAAAGATTCTTTCGATGGGTTCCGATAAAGAGCTCAAAGAATTCCAAAAAGTGGCGGATCGCGTCAACGCACTGGCTCCAACCTATGCAGCCATGAGCGATGCAGAGATTGCTGCCATGACCCCCAAGTTCAAGGAGCGCCATGCCAATGGCGAGTCTTTGGACGATCTTTTGCCCGACGCCTTCGCGGCAGTGCGAGAGATGTCTGAGCGCACCATTGGCATGCGTCACTTCGACGTGCAGGTCATTGGAGCCATCGCGCTTCATCGTGGCATGATCGCCGAGATGAAAACCGGCGAAGGCAAGACGTTGGTCTCCACTTTGGCTGGTTATCTTAACGCTCTGGATGGCCAAGGCGTTCATATCGTGACCGTCAACGACTATCTGGCCAAGCGTGACTCCGAATGGATGGGTCGCCTCTATCGTGCCATGGGCATGAACGTGGGCTTGCTGCAAAACGGCATGCCACTGGCTGCCAAACACCCGGCCTATGATGCAGACGTTACCTATGGCACCAACTCTGAGTTTGGCTTTGATTACCTGCGCGACAATATGGTGACCCAAGCTTCTCGCCGTGTGCAGCGCGGCCATCACTATGCCATCGTGGACGAGGTCGACTCCATCCTTATCGACGAGGCTCGTACTCCTCTTATCATCTCCGGTGCGGGCAGCAAGTCCGCCTCCCTCTATCGCGACTTCGCTCGTGCAGTGCGCGGCTTGATTCCCGATGAGGACTTCGAGATGGATGAAGCCAAGCACACCATCATGGCCACTGACGAGGGCTTGAAGAAGATCGAGAACCGCCTGGGCATTGAGATCTATGGAGATTTGGCAGGCCAGATGGTCAACCACCTCCAGCAAGCGCTCAAGGCCGAGTACATGTTCCATCGCGATCAGCAGTACGTGGTCACCAACGGCGAGGTGAAGATCGTCGACGAGTTCACCGGCCGCATTATGGAAGGCCGCCGCTACTCTGAGGGCCTGCATCAGGCTATCGAGGCAAAAGAAAACGTCAAGGTGCTCGAAGAGAACCAGACGCTGGCCACCATCACGCTGCAAAACTACTTCCGTCTCTACGACAAGCTCTCAGGCATGACCGGTACGGCCATGACGGAGGACGGCGAGTTCCGCGAGATCTACCACCTGCCGGTTCAGGAGATCCCCTCCAACCGTCCCGTGATCCGCGAGGATCATGATGATCAGGTCTACCGCACCATCGAGCACAAGTTCAATGCGGTAGCCGATGACATCCAGCGTCGCCATGAGAAGGGCCAGCCGGTGCTGGTAGGCACTGTCACCATCGAGAACTCCGAGCGCCTCTCTGGCCTTCTGGACAAGCGTGGCATCGAGCACGAGGTGCTCAACGCAAAGTTCCATGAACGCGAGGCTCAAATCGTCGCTCAGGCAGGTCGTGAGGGCGCAGTCACCATTGCCACCAACATGGCCGGTCGTGGCACCGACATCTTGCTGGGCGGCAACCCCGAGGTGCTGGCTGAGGACATCCTGGTGGACAAGGGCATTGAGCTCGATGTGGCCACCGATGCCGAGCGCGACGAAGCGCTGGCTGAGGCTAAGAGCATCTGCGCCACCGAGCGCGAGCACGTGGTGGATGCCGGCGGTCTTTGCGTCATTGGTACTGAGCGTCACGAATCGCGCCGCATCGACAATCAGCTACGCGGCCGTTCTGGCCGTCAGGGCGATCCGGGAGAGACCCAGTTCTATCTGTCGCTGGAAGACGACCTCATGCGCCTGTTCGGCGGAGACCGCATGGATCGCATCGGCACCATGATGCAGCGCTACGACATGCCTGATGACATGCCATTGCAAGCCAAGATGGTCACCAAGGCCGTCGAGGGCGCCCAGCGCAAGATCGAAGAGATCAACTTTGGCATGCGTAAGAACGTTCTTGATTACGACGATGTCATGAACGAGCAGCGTAAGGTGGTCTACGCCGAGCGCAATCGCATCTTGGATGGCGAAGACCTGGTAGGCCACCTCCAAGAGGTGCTCGATCAGGTGGTGGACAATGCCATCAGCGAGTTTTGCTCCAGCTCCACCTCGGATGAATGGGATCTTGAGGGTCTCTCTAAGTGGCTCGAAGAGCTCACGGGTAAAAAAGACCTTCCCATCTTGGATAGCGAGATGGGTCGCAAGCAGGTCACCAAGGTCGTCCACGACTATATCGAGGGTCTCTACGAGCAGCGTGCAGAGAGCCTGGGCGAAGAGGCCATGGCTGATCTTTCCCAGCAAATCATGCTGCGCGTGATCGATCAGCGTTGGATGACCTATCTCCAGGAGATGGATTATCTTAAAACGGGTATTGGTCTACGTGGGTTCGGTCAGCGCGACCCGCTGGTGGAATACAAGCAGGAGGCTTTCCGCGCCTTCCAGCAGTTTGTCGCGGTGATGTACGAGGACTTCCTGCGCACCCTGTTGCGCATCGAGATCTCTCGTCGTCCTGCCCCCCAGCCCGAGCCAGACCCCCTGGCTCACGCCACCTTCTCCGGCCCTGCCGAGGTGGATGGCGACCAGGGCAACCAACAGCGCCGTGGACGCATCGCCGCTACCAGCAATATTGCACGCAACGGCGAGGACTCCAAGCCGCCGGTGCGCAAGCCTTACGTGAAGGCGGAGTCTGGCGACCCCTACGCCGGTGTTGGACGTAACGACCTGTGCCCCTGTGGCTCAGGCAAGAAGTTCAAGAATTGTCACGGAAAGAGGGGCTAAGTGTCCGAGGAGCCTACGGATCTTGTAGCTCTTAACGCACGGCTCATCGAGGTGGAGGAGTATCTCCACCTCGATGAGAAGCGTGCTCGAGCAGCAGAACTAGAAACTCAGAGCGTCGCTGCGGGCTTTTGGGACGATGCTGATGCTGCTCGGCGCACCATGGAAGAGCTTTCTGGGCTCAAAGAAGACATTTCGGCCATAGAGGCGGCTCGTGCGCTTTTGGATGATGCATCGGCGGCGAGCGAGCTGGCGCAAGAGACAGATGACGAGGAGCTGCGCCAAGAAGCTGAGGCTATGGCTTCTCAGCTAGAAAGCAGCTTGTCTGAGCTCGAGCTTACCAGCTGGTTTACTGACGAGCTGGATCACGGTGACGCCATCGTGACCATCACCCCTGGCCAGGGTGGCCTCGAGGCCCAAGACTGGGTTGAGATGCTCTTTCGCATGTACCTGCGCTACTGCGAGCGGCGTGGGTGGAGAGTCCGCGTCAACGACGCTCCTGCAGGAGACGTCATAGGCCTTGATCGCGCCACCTTCACGGTAGAGGGTAAGAATGCCTACGGTATGCTCCGCGCCGAGCAGGGCGTCCATCGCCTGGTGCGTATCTCTCCCACAGATGCCAAGAAACGCCGTCAGACTACTTTTGCCGGAGTGGAAGTGCTTCCGGTGCTACCGGATGACATCGAGGTAGAGATCGACCCCAGCGACCTGCGCATCGACGTCTATCACGCTTCAGGCCCTGGCGGCCAAGGCGTCAATACCACCGATTCTGCGGTCCGCATCACCCACTTGCCCACTGGACTTGTGGTTACCTGTCAAAACGAGCGCAGCCAGCTTCAAAACAAGGCTGCTGCCATGCAAATTCTCAAGGCTCGCCTCTACGAGCAGGAGAAGGCTCGCCGAGATGCAGAGCTCGATGAGCTTCGCGGCCCCAAGCACGACATCTCCTTTGGCAACCAAATTAGAAATTACGTGCTTTACCCCTTCCAGCTGGTGAAGGATACCCGCACAGGCCAAGAGACCGGCAATGTCTCGGCAGTGCTTGATGACGGCGACTTGGACCCCTTCATCGTGGCCTACCATCGCTGGGCTTTGGGGCATACCTCATGACCCGTAAGAAGCAGCCGGTAGAAGCCGGCAAGAGGCCGCCTCGGCCTTCTCGCAAATCCCGGGCTATGGGCCCTGCCGAGAAGCGCAAGGCCCTCACAGACGCACTGCTTATCATTGCTGGATCTGCGCTCTATGCCTTTGGGGTGGACGCATTTGCAGTGCCTGAGGGCTTGGCGGCAGGCGGCGTTACGGGCCTTGCCACCATCATCTATGCCTTGGGCGAGCAGGCCGGCTTCATGATTCCTGTGGGCACCCAAACTTTGGTCATGAATGCCCTGCTCATGGTCTTGGTGGTTAAGTCTGGAGGTCTTCGCTATCTGGTCAAGACCGTTGCCGGCATCGTTGCCAGCTCGCTCTTTATCGACCTTTTGGCCCCCATTGTGCCCCCTTTGGGCAACGGCGACCTGCTCCTCTGCGCCCTTTGGGGAGGCGTCACCTGCGGAGCTGGCCTGGGGCTGGTCTTTCGCACCGGCGGCAATACCGGCGGCACAGATATCGTGGCTCAGTTCATGAACCGCCGCCTGGGGATGCCTCTAGGAACCGCCAGCGTGCTGGTGGATGCTGCTATCGTGGTGGCTTCGATTCCGGTATTCTCCCTGCAAAACGCCCTTTACGCCATGGTGATGATGTATCTCATGGGTCGCGTGCTCGACTTGGTGGTAGACGGTCCCACCAGCGAAAAGGCAGCCTGGATCATCTCAGAGCGCCATGAGGCCATCGCCTCAGAGGTCCTCTATGGGCTGGGCCGCGGCTGCACGGAGATTCAGGCACGCGGCGTGTGGTCGGGAGCATCTCATCCCATGCTCTTCGTAATCCTCTCGAACAATGAGGTGGTGACCCTTAAGTCTATCGTCATGGCGGAGGACCCCGAGGCGCTGGTGGTAATCTCGGACATTCACGAAGCCTTTGGCGAAGGCTTCCGCTCCATCGACCGCATCTAAGCGCATCCTTGGCCTTGTAGGGCTGCTACGCCTGCAGACGGCCGTGTGGCTTTGAGGCCTCGCTGCTACTTGAGGCTGTCTGCCACAAAAGCGCTGCCGCTTGCCGAGTAGGCGTTTCTTGGTAAGGTGCTTTGTAAAAGCCGTGGGTATGGCTCTAGGCAGCTATGTTTGCCCGAAACCCCGTGGTAATGTAGGCAGTTGCCCTCTTAGAGGGTTTGCACGAGTAACAGTGCGGTTTCGAAGGAGTTAGATATGTACAAGGCGCTCGTAGTGTGCAAGGCGGGCATGGGCTCTTCGATGATGCTCAAGATCAAGGCCGACCAAGTCATCAAAGAGAACGGCTTTCCCATCATCACGCAGCACGGGTCCTTGGACGACATCGACGGCTTTGGCGGCGATCTCATTTTGACCCAGGCTGACTTCGCCGATAAGATCGAACACCCAAAAGCCTACGTGGCCTCGGTTGACAGCATCCTCAACAAGGATGAGATCAAGAAGGCGCTGGAGGGCTTTTTGGCCACCAAAGATTGGAAGCCTTCGGAGCAGTAGCGCAGTTACTTCTCGCCAGCTCGGGCCTTGTGCCATCGAGCTTCACCACCACCGTACGACAAAAGGAGCATTTCGTGGCCAACCACTTTAGGCGTGACGGGGGGCAAGACGCACCTACGCCGGCAGCCTCCCCAAACCCAGCGGCGACCTCTCAGGAGCAGGATCTCTCCGCCGCTCCTCAAAGTCCCGCACCTCACACCGGTTTCACCAATCCTTCCGGGCAGCCGCTCTCGGACGCCAACCTTGAGCCTGTCGTGGTAGAGACGGCGCGCACCTCGGTGCAAGAGGGCGCTTTTGACCCTACCGCCCAGCCGGGCTTTACCAGCGTGTTCGCGCCTTTGCGTCCCGCCGAGGACGAGCCGCGCGTCAACCGCACCGGCGACCCCACCATCTCCATGCGCAACGTCACCAAGATCTATCCGGCCCAGCCCAACAAGCCGGCGCTGGAAGATGTCTCGGTAGACATCTATCCTGGTGAGTTCGTCTTTTTGGTGGGCCACTCCGGCTCTGGCAAGTCCACCTTCATCAAGCTGCTCACTCGCGAGCTGAGGGCCACCTCGGGCCAGGTCATTGTGGCCGGTCAGGACCTCACCACCATGCGCAACTGGAAGGTCCCCTACTTGCGCCGCCAGATTGGCTGCGTGTTCCAGGACTTCAAGCTTCTGCCCGATAAGACCACCTATGAAAACGTGGCCTTCACGCTGGAGTGCATCGGCAAGCCTCGCTCGGTGATCAAGGCACAGGTGCCTGAGGTGCTGCGTCTGGTGGGCCTCCAGGAGAAGATGGACATGTTCCCCGACCAGCTCTCCGGCGGCGAGCAGCAGCGCGTGTCGGTGGCCCGTGCCATGGTCAACCGCCCTCCGTTGCTCATCTGCGACGAGCCCACGGGCAACCTCGACCCCGCCATCTCCTTGGGCATCATGAAGCTTTTGGAGCGCATCAACCGCACCGGCACCACCATTCTCATGGCCACCCACGACCGCGAGATGGTGGACTCGATGCGCAAGCGCGTCATCGCCCTAGAAGGCGGCCATGTGGTCCGCGATCAAGAGAGGGGAGGCTACGGCTATTATGGTGCCATCTAACTTTGGGTACTCGCTGCGCGAGGCCGGCCATCACTTTAGGAGGAACCTCTCCACGGCGCTGGGCGCCGTGGTCACCATCTTCCTGTCGCTCTTCATCATCGGCGTCTTCATCTTGGGCTCCGCCCTCATCAACAACATGGTGGGATCGGTGGAGGACAAAGTCACCATCCAGGCCTTCCTTTCTGATGAGGCCTCCCAGGACGCGGTAGACGCTCTGCAAAACTCCATCAAGGGCTGGGACAACGTGGAGTCGGTGACCTACAAGTCCAAAGACGAGGCTCTGGAGGAGTATCGCACCACCATGTCCAACAAGAACGCTGCTGCAGCCGTGGATGCGTTGGACGGTCAAAACCCAGTGCCTGCCTCCTTGGTCATCAAGCTTGCCGATCCCCAGCAGGTTGCCGCCACCGCCCAGAAACTGGTAAGCGATAGCGATTTCACCGCCATCTGCGACGATCCCGACAACCCCTCCGCCTCCGTCCAGTACGGTCAGGAGACCGTGGAGCGGCTCTTCTCGGTAGCCAACTACATCCGTATCATCGCGGTCGTTTTGGTCATCATGCTTACTTTTGTGGCCTTCGTCTTCATCAACAACACCATTCGCCTGGCCATCTCGGCCCGTCGCCGCGAGATCGCCATCATGCGCCTGGTGGGTGCGTCCAACGGCTTCATCCGCGGGCCCTTCCTCATGGAAGGCGCGCTCGAAGCCCTCTTTGGCGCCATTCTGGCCATCGGCGCCCTGCAGGCGATCATCACGTTCCTACTTCCACGGCTGGAAAACAGCCTGCAGTTCCTGGTGATCACCATCGACCCTCAGATCACTTGGATCACCTACGGCGCGCTGCTCTTGGTTGGCCTCATCATCGGCCTCTTTGGCTCGGCCATCGCCATGGGCCGCTACCTCAAGGTCTAGCAGCTGCTGCGCGATCTTGGGCTTTGATGTGCTTGGCAGCTCGGCCTCCTAAGAAGCCCCGCCACCTCCGCCCTGCGACTCCCCCAAGGGTCGTGGGGCGTTTTTGTAGCAGGAAGGGTCCTTTAATTGGGGGGCTGGATGTGCCCCGCCAAAGGTTAGGGTACACACCCAAAGATTGCGAATTACTGCGGTAAGGAGGCGTTATGGCTAAAGGACGCAAGGGCGCTTCAAGAAAGCGTCCGCCCCATACTCGCCGCAAACATCATGAGGCGCTCACAGGGACGCTCAAGATAGCACGCCCAGGCGTGGGCGAGGTGGTCACTGCCGAAGGCACGTTTCCGTTGGCACCTGGTGGCCTCAGGGAGGGCATGAACGGCGATATCGTGGGCGTGACGGTGTCTGCAGGTCGCAGCGGCCACAAGCTGGCCCGAGTGCAAACGGTCATCGAGCGCGCTACTTCGAGCTTTTTGGGCATCTACCAGCCCCTGGATCCTCTGGGAGTGGTGACGCCGCTGGACGAGCGCATACGCCGGGACTTTTTTGTGTTGCCAGACGACCTTTCGGCTGAGAGGCTGGGAATTGCCGGCAACGATGTGGTGGTGGCGCGCATCTTGGAGTATCCCAAGCGCGGCGAAGCTGGTGTAGTGACGCTGGAGGAGCGCGTGGGGGCACCAGAAGAGATCGATGCGGCCATAGAGTCGGTCATCGCCCGCCATAGCCTGCCGGTGGCTTTTCCTGCTCGCGCCCAGGAGGAAGCCTCGTTTGTGGCGGCAGACACTCAAGGGGCACTGGCAGAGCCAGACACCAAAGATTTGCGCGACCAGTTGCTGGTGACCGTTGACCCGGCTACGGCGCGTGACTTCGACGACGCGGTCTTTGCCCGCAAAACCCCGAAGGGCTACGAGCTCACGGTAGCCATCGCCGACGTCACCCGCTATGTGGGGTGGGGCTCCTCCATGGATGTGGAGGCCCGCAAGCGCACCTGCTCGGTCTATCTGGCCGATCGCGTGCTGCCCATGCTGCCAGAAGAGCTCTCCTGCGATGTCTGCTCCCTCAGGCCCGGCGAAGATCGCTGTGCCATGGCAGTGGTCATGGAGCTGGACCGCCAGGGAGCACTCTTGGACGCCCACCCTGCCAAAGCGGTGATCTGCTCGGCCGCACGCTTCAGCTACGACCAGGTGGATGCCTTTTTGAACCAAGGGGCTGTCCCCCAAGATCTTCCTGGGGTGGTGCGCCCGGGCTCCCAGGAGCAGGTGGCTCAGTCCCTGGCGACCCTGGACGAGCTGGCTGCCAAGCGCCGTGCCCTGCGCCATCAGCGTGGCTCCATCGACTTTGCCTCTTCGGAGTCCAAGGTGGAGCTGGATGAGGCCGGCACTCCCATCGGCGTGACCGTGCGCACTGCCACCCGAGCCACCAGCCTCATCGAGGAGGCCATGCTCTGCGCCAACGAAGCAGTGGCAGCCATCCTGAGCGCCGCCCGAGTGCCCGCCGCCTTCCGCGTCCACGAGCCTCCCTCGCCAGACGATCTGGCCAAAGTGGTGCCCATCCTCGCAGAGTTCGACCTGGTAGATTCCCTCCAAGCCCAGGCCGTAGCTGCCGGCAACCCCTTCGCCATCGAGGGGGTGCTGGAGCGCGCGGCGGGGACTCCCTATGAGCTTTTGGTGTCCACCCTGCTGCTCCGGGCGCAAAAGAAGGCCATCTACCTGCCGAGAAACGACGGCCACTACGCCCTGGGAGCCACTGCCTACTGCCACTTCACCAGCCCCATCAGGCGCTATCCAGACGTGGTGGTGCACCGGGCCCTCAAGGCCTGGATGAGCCACCAGACACAGTCGCGCGAGATGCGTCAGCAAGACAAGCTGCTGCCCCAGCTCTGCCGCGACTGCTCCGAGGGCGAGCGCACGGCTGCTGCGGCAGAGTACGAGAGCCAGCGGATCAAGATGGCCGAGCTTTACAGCGAGCGCATCGGCGCCATCGAGACCGGTATAGTCAGCGGCTGCGAGCGCTATGGGCTCTTTGTGCGCCTGAGCGCCACCGGCGCCGAGGGTTTGTTGCCCGTGAGAGCCTTAGGTGACCAGTGGTTTACCTATGATGAGAAGCACCTGCAACTGGTGGGCGAGGACGACGGCCGCCTGTGGCGGCTAGGCCAGCCGGTCGCAGTGCAGGTAAGCGGGGTGGATGTCGAGCGCGGACGCATCGACTTCACCCTGGCGCCCCAACCCAAGGAGAACCATCGATGAATATAGATCTATCCCAAATGACGGCAGATCTCGTAGCCCAGGAGGCCCTGTTAGCCGCCGGAGACTATGAGCCGGCAGTCCAGACGCTTGCCGCTATGGCGGCCGACGCCGAGGAATACGTGGATCGCAACTGCCCTACCACCGAGCAGGTGCAGTACTTCAGCTTTCCCAGCCTCTTTGACAGGCTTGCCTATCGCCGAGTAGAGCACGACCCTCGCACCTTGAAGCCGGTGGGAGAGCCCTTGGATCGTCTCTATGGAGACCTGGCTTTTGGCCTGGTGGCCACTGGTGACTACCCGGGGGCCATGGGCGCGCTCAAGCATGCGGTGCGCTGGAACCCCATGGGTTGCGGCTACCGCTTGGATTTGGCCGAGCTCTATCGCATTGCCGGAGACGTTCAGGAGTACTTGGCGTTGACCTTCTCGGTCTTTGCCAGGGCCTCTGAGGTCGAGCACCTGCTTCGCGCCTATGTCAACTTCGCCCGCTGGTTTGGCGACACCGGTCGTCCAGACATGGAGGCAGCTTGCCTGGTGTGCGCTCTGCGTTTTGAGACTCCCTACGAGCCTTTGGACGAGCTGGCGGCTGCAGTGGCAGGGACTCCTGCCGATCCAGCGGTCATGGATTTTGCCGCTGCCAGCCAGCTGGTGGAAGCCGAGGGGCTGCCCGACGGCGCCAACGCGGACATCGTGGTGTGCCTGCTCATGTGCGCGACAGATGCAGCGGCCCAGGGCGATCGGGCTCTCGCCACCCGCTACACCCTCAAAGCCCGCAACCTGGTGGGCGAGGATGCCTGCGCTCTGTTGTTGGATCTTATCCGCAGCTCAGAGACGGCTCCCGACGCCCCTCAACAGGCACCTCAAGACGCCTCTGGAGAGTGAAGATGGCCAAATCAGACAAACCCCAGCGCGCGCTGATCTCCAAGAATCGAGCGGCGCGCCACGAGTATTCCATCGAAGAGACCTTGGAAGCAGGCATTGAGCTCAGGGGAACCGAGGTCAAGAGCCTGCGAGAGCGCTCGGCGCAGATCACGGACGCCTTTGTGCTCATCCGCCGCGGGGAGGCTTGGCTCCATGGCATGCATATCCAGCCTTACAGCCATGGCAACCTTTGGAACGTAGATGCCGACAGGCCCCGCCGCCTGCTGCTTCATCGCCGTCAGATCGACTATCTGGAGGGCAAGCTCAAGGCCAAAGGTACGGCTTTGGTGCCCTTGGAGCTCTATTTCGACGAGCATAACCGGGTGAAGGTTCTTGTGGGCTTGGGAAAGGGAAAGAAGCTTTACGATAAGCGCGCCGATATGGCAAAACGCGATTCGGACCGCGAGATCGCCCGCGCCTTGAAAGAGCGCAATCGCAGGACTTAACAGCATTGGGGCTCGTTTGGGCGCCCGATGTGGGCGGCAGGCTCAAAAAAGAGCCTGCGCGAAAGAGAAAGGGTGCGTCAATGATCGATCCCACCACTATGTTCGACTTCACCTACGGCCTCTATGTGGTGTCTGCCACGGGGAAGGAGGGTTCCTCGGGCTGCGTCATCAACACCGCCACCCAGGTGACCTCTACCCCCATCCAAGTGGCGGTCTCGGTGAACAAGGAGAACGTGACCTGCGAGCGCATGCTGGAGGCGGGTCATTTTGCCCTGACGGTGCTGGACAATACCGTGGACATGCCCTTTATTGGCCGCTTTGGCTTTAGGAGCTCCCGCGATATCGACAAGTACGAGGGCATCGATGTGGCCACCAGCGACCTGGGCGACGTCTATGCCAAAGACCATGCGTGCGCCATGATCGCAGTGAAGGTCTTGGAGACGCTGGATATGGGCACGCACCTGCTCTTTGTGGGCGAAGTGGTGCAGACCGAGAAGCTCGGGGATGCGGCCCCTCTCACCTATACCGAGTACCACACAACCCTTAAGGGCAAGACGCCTCCCAAAGCTGCAAGCTACGTGGCCGATTGATGAGTTCGAAAAAAGAGGGATGAGTTAAGCTGGTCTGGGTAAGCACTACACCAGCAAAGGCGGATAACCGCCCCTGTGATACCGCAGCGCGTCCCTTGGGGCCGCGCCCATGCCACCGCAAAGGAGTCTGACTATGGCTGATGAGAAGAAGACCTACACGTTCCGCTGCACCGTCTGCGGCTATGAGGTCACCATCGACGAGCCCGAGCTGCCCGAGGACTACGTATGCCCCGTATGCGGCGTAGGCCCCGAGCTCTTCGAGCTGGTAGAAGAGGACGCCGAGGCCTAAGGCTCGCTTCAAGCCCACCCCAAGGGTGCGGCTGGCGGCGACCGGGGTTTCTCGGGTTTCCTTAGATGGGTTGAGGATTTATGGGGCATTGTGGTACAATGCCCTTCCTTTTACCAAGGGGGCGACTGGTTTCGACTGGATGACCCTGAGGCAGGAAGCAAGCCGTGGTCTCCTCGCCACGTAAAACAGGGGTACCGTCAACAATTAATTGACAACAATGAGTTCTCTGGGCAGTATGCCCTCGCTGCTTAGTCTTAACTAACCAGTGCGCCAAAGGCAGGATCGCTTCTGTCCTGTCTGCGGTGTCATCTTAGGAAGCTGCACCTGCGGACGTAGTTGGTATGCCGCAGGCTAAGATCGAACCAACTGGAGTGGGGCCCGTGCGTCGTCGCACACGCCCCTCTCGAGACTTTCTCGACGACTGAGCTTGGAGATGCCTGCCAGGGGGTCATGTAGGACCGGAGTTCGATTCTCCGCGCCTCCACCACACATTGCACGCGGAGCCTGCACTCATGGCAGGCTCCGCGTTTTTGTCTTTAGGCCTGCCAAGAAGCCCGTTCCTAGGCAGGCGCGCGACTCTTCTCGGCTGCTGCCGAGAAGAGTCGCGCGCCTCCCGTCTGGATGCTAAGAGGTTGCTGGGACTTTGCGGGGCGCATGGGTGCGCTGGGAGGTTTGGCAAAGCTCGAAGAAGCCAGGTACCTGTCAGGTTTCGGTGTATTCGATCATGATGCCGTTGGTGTCGTAGGCATTGCAGCGCATGACCGCGATGGCGTTGAAGCCGTCGAGGTCCAAAAGCGTCTCGTCGTAGTGATTCACAGGCTCTACGGTAATTATGCGTTTGCTGGTGACGATGCTCATGCCCAGCTCGTCTTCCAGGTATTGGTAGATCGAGCGGTTCACGATGTCGGTGGTGAGCCCAGGGACGCTGGAGGCCAAGTAGTAGCTCTCATCGGTGCCGACGGCTCGGCCGTCGGCAAAGCGCACACGGAGGATATGGGTGAGCTCGCTGCCAGGGGCAAAGCCGGTGATTTGTGAGAGCTCGGGGTTGGTGATCACGCGCTCTAGCACCACGGTGCGGGTGGAGGGGGCAAAGCCGCGGCGGGCGCTCAGCTCCTGATAGGTTTCCAAGCCGTAGTCGTTGCGATCGCGCGGGTTTTCATGGAGCGGGTTATAGATGACTCGCACTCCCTTGCCCTGCATGGGCTGCACGAAGCCCTCTGCAGCCAGCTGGGATAGGGCGCGGCGCACCGAGCTGCGGGAGCATTGGAAGTGTCCGCAGAGGTCATGCTCAGAGGGCATGAGGGATTGGTAGGGGAGATGCCCTGAGATGATCTCCTCTTTAAGCACCTGGTAAATATGCTGGTAGATGGCTTTAGGCACAGTTCTTCTTTCCACTGTCTCCCGGGAGGGGATGGCGGTTTTATCGGCCGTGACATACCTTAACCCATCTTCTAGCTTGTACGTACAACGCTCACCGCTCAATTCTTGCCGCTCGCCTTTAAAACAGTCTGAAGCACAGCTTATACGAACAAGTTGAGGCACTATGAATGCACGCCTTGTACGAACAAGTTACGTTCCGTGGCGCCGCGGGACTGACTCTGGGCGACAACCTGTTGGTCGTTCGATTTTGCATAAGTAACCAATAGAAAGGGGGATTACCAAGATGATGGAGAAGATCCAAAAGTTTGGCGGTGCCATGTTCACCCCAGTGCTGCTCTTCGCCTTTGCAGGCGTGGTCATCGGCTTGGGCACCCTGTTTACCACCGAGGTCATCTTTGGCCCTATGGCGGCTCCTGGCACTATGTGGCATGGCGTATGGAACGTCATTCTTCAAGGCGGCTGGACGGTCTTCAACCAGCTCCCACTCCTCTTTGCGGTATCTCTTCCCATTGGCTTGGCCAAAAAGCACAATGCTCGCTGCTGCATGGAAGTGCTGGTCGGCTACCTGACCTTCAACTACTTCATGGCCACCATGCTCTCTCAGTGGGGCGGTTTCTTTGGTGTGGATTATGCGGCAGAGACCGGTGGCGAGAGCGGCCTTGCCATGGTGGCAAGCATTAAGACTCTAGATATGGGCATGATCGGAGCTCTGGCCATCTCGGGCATCATCATCTGGCTCCATAACCGCCTCTTCGAGTTCGAGCTCCCTGAGTGGCTGGGCGTGTTCTCTGGCTCTACCTTCGTTTACGCTGCCACCTTCTTCGTGATGATCCCGGTGGCGTTCCTCTGCTGCCTCATTTGGCCTCATGTCCAGGAGGGCATCCGCGCCTTCCAGGTGTTTGTGGCCTCGGTAGGTCTCCCTGGCGTAGGCATCTTCGCCTTCCTTGAGCGCGCGCTCATCCCCTTTGGCCTGCATCACCTGCTCTATAGCCCCTTCTACTACGACAACGCAGTGGTCAACGGGGGTATCTACGCAGCCTTTGCCAAGGACCTGCCCATGATCGCAGCTTCCTCGGCCCCTCTGAACGAGCTGGCCCCCTATGCGGCCTTTACCTGCTCCAGCTGGTCCAAGATCTTTGGCTGCCCGGGCATCGCGCTGGCCTTCTACTTCACCGCCAAGCCCGAGAAGCGCGAGGAGCTGCTGGGCTTGCTCATCCCCATCACTCTGACGGCCATTGTCTGCGGCGTCACTGAGCCCATCGAGTTCACCTTCCTCTTTGTGGCTCCCTTGCTCTTCATCGTGCACGCCATCTTGGCAGGCATTCTGGCCATGGTCATGTGTGCCTTGGGCGTGGTGGGCGTGTTCTCCGGCGGCCTCATCGAGATGGCCTCCTTGAACTTCATCCCGCTTATGGCCAACCACTGGCCCGCCTACCTCACCGCTCTGGTCGTGGGCCTCTGCTTCACCTTCATCTGGTTTGTGGTCTTCCGCTTCCTCATCCTGAAACTCGACCTCAAGACCCCTGGTCGCGAGGAGGACGACGAAGAGGTGAGCTTCAAATCCAAGGCCGATTACCGCGAAGCTAAGGCTGGAGGCGCTGTTGCCGAGAATAGCGACCCCTACGCCGTGACGGCCGCTCAGGTGTTGGAGCTTTTGGGCGGTCCCGACAACATCGAAGACGTCACCAACTGCGTCACTCGCCTGCGCGTCACCGTTAAAGACGAGTCCAAGGTGGCAGACGATGCCGACTTCAAAGCCATCGGCACCAGCGGCTGCGCCAAAAACGGACGCGCCATGCAGGTCATCATCGGCCTCAAGGTCCCCAAGGTGCGCGATAGGTTCGACCACCTGCTCGAGTCCTAGCGTCTAATCCCCCTGTTCCATTGCGTTTGTGCGGGACGCCGTCCGCGGCCACTGCGGCGTCCCTCCCTATGAGCCTGTGGCCAAGATTGGAAGCATTCTTATGGCTAAGAAAAGCTACTCCGTAACCATCGCTGGCGGCGGCTCCACCTTCACCCCTGGCATTGCCCTGATGCTTCTGGAGGAGCACGATCGTTTTCCGGTAGACCGCGTGGTCTTCTATGACAACAACGCTGAGCGCCAGGAGATCGTAGCCAAGGCCTGTGAGATCTACTTCAAGGAGAACGCTCCAGACCTGGACTTTTCCTACACCACCGACCCCGAGAAGGCCTTCACCGGCGTCGACTTCGTGCTGGCTCACATCCGTGTAGGCCTCTATGCCATGCGTGAGTTGGACGAGAAGATCCCTCTCAAGCATGGCGTGTTGGGCCAGGAGACCTGCGGCGCCGGCGGCATTGCCTACGGCATGCGCTCCATTGGCGGCGTCTTCGAGATCTTGGACTACATGGAGAAGTACAGCCCCAATGCCTGGATGCTCAACTACTCCAACCCGGCGGCTATCGTGGCCGAGGCTTGCCGCCTGCTTCGCCCCAACTCCCGCATCATCAACATCTGCGACATGCCCATCGACCTCATGGACAAGATGGCCCACATGTGCGGCATCAAGGATCGCCGCGAGCTCCAGTACAGCTACTTTGGCCTCAATCACTTTGGCTGGTTCACCGAGATTTATGACAAAGAGGGCAACGACCTCATGCCCGAGATCAAGCGCCACATGGCCAAGAACGGCTACATGGATGGCTTCGAGACCGCCGGTGACAAAGCTCAGCATATCGACGAGTCCTGGGTGCATACCTTTGGCAAGGCTAAGGATGTCTACGCGGTAGACCCCGAGACCATCCCCAACACCTACCTCAAGTATTATCTGTTCCCCGACTACGTGGTAGAGACCTCCAACCCCGACTACACCCGTGCCAACGAGGTCATGGACGGCCGTGAGAAGAAGGTCTTTGGCGCCTGCCGCGAGATCATCGAGAAGGGCACTGCCAAAGGCTCCGACTTCGAGGCCGACGCCCACGCCACCTACATCGTGGACCTTGCCTGCGCTCTGGCCGAGAATACCCTCGAGCGCTTCCTGCTCATCGTTCCTAACGACGGAGCCGTCTCCAACTTCGATCCCACGGCCATGGTGGAGGTGCCCTGCATCGTGGGCAAGAACGGCTACGAGAAGATCTGCCAGGGCCAGATCCCGCAGTTCCAGAAGGGCATGATGGAGCAGCAGGTCTCTGTGGAAAAGCTTGTGGTTCAGGCTTGGGCCGAGGGCAGCTACCAGAAACTGTGGCAGGCTCTCACCCTTTCTGCCACTATTCCCTCCGCCAAGATCGCCAAGGATGTGCTTGACGACCTCATCGAGGCCAACAAGGGTTTCTGGCCCGAGCTTTCCTAAGGCATCGATCAAGCTCGACGTTTTGTATCTTTAAACTACTAATCTAAGCTGTCCTGGAACCAGCGACCTGCTGCTGTCCGCTGGTTCCAGGACGCGCTATCTCGCCAAGAGGACTCCTGAGGAGGAAGATCGTTTTATGGCCACCAAGAAACATCGTGCGCGCGAAGCTCAGCGAGGCACCAAGCTTGACCCTGGCCGCAGCCAGAGAGCTGCCTCCCTGAGTCCTCATGCCAAGGAGAAGGCTGCTCCTTGCGGCATGTCCGCCAAAGAGAAGCTTACCCAGCGCTTTTTTATGGGTGTGGAGATCCTGCTGGTAGTGGTGCCCTTTGTGAGCCTAGGGTTGGCAGGTTCCCTCAATCTGGACGCCGCCTCGATGAGCAACCTTCAAGAGCTTATGGCGCAAAACCCGCGCTTTTTGGTCAGCTTTTTGGCTGCATGCCTACAACCGTTTGCAGCCTATCTCATACATATTGCCTATCGCCACTATAAGAACGGCGATGGAGGCTATGCGATGGGAAACTTGGTGGGCATTCTTTGCGCCGAGATGCTCATGCAGAGCATCCCTGGTGTTGCTGGCGTGGTGCTTTTGCTTTGGCGCATCTGGAGGCCTGCCGCCTCTGAAAGTGCTGTCTGGCGGCAAGAGCGCGGAGCAGCGGGCGTGCTCAAGGATCTATCCGGCTCGTTGGTGATAATTGCATTTGCGGCAGTATGCGCCTTCGCCAGTTGGCGCTTGAATAACGGCTAGTGCGACAAATATGAGACTAAGTAGCATGTTGAGGAGAAAAGGAGAGCTAGGCTATGGGACTGTTCGATCGCTTGTTTAAAGGGGGCCCCAAAGAAGAGGCCAAACCCGCCAAGCTGGAGATCTTGGCTCCCGTCGACGGCGAGCTGGTGGCCATCGAGTCTGTGTCCGACCCTGTCTTTGCCCAAAAGACCATGGGCGACGGCATCGCCATCGTCCCCTCCGGCACTGCGCTGACAGCCCCTATGGACGGCGAGCTCTCTGCGCTGTTCCCCACGGGCCATGCCTATGGCGTGGAGAAGGATGGCCTCTCTGTCATGGTGCATGCGGGCGTCGATACAGTCGAGCTGGAAGGCGCGGGCTTCGAGGTGAAGGCTGCTCAGGGCGACTCGGTCGCTGCTGGCGACGCCGTCGTCCTTATGAACCCGGCTACCATCAAAGAGGCTGGTTTTGACCCTACCGTCATGGTCGTGGTGCTTGAAGCCCCTGAGGGCAAGACGCTCTCCAAGCGCGATCTTGGTCCTGTCAAGGCTGGCGAACCTGTCCTCTGGCTCGACTAAGGGCTTGTCCGATCCCCTCAAAGCGCCCCTTAGCCTCACAGAAGCTAGGGGGCGCTTTGCCTATTAAGGGCACATTGAATATCTGTGCAGCTAGGAGCCCTTCTCGGCTGCTGCCGAGAAACCCGCCCACCGCAACTAACGCTCCTTTTGGGCTTGGGCGGCGTGCCAACTGTCCATCCAGGACCACAGCAGGGCGCAGGCGAGAGCAAAGAGGATGCCCAAGAGGTTGTCGCCTACGCGTAACAAGGCGCTTCCGGCAGCGCCGTAGAGGGCGCTGGCCAAAAGCAAGGCGCCAAAGCAGTTGAGCACGTTGTTCCAAAAGTAGTGGGCAGAGAAGCCAATGCACAGGCCGGCGATGGGGCCAAAGAGGCTGTGGGCCTCGGGAGGCACGATGGCGGCCAGCAGCCAATAGAGGGCGCTTCCTGCCAGCACGCCACCTGCGCGCTGCAAGCCGCGACGGAGGGTGGTGGTGGCTTTGTTGCCCTCGGGATCGTAGGGCAGAAGCACCGACATGCAGGCGTAGCCCATCCAGAGGCTTCGGGGCACCTGCAAAAGATCGCCTGCCAAAAGCACCAAGGCCACCGCTATAGCCATGCGCAGGCGCCAGCGGGTCTCGGGGTTTTTGAAAGAGGAGGCGCGCAGCACATCGCCAAGCCGCACCTGGGCATGGGCATGCAGGTGCTTGTGCACAAGCACGCCCGCGCATAGCAGCAGCAACATCCCTGCCAGCATCCAGCGCAGGCCCAGTGCCTGTCCTGTCACCGGCGTCTGGCTCACAAAGACGTAGGCGAATACATAGGTGCCGGCGTTTCCCATGCGGGGATCTTGGGCTACCAGCAGCAAGATGATGCCCAGAAACACCAGGTTGGCAGCAAAGGAGAGCCAGGGCATCCCTAGGGCGGTCACTTGTCCGCCGGCCACCGTAAGGGCCAGGACTAAGGCCAAAGCCAGCACCGAGTCCTTGGCGTTGTAGCCAAAGGACACAAACTTGATGCCCAGCAGCATGCAGAAGCCGCCTACCACCAAACAGCTGTTCTCAGTGCCAAATACCGGCGTGAGCCCGCCTATGAAGAGGATGGCGAAGGCCACCAGCAAGAGCGAGCGCACCGCCATGGCAAAGACCAGACGGGTGCGCTCGGGTCCTTGGGCGGTGCGGATGGCAGCCCAAAGGGCAGTGGGGGAGAGCTGCAGCAGCTGATAAAAACTGGAATGGGTGGTGTGAGCCATGGGTCCTCGTCCAAAGTCATTGGCGGCAGATACGCGATGGTGCAAATGCTTTGGAATTTGTTCCCCCTAGGAGCTTCAGGCGAGCATAAGATAGGGCAAGGGGCGGGGCGCTAGCTCTCCTGAACCGCCCCATTGCCGCCGGCGGCAGCCGTTTGCTCCCGGAGCTTCCCTGCGATGAGGGCTATGCAGAAAAGCACGACCGAGAAAAGCGCCACCACGCCTACATCGGTGAGAATGGATGATCCCACCGCAGCTGAATGGGAAGATCCAGCCAGCTCCTGAGCGCTCATAAGGGCGTTGGTGTACCACCAGCCCGGCGTGAATCGGGCCACTGCTTGGATCTCAGGGCCCAGAAGCGTCATGGAGATCCAAGCGCCCCCCATAAAGGAGATGGCCATACCCAAAAGATTGCCCAACGCATTGGCGCCTTGAGAGCTCACGCCAAACTGGCCGGCCAAGAACGACACTGAAAGCGGGAAGAGCATGAAGGCCAGCGAAGCCAGAAGCGTGGAGGCAAGGCCAGCGGCCCCTAGGGCCACCGCATCCTGCCAAAAGACCAAAAGGCCGATGGCGGTGGAGACAAGCCAACAGGCCAGCGTGACCGCCAGGGCAGCCAAGGCTACCTGGAGGGTGAAGGAGCGATAGGTGAGGGGGCTCGCCAGGTCGCGGCGACGCACGTCGGTGCGGTTGAAGGTGGTGAAGAGCGCTGCCGTGCAGGCGATGATGGAGGCGATGGTGGTGTAGATGGACCATTCCAAATAAAACGTGAAGGCATTGGCGGAGCTGGCCTCAGCGGCATCCGGGGTGGCCATAAGCTCCACAGAGGCCGTCTTTCGAGCAGCGCGCGTGGCCTCTTCTGCCACCTGAGCCGCTGAGGCTTCCGGATGAGCGGCAGCGGCCAAGGCAGCAGAGGCCAGCCAGCGCTCGGCTGCGGCAGAAGCGAGGGCCCCTCCGGCTCCGGTAAAGCCGTAGGCGGCATCCAAGGAGGGGAGGCTTTCTCCAGCGCGGGCGGCCTTCAAAAAGGCCTCCTCAAAGCCGGCAGGTACTATGAACAGGCAGTCCACGCTGCCCTGGGCCACGGCTTCTTCCTGGGCCAGGCGATCCTGCGCCACCTCTACGCGCGGCCCCAGCTCGTCCAGGCTGTCTATGAGGCCTGCCACCAGCTCCGAGCGGTCCTCGTCTACAAGACCCCATTCCAGCTGGGGGCGCACCACGTCCTGCAGGCTGCCGGCAGGCTCGGCCCTGGTCACTGCCAGCGCCATGACTACGCCCATGACGCTTAAGCCCACGGCATAGATGAGAAAGAACAGCGGCCTTCGGGCGGCCATCTTCAGGGCGTACTTACACACTCTCACGGCGCAGCCTCCTTAAACGCAGCACTCCTATTGCGCAGCAAAGCGCCCCTACAGCAGCCACCAAGCCCAGATGCATCCAGAAGGGAGCCAGGCTGTCGTAATAGATCAACGCCGATAAGGACTCCATCACCTGGCGCACGGGGTTGATCCAGGCAGTGACCGGCGCGGCTTCGGCCAGATTGTTGGCCATCTCCATGACCGGTTCGCCGTAGAGGCCTGCAAAGAGCGCGCCTACGCAAGTGACGGTGGTGAGGACGCCCTCCTTGGCACCCGTTTCACGAGGGCCGGCTACCGCGACGAGGCCGCCTAGGCCCGTGGCCATGAAGGAGGCCGCTGCCAGTGCCAGCACCACCAAGCCGGTGCGGGCGCCAAAGTCGATGGACGCGGCCCAGCACACATAGGCGAGGCAGATGACAAGGCCTGCGAAAGAGGCGGTCCAAGAGGCCGTGAGCCAAATGAGCATCTGGCGGCCTCGGGGCTGGCCCGAGGCGGTGATGCGCGATCCGCAGGCCGAAGCGCCCGGCACCAGCGTCAGCGCAGCCAGGAGGCTGTTTTGGGCACACATCAGGGCGGTGAAGCCCAACAGGGCGAAGTAGAAGGCGCAGGTCTCACGGGGGCTATTCTCGGTAAGGGACACCTTCTTCACCGAGCCTGCCACATCTGCCAGGGCGGCCTGGACGCTGGATTGGGACAGCCGGGCAGGGTCTTGGGTGGCCAGGGTGGCGGCGGCGTCCATGCGGGCCTGCCAGCTGTCGCAGACAGACACGATGACGGACTGCTCCATCTGGGTCACCGAGTCGTTGGTGGGAGCCGCCTCGAAGGTAAGCTGGGAGTCGGGGCTCAAGCGCACCAGGCCAAGGAAGGGCCTCTTGGCATCTTGGGAGTCTTGGACTGCCTGGCGGGCCTCCTGGACGCTGTCTTGCCAGCTTACGGCGATGGCAGGAGAGCCGGAGTCGCCGTCCGCGGCGCTTCCTAAGGCTTCCAGGAACTGGGTGTAGGCTTGGCCTTGGGGAGTGGCGGCTTGGGCGGCGTCCAGGCGCACGGCAGCGATGGGCAGCTGGTCGAGGGCGGCAAGCTTGTCGATGGGCTGGAACATGAAGATGAAGATGGTGGCGAGGCCCAACGGCAGGCCCAGGCACCAGATGAGGAAGTTTTTGTCTCGCACCAAGGTCAGCAGCGCGAGGCGCCAGTTTTTGCACATGGGAGCCTCCTTAATCACGCAGCTCGCGGCCGGTGAGCTCTAGGAAGACGTCGTTCAAGGTGGGAGGTTGGCTCCACACGCGGCCGGGCACTCCGTGGCAGTCGCGCACCACGCCCAGCACGTCCAAGAGGTTGTGGGGGCCGTTGGCGCAGCGTACCGTCAGGGTGTGGTCCTTATAGGCTGCTTGCAGGCATTGGGGCATGGCCTGGAGCTTTTGGGTAAGGCCATCGGGAAGCTCCGGCAGCTCCACCGAGATGGTCTCGCCTGCCTTAACCTGGGCCTTAAGCTCGTCTACCGTGCCGGCGGCGATGATGTGGCCGTGGTCCAAGATGGCCACGCGGCTGCAGAGCTCCTCCACCTCCTCCATATAGTGGGAGGTGTAGACCACCGTGGCGCCCGCCTGGTTCATAACGCGGATGCCCTCCAGGATCTGGGCGCGGCTCTGAGCGTCTACCGCCACGGTGGGCTCGTCGAAAAAGGCCAGGTCAGGCTTGTGGGCGATGCCGCAGGCGATATTCAATCGCCGCAACAGGCCGCCGGAGAGCTTCTTGGGGCGCCAGGCCGCAAAATCTTCCAGGCCGCAAAACCCGATGGCGGCTTCGACGCACTGGGCGCGACGGGCCTTGTCGGTCACATAGAGGCTGCAAAAGTAGTCGATGTTCTCGCGCACGGTGAGCTCGTCGAAGACGGCGATGTTTTGAGGCACCACGCCCAGACGGCGCTTGAGGTCGTAGCGGGTGGGGGCCATGGGCTGGCCAAAGAGAGAAATCTCGCCTTTGTCGTAGCTCAGCAGTTGCAGGATGCAATCGATGGTGGTGGTCTTGCCGGAGCCATTGGGGCCAAGGAGGCCAAAGACTTCCCCAGGCTCGATCTCAAAGGAGATGTGGTCCACTGCCACAAAGGCGCCGTAACGCTTCACCAGATTGTCCACCCGCACTGCGGCGGAAGGCGAGGTGCTTTCGTTCATGATGTGTCCTTTTTGGTTGGCGAGGCTAAAACCAGTGCCCACAGCCTGCCTCATCGTGGCCCTGAAGGGGAAGTGACTTCTGTCATTAGTTGCAACGCCGCAGCTAGGGGGCTATGGGATTCCTGCGCCATCATTGGGGCCTCTAAAGTAGAGCGACACCAGCTGCGTGCGGTTATGCAACTGCTTCTTGCGCAAAATGGCGCTCACGTGGTTCCTCACAGTGCCCTCAGACAGATAGAGGCGCCCGGCCACCTCTTTGTTGTCGAGCCCCTCTGCCACCAGGCTCAAGATGGACTGCTCTCGCTCTGTGAGCCCCTCCATCGCCTCCTGAGCCGCCGAAGCCGCCTGCCCCGCACGCTCCTCCCGAGCGCTCTTCTCCTCGTCCAGCACCATGACGCGCTCTTGCAGCCTGTCCCTCGCAGCCTCCAAGGTGCGTTTCTCGGCCAGAGCCCGCTCGCTTCTGCGGGCCAGGACATACATCGCTGCCGAGAAGATCCCCACTCCAGAAGCGCAGGCTGGCTCGAAGAAGCGGGCGTCGAGCAGCGCAGGGGCTATCCACAGCCAGCGCAAGGGCTGCTTTTGGCTGGCGCAGGCCAAGCATGCCACCAAGGGCCCAAAGGCCGAGAAGGGCTTCCACAACGCCAGAAACCCAAAGGATGCCAGCACCAAGGCGGTGCGCACACTGGGGCCGGCGAGGTCGAAAAGACAGCAGAACAAAAGAGCCGCAAGCAGGGCGGGGGCATCCAGGGCAAGCGCCGGGGCCAGCAGGGAGGCTCCGACGCCCACAAGGACGGCCACCACCTGAATCATGACTCTCTCTAGAGGCACTTGGGCCACAGGGTTGCTCCTCTCGGCAGGATACAGCTGCGCCCCAGCTCCTCTTAAGGAGGGCTGGGGCGCAGATGAGCCTAGCATGCTTGGGGTGCAGGGACAAAGGCTTAAGGGCCGGCCGGTGAGGAGCTTCCCTAAGCGAAGGCCACCTGCTCTTTGAGGGACTCCACCAGCTCCAGAGGTGCGGGCTGAGTGCCCGACTGCATGGCATTGGCAGAGCCGGTGGCCATGGCAAGCACCAGAAGGTCCCTAAGCTCCATGGCGGTATCGGCGCCCAGGGCCAGCGCAGCCACCACCGAGTCGCCGCAGCCCACCGTGGAGGCTACTTTGACCTTGGGCGACCGGGCTACCACCACGTTGTCCTTGTCCACATAGACCGCGCCGTCGCCGCCGCGGGAGACCACCACGCAAGAGATGCCGTCGTCTACCAGCGTGCGGGCTGCCTCCACAACCTTGTCGTCGGTATCGAGGGCGCGGCCCAGCATGGCGCCCAGCTCCACCTCGTTGGGCTTGATGAGGTAGGGCTTCGCCTCAAGGCCCTTCTCGAAGGCCTCGCCAGAGGCATCCAAAAAGACGCGGGCGCCAACAGAAGAGCAGGCCTCGATCCAGGTGCGATAGGTGTCGGCAGGGGCGTCGGCAGGCAGGCTGCCGCTCAGCACCACGATGTCTTGGGGGCAGATGAGGTCCAAGAGCACCTGGAGCATGGAGTCCAAGTCTGCTTCAGAGACGGTGGGGCCTGGCTCGTTGATGTCGGTGTTGGTGTGGCGCACCTCATCCACCACCTTGGTGTTGGTGCGGGTCTCGCCGGCCACCTCGAAGGCATGGCACTTGATGTGTGCTGCGTCCAACATCTGCTGGATGCGGGCGCCCACCGAGCCGCCCAGGAGGGCCAAGGCTTCGGACGAGCCGCCTAGAGCCTCTACCACCTTGGTGACGTTGATGCCCTTGCCGCCGGGATCCTCGCGCAGCGTGCGTACGCGATTGACCTCGTCTAAGGCAAAGTCGTCCACATAAATAGTCTTGTCGAGAGCCGGGTTGAGCGTGACGGTGTAGATCATTGCCAATCCTTCCTTGAGGGCGTGCTAAGAAGAAGATATCAAAGTTCAGGTTGCTTTCATTACATACCGGAGCCGCCTTAAGACTTCCAGTTTTGAGGCAGGTCGTTTCTCGGCAGCCAGGGGAGGTCCGCGCAAGCTGGTATCCTGTGACGGTTACCCATTCCACTCCAAGCGGGGGCACAAAGGCCTGGTGCCTGCCCCGAAGGGATAGGCATGAAGTCATTGTCGAACCAAAACGTGGCGCTGGTTCTTGAGGGCGGCGGCCTTCGCGGCATGTTCACCGCCGGCGTGTTGGACGTGTTTTTGGAACAAGGCTTTGTAGGCTTTAGCCACATCTACGGCGTCTCAGCCGGAGCCATCAACGGCGCCAATTTCAAAGCGGGCCAGATCGGCAGGTTTTGCCGCGACACCTTGGCCTTCAGAGATAACCCCGAGTTCATGAGCTTGGCCAGCCTGGCGCTCACCGGCAACATCACCGGCCGGGAGTTTCTCTTCACCAAGGTCAACACTTCGCTGGATCCCTTTGACTACGCTCGTTTCAACGCCAATCCGGTGCCCTTTACCGCCGTGGCCTCGGACCTCACCTTTGGCACGGCGGCCTATCTGGAGGTGAGCCGGCTTCCTGAGCAAATGGACATCATCGTGGCCTCCTCCTCGCTGCCCTGTCTCTCAGAGATCGTCACCTGGGAAGGCCGTCGCCTGCTGGACGGCGGCACCTGCGACTCTGTTCCGGTGGAGCGCGCTTTGGCGGAGGGCGCGCAGCGGCTCATCGTGGTGCTCACCCAGCACAGGGGCTATCGCAAGTCCTCAGCCTACTCGCTCATGCAGGTAGCTCGACGGCTCTATGGCGACTACCCCTACTACCTTGAGGCCTTGGCCAGCCGAGGAGAGCGCTACAACCGGCAGCTGGACCACGTCTTTGAGCTGGAGGCTGCCGGAGTTGCCCATGTGGTGGCGCCTTCGGCGCCGGTGGAGCTGGACCTTCTGGAGGAAGACGGCTCCAAGCTGCTGGAGCTCTATGTGGACGGCCGCCGCATGGCCATGGGGCTGCTTCAAGAGCTAGGCGTGGTGCCGGCCGTCCATCCTGCGGCGGTATCCGCGTGTGAAGAAGGCGCGAACTAGAGATCTACCGGTGCTTTTGGGCTCAGTTCGTGTACAATCAGTGAGCTTCTTTTGCAGAGCCCCGTAACCTCGTAAAAGAATCCGCACTACTCAAGTAAGAGGAGTTCTATCCATGAAGTCGACCAAGTACGCCAAGCCCGGCGAGGTCGCCCGCAATTGGGTCCTCATCGACGCTGACGGCGCCATCCTGGGCCGTCTGGCTACGCAGATCGCCACTATTCTGCGTGGCAAGAACAAGCCGCAGTACACCCCCCACACTGACACCGGCGATTACGTCATCGTCATCAATGCCGATAAGGTCCAGCTTACCGGCAACAAGGCTGCTAAGAAGAGCTACTGGCGTTATTCCGGCTGGCTGGGCGGTCTCAAGACCGAGTCCTTCGAGGAGGCCATGGCCAAGCACCCCGAGCGCGTCATCGAGCACGCTGTCAAGGGCATGCTCCCCAAGACCACTCTCGGTCGTCAGCAGTTTGGCAAGCTCAAGGTCTACGCTGGCCCCGAGCATCCCCATGCTGCCCAGAACCCCGTCAAGATCGAGCTGGAGGGCTAATCCATGGCAGAGAAGACTGTTGTCTATTACGGCACCGGCCGCCGCAAGGAGGCCGTGGCTCGCGTTCGCATCGTTCCCGGTACCGGCAAGTTCACCGTCAACGGCAAAGACGCCCTCACCTACTTTGGTCGTCAGCACCTGGTAGACGTGGCTCTGGCTCCCTTCCGTGTCACCGACACCCAGGGTTCCTTCGACGTCATCGCCAACTGCAACGGCGGCGGCATCTCCGGTCAGTCCGGCGCTGTGCGCCTGGGCGTAGCCCGTGCCCTGCTCGAGGCTGGCGACTATCGCCCCGAGCTCAAGAAGGCCGGCTACCTCACCCGTGACGCCCGTGCCGTAGAGCGCAAGAAGTACGGCCTCAAGAAGGCCCGCAAGCGCCCGCAGTTCTCCAAGCGTTAATCCGCAGGTTTTCTGCGAACCCAGCGAAGATTCGCATTTCAAAGGCCCGTCCTGGCGACGGGCCTTTTTATGTTCGCTAGGATAAGACATGTTTAATAGGATCGGGCATTATATCTATAGTCATCAATAGAAGTGCCCGCCGAGGCGTCCCGCACGCTCCACATTCGTTCCTAAGGGAGAGCCCATGAAGTACTTTGGCACCGACGGTTTTCGCGGCCGCGCAAACGAAGGCTTAAATGTCGAGCAGGCCTTCAAGATCGGCCGCTACATTGGCTATCACTACGGCCTCGAGCAGGGTCGAAAGGCCCGCATCGTCATTGGCAAAGACACCCGCCGCTCCAGCTATATGTTCGAGGCAGCCTTGATCTCGGGTCTTGTGGCCTCAGGCGCCGATGTCTACATGCTCCACGTTATCCCCACCCCCGGCGTGTGCTACGAGGTCTGCGACGGCAACTTTGACTGCGGCATCATGATCACCGCCAGCCACAACCCCTTCTACGACAACGGCATCAAGCTGGTGAACCGCGAGGGCTTCAAGATGGACGAGTCTGTCTTGGAGCGCGTGGAGGCCTACATCGACGGCGAGTTCGAGGTGCCTTTGGCCACCGGCAATGAGATCGGCTGCACCGTCGACTACATGCAGGGCCGCAACCGCTACATCGCTCACCTCATCGCCAGCGCCAACTTCTCCCTTCAGGGCGTCAAGGTGGGCCTGGACTGCGCCAACGGCGCCGCCTCATCGGTGGCCAAGCCCGTGTTCGATGCCCTGGGCGCCGACGTCCGCGTCATCAACAACGCCCCCGACGGCTTCAACATCAACGTGGACTGCGGCTCCACCCATATCGAGCGCCTCCAGCGCCTGGTGGTAGAGCAGGGCCTGGACGTGGGCTTTGCCTATGACGGCGACGCCGACCGCTGCTTGGCAGTGGACGAGCGAGGCCACGTGGTGGACGGCGACCTCATCCTCTATGTGTGCGGCAAGTACCTCAACAAGCACGGCCGTCTGGCGGGCGGCACGGTGGTGCCCACCGTCATGAGCAACTTCGGCTTCCTCAAGGCGCTCGACATCGCCCAGCTCAACTACGAGACCACCGCAGTGGGCGACAAGAACGTCTTTGCCTGCATGCGCGAGAACGGCTATTCGCTGGGCGGCGAGCAGTCTGGCCACATCATCTTCGGCGATATCGAGAAGACCGGCGACGGCATCATGACCTCTTTGCGCATCATGGAAGTCATCCGTGCCGAGCGCGAGACCCTCTCCGAGCTGGTCCGCCCCGTCAAGCTCTTCCCCCAGCGCCTCGTCAATGTCACGGTGGCCGATAAGGACGCGGCCCTGGAGGCTGCCAGCGTCGCCGAGGCCATCGCCGCAGCAGAGGCTGAGCTTCAAGGCAACGGCCGCATCCTGGTGCGCCCATCTGGCACAGAGCCGCTCATCCGCGTCATGGTGGAGGCGGAGACCGAGCAGGTGGCCGATCGCTTGGCCTCTGAGGTGGCAGAAGCCGTGGGCGCCGCCACTGCCTAGCATCCCTTCGAGAAACCCGTCTATACGTTCGCTTCTTAGAGCAGAGGAGACCTGCCTATGTGCGGCATTGTTGGCTATACCGGCACCAAGCAAGCGTTGCCCTTCCTACTTCAAGGCCTCGAGACCCTCGAGTATCGCGGCTATGACTCTGCAGGCGTTGCCCTAGAGCAGGCAGACGGCCACCTCCTGCAAATCAAGTGCAAGGGCCGCGTGGCTGCCCTGCGCGAGCTCTGTGGCGCCTATGAAACCGCCTCCACCTGCGGTATCGCCCATACTCGCTGGGCCACCCACGGCGAGCCCTCAGACGTCAACGCCCATCCCCACCAGGATTGCTCTCACAAGATCTCCGTGGTGCACAACGGCATCATCGAGAACTACCAGGCGCTCACCGCAGAGCTTCAAGAGGCCGGCCACAGCTTCGTGTCTCAAACGGACACCGAGGTTATCGCCCACCTCATCGAAGAGGCCATGGAGGGCCCTGCAAAGGGCGACCTTTTGGCGGCCCTGTCTTTGGCGTGCACCCGCCTCGAGGGCTCCTGGGCCATCGCATGCCTCAGCGCAGACGACCCTGGCCGCATTGTCTGCGCGCGCAAGGGTTCGCCCCTGGTCATCGCCACCACTGCCGATGGCACCTATGCCGCCTCAGACGTCACCGCCCTGGCAGGCATTGCCCAGGAGGTCGTCTACCTGGACGACGGCCAGCTGGCGCGGCTGGAGCCCACGGGCCAGTGCCAGGTCTTCGCTTCAGATCTGGAGCCTGTGGCCACCCCTGAGACCTACTCGGTGGATTGGGACGCCTCTGCCGCTTCCATGGGCGACTACCCCGACTTCATGGCCAAAGAGATCGCCGAGCAGCCAGAGGCCATCGAGCGCCTGCTCAAGGGGCGCCTGGGACCTTCTGGCATCCGTCTGGACGAGCTGGACCTCACCAACGAGGAGATCGCCGCCATCGACCGCATCTACATCGTGGCCTGCGGCACCTCCTACCACGTGGGCCTCATTGCCCGCACCCTCATCGAGTCCTGGGCCAAGGTGCCCGTGACTGTGGAGCCCGCCAGCGAGTTCAACTACCAAGACGTCCTGGTCACCGACCATACCCTCTGCATCATCATCACCCAGTCCGGCGAGACGGCAGACACGCTGGCCTCGGCTCGCAAGATGCACGCCGCCGGCGCCAAGGTCATCGCCATCACCAACGTCATTGGCTCTTCGGCCGCCCGCGAGGCAGACGGCGTGGTCTACATCCAGGCCGGCCCCGAGGTGGCGGTGGCGTCCACCAAGGCCTACACCGCCCAGATGGTGGCCTCCATGCTGGTGGCGCTCTTCTTGGCCCAGCACAACGGCTCTCTGGGCATTCGCGAGGTCCAGCGCCGCTTCCATGACCTGGAGCGGGTGCCCGACCTTATCCGCACGGTGCTTTCCCGTGCCTGGCAAGACGAGGCTGCGTCCCGCGCCTTTGTGAACGCCCGCTCGTCGCTCTTCCTGGGCCGCGGCATCGCTTCCACCACGGCGGCCGAGGGCGCGCTGAAGCTCAAGGAGATCAGCTACCTGCACGCCGAGGCCTATCCCGCCGGCGAGATGAAGCACGGTCCCATCGCCCTTATCGACCCGGGCTACCCGGTGGTCGTGGTGTGCCCCGACGATCGCGTGCGCTACAAGACCATCTCCAACATTCAAGAGGTCAAGGCCCGCGGGGCCACCGTGGTGTCGGTAGCCACCGACGGCGATCAAAAAGTGGCCCAGCTCTCCGACTACCTGCTGCTGGTCCCCCCTGCGCCGGACTTCTGCGTTCCGGTGATCGCGGTGGTGCACCTGCAAATGCTGGCCCGCTATGTGGCCCTGGCCCGCGGCTGCGACGTGGACAAGCCCCGCAACCTGGCCAAGTCGGTCACGGTGGAGTAGCGCCCATGGCATTTGCTGGCGTAGGCGTAGACCTGGTGGAGATCGCGCGCATGGAGGAGGCCATCATCCGCCGCCCCCGCCTCAAGCGCCGCCTGTTCACCGACGCCGAGCGCGCCTACTGCGAGCGTCGCGCCCGTCCCGCCGAGCACTATGCCGCCCGTTTCGCCGCCCGCGAGGCGGTGCTCAAGGCCCTGGGCACGGGTTTTGCCGGCATGGGTTTCAAGGACGTGGAGGTGGTGGTGGACGAGCGCACCGGCGCCCCTTCCGCCCGCCTCTCCGGAGCCGCCGCGGCACGAGCCCAAGAGCTCGGGGTACAAGAGGTAGCGCTGTCGCTTTCCCACACCCGGGAGGTGGCGGTGGCCAACGCCGTGCTGGTGACGGAGTCTGCGCGCCCTAAAGCTGCCGAGAAACCCGACCCCAAGCGAGAGATGGCCGCCTCGTTCCGGGAGGCCCGCTCCATCCTGGACGAGCTGGAGCGCGTCTCAGAAGACGAGCTCCACTCCCTCGAGACCTCCTCTGAGGCCTCCTCATCGCACCCTGCCTCCCCTCCAAAGGAGTGATCCCATGCAACCTGTGCTCAATATCGAGGACGTACGTCAGGTGGAGCAGTCGCTCACCCTGGAAGGCGTGAGCTTGGCCGAGCTTATGCGTCGCGCCGGTCATGCCGTGGCCCAGGAGGTGCTGGCGTCCCGTCCCCAAAGGGTCGCCATCCTCTGCGGCACAGGCAACAACGGCGGCGACGGCTGGGTGGCTGCCGAGCGCCTCCATGAAGCCGGGGTGGCCGTGCAGGTGGTGGCGCCCCAAGACCCCCAGGATCTCAAGAGCTCGCTGGCCCTTATGGTGGCCAAGAGCGCGGTGGCTGCAGGCGTGAGCTATACGGTGGCTCCTAGCACCGACGAGCTGGCGGCGCTGCTCTCCTCTTCAGACGTCGTGGTGGATGCGCTTTTGGGCACCGGTTTCCACGGCGCCCCTGCGGCCCCCTTCGACCTTTGGATCCAGGAGGTCAACCGCACTTCTGCCACGGTGGTGGCAGTGGATGTGCCCAGCGGCCTTTCGGCCCAAACCGGCCATGCTCCCGGCCAAGCGGTCTACGCGGACACCACGGTGACCATGATCTCCCTCAAGCCCGGCCTCATCTCCGGCCGCGGCCGCGACCTTTGCGGCTCCATCGTGCTGGCCCCTCTAGCCTCGCAAACCGACCGCCTGGTGGTCGAGGCAGACCCCGTGGCGTGGCGCTGCGACGCCCAGGACTATCTGGAGGTGCTGCCCTGCGACACCCAGGATATCGACAAGTACTCCCGCGGCTCGGTGCTGGTGGTGGCTGGCTCTTTGCGCTTCCCTGGCGCGGCCGTCATGGCAGCCCAGGCGGCAGCTCGTGCGGGCGCCGGCTACGTGACGCTGGTGGTGCCCGACCGCGTCGCTACCGTCTGCCGCACCCACCTCTTGGAGATCCCCGTGGTAGGCATGCCCTCTACGCCTGAGGGGCAATTCTCGGTAGAGGGAAAGGCCCAGATCGTGCACATGGCAGAGAAGGCCTCGGCCGTGCTCTGCGGCCCCGGTATGGGGGTGAGCGCAGACACGGTGGCGGTGACCTCGGCGCTTCTGGAGTGCTCGCGCCCTCTGGTGCTCGATGCCGACGCCTTGAACGCCCTGGGCCGCATGACCACCAACCGCCTGGACAACTTCCCCGAGCTCATTCGCCGAGAAGCGCCCCTAGTGCTCACGCCTCATCGTCGGGAGCTGGGACGCATTGCCGGTACCCCTAACGATCCTCCCGACTCTTTGACGGCGGCCCTGGAAGCGGCTCGCCGGGTGGTCTGGGCCGACGGGGGCACCGACATCTGCGTGGTGGCCAAAGGCGAGGCCACCGGCTGCGTGGGGGTGGAGATCGCCCTTCTGCCCAAGCCGGGCCCTGCTGCGCTGGCTACTGCCGGCTCGGGCGATGTGCTGGCGGGCGCCATGGCAGCCACGCTGGCCCGCGGCCTTGAGTCCAACGAGCTCCTGCCCCTTCTGTGCGCCTATGCCTGCGAGGTCCATGGGTTGGCGGGCACGCTGGCCGCCGAGAGCTGCGGCAGCCGCGGGGTGATGGCCTCTGACGTCATCGCCTGTCTGGGGCTGGCTTCAGATGCAATGGAGGAATCGGTGTCCATGGCGGTGTCGGGCGCAGCCCAAGAGGGCGATGCGGCTCACCCGCAGGTCTCAGGGAGGTAAGCCTCATGGCGGCTGGTTATGGCTCTTCTCGGTATGGGGAGGCAGAGGGGGCGCGCCCCTCGGTAGCCCGATGCCCTGAGACGCGCTGGAGCTGGGTGGAGATCGACAGAGGCGCGCTTCGCGCCAACGTGCGGGCCTACAAGAAGCTGTTGGGCCGCAACACCAAGATGATGTGCGTGGTCAAGGCCGATGCCTATGGCCATGGCGCGGCGGTCTGTGCGCCCATCATGGCCTCTGCCGGGGCCGATGCCTTCGCGGTGGCCACAGTGCAAGAGGGCGTCGAGCTGCGGGAGTTCGTGGACAAGCCCATCTTGCTGCTCTCCCAGCCGCCTCAGGAGTCCATCCCGGACCTTTTGGCCTACGACATCATGCCTTCGGTCTATACCATCGAGTTTGCGCTGGCCTTTGGCGAGTACGCCGCCAATGCGGGGACCCAGGGCCACTATCATCTGGCGCTGGACACTGGCATGACGCGCATTGGCGTGCGCTACCAAGACGCCGTGGACTTCAGGCGCGCCGTGGACTTCCACAGCGGCCTGGTGTGCGAGGGCACCTTCACCCACTTCGCCACCGCAGACGTGGTGGGCGACTGGGACTGGGAGCTTCAGCGGGCGCACTTTGACGAGGCCGTCGCCAATCTGCGAGAGGCGGGCTTTGATCCGGGGCTGGTGCACTGCGACAACACCCCCTCGGTGGTGCTGCACTCAGACACCCACTACGACATGGTGCGCGTGGGCGTGGGGCTCTATGGGCTTCACCCCTGCGACGCCTCTGAGCCCCTTGTCGACTTGAAGCCGGTGATGAGCGTGCGGGCGCGGGTGACCCGGGCCCAATATCCGCCAGTGGGGGCCGGGGTGTCCTACGGCATGACCTACCGGGTGCCCAAGTCTTCCATCCAAATTGCCACGGTGCCTCTGGGCTATGCCGACGGCTATTCGCGCACCCTCTCCAACAAGGCCGACGTCATCGTGGCCGGCCAGCGCCACCATCAAGTGGGAAACGTGTGCATGGACCAGTTCATGTTCGCCGTGGATGTGAACGAGAACCGCTCCTATGCCCCCTCTGCCCCGGTGGAGGAGGGCGACCTGGTGACCATTATGGGCGCCGACGGCCGCGAGCGCATCTCGGCAGAGGAGCTGGCAGAGCTTCGCGGCACCATCAACTACGAGGTGGTCTGCGACTTCGGCCTGCGCCTGGAGAAGGTCTACGTCTAGGAAGGAACGCCCATGTTGGAGATTCCCGGATACCCCTCGCCGGCCCCGGGACAGGTGCCCTTGGAGGCCATCCGCGCCGAGCTGGGGGATTGCCATAGGTGCCCTCTGTGGGAGACCCGCACGCATATCGTCTTTGGTGACGGCAGCCCCCATGCCCGCGTCATGATCATTGGGGAGGCCCCGGGCAAAAACGAAGACCTCCAAGGCGTTCCCTTTGTGGGCGCCGCAGGCAAGAAGCTGGACGCGCTGCTGGAGATCGCGAACCTGCGGCGGGACGAGGTCTATATCGCCAACGTGCTCAAATGCCGGCCCCCTTCAAACCGCGACCCGCGCCCCGAGGAAATCGCCGAGTGCAGCCCCTTCCTGCGCGAGCAGATACGCTCCATCTGGCCCGAGGTGCTGGTGTGCCTGGGCAACTTCGCCACTCGCTTCGTCCTCCATACCGAGAAGGGCATCACCGCCCTGCGCGGGCGTTTCTACGAGACGGGGCACTTCCGGGTGCTCCCGGTGTTTCACCCGGCAGCCGCCATCTACGACCGCACCAAGCAAGCCTCTTTGGAAGAGGACTTCGCTCTGCTGGGACAGTGGCTGGCCACCCATGAGCCGCCCCAAGGAGCGTGAATGAGCGATCTTACCCGCCGCAGCGACGGCTGCTACTTAAGCACCTCTCCCTTCGCCACCCAAGAGCTAGGAGCCCTCTTGGGCCGGTGTGTGCGCGAGGGCGACCTGGTGATTCTCACGGGCGATTTGGGCGCCGGCAAAACCAACCTCACTCAGGGGGTGGCCCGGGCGTTGGGAGTCTCCGAGCCTGTGACCAGCCCCACCTTCAACATCTTGGCCATCCATGAGGGAGACGGCCTTGCACTCTATCACTTCGACCTCTATCGCTTGGAGGACGCCGATCAGCTGGGAGATGCCGGCGTCCTCGATATCGCCGGCGTCGAGGGCGTGAGCCTGGTGGAATGGGGCGAACCTTTCGCGTCCCTGTTGGGAGACGATCGTCTGGAGGTCGCCATCTCTCGCGTGGGCCAGGGGGCAGGGGAGCCTGCCCGTCAAATTCAGGCGACCGGCTGCGGCGGGCGTGGCCGCGCGCTGGCTCAAGCCTGGGACAAGGCCGTGGCAGACGCTCTGTCCTCCTAGGGGCCAAGCCGGGTAGAATGTGTGACGGCTCTGGTGCAGGCATTGCCCTCAGAGCCTCCTCGCCTCAGGCGGGCTGCCTTGTGCGCCTGTCTGGCGCCGTTCTGTCTCTTTGAGCATCCAGGAGCCCCCATGGATTTCCCCCTTTCTTCCTATGTGCTGGCTTTCGACACCTCCACCGACGAGCTGGCCTGCGCCCTGGGCCGCTTCGACGGCCTCGATCCTCACCCAGGAGCTGCGGCTCAGGCGGGGTGTTTCTCGGTAGTGGCGGAGTCTGACTTCGCCTGCCGGCGCCAGGCCAATGTAGAGCTGGTCCCCACGTGCCAAAAGCTGTTGGAAGAGGCTGGCTGCGACATGGACCAGGTGGCGGGCATCGTGGTGGGCCGAGGCCCCGGCTCCTTTACTGGCGTGCGCATCGGCATCGCTACCGCCAAAGGCCTGGGCTGCGGGCGCGACTGCCCTGTGATGGGCGTTTCAACCCTTGACGCGGTGGCATGGCGCGCCTGGGAAGCCGGCGTGCGTGGTGTGGTGGGCGTGGTGGGAGACGCCATGCGCCATGAGGTCTACCCGGGCCTTTATGGCATCGATGACGCCGGCGTGACCAGGCTGTTCTCGGTGGAGACGGTGCTCAAGGCCCCTGAGGCCCAAAAGCTCTGGGCTCTCCGTGCCGACGCCCAAGACATCCAGCTCACCGGCGACGGCCTCAAAAAGTACGCCGACCTCTATCGCGAGGCTGGCCTCACCCACTTGCTGCCCCAAGAGCTCTGGGCGCCTTCGGGCGCCTCGCTTCTGCGGGCGGCGTCGGCGGCGCTTGAGGCCGTCGCTGCCAAGAAGGGCACGCCCTCAGAGCTTGCAGCCTCCGGGGAGCTCCCGGGCCATCCGGCGCTGGTGCTGCCGGTCTACACCAGGCTCTCAGATGCCGAGGAAAACGAGCTCAAACGCCTGGGCCTTTCCGAGCCTGCCACCGCTGCCACCACCGGCTGCGACGATGCGCTGGCCGACCGCCATCTGCAGCTGCGCCCCATGTCGGTAAACGACCTGGAGGCGGTCTCGCTTTTGGAGGACGCGGCCTTTGCGGGCAGCGAGCATACCCCTTGGAGCCAGTCGATGTTTGCAGAAGAGCTGGGCCAGCCGGGGCGCTCTTGGTGGGTAGCTCACGACGAGGGCCAGGTCGTGGGCTTTGCTGGCGGAAGGCTGGCCGGCGACGACCTGGAGATCTTGGACGTGGCGGTGTCTGCCGCGCGCCGCCGCGAGGGCATCGGCACACGCCTTTTGGCCCGGGTGGCCTATGACGGCCAGGTGCTGGGGGCGCGCAGCTCCTCGTTGGAGGTCTTCTCGGCCAATGGCGAGGCCCGGGCGCTCTATGAGTCGCTGGGGTATAGCGAGGCCGGCGTGCGCACCGACTATTACGGCACCGGCCAGGATGCGATTGTCATGACGGCGGGGCTGCCGCTCTCAGTGAAGCCTACCAGCGACAGGCCGGACCCCACTTCCCAGGTGGCCCTGTGGCCTGTGGAAGATCCCGCGCGCAGCAGCGAGGCTGCCAAAGCCATCCTGGCAGCCCAGCCCCTTATCTTGGCAATCGAGAGCTCCTGCGATGAGACTGCCATGGCCGTCATCGACGGCGAGGGCACGATTCTTGCCAACGTGGTGTCCACGCAGATCGACTTCCATGCGCGCTTCGGCGGCGTGGTGCCAGAGATCGCCAGCCGCAAGCATACCGAGGCCATCGTGGGCGTCTATCAGGAGACGTTGGAACAGGCGGGTGCGGCGCTGGGCTGCGGCACCCTTCTGGCTTCCGACCTGGCGGCGGTGGGCGTCACGCAAGGCCCCGGACTGGTAGGCGCCTTGGTGGTGGGCGTGGCGTTTGCCAAAGGCCTCTGTGCAGGAGCCGGCCTGCCTCTCATTGGGGTGAACCATCTGGAAGGCCATCTTTATGCCAACCTCTTTGAGACGCCGGATCTCAAGCCGCCCTTTGTGGCCAGCCTGGTCTCTGGCGGCCACACCATGCTGGTGCATGTGCGTCATTGGGGCGACTACCAGGTGCTGGGCGAGACCATCGACGATGCGGTGGGCGAGGCCTTTGACAAGGTGGCCAAGGCGCTGGGCCTGGGCTATCCCGGCGGCCCGGTCATCAGCCGCTTGGCTGCCCGGGGAAACCCCAAGGCCGTGGCCTTCCCCCGCGCCATGCTCCACAGCCACGACTATCGCTTCTCGCTCTCGGGATTGAAGACGGCGGTGATCACCTACATCGAGGGCGAAAACGCCGCTGGCAGACCCATCGACCTGCCCGACCTGGCGGCCAGCTTCCAGGCGGCGGTCATCGACGTGCAGGTGGCCAAGGCGCTCACCGCCGTAGAAGAGTGCGATGTGGACGACTTTTGCGTGGGCGGCGGAGTGGCTGCCAATCCGGCATTGCGCGAAGCCTATGTTCAGGCGTTGGGCCAGCGAGGGGTGCGCGTCACGCTGCCGCCGCTTTCTGCCTGCACCGACAATGCAGCCATGATCGCCCTGGTGGCCCTGCGGGAGTACCGAGCGAAGAAGTTCGCCCCGCTTGCCATGGATGCCGACCCCAACTGGAGCCTCTAGCCTTAAAAGCGCGGGGCAAGAGGCTCGCTGGGGCTGCCGAGGGCGCAATTATCGGCAACCGTAGATGCGACAAGTTGGCGCCCCTTGGGCACACCTATTGTTCACAATGTTGCAAACGTTTCTCATTTGAAGCTTTGTGAAGGGGTTTACCCGCACCTTTCGGTTTCGTAAGACGCGCGTAATGAGGGGCCTTTGGCTGTGAGGTGCTTCTACACTTACATTGCTATGTAAAGCTGAAGCACGACAGAAAGGGGAAGCCAATGTCTCTGGAGCGTCCTCTGGTGTTGGTAGCCGACGATGATGCGGCCATCGTCGAGCTTGTGTGCACCCTCGTGCGCGCTGACGGCATGGATGCCATTGGTGCCCGCGATGGGCAAGAGGCCTTGCGTCTTTTTGCAGACTGTGGCCCTGACCTGGTGATCCTTGATCTCATGATGCCCGTTATGGACGGCTTTGAGGCCTGCGAGCAGATCAGGCATCTTTCACCCGGCGTGCCCATCGTGTTCTTGTCGGCCAAAGACGGCGAGTCCGACAAGGTCGTAGGCCTCACCCTTGGGGCGGACGACTATGTGACCAAGCCCTTCCGTCCTCGAGAGCTTATGGCCAGGATCCACGCCCGCCTGCGCGCGGCCCGCATCCAGGATCCCGACAGGCCCGAGCTTGCGGTGGGGGCCTTGGAGCTTGACCCGGTGAGCCACAAGGCGCGCCTGTTGGGCAAGGAGCTGCAGCTCACGCCCACTGAGTTCAGGCTGCTGCAAGAGCTTTTGCGTGCGGGTGGCGAGCCGGTTTCGGTAGGAGAGCTCTTTGAGCGCGTGTGGGATGCGCCGGCAGACCAATCTGCCAAAAACACCGTTATGGTGCATATCCGCCGTTTGCGCGGCAAGCTGGAGCGGGTGGATGCTTCTGAGGAATACATCCAAACAGTCTGGGGCGTAGGGTATCGTGTGTTGGGGGATGTCCAATAGGCATGGCGGCCTGCTTCTGGTGGGGTTGAGGGCGTGCGCTATGTCTTGAGGGCTTTTGACTGCCATCAACCGCGCAACCAAGGGGGCGCCTGTGAGCTTTCACAACAATCCGCAAACGCGCCAGCTGTCTCGCTCGCTTTGGCTCAGGCTTGCCCTGTTGGTGGCCGTCTGGTCGCTCTTCTGCGCGCTCTTCGCCCTCACTACCCAGGACTTTTGGCATACGATGGGCGAGGCGGTGGCCCGATCCCAGTCTCCTTGGCAGCAGTACTCCGCCGCAGACTACAACGCGTTGGTGGAGCACGGCCTTTTTAACGGCGAGCGCGAGTATCAGGTCCAGATGATCTACGATGCGGCGGGCGAGCCCACCTACTATGTGCGCGACATTACGATCTACGAGCAAGTGCGCGCCCTCAAAGGGCCGTTGGCCCTGGGTTCCTATCTGCTGGGCCTCTTGGTGATAGCGGGGTTGGTGCTGCGCCGATCCATCGGGTATTACGCCCAGCTTACAGGCGCAGTGGCACAGTTGGTGGCAAACCCCGAGGAGCCCGTGCGACTCTCCGACGAGCTCTCCGTCACCGAGCAAGAGCTCAACCAAGTGCGCTGCCAGCGCATCGCTGCCGATAAGGCGGCTCACGCCGCCGAGCATCGCAAGGATGAGCTGGTCACCTACTTGGCCCATGACTTGCGGACGCCCATGACCTCGGTGATAGGCTACCTCGACCTGCTTTGTGAGGCTCCGGAGCTGCCGGAGGACGCCAAAGACCGCTACATCGCCATCGCCCGCGATCGCGCGGTGCGCCTGGAGGGCTTGGTAGAAGAGCTTTTCGAGATCACAAGGTTCAACCTGCAGACCATCCCCTTGGAGCGCCAAGAGGTGGATCTGGCCATGTTGGCCGAACAGGTTGCCGACGAAGCCTACCCCGATGCCTGCGACCACCAGCTCACTGTCAAAGTGACGGCTCAGGAGGGCGCGATCTGCTCGGTAGACCCTGAGCGCATCGCCCGCATGCTGGGGAACCTGCTGCGCAACGCGGTGGCTCATGCCACGCCTCACACAGAGATATCGGTGGCGGTGACCTGCACCTCTATGCCTCAAGGACCCAGTGTGCCTGCCATTTCGGCTTCGGCCCCAGGCGCCCCCACGGCGCCTGCCGAGGCAGAGGCTGCTGCCGTGTCGGCTGCGGCGCCCATGTCTGCCCAGGATTTGGAGGGCGTCGCCCCCCAGGGCCCCGAAGCGGTGGAGCTTGCGGTGGCAGACCACGGGCCGGACATCCCGCCCGAGCTCATCCCCCATGTCTTCGAACGCTTTGTGCGCGGCGACGAGTCGCGGGGCCAAGAGGGTGGCACTGGCCTGGGCCTTTCCATCGTCCAGGAGATCGTGCAAGCCCACGGAGGCCTGGTCTCGGTGGAAAGCGGCGGAGGCACCACCGTGTTTCGCGTATTCTTGCCCAAGGCTCCCGTCCTTGGCAGCGATCCTGACGCCCAGTCATAGCCCCTGTTGCCGCTAATCGAAATTCATAAATATCAAAATGCCTGGGGAAATGCAATAAAATATATAGATAAAGTTTGAATACTCTAATCGAAACTTCAAAAATAAGAGCAAGTAGGCCCCTGGTTACCAAAATACCGGTCGAGCAACCTCGTAAAATGCCAGTTGCTAAATTAAGGGTCCAACTTTAACATCCTTACAGCATAAATTAAGGAACATGGGCAACCTGTGTACCAAAAGAGAGAATATGCAAGGGTGTTAAAGGGGGACCAATGAAGAACCCGCTCGCACAACGAATGATCGCTGGGCTCTTGACTCTCATTCTGGCGCTAGGATCTGGGCCGGGCGTCACTTCGGTGGCCTGGGCGCGCACGCTTGCCGAGGCTTCAGGGGCTGCGCCTCTGACTCAGGAAGCGCCGCTGCCAGAGGGGGCGGGAGAGCTAGAAGGCTCGGCTGCCGAGAAACCCGAGCCCTCAAACCAGGAAGACGGCGTCGCTCCCAATGAAGCTGCTCAGCCGGAAGAGCCTGAGGTTGCAGCCCCTGCCCAGCTCACGGTATCTGACGAGGCGCCGGCCCCAGCAAACCAGGAGCCTCTTCGCCGCGACGGCGCCTGGGTGGCCGCCGGCGACTTTCAAGTAAGCGGCGGCACTGCGGGCGTGGACTTCCAGTTCACCGCCCCCACGCTACACATCCTCACCTCCACGCCGCTCACGGTGAAAAACGCCAACAGTACCGTGGCCACCGCCCACAATATCGAAGTCAATGCCGGTGTGAAGGCCGACCTTACCCTTGCGGGCGTCAATATCTCCTGCGATGCCACGTCGCCTATCAATATGGTCACCAACTCCATGGATACCGCCACGGGGCAGAAGGCCGTGCAGGCCAGCGAGATCCTGCATCCCACCAAGCTGCACCTCACCTTAGCCGACGGCTCCATCAACACTCTCGCCAACACCCACAACTCCAATTACGACGGCCGCGCCGGCATCCGCGTGGGTTGGGGTTCGGTCTTGGTCATCGACGATTCCGTTCGAAACCTTGACGCATCGAACCAAATCGTGACCCCTGCCAACGGCGTGGTTGCCAAGGATGTCACGCTGGTAGGCGGCCAGACCCTCAAGGCAGGGGACCCTCTCACCAAGATGGATTCCGCCAACCCCGGCTCTTTGGCGGTGGCAGGCGGCGCCCATTCGGCGGGCATCGGCGGCGGCAATAAAGAGAACGCCGGCACCATCATCATCAACGGCGGAAACATCAACTCCAAGGTGCAGTACTTCACCGGCAGCGGCGATTGGGGCCTGCCCAACGGCTCCGGCATTGGCGGCGGCGCTTCTGGCTCTGGCACGATCATCACCATCAACGGCGGTCGCGTGGAGGCTACGGGCGGTTCTTGCGGCACCGGCATTGGCGCGGGCTTTGGCTACGTGAACAATGGCAACAGCCATGTAGTGGGCAGCGCTCTTCCCGATGCCATCGCTGTCCCAGAAGACGGCACCAATGCCAAGGCGTTCACCTATAGCTACCTGCGCAACCCGCCTTTCACCAAAGACTCCACCGTTGCGGCGCAAAACGGCAACGCTCCCTTCAACATGCAGTATCCCAACAATGCGAACTTCATGACGGTGGCGGGCGACATCTCCATCAACGGCGGCTATGTTATTGCCAATGCCGCCTACCATGGGAATGCCATTGGCCAGTGCTGCGCCCACGGCGGTGCTTCCAACGAGGGGCACGTCATTCGAGTGACCGGAGGTACGGTCATCTCTCGCGTGCGCAACAAGACTTCTTCCGATCCTTACATGTATGGCATTGGCGCACGTAAGGGCTATACCATCGTGACCGGCGGTTCGGTGTTGGTGGAGGACCGTCCTGGTACCACAAGCCCCATGTTCCAAGGTTTGGGAGACACTGCCTACAACACTCAGAATGTCGCCAACTGGGACGACGTCATTCGCGAAGCGGGCGGAGACCCCCTCACCTCGAGCGCGCGCCTAAGCGACAACGACAAAGTGCAGATGGTAGCCATCGACCTTTCTGGCGAGTTTGGCAGCGGCGAGAACAAGACGGTGCCCATCACCAAGTGGAAGCTGGAGATCAACAACTTCGAGCAGAATTACGGATCTCCCTCTTATCTGGATGACGGCAAGCTCTATCTATGGCTCCCCTTGAGCGCCAAAGGCCAAAAGGTTACCGTGACGCTTTCCTATCGTGACAATGCCGGCGTTGAGAAGAACATCGAGCCTCTCTATGTCGAGAAGGTAGGCGGCGGCTCCCTGCTCAAGCGCTACATCGACATCGACATCGACAAGCTCACACCAGAGGAGCAGGCCTCGTTTGGCAAGCTCACCAAGGCTTATGACGGCGAGCCTTTCGAGACTCTCGACGTTTCCAAGACCCCCATCAATACCACCGGATTCGAGGAGTCGGGCAAGCTCTTGGACGACAAGGACGCAGTGAGCGTCTCTTACCAACAATACGATGAGCGCGGCGGCAGCCCTCTGCCTGGAAGCAGTGTCATCACCACGGGCTCCATGCCTGCCGACACCGGCATCTTCAAATTCGAGCTCATCTCCAAGCAGTACGCCAAAGAAGGCACCGACTTTGGCAAGAGCTACTGGGGCCACCGCATCGCCGGTTGGTCTGAGATCACTCCGGTCCCTGCGGTGCTTACGGTGAACAGCGTGCAGTGGGGCTATCTGGATGAGGCTACCGGCGACTGGCAAGAGATCACTCAAAACGAGTCCGATGCCGGCAAAGCAGGAAACCGCCTCAGGCTGGACTTCAATATCCGCAGCGCGAACGACCAGGCCCTTGCCTGCGCCTCTCCCACAGGCTCCTTCCAGGTGTCTGTCGACGGAAAGAACGTGGGCGACCCCATCCCCCTCACCGAGGACGCTTTTAAAGCCTCCAAACACTCCGCATTGAGCCACGATGACCAGGAGGCCGTAGGCCCGGACGGCTCTGCCCAGAAGCGCCATGGCACCCAGGCGGTCTACTACCTCGACCCCTCCAACCGCGACGGCCTGCTTCGGCTGCTGATAGGTGCAGCATCGGGTGGCGAGCACAAGGTCAACATCGAGTACCTTGCCGATAAGAACTACATCCAAGGCGCCGATAAGAACCCTGAAAACCAAGATGACGGCACTGCTGTCATCGTGCCCGTGACGCCTGAGAGTGAAGTGAAGGGCGACGGCGTCACCATCACGGACACGCCTACCGATCCTGCCGATCCCATAAAGCCTTCTGATCCTCATGACCCGGATTACCCGGTGGATCCCAATTGGCCTTTCAATCCCTATGATCCGGCCGATCCCACCAATCCTTTGAAGCCGTCGAGCCCCGCAGACCCTTCTGATCCCTCGGATCCCCAAGACGACTTCCCGGCGATATTGGTTCCCGAGCAAAAGACCAACATCGTTCGCAAGACCATCAATGCATCCTACGGCGCCTTCCATGACCCTCAAGACCCCGAGAAGCCCAGCACCTTTGACCTCAAGCTGGAATCCAGCTCGTCGGCGCCTATCTCCTACTACAACGTCAACCCTGCGGTGGTGGACTTTGCCCGCGGCGAGGATGGGGCGCCCCAGCTTGACGAAGAGGGCAGCCTCAAGATCTCCGTCAACAGCTGCGGCACCACCGTGCTGGTGATGGACCAGGGCGCCAACGCCTTCTACAACGGCACCCGCTACATCATCACCGTGAACATCGCACCCGATCCCACCCTGCGCCCCAAGATCCAGGTGCGCCTCACCTGGCGCAACCTCACCGCCATGGGCGAGGCAGGCCGGGCGGCTCCTGCGGCCGCGCATTTCTCGGCATTGAAGTTCGCTCCCGCCCCCACGCCTGTCACCGGCGAGCCTTCGCTTGCTGAGGCTTTGAAGGCTCGCGAGCCCGAGGCTGCAGCCGCCTCGGCCAACCGCGCCGATACGCCTCCGCGTCCCGGCGACACCATCGAGTACACGGTGTCGGGCCTCAATATCACGCCCGGCTCGGCCTGGAAGGCAGGCGAGCTCATCGACGCCATGCGCGAGCACCTCAAGTTCAACGACAACAGCGTGGAGCTGGCGGCCAACTACCCCACCCACAGCGACAAGACCTATCTGGGAACCGCCGCGTTCTACCAGGGGTTCGACTGGGATTCTTTGGACTGGAAGGACGTGGCGCCCAAATCCGACGCCCAGCAGGACGGCTATGTCTTCGCCAACGATGCAGTGACTAAAGGCATTGGCGTGGTCTACGGCGGACAGTCCACCTCGGTACGTTTTACTGCCCAGGTGCAACCTGGCTCGGCCAACCGTCCCGGCGAAGACGAGGGCTTGAAGACCCTCAAACCCCAGCACGACGCCTCTGGCAGCTTTGGCAAGAGCGGCGACGAGTTCCAGCCCGGCGATGACCCCGCCACGCCTCTGACGCCGCTCACCAACGCCGACATCCAGGTGATCGACGACAACGGCTACGCCCAGGTGCCCAGCGACCCCTCTGACCCTACCAGCCCTCTCAAGTGGGAGCCGCTGCCTGGCAACCCGGACCCCGACAGCACGCCTCAGGGCGATCCCGCGCCTTCTGGCGAGACTCCCATCATTCCCGCCGATCCCAAAGACGGCTCGCTGGTGACCACGGTGAAAGTGGAGAATACCGAGAAGATCGAGCAACACGAGGACGATCGCACGCTGGTGGGCGACAAGCTCAAGGTGACTGCCACGGCTTCCAACACCGAGGCAGACACCAAGCTGGCAGATGCCGTCATCAAGGTGGTGGTGCCCGAGGGCATCGAACCTGTCCCTGGCACCCTGCGGCTCACCGATGCTGCCGGCAAGGTCTACGAAGTGCCCGACGGCGCCTACAATCCCAAGACCGGCACCATCGCAGTGACCGCAGGCGACATCTATGGTGGAGAGGCCGCTCAGCTCACCTTTGACGCCGAGGTCCTGAGCACCAAAGAGACCCGCCGCGACCAGGATCCCCAATACCCCGACCGCCCCCAGGACCTGCCCATCGACGCCTCCACCTATGGCGACACGCCCACAGAGGAATGGCGCAACCAGCATCGCGACGACGGCGACGATCCCGGTTCTGAGAATCCGGGCGACAACCCTGGCGGCGAAGACCCCGACAACCCCGGCGGCGGTGACGACCCAAGCAATCCCGGCGACAACCCCGGCGGCGATAAGAAGCCCTACGAGAAACCTGCGCCTGGCCAGCCCTATGATCCTGAGGACCATGGGACCACCTGGGACGAGATGGACGAGGACAAAAAGCAGTCCGGCCCCACCTCCGATCCTGACGCCGTGCCGGTGCTTCCGGCAAGCCCCCAGGTAGACAAAGACGAGTCCAAGAGCGACATCAAGATCTCCAAGGAGGCCCAGAACCTTTCCCGCGACGACGGCGCCACCTATATCGGCGACACTGTGGGCTATACCGTGGTGCTCTCCAACAGCAAGCTCCATACTGCCTGGTACAACGCGGTCATCCGCGACCCGCTGCCTAAGGGCCTGGAGCCGGTGGCGGGGACCATCAAGCTCGTCGATCCTGCCGGCAACGCTCATGATGTGCCTGACAGCGCCTACGACCCCGAGACTCGCCTGCTGGCGGTAAGCGCAGGCACGCTTCTGGGCGGCACTCAGGCGACGCTCACCTTCCAGTGCATCGTCACCGAGGACGCCCTGGGCGCAGACATCGGCAACGTCGCCGAGGCCTCTGGCGAAAGCCCGGCTGGCGTCACCATCGATGCCAATACCGGCGCCCCTCAGGCCATCGAGCCAGGGCAGCGCTTCGATCCTTTTGGAGGTTGGGATGAGTATCTGGAGAAAAACGGCTCCATCTCCAACGCCTCGCTGCCAGCCTACGCCCCCGGTACCAGCGCTTCCCAAGGGCCTCTGACCATCCAAACTGCCGAGAAGCCCGCCCCTGCGAAAACCCAAGCCGCGCCCAAGGGTTCCCGCATCGTGCCCACCGGCGACCAGGGCGCCTATCTGCCTCTGACCTTGGGCGTCATGGCGCTCCTTGGCGTGGCGGCTGCCACTGTCTTGCTGGTAAAAGAGCGTCGCTAGCAGCAGTTGAGAGGGCTTCTCGGCAACGAGAGGCCCCAGGATGGCCTGAAGCCCGCACCCCAAAAGCCCTTGTTGCCTAGGCAAGAGGGGCTTTTGGCGTATAGGGCGTCTATAGAGGTGGGGGAGTACCCAGAGAAGGCCAAGCTTGCTAACATGAGTAACCGATTACACAACGCCGTAAGGAGACCTATGGGCCGCACTGTGACTGTCCGCGATATCGCCGAGAAGTGCGGGGTCTCGGTGGCTACGGTTTCGCGAGTCATCAATAACAACGGGCGCTTCTCCCAGGAGACCGAGCGCCGGGTGCGCGCAGCCATCGAAGAGCTGGGTTATCAGCCCAATCAGATGGCCCGTGCCCTGCGCGCACGCCGCACCGACGCCATAGGCGTCATCGTGCCCTCCATCGCCAACGAGTTCTACTCCTCGGTGATCCTGTCGCTTCAGGGGGAGCTCTTTGACGAGGGGTTCTCTATCATCATCTACAACACCAACGGCTCGGTGGAGATGGAGCGCCAGTGCCACGCCCATCTGGCGGCCCAAAATGTGGCGGGGATCATCTCGGTGAACAGCCATGAGGACGTGCGCCTGGCCCTGGACCGCTCGGTGCCCACGGTCTACATCGACCGCTTTCTAGACCCAGACGAGATGGGCTCCAACGTGGCCTCGGTCTCCTCAGACAACTTCGCCAGCGGCAAGCTGGCGGCAGAAGAGCTTTGGGCCAGCGGGAGCCGCCATCCGGTGACCATCACCCCGCGTCCGGACGCCCCCGTCACCGAGATGCGCACCTCCGGCTTTGTGCGCGGCCTTCAAGACCTGGGCTACGAGCTTCCCGCCGAGTCCATCTTCACGCCCCAGGTCACCGGCTATGAGACCGGCCGCATCATGACCGAGCGCCTCATCTCTTCCGGCTACCCCTTCGACGGCATCTTCGCCCAAACCGACTGGGAGGCCATCGGCGCCCTAGAAGTGCTGCGCTCCCATCACATCCGCGTGCCCGAGGAAATAGCCGTGGTGGGCCACGACGACATCATGATCGCCCAGTTTGGCCGGCCGCCGCTCACCACCATCCACCAGGACGCCGCTCAGATAGGCACCCGCACCGCGCATCTCATCCTCTCCATGGTCCGGGGCGAGCCCATCGAGAGCAACTCGATTCTCGTGCCGGTGGGCCTGGTGCGCCGCGAATCCACGCGCCGAGCCGATCTCTAACCGCTCTCCCTCCCGCATATCCCACCCACAGCCTGCAGCCTTTGGAGCACGGGTTTCTTGGCGTCCATGCCGAGAAGCCCTTCCCTAACATCCAGTGCTTCTACCTGCACCGATGCCTGCGAGCGGGCGTCTTTGGCCGGTGAGCGGTTGGGCAAAATCCTGTGTTGACAGCTCTATGGGTAACCGTTTACTCTCAGTATCAACCAATGAGTAAACGGTTACCCATTCAGCCCAAACAGGGGCAGAGGGTAAAGGTGGTCTCAGCGGTTCCCGTACTTTTTTGCGAGGTGGCTGCCTCGCTTCTTTTTAAGACTAGTGAGTAAACGTTTACTCGTAAGATTGACGCGAAAGGACCCTCATGGCTCAGCCGCAGATCGCCCCCTCCCTCATGTGCATGGATGTGAGCCAAGTAGCTCACGACGTGGAGTCTATGGATCGCAGCTTCGACCTCTATCACGTGGACATCATGGATGGGCATTTTTGCCCCAACATGGCGCTGACCCCGCAGTTTGCCAACAGCCTGCGCAAGATCGCCAGCCTGCCCATAGACGTGCATCTCATGGTGGAAGATCCCGCCATGTTCGTGGAGATGCTGGAGCTGGGACCTCAAGACTCCATCTCCTTCCAGGCCGAGACCATCGAGCGCAACGCCTTTAGGCTTTCCCAGCGGGTTCACGACAAGGGCAACAAGTTTGGCGTGGTGCTGAGCCCCTCTACGCCCCTCTCTGCCATCGAAGGTTATAAGGAGCGCATCGATATCCTTACCATCATGACGGTGGACACCGGCTTTGCGGGCCAGCGCTTCATTCCCGAGATGCTGGCCAAGATCGAGGCAGCCAAGAAGATGAGGGACGAGGCGGGCCTGAGCTTCCAGATCCAGCTGGACGGCCAGTGCAACGAGTCCACCTTCCGCACGCTTTACGACACCGGCGCCGACATCCTCATTGTGGGTAGCTCCGGGCTGTTCTCCTTGGCAGAGGACATCGACGACGCCATCGTGAGCTTCAAGGAGTCCTTCGAGGCCAAGACCGGAGTGGCCCTTTAGCCCTGATACTTGGGCCACCTAAAGGCGTGCCTGTCGCCACAACCTGTCGCGTGCATGGGAGCACGGCAGCTCGAGATGCCGAGGCTCGAAAGTACTGCGAATTCATTGAATATAAGAAATAAAATCGATAAGTGCAACCATCCAGTGCAATCAACCACGAGACGCTTAGGAGACATCATGAACATCGTTGGAATCACTGCCTGCACCGTTGGCATCGCCCACACCTACATCGCTCAGCAGAAGCTCATCGATGCAGCCCAAGCTGCGGGCGACAATGTGCGCATCGAGACCCAAGGGACCATTGGCATCGAGAACCAGCTTACCGATGAGGAGATCGCTGCCGCAGACATCGTCATTCTGGCAGTGGACGTGAACGTTTCTGGCCAGGAGCGCTTTGAGGGCAAGCGCGTGGTGAAGGTTCCTACGGAGATGGCCATCAAGTCACCCAACAAGTTGGTTGCCAAGCTCCACGAGCTGGCTGGTTGCTAGGGCGCGGGTTTATCGGCAAGGCAATAGGACGAAGATACGAGTTTAAGGGGACTTGTGCTATGAAGGATCTTTTTAAGCCCGCGACTATCAAGGGCAACTTGCTTACGGCCATCTCTTACATGATTCCCATTGTGTGCGGGGCCGGCTTCATTATCGCCATTGGCATGGCTATGGGCGGATCGGCGCAGGACGCGCTTACGGTGGGCAACTACAGCTTCTGGGATGCCTTGGCTACGCTGGGCGGCGCGGCGCTGGGGATGCTGCCCATGATCATCTCGACGGGCATCGCGTTCTCTATCGCCGGAAAGCCCGGTATCGCTCCCGGCCTGGTGACCGGCCTTGCGGCCATCAGGATCTCTGCCGGTTTCATTGGCGGCATGATTGGCGGTTATGTGGCAGGTTGGCTGGCCATGGCCATCCTTTCCTACGTGAAGGTTCCCAACTGGGCCAAAGGCTTGATGCCTACGCTCATCGTGCCCTTCTTGGCATCGTTGGGTTCCGGCTTGGCCATGGTGTATGTGGCTGGCACCCCCGTGGCTTGGTTCACCGAGTGGCTCACCGGCGTGCTCAATTCTATGAGCGGCGCCTCGAACACTGTGTTTGGCGCGCTGATCGGCGGCCTTTCGGTGGTGGACTTTGGCGGTCCCATCAACAAGACGGTCTACGCCTTCACCCTCACCCTGCAGGCTGAGGGCATCAATGGCCCGGTGACCGTGCTGCAGCTGGCCAACACTGCAGTGCCCATTGGCTTTGGCTTTGCCTACCTGGTCTCCAAGGTCATGCGCAAGCACATCTACCGTGAGGGCGAGATCGAGACGCTGAAGTCTGCGGTGCCCATGGGCGTAGTGAACATTGTGGAAGGCATCATCCCCATCATCATGAACGACCTGGTACGCGGCATTGCCGCCTCTGCCTGCGGCGGCGCAGCCGGCGGCGCGGTGCTCATGACCCTCACTCAGGGTGCGGGAGCCACGGTGCCCTTTGGCGGCTTTCTGATGCTTCCCACCATGGGCGCCTTCTGGTGGGCCGGCCTTGCCGCCATCGCCACCAATGTGGTGGTGACCGGCGTGGTCTACGCCGCCATCAAGAAGCCGGTGCCTGCCGAGGACCTGGACTCCGAGGCCTATGTGGCTGCCGAGGAGGAAGAGGACCTGGATCTGGATGCGCTGCAGGTGCTCTAAGAGCTGTGCCTAGGCGGGGAGGCGGTACGTCTTGCCAAGAGGTGGTGCCTCCCCAGCGTATCTGGCAATCCAAGACCTTTTGGCAAGCCGGGAGGCGAAAGCTGAAGCCTCGCCAGCCTCTTATATCGCCCCTGCATCTCACTGGTTGACCACCCAGAAAGGAATCACCATGAAGTTCTTCATCGACACCGCCGACCTCACCGAGATCAAGACCGCCTACTCCTGGGGCTGCGTGGCAGGAGTCACCACCAACCCCTCCCTCTATGCCAAGACCGGCGGCAAGCTGGCCGACTTCGAGGCCCACATGGTAAAGATCGCCGAGGCCTGCCCCGACGTTCCGGTCTCTGCCGAGTCCACCGCCGCCACCACCGAGGAGATGGTGGCCGAAGGCCTGCGCCTGGCAGCCCTTGCCCCCAACATCGTGGTGAAGCTTCCCATCTGCGCTGAGAGCCTGGCCGCCACCAAGGAGCTCAAGAAGCACGGCGTCAACGTCAACATGACCCTCATCTTCACCGTGCCCCAGGCCTTGATGGCCTGCTCTGCGGGCGCCCGCTACGTAAGCCCCTTCGTGGGCCGCTTCGACGACATCGCAGAGGACGGCATCGAGCAGCTGGCAAACATCGTCACCGCCGTGAAGAACTACTACGGCCCCGAGCACACCGAGATCATCGCCGCCTCCCTTCGCACCCCCAACCACGTGACCCAGGCGGCCCTGCTGGGCGCAGACATCGCCACCGTGCCCTTCGCCGCCATGGAGAAGTGCCTGCACCATCCTCTGACCGACCGCGGCCTGGCCGCCTTCGAGGCCGACTGGAAGAAGGTCACCTCCGCCCAGTAAGGCGCACCCTTCTGGCTCGCGAGCCTTAGACGCTCGCGCTCCTGCCCTGCATGCTGATGGGAGGAGAAGCATCCAACCTAGTGCACCACCGCTTGCCCCCTGAAGGCACCCAGCTTTCAGGGGGCGAGTTTTTCTCGGCAGCGTGAGCTTTTCTCGGAAAGGATGTGCTGACAAGGATATGCTTACTGGCCCAGCAGCCAGTCGCAGATGTTGGTAATGGCGATGCCTTCTGAAGTTATGCCAGTGCCCAAGCGATCGGTGGTAAGAAGAAGCCGGGGATAGGCATCAGTGAGGCGGCGCAGGGGCGCGAGCTCGCGCTGGAGGGTGGCTTCGTCCGCTACTGACCAGCTCACTTGCACATAAAGGCGCTCGTCACCGCGTGTGGCAACAAAATCCACCTCGGCATTGGGCAGTGCTCCGACTCGTGGTGTCCAGCCATGGCGAAGCAGTTCGTTGAAGACCACGTCTTCCAGCATGAAGCCGCGATCCTTGGTAGGGTCAAACCCATTGGGTAGATTGCGAAGTCCGGTGTCACAGGGATAAAGCTTTCGTAAAGGACGAAGTACTTCTTTGCCCCCCACTCCTGTTTGAGGGCAGGAGGTCACCACATAGGCGTGCTCGAGGGCTCGCAGGTAAGCATCCACTGTTTCAGGGGATACTTTGCGTCCAGTGCTTTTTAAAATATTGCATATATTATTTGTAGAAACCAGATTTCCCGAGGTAGAAAACGTAAATGCGATAAGCCTATTGAGCAGTTTCATATCGCGGATGTGTCCATGGGTGGCCACATCGTTGAGCACTACAGTGTCGAAGATGGCGCTGAGGAGCGCTCGACGCTCATCAATGCTTGTATGAGGAAGTCGAGCTAAGCCCGGCATGCCGCCAAAGAGGAGATAGTCGTTGAACAGCTCGTTTGTAGTAGCTTTTTCACCAGCGCTCTGGCGAAATGCCAGATACTCTTCGAAGGAAAGCGGCATCATAGAAAGCTCGACATAGCGTCCCGCAATAAGGGTGGCGAGGTCTCCCGAGAGCACATGAGCATTAGAGCCAGTAAGGAGTATTTGAGTTTGAGGGAGTGTCTGAAGTCTGCGGATAGCTTCCTGCCAGCGCGAAACTTCTTGGATCTCATCTAGCAGTAGGTAGAAGGGATAAGCTTTGGAGGCCTCTTCGAGCTTGGGAGCCACTATCTCAAGCAGCCACTCGGCGGTGGGATGTAGGGGTGTCCCGTATTCGTCAAACCTGTGTTGATAGATATTGGAATCAGGGACGCCTGTTTTCCTAAGGCGTTCAGCTGCCAAGTTAAGCAGGGACGATTTGCCGCAGCGGCGCACGCCAGTGATGACTTTGATTTCCTCAAGCTCCATCAGTTGGGCGAGCCGTTTTTCGTGGTAGGGACGAGGTATGAGGTCCATTGAGACTCCTGAGGCTTAGGGTTTATCGGTTATAACCGATAAACCCTATTTTAGAAGTAATATTTTCGATTACAACCGGTAAAAAGCCTCTAAAACCTCAAGTCTTCGGTTATATCTGAAGACTTTGCCGCTTCAGTTACCCTGTTCGCCGTTGGCATAATGGGATGTGCCGGCGCAGCATGCTCCAGGACGCATAGGTGCGCCTATAAGCAACAGGGCAGCGAGGATAAAGGAGCGACGCCCATGGATCTCTTGGCACTGGTGGCCTCAACGCCGCCGGACCCTTCGGCCCCGACGCCGCTCTATCGCCAGCTCAAGGAGCGCTTGCTGCAGGTGATCGCGGCTCGTGCAGTGGATCCGGCGCAGCCACTGCCCTCGGAGGCGGAGCTGTGCCGTGAGCTGGGGCTTTCTCGCGGTACTGTACGCCGTTGCTTTGACGAGTTGGCCCGCGAGGGCCGAGTGGTGCGCCGTCGAGGCCTGGGCACCTTCGCCTGCTGGCCCGAGGACACAGAAGACATTTCCACCGCCCTCAATTTTTCTGGGCAGGTGCGCTCGATGGGGGAGGAGCCCTCGTCGGTGTTGCTGGAACTCGCGCTAGTGGATGCCAAAGAGCGCGAGGCGCGGCTGCTCCAAGTGGCCGAAGGCACCCCGCTCTGGCGCATCGTGCGCGTGCGCCGCGCCAACAACATCCCTCAGCAATACGTCACGGCCTGGGTGCCTCAGGATCTGGTGCCTCAGATGGAACGCTCCCAAGTGGAGGGCGCCGGATCGCTCTATGCCGCCATCGCTTCCAGCAGCGGCAAGCTGCCTGCTCGAGCCCTTGAAGCCTATGAGGCCTGCACACTGGTCACCGGCGAGGCTAAAGCGCTGGGGCTCAAAACGGGCGCTGCAGCCCTCAAATGCGTGCGTCAGACGCTCGACCAAGGGGGCCTCCCTTTCGAAACCAGCGTTATCGTCACCCCCGCAGCCCAGGCGCGCTTCGTGCTGGACGTCACCGCTGAGGGCACCGCCTATCGCCGCACTCCCTAGCAGCGCCACATCGTGCCCCAAGCGCCGTCAAGGCGCTGCAAGAGGTTGCAGGGTTTATCGGCAAGAGGGTTTATCGACAAGGAAAGCCGTGGCGAGTTGGAACGCCCGTGGGCTATCCAGCTGTCGAGAATGACCACAACCCGCGCACCTGGCTCAACGTGCGCTCCAAGTCCCAGGATTGCTGGGAGCGGGGCTCGGAGTTGGGATCCATGACGCGGAGCTGGTCGGCGTCGTCGATGCTCGCGAACACAATGAAGTGGCCGCTGGAGGTGAAGTCGCCAGGTCCCATGGAGGCGATGAGCGGATGGCCGCAGGAGAGCTCTTGCTGCACTGTGTGGGGATCGGCGGGGATGGTGTGGGACGTGAGGCCCAGGGTGGCGGCGCCGGCGTCCATGAGGGTCCAGGCGGTGAGGCCGTCGATGATGTGGCCGTCGCGGGTGGCGAGCGCGGCAGCGTCCACCGGAGTGAAGTTGGTGTTGCCGGTGAGGGCGATGTAGACGGCCGATAAGCAGGTAGGTCCGCATCCGGAGGTGCCGATGGTAGCGCCGGCGTAGGGTTTCTGGGACCAGGCGGGATCGGTTTGGTAGAGATGGGGCACTGTTCCTAGCCGCCATTGGCTGGCCGGATCGCTGATCCAGGCCCCCTGGGAGTCCCTGAGAGCAGAGGTCGCGCAGCTCAGAACCCCCACGGCTAGGACGAGCAGTGCAGCGGCGGCTATAAGGGGCCGCAGGTTTCGGCGCAGGTGGGGCACCAGGGACCACAAGCGACCCTTGAAGCGGGGGCGTTTCTCGGCAGGCTTTTTGGCAAGGTAGGGATTGGCAGAGAAGTAGGGCGACCTAGGGAAGTCTGACACAGCCTCTGGGGAGTGCGGATGAGCCTGGGACCTTTGCCTGGTAGAAGGGGTAGCAGGGTGAGTGTAGGGCGAGCGCCTCTCCATAAAGGCCTCCTTACGACGTGGTGGCGCTTCTATGGTGGGCGTAAAGTTTGCCCTTGTCCGTGACGGCGGCCTTACGTCTGCTCACAAGTTCGTAAGGAATAGGGAGCTGGATTATCCGGGGGCTTGTAGGCCTGCCAATCTGTCCGGTGTGGCAGATAAACTGCCAATCTAGGTAGTTTTATCTTGGGCGCAGCCAAATCCCGGGACAAAACTAAGTAGATTGGCAGGCCAACGGTGGAGAATCGTGCGATTTGAGGGCAAAAGCCTGCCAACCTACCCACTTTGGCTTGTAGGCCTGCCAACCTGCCTTCTCTGGCAGGTCGGAGTGGGGCTGGCAAGCAAGCGTATGGCAGGTAGGAGTGGGGCAGCAGGCACGTGAGGAGCAGGCGGGGCCCGCGCCGGGGAGAGTCAAACATACAGAACATTCAGTAACAAGGGGCCATTTTCCTGAGGCTGGGCGAAGGCGCGCCCAGCAGGCCGTATCTTCGAGTCGTCCTTAAGACCCCTTCCAGAAAGGAATGTCATGGTCCCCACCAAGCCTGCTTCTGAGATGACCCGCGCCGAGCTTGCTTCTTACATCGATCAGTCTGTACTCAAGCCAGAGTTCACCGTCGAGGACATCAAAAAGTACACCCAAGAGGGCATCGATTATGGCTGCGCCACCATCTGCATCAACCCCTCGAGTTTGCCCATCGTCGCTCCTATGGTGGAGGGCACCAACACCGGCCTTTGCGTAGTGTGCGACTTTCCCTTTGGCGCCAGCTCCACCGAGTCCAAAGTGGCTCAGGCCCAGGCCATCATGGACGGCTATGACATCCAGGACTTAGACATCGTGGCCAACTACGGCCGTCTGCGCTCCGGCGACCTGGACTATGTCACCCGGGACATCCGCGCTGTGGTGGACGTCTGCCACGCCAAGGGCGTCGTGGTGAAGGTCATCATCGAGACTGACGCCCTCACCTCCGAGCAAATCAAGGCCGGCACCCGCTGCGCCGTTGACGCTGGCGCCGACTTCATCAAGTCTTCCACCGGCTTCTACACCGGCGGCGAGCAGAGGGGCGCCACCAACGAGGTGGTGGACCTCATGATGGAGGCCGGTAATGGCGAGATTCAGGTGAAGGGCTCCGGCGCCATCCGCGATCAGAAGCACTTCTTCGAGCTCATCGACCGCGGCATCGACCGCATGGGCATCGGCTACCGCTCTACCCCCACCGTCCTGGGCGTCACCCAGGACGTCTCCTGCGACGCTTGCTAAATTCCCACCCCAAGGCGGCCATCCATCCCACGGCGCGCGTGCCCATTCCGCGGTGCCGCTCTCTCAGGCACGCCTCTGAAACCTGTAGACTGAAAGCCAGCTGACGTCCCGTAATTACCGGGAAGCCCACGCAACCGGGCCGCATCAAAGTGTAGGGTTGCGCCATAACCTCGGAGCGTCAGCGGTGCCTGCAAGCCTGCCGCCTCAAAGGAGTGCGCCGTGAGAGACCTCTTTAAGCCCGCTGCCCTAAAAGAAGCCCTGCTTACCGCCATCTCCTATATGATCCCCATCGTGTGCGGGGCGGGATTCGTCATGGCCATAGGCATGGCGCTGGGCGGCACGCAGGCTCAAACGCTCGCTCCTGGTTCCTACAGCCTCTGGGATGCCATGGCTTCGCTGGGCGGCGCGGCTCTCAACATGCTGCCCATGATCATCTCGACGGGCATCGCCTTTGCCGTCGCCGGCAAGCCCGGCATTGCCCCAGGCTTGGTCACGGGTCTTGCGGCCATCACCGTGCAGGCGGGGTTCATCGGCGGGATCCTGGGCGGCTACGTGGCCGGATGGCTGGCCGCTGCAGCCTTGCGCTACCTCAAGGTGCCCGCCTGGGCCCAGGGCCTCATCCCCACACTCATCGTCCCCTTCGTGGCCTGCCTGGGCGCCGGCCTGGTGATGGTCTACGTCTTTGGCGCCCCGGTGGCCTGGTTCACCCAAGCCCTCACCGATTTCCTGCACTCCATGAGCGGCGCTTCCAACACCCTCTTTGGCGCGCTGGTGGGCGTGCTGGGCGTGGTGGACTTTGGCGGCCCCATCAACAAGACGGTCTTCGCCTTCTCCCTCACCCTCCAGGCCGAGGGCATCGACGGCCCCGTCACCGTCCTTCAGCTGGCAAACACCGGCGTGCCCATTGGCTTTGGCTGCGCCTACCTGGTCTCCAAGCTCTTCCGCAAGCCTATTTACACCGCCGCCGAGGTGGAGACCCTCAAAACCGCCGTTCCCATGGGCGTGGTGAACATCGTCGAAGGCACCCTGCCCATCATCATGAACGACTTGGTGCGGGGCGTCATTGCCACCGGATGCGGAGGTGCTGTTGCCGGCGCCGTCATCATGGGCGTCACCCAAGGCGCCGGAGCCAGCGTCCCCTTTGGCGGGTTCCTCATGCTCCCCACCATGGGCCGATTCTGGTGGGCCGGGCTTCTCGGCATCATCGCCGATGCTGCCACCATCGCCCTGGTCTACACCCTCCTCAAAAAGCCGGTGCCCAAAGAGGCCCAAGACACCGCGGCCTACGCGGCCCAAGAAGAGCAGGAGCCCCAGCTCGACCCCGACGACCTCCAGGTCATGTAGCTGCCGATAAACCCTTTCATCCCACCCAGCGCTCCCGTCCTAGGCGGCAGGGTTTCTCGGCATCGACCCATGCCCAGAAACCCGTCCTCCTCAGTGGGCGCCCTTGGGTTCCTGACTGCTTTGGGCAGCGGGGCATTTAGGTAGCCGTCAGGTTACGGGGGCTGTGCGTCGGGGCGCATTGGGTTATACTTTCGTTTCAGTTGGCTTGAAGCTTTAGGGAAGGGAGGTCCCATGAGAGTTCAGGGTATTGTCGCGGTCGCAGGGGCCTGCTGGTCCTGTGAGCTTCTGCTCGCTCTTGAGCCCAAGACGCGAGCTTGACTACGTAACTGCCAAAAGCGCGCGTCGACCTGGGGCCGCCGCGCGCTTTTTTGTGCATCGGGAGCGGCCCTTTAAGTTAAGGAGGAGCCATGACCCGCAAGATCGCTATTTTCGACACCACGCTGCGTGATGGGGAGCAGTCGCCGGGCGCGTCCATGAACACCGAGGAAAAGCTCATCGTGGCCCGCGAGCTCATCCGCATGAAAGTGGACGTCATCGAGGCTGGCTTCCCCGTGTCGAGCCCCGGCGATTTCAAGAGCGTGGCAGAGATCGGCAAGCTGGCGGGCGACGCTTGCACCGTGTGCGCCCTCACCCGCGCGGTGGACAAAGACATCCAGGTGGCCGCCGAGGCCCTGCAAACCGCCAAGCGCCCGCGCATCCATACCGGTCTGGGCGTGTCGCCTTCGCATCTGCGCGACAAGCTGCGCCTCACCGAGGACCAGGCTCTGGAGCGCGCCGTTCACGCCGTGCGCTTCGCCAAGTCCTTCGTGGACGACGTGGAGTTCTACGCCGAGGATGCCGGCCGCGCAGACCAGGCCTTTTTGAACCGCATCATCCAAGCGGTGGTGGATGCCGGCGCCACGGTGGTCAATATCCCTGACACCACCGGCTACAACCTGCCCTGGGACTTTGGCGCGCGCATCCGCTCCCTCATGGAGAGCGTCTCCGGTATCGAGAACGTCACGGTCTCTGTGCACACCCACAACGACCTGGGCATGGCTACCGCCCTGGCCATGGAGTCCATCCGCAACGGCGCCACCCAGGTGGAGTGCACCATCAACGGCCTGGGCGAGCGAGCCGGCAACACCTCGCTGGAAGAGGTGGTCATGGCCCTGGCCATGCACGGCGATGAGCTGGACGCCCACACCGACATCGTGACCTGCGAGCTCACCCGCGCCAGCCGCCTGGTCTCCTCCATCACCGGCATGAACGTCCAGGCCAACAAGGCCATCGTGGGCGCCAACGCCTTCGCGCACTCCTCGGGCATCCATCAAGACGGCGTGCTCAAGGCCCGCGACACCTACGAGATCATCGACCCTGCCATGGTGGGAGCCGGCGGATCGCAGATCATCCTCTCGGCACGCAGCGGCCACGCCGCGTTGCGCCATCGCTACCAGGAGCTGGGCTACCGCTTCACCGATGCCGAGTTCGAGCCCATCTACCAGGCCTTCCTCGAGGTGGCTGACAAGAAGAAAGAGGTCTACGACGAGGATTTGGAGTCCATCGTCAACGAGCGCCAGCGCACCAGTGCCGCTATCTGGACCTTGGACGCCATCCAGATCTCCTGCGGCCAGCCACTCACGCCCACAGCTACCCTTACCATGACCGGCGAAGACGGTGCGCAAACCACCGTGGTGGCCTACGGCACCGGCCCGGTGGACGCCGCCTATAAGGCCATCGACCAGGTAGTAGGCGTGGGTGCCGACCTGGCCGAGTTCTCCGTCTCCTCCGTCACCCGCGGCATCGATGCCTTGGGCGAGGTCACGGTGCGCGTGGTGGCTGCCGACGGCCGCGTCTACATCGGCCGCGGCTCCGACGGCGACATCATCGCGAGCTCCGCCCTGGCCTACATCAACGCCCTGAACCGCCTCATCGCAGACGCCCGCGACCGCTCCGGCGACTAACCTGGAGCCCATCATGCCGAGAACCCCTGCCATTCCTGGTAGGGACAGGCGGGTTTCTCGGCAGCTTTTGAGACTGCAGCGTCCCAGCCTGCGACATCGATATATCTCGAAGGAGCAATCTATGACCCGACCTATGACCATGGCCGAGAAGATCTTGGCCGCCCATGCCGGACTGCCTGAGGTCCACCCGGGACAGCTGGTGGAGTGCGACCTGGACCTGGTGCTGGCCAACGACATCACTGCTCCCATCGCCATCGATGTGGTGGAGGATCTGGGCGGCGGCGTGTGGGATGCAGATCGGGTGTGCCTGGTGCCCGACCACTACGCGCCCAACAAAGACATCAAGAGCGCCGAGCAAACCAAGAAGATGCGCGACTTTGCCCATGCCCACTCCATCACGCACTTCTGGGAGCAGGGTCGCGCCGGCATCGAGCATGCCCTCTTGCCCGAGCAGGGCGTAGTGGCGCCCGGCGACCTGGTCATTGGCGCCGACTCCCACACCTGCACCTACGGCGCTTTAGGCGCCTTCTCCACCGGTGTGGGCTCCACCGACGCCGGCGTGGGCATGGCTACCGGCCGCGCCTGGTTCCGCGTGCCCGAGACCCTGCGCATCCAGGTGGAGGGTCAGCTGGCCCCCGACGTCTCTGCCAAGGACGTCATCCTGCATATCATCGGCACCATTGGGGTGGACGGCGCCCTTTACCAGGCTATGGAGTTTGGAGGCTCGGCCATCAGCGATCTCTCGGTGGAAGGTCGCCTCACCATCGCCAACATGGCCATCGAGGCGGGGGCCAAGGCAGGCCTCTTCGAGGTGGACGAGAAGACCGAAGCCTGGCTTGATGGTCGCACCCAGCGCCCCTGGACCCCCTACGCTCCCGACCCCGACGCCACCTACGCGCGCACCCTGGTGATCGACGCCGCAGACATCGTGCCTACCGTGGCCTGGCCACACCTGCCCTCGGCGACGCGGCCGGTGTCTGAGTCGCGTCATGTGGCCGTCGACCAGGTGGTCATCGGCAGCTGCACCAACGGGCGCATCGAGGACATGCGCGAAGCCGCCGATATCTTGGAAGGGCGCCAAGTAGCCCCCACGGTGCGCTGCATTGTGATCCCCGCCACCCAAGAGGTCTGGCGCCAGTGCATGATCGAGGGCTTGATGGACATCTTCCTGGACGCCAACTGCGTCATTTCCACCCCCACCTGCGGCCCCTGCTTGGGAGGCTACATGGGCATCCTGGCCGAAGGCGAGCGCTGCGTTTCCACCACCAACCGCAACTTCGTGGGCCGCATGGGCGCCAAGTCCTCGGAGGTCTATCTGGCTAGCCCTGCCGTCGCCGCCGCCAGCGCAGTGGCCGGCAGCATCGCAGCCCCCTCTGACCTGGACTAACGCCGCTACTGGCTGCGCATCCGCCCTGTGCCCCGGCCTCACAGGTGCTTCGACCCTTGGGGACACGGGCTTCTCGGCAGCTCGCCCTGCTTTGGCCCACGCCTTCCGACCCCACGCCTCACCCCACGCCTTCCGACCCCACGCCTTCCGCTCGAAAGGAGCGCCATGTATTTTGAAGGACGCGCGTTTCGCTATGGGCGCGACGTCGACACCGACGTCATCATTCCCGCCCGCTACCTCAACACTTCGGACTCGGCCGCGCTGGCCGCCCACGCTATGGAGGACTTGGATCCCACGTTCGCTGCCTCGGTGACGCCCGGCGACCTCATCGTCGCCGACGAGAACTTTGGCTGCGGCTCCTCCCGCGAGCACGCCCCGGTGGCCCTCAAAGCCGCCGGCGTCTCCTGCGTCATCGCCAAAAGCTTCGCCCGCATCTTCTACCGAAACGCCATCAACATGGGCCTCCCCATTTTGGAGTGCCCTCCCGCCGTCGACGCTATCGCGCAAGGCCAGACCGTTGCCGTCGATACCGACAAGGGCCTCATCCGCAACCTGGACACAGGTGAGTCCTTCTCGGCAGAGCCTTTCCCGCCCTTCCTGGTAGAGATCATCGACGCTGGCGGCCTGGTAGAGCGCACCCGCCGCAAGATGGCTTCAGCTGACAGCGCGACTTTGGAGGACGCTCATGAAGAGCTATAAGATCTGCTGCTTGCCCGGCGACGGCATCGGCCCCGAGATCATGGCGGCCGGTCGCCAGGTGCTCGATGCGGCTGCGTCGCGCTTTGGCTTTGAGGCGAACTGCCAGGAGCAGCTTATCGGTGGTGCAGCTATTGATGAGTGTGGGGACCCGCTGCCTGCGGCTACGCTGGAGGCAGCCCAGGCTGCCGATGCCGTGCTGCTGGCCAGCGTGGGCGGACCCAAGTGGGACTCCACCGACCCCTCGCGCCCCCGACCCGAGCAGGGGCTTTTGGGTATCCGCAAGGCGCTGGGGCTCTACTGCAACCTGCGGCCGGTGCATGTGTTTGACGCGCTGGCAGACGCTTCAAGCCTTAAGCCCGAGCTGGTGCGCGGAGTCGACATGCTCATCGTCCGCGAGCTCACCGGCGGCCTCTACTTTGGCGCGCGCGAGCGCATCGAGGATGCTCCCGGCGCGGGGATGGATGGCGAGCCGGGCGTGTGGTGCTCCGATGCCTGCGAGTACGGCGAGGGCGAGATCGAGCGTGTGGTGCGCTACGCCTTTGAGGCGGCTGCGGGGCGTCCGCAGGCCAAGGTGTGCTCGGTGGACAAGGCCAACGTGCTGGATACCAGCCGCCTCTGGCGCGACGTGTCCCATCGCGTAGCTGCCGAGTATCCCCAGGTGGCCTTCTCCGACATGCTGGTAGACAACTGCGCCATGCAGCTGGTGGCGCGTCCGTCGCAGTTCGACGTCATTGTCACCGAGAACACCTTTGGCGACATTCTCTCCGATGAGGCTTCCATGGTCGCTGGCTCCCTGGGCATGCTGGCCAGCGCCAGCTTGGGCGACGGAACGCCGCTCTTTGAGCCCAGTCACGGTTCGGCCCCTGATATCGCAGGTCAGGGTATCGCCAACCCGCTGGCGCAGATCCTTTCTGTGGCGCTGATGTGCCGCCATGGGCTAGGGGAGTCCGCTGCTGCCGACGCCATCGAAGCGGCGGTGGAGTCCGTGCTCAACGCCGGTTGGCGCACCGTCGACATCGCTGACGACGCCACCCCGGAGACTCGCATCCTCTCCACCGATGCCATGGCCGCCAAGGTAGTCGAGGCTTTGGGGGAGTAGGGGCTGGTTGAGTTGCTTCAGCTAGCTGGTTATGCAACTCATCCGCTTTTATGTCTTTGCAAAGCACCTGGGTTATGTGCCCAGGTGCTTTGCATTTGGTAGCTATTGCCGAGGGCTGAGGCTAGATTTGGTCGTAGTAATGATGGCCGAGGTTATTGCTTTAGGACCTGTGTAAGAACGCCCAGCGTGATCTTGGTAAAAAGGTTTGCCAACCTGGTTTCCTTGGCAGCGCACTCTTCCAATCCAGTATCCTTGGCAGGATGCAAATACCTTGGATCTGCCAATCTATTTACTTTTATCTTGAGGTTTAGCAAAAGCCGCCGCCATTCTTGCCTCTATGGCAGAGCTCTGACACCAAAAGCCTTCCAGTCTGACCTGGTTGGCATTCATATCTTCCAAAGTGCACTAGCTGGCAGACACATACGCTTTCCGTGCAGCCTCGATGAGCCACAAGTCATGTCAAAGCTTTCGTGCACAAGAGGTGCCATCAAAGCTATCTCGACGTATCCAGCAGATCATGGACACTCTATGAAAAGAAAAAAGCAGTATGAATAAGTAATGGAAAAATCAATAATGCATCCATAGAGCTACCAGCGGGTTTTCTTAATAAGATAAATACATCAATAAGATATGGTACCAAATGACAAAAAAGTGACAGATTTGTGCCAGAAAATGGACAGAGTTCCGTTGCATGCTCTGCCCATGAACGCGATTCTTTGTGACATAGTCGCCTGGATGTATTTTGCATCCAAGCTGCCAGCGACAAGTATCCCAGCAGCAGAGAGCCAAGAGCTTCTTGCTCAGGCGTCCTCAAATGTTGCCTGTGCGAAGGCAGTGAGATCTCAAGTTTGGTGGAAGTCCCAGCTAGCTTTCGCGCATAGCCTGTTGGCGGCACCTCCCACACACGAGGTACCGCTGCATTTTCTTACATTGCCGGTCAATCGAGCAGGAAAACAAAACGGAGTGGTAACCCATCAATACACGGCAATGCTGCCGGACGGGTTTCTCTTTAATATCAAACCGCCTGTGGGGCTGGGTTCGCTTCAAGTAGTAGGACCTGCGGGATATCTAGCTCTTCGCGCCCGTGAAGTGGATGAAGTTCATTTAGCAGTACTGATTTCAAACCTCTGCGGCGATTACTTCTGTTTGCCTCACAAAGATGCATGTGCTTACTTCAAGCAACCTTTGTGTTCTACTCAGACAATCGCTCAATTGGCACGCTCGTTCTCAGCCAAACCGTTGGGCATAAAACGGCTTATAACTACCATGTGCTATGTGGCAAATAATGCTCACTCGCCTATGGAAACAGTCGTGCAGCTCGCACTCTCACTGCCTAAAAAGTTGGGAGGCTGTGGTCTGCCTACTCCAGAGCTCAATGCAACTATAGAGGTAGAGCCCAAATTGTCCTATCTATTGGGTGGATCAAAAGCAATAAAACCTGATGGCTTATGGGCCAATCACCATCTGGTTTATGAATACGATAGCAATCAAGAGCATGATGAGAATAAAAATCAAATCAGGAAAGATCGTCAGCGTCGCGATGTAATGGAACGATTGGGATATACGGTAGTGACCATGGATAGTACAATATGTAAAGATGAGGTTCGTCGCAATCTTATCTTTGAACGCATTGCCAATATTCTGGGATATTCCTTTGACTGGAGTGGTCAAGCACAAATTCGGCGTCGTGATCTCTGGGCACGCCTTATGCTCACCGGTATGTGTTGGTAACCCTCCATGCCAAGAAGCCATTCCATCTCTTCCTGCCAAGAAACCCGCCCGTCTCCTCCAGCATCCAGTGCACGCCAGTCTGTCCTCCATCCCGAGAACCCCTTCCATCGCAGCTCCTGTCCCATTCCTTAATGCGCTCCATCAAACCCCGGGCCCCGCATCTATGCCACAATAGATCGTGCGGCAGTCAACTTTCAGGAGGAGCAATGCAGGTCTACGAAGGCACTATTCTCACAGTGGATGCGCGCGATTCCGTGGCTTCCTACCTGGTAGAAGACCAAGGTCGCATCCTTTACGTGGGCAACGAGCTGCCTCGGGAGTACTGCTCGGCTCCTCGCATTCGTCTGGGAAGCAGCGTGGCCTGCCCTGCCTTCGTAGATACTCACGAGCATCTGGCATCCTTCGCGACGTTCCATGCAGGGCTCAATGTGATGGACGCCCGCTCCAACAAAGAGATTCAAAGCATGATCCGCGACTTCGCTGCGAAATCCCGGGCAAAGACCCTCGTCGCCTTTGGCGCCTCCCCTTACTCGGTGGAGGAGGGCCGCCTGCTCTCTCGCCGGGAGCTTGATGAAGCCTGTCCTGACAAGCCCATCATGATGGTCAAGTATGACGGCCACGCCTGCATTGTGAACTCCGCGCTCTTGGAGCTCGTCGAGCCCAAGGTCAAAGATCTGCGCGGCTACCACCCTCAAAGCGGCGAGATGAACCAGGAAGCCTTCTTTGCGGTCTCAGACTTCATCACCGGCAGTCTCTCCCTTCCTGAGCTTGTTTCCAACATCCAAAAAGCCATGGACTACCTGGCGTCCAAGGGCATCGGCATGGTCCATAGCGTGAGCGGGGTGGGCTTCGCCGGAAACCTGGACATCACCCTGGAGACCTGGCTTGCCAAGAGCGCCCAGGAGGGGTTCGCCATCCGCGTATTTCCCCAGTCAATGGACGTCAAGGTAGCTCAAAAGCGCGGCCTTCCGCGCATCGGCGGCTGCTTCGAGTGCGCCCTCGACGGCTGTTTTGGCAGCCAGGACGCCGCGCTCTTGGAACCTTGCTCCAACGACCCAGCCAACTCGGGCGTCCTCTACTACACCGACGAGCAGGTCCTCGCCTTCTGCCGAGCCGCCCACAGCGCCGGGCTGCAAATCGAGATGCACGCCATCGGCGACGCGGCTTTTGATCAGGCTGCTCGCTGCTTGGCCCAGGCCATCGACGAGAATCCCCGCCCAGACCACCGCCACGGCATCATTCACGCCTGCCTTCCCACGCCACAGGGCCTCGCGCTTTGCGCCGCCCATCACATCCAGTTCCCCATGCAGACCAGCTTCATCAATTGGCCCCAGGAACCCGATTCCTATCTCCGCGAGATCCTCGGCGATTCACGTGCCGAGAAACTCAACCCCCTTCGCAGCTATTGGGATGCGGGCATCGTGCTTTCTGCGGGCAGTGACGCCCCTTGCACCGATCCCGACCCCATTCTTTGGATGGAACGCGCCTGCAACCACGATATTCCTGAGCAGTCGCTTAGGCCTCAGGAAGCCCTGCGTATGTGTACCTATAACGGCGCCTGGACCACATTCGATGAGCAAGAGCGCGGCTCGCTGGAAGCCGGAAAGATCTGCGATATGGCCATTCTTTCGGGCAACCCCTACGAATGCGGGCGAGAGCGTCTCGGCAAGCTCAAGGTGGAAAGCCTCATCCTCTCCGGCAAGCCCTATGGCCGCCAGCGTCAAAGCGTGGCGGCAGCGGTGGCCAAAGGGATGTTCTCCAAGCATCGAGCCTAGGCGAGGCCTCACACTTCAATTCCGTAGCGTTCCTTGATCAGCGTCCGCGCTTGTTGCCAGACGGCTCGATTCTCCTCAACGCTGGCTTTACAGGTAGCTCCCTCGTAGGGCACAAACCCCAGCTTCTCGTAGAGGCCTATGGCTGCCCAGGATTGAGCCTGCGTCACCACATAAAGAGGGCCGTCCATGGCGGAATTCTGCAAAAAGGCTTCACGGGCAGCCAGGCAGGCGGCTTTGGCGAGCCCTCGACCTTGATGCTCTGGGGCGCACATCACCCAATGGAGCCTCCAGCGCGCAGGATCGAAGTGCGCTCCGGGCCAAAGGCCGCAGGTGGCGGCCAGGTTATTATCGGCATCAAGAATGAAAAAGAGGTTGGAGGCAAAAGCTGCAGGATCAGCGGTTTCCATAGCATCCCAGAAGCTCTGGGCTTCGGCGGCGGTATAGGGAAAGCCGCAGGCGACCATAAGCTGGGACCATTGGGATCGGCGCCGCTCGGGGTGGGCGCACCAGCGGTAACCGTCGGGCAACGGGATGTTGGGCAGCGAGGAGCTGGCAGCGCAATGGATATTCGTCGTGGCACTGGCGACCGTAGCATCAGCATCAGCGCGAGCCGCAAGGTCGCTGGCCGCACGGTCACTCGCCGTATCGGCGGCATCGGGGTAGACAAGCACAAGCTCGTCGTAGGGGAGGGTGCGATCCAACAGGGGCATAAGGTTCCTTTCAGGAGCGTTCATGGTGATAGTGCTATCGTGCATACATGAACGTTATAGTATGCAGTGGTATATATAAACGCGCAGCGTCCCCTAGCTCTAGCGAGTGCGAGGATGCGCAAGTAGCAGGACGCCTGTCCCTACTATATAAGGAACTCATTCATGTTGACGCGCTATGAATTCGAGACGCTTCGGGTGAGGCAGGCCAATCCCCGCGCCTCTCAGCGAGCCATCGCTCAAGAAGCGGGGATCTCGCTGGGCTCGGTGAACAAGGCGGTGCACGAGCTTGAGGCTGCCGGCCTGCTGGACGAGGCAGGGGATCCCACGGGTGCGGCCCAGGCCGCCCTGGCCCCCTATCGTGTGGGCAACGCCATCATTCTGGCGGCTGGCGTGGGCGCGCGCATCGCCCCGTTTTCCTTCGAGCGTCCCAAGGCTATGTTCGAGGTGCACGGCCAAGTGCTCATCGAGCGTCTCATAGAGCAGCTGCACGCGGCTGGCATCCACCAGATCGTGATCGTCGTGGGTTACATGAAAGAGGCGTTCTTTTATCTTGAGGAGCGCTACGGCGTCACCATCGTGGTGAACACCGAGTACGCTACCCGCAACAACCACTCCTCCCTCTGGGCTGCCAGGCGCTTTTTGGGCAACTCGCTCATCATCTCATCAGACCAGTACTTCACTAAAAACATCTTCCCCGCGTACTCCTACGAGTCCTGGTGCACGGTGAGCCCGCTTGAGGCTTCTTCCAATGAGGAGACCGTGGTGGTAGATTCTGCAGGCCGCGTGCTCGAAGTGCGCGAAGACGCCACTGGCGACTACCTCATGCAAGGGCCCTGCTATCTGGACCGGGCGTTTTGCGAGACCTACCTGTCCATCCTTCAGGCCGAGTATGCCAACAGCGACACCGCCTCCAAGCTCTGGGAGGCCATCTTTTCTCAGCATGCCCAAGAGCTGCCCATGGCCGTGCGCCTGGTGGAGCCCGGTGTCATTCAAGAGTTTGACTACCTGGCAGACCTCACGGCCTTCGACCGGGACTTCTTTGCCAATGTGGACTCCCGCATCCTGGACAACATCTGCAAGACGCTTCACTGCCAGCGCGAGCAGATCTGCGATGTGCGCCCGGTGAAGGCGGGCCTCACCAACCTCTCCACGGTCTTCGCGGTGGAGGGTAAGCGCTATATCTACCGCCATCCCGGTACAGGTACCGATAAAATCATCAATCGGGAGGCAGAGACCTTTGCCTTAACCGTAGCCCGCGACCTGGGGCTGGACGACACCTTCATCTACGAGGATCCTGTCGAGGGCTGGAAGGTCTCCCGCTTCGTCGACGGCTGTTCGGAGTTGGATTACGCCAACCGCGACCAGGTGGCCCAAGCCCTCTCAATGGCGCGCACCCTGCATACCAGCGGCAAGGTCTCGCCTTGGTCCTTCGACTTCTTCTCCGAGGGCGTCAAGATCGCCGGCCTCCTCAGGGGCTGCGGCTATCCGCTGCCTCGCGACTTCGACGAGCTCATGGCCCGCGTAGAAGCCATCGCCACCCGCATGCGCTCCCTGGTCAAAAGGCCCGTGCTCTGCCATAACGACTTCTACGGCCCCAACTTTTTGGTGCGCGGCGATGAGATGCGCCTCATCGACTGGGAGTACGCCGCCATGGGCGACCCCATCTGCGACCTGGGAAATTTTGTGGCCCAGGGCTCGGGCTACTCCGTGGAGGAGACCCTGGATATCCTGCCGCTTTACTATGGCCGCGAGGCCACTGCCCAAGAGCAGTGGCACGCCCTGGCAGCGGTATGCGTGGTGGGCTGGTACTGGTATGTGTGGGCCATGTACAAGGAGGCTATGGGAAACCCTGTGGGCCAGTGGCTTTATACCTGGTATAAAGCGGCTGTCACCTTTGGCAAAGCTGCCGAGAAACGCCTGCAGTAGGCGCCCCTGCACTAACATCCAAGCCCCAAAGACACAGGAGGCAACGTGAGCCCATTGACAGAAGAGCGCTTCGAGGCGCTGGCGAGCAAGGCTATGGCCGGTGAGGCGAGCCCGCAGGAGCTGGAGGAGCTGGAGCCCTATCGGGCCAAGCGCGCCGTGCTGTTGGCCAGCGGCATGGGCAGCCGCCTGCGCCCCATCACCATCAACACCCCCAAGCCGCTGGTAAACGTGAACGGCCGCCGCATCATCGAGACCCTCATAGAGCCCCTTGTCGCCCTGGGCATCCAAGAGATCTACGTGGTCACCGGCTATCTGGCCCCGGAGTTCGAGCTTTTGCGCCAGGAATACCCCCAGGTGACCCTCATCTACAATCCCCTCTATGCCACCACCAACAACATCTCCAGCGCGCTGGCGGCGGGCAACCACTTTGAGAACGCCTTCGTCTTCGAGAGCGACCTCTACCTCAAGAACCCCCAGCTGCTTACCCCCTACAACTACCACTCCTGGTACCTGGGCGTGCCGGTCGACTCCACCCCCGACTGGTGCTTCGACGCCTACGATGGCGTCATTCGCGACCTCCATAAGGGCGGAAGAGACTGCTACCACATGTATGGCGTGAGCTTTTGGACTGCCGCCGATGGCAAACAGCTGGCCTCTGACCTCGTCGAGGCCTTCGATGCCGAGAATAACCGCCAACGCTTCTGGGACGACGTCCCTTGCGTGCTCTTCCGCGACCATTACCAGGTGCATATCAAGCCCTGCACCTTTGACGACATCAACGAGATCGACTCTCTGGCAGAGCTCCAAGAGGTCGACCCGCGCTATGAGATGTGAGGTGGCCCTGTGAAAATATGTGTAGTGGGAGCAGGCAATGTGGGCATCCTCATGGCTGCCGAGTTCGCCTCAAAGGGCCATCGAGTGACGGTGGTCACTTCTCGGCCAGAGCAATGGTCTTCTGTGGTCGAGGTCCAAGATGCCAGCGGCGATGTGCTAAAGGTCGGCGAGATAGCCAGCTATACGCAGGATGCAGCCCAGGGGGTGCGAGACGCACAGTATGTGTTTGTGACCTATCCCGTCTATCTGTTCGAGCAGTTTTGCCAGGCAGTGGCGCCGGTAGTGCACGAGGGGCAGCGCATCTGCTTTGTGCCCGGCGCCGATGCCGAGTTTTATTGTCAGCCGCTTCGGGCTGCGGGGGCGGTCGTGTGCGGGCTCCAGCGAGTTCACAGTGTGGCGAGGATTCATGAATACGGCAGGAGCGTGTACGAGCTAGGACGGAAGCCGTCTTTGCAAGTGGCTGCCATTCCTTCTTTCAAGGCGCCCGCCGTCGCAAAAGAGCTGGAGGAGCTTTTCTCCATGCCGGCCTACCCCTTGCCCTCCTTCTTGGATCTCACGCTCACGCCTTCGAACCCCATTTTGCATACCTCGCGCATTCGCACGATGTTCGATGGCTGGCAACCCGGCGATACCTATCCAGAGAACTTCCTGTTTTACGAGGGCTGGGATGACGCGGCCTCAGAGAAGCTGCTTGCAGCCGATGCCGAGGTACAGGAGCTTTGCAAGAGCCTCTCTTGGGTAGATCTGTCGGGAGTACGCCCACTCACAGAGCACTATGAAAGCCCCGATGTCCCTTCGATGACCCATAAAATCTCTCACATACCGGCCTTTGCGGGGCTGCGCTCGCCCATGAGGGAGGCAGCCCCAGGGAAGTGGGAGCCGGACTTTGGATCCAGGTATTTCTCGGCAGATTTCGCCTATGGGCTACGCGCCATTCTCGATATCGCTCAAGCGGCACAGGTCGACACGCCGGTGCTTCAAGATTTATGGGAGTGGTACGTGGATGTTGCACATCCTGCGAGATGGCTGAGCTCGGGGGTCTCCAGCGAAGCAGACCTCAAACAGCTCTACTGCTAGGAAAGGCTCTGGGCCAAGGGGACGGGTTTCTTGGCAGGAGCGTAATTTGTTCGCTTATGCAATGGGATACGTGTTCGCAAACAACGTATTGACAAGATTTTAGAACAGAGCCATGATGGGATTCGAGAAGAAAGGATCCCCTCATGGCTCTTGATCATAATGAGTTTCGTGTGGCTCGGGCGCTCTTGGATGGCATGGCTACGCAACGCACGCTGGCCGAGCGGGCGCACCTGGGCGTGGCCACGGTGAACAAAGCGCTCAAAAGCTTGGATGGGCGCGACCTGATTAATGAGCAGGGACTCACCCCCAAAGGCCAAGAAGAGCTGGACGCCTACAAGGTGGACAACGCGGTCATCATGGCGGCGGGGCTTTCCAGCCGTTTCGTGCCGCTGTCCTACGAGCAGCCCAAGGGTCTGCTCAAGGTGCGCGGCCAGGTGCTCATCGAGCGCCAGATCGAGCAGCTTATCGATGCCGGCATTCCAAAGATCTATGTGGTGGTGGGCTATAAGCAGGAGCTCTTCTTCTATCTGGAAGACAAGTATCCCCAGGTCACCATCGTGGTGAACCGCGAGTATGCCTCTCGCAACAACAACTCGTCGCTCAAGGCGGTAGAGGACAAGCTGGCAAACACTTACATTTGCAGCTCTGACGACTACTTCGAGGAGAACCCGTTCGAGGCCTATGTCTGGAAGTCCTACTACGCCGCCCAGTATGCCCAGGGCGAGACCTCCGAGTGGGTCATGACCTGCGGGCCCCATGGGCGCATCACCAAGGTGAAGATCGGCGGCCAGTGCGGCTGGTACATGCTGGGCCAGGTCTACTTCGACCGCGAGTTCTCCGCTAAGTTCCGCAAGATCCTCGATGAGGAGTACGACCGTCCCGCCACTGCGCCCAAGCTCTGGGAGGAGCTCTACATCGACCATATCGGCGAGCTGGACATGCGCATCCGCCGCTATGAGACCCCCATCATCCACGAGTTCGACTCCCTGGACGACCTGCGCGAGTTCGACCCGCTCTTCCTGGACAACATCGACTCCGACATCATCGACAACATCACAGCCGCCCTGGGCTGCTCTCGCACCGAGATCCACGACGTCTACCCCTTGAAGGAGAGCCTCACCAACCTCTCCTGCCACTTTGCCACCAACGACGGCGAGTACGTCTATCGCCATCCCGGCATAGGTACCGAGAATATCATCAACCGTCAAAGCGAGTTGGCCGCCCTCACGGCCGCCCGCGAAAACGGGCTGGACTCCACCTTCATCTGCGCGAACCCTGAGGAAGGCTGGAAGATCTCGCGCTTCGTGCCTCAGGCCACCACCATCGACGTGCACAGCCACGAGGGCCTCAAGCAGGCCATGGACGTAGCCCGCAAGCTTCATGAGTCTGACATCAAGCTCGAGAGCACCTTCGACTTCTATCAAGAGGCCAAGCACTACGAGTCGCTACTGCTTAAGAAAGGCCCCATCCAGGTGCCGGAGTATGCCGTCTGGAACGAGCTGGCAGAGCGCGTGCATGCTGCCATGGAGCAAGACGACGCCCCCGTCACCGTCACCCATAACGACTTCTTCTACCTCAACTTCTTGATCGAGCAGGACGGCACCTTCAACCTCATCGACTGGGAGTACGCCGGCATGGGCGACTCCACCAACGACCTGGCCACCTTCTCGGTCTGCTGCGAGCTCTCCGACGAAGAGGTGGACGACGCCATCGATCTCTATTACCAGGGTCGCCCCACGCCCGAGGAGCGCCGCCACAACCTGGCCATGATCGGCATGTGCGGCTGGTGCTGGTACTGCTGGAGCCTGCTCAAGGAGAGCGACGGCGACTTCATTGGCGAGTGGCTCTACATCTACTACCGCTACGCCAAGAAGTACCTCACCCTGGCAGCCGAGCTCTACGGTCTCACAGGCGATGCCGAGAAACCCACCCCCGCCTGCTAGTCGCCTTTGATTCCCTAGCAGGATCGCCCGCTCTGTCATTGGCGCACGCCTCACCTGACGAAAGAAGGATCATCTATGGGATACGGACTTACCAGCGGTTTGCTCTGGGGCCTGGACACCGTCATCTTGGGCATCGCCCTCTCCATGGCACCCTACGTGGGCACCGCTGAGGCGTTGGCCTTCGCCGCCATCGTGAGCGCAGCCTTTCACGATGTCTTCTGCGCCGTCTGGATGTTTGTGATCATGGCCGTGCGCGGCCGCCTCAAAGACACGGTGGCCGCTCTCAAAACCCGCAGCGGCAAGGTAGTGGCTGCCGCAGCCCTTCTGGGCGGCCCCTTTGGCATGACCGGCTACGTGGTGGCCATCAACCAGCTGGGCCCGGGCATCACTGCCATCATCTCCAGTTTCTACCCAGCCTTTGGCGCCTTTTTGGCCGTCTTCGTGCTCAAGGAGAAGATGGAGCCCAAACGCTGGATAGCCCTGGCAGTGGCCATGGCCGCCATCATCGTGATGGGTGTAGCCGCCAGCGACATGGAGATGCCCGGTGACGCGCTGGTGGGCATTTTGGCCGCCCTAGCCTGCGTAGTGGGCTGGGGCAGCGAAGCCGTGCTTTTGGCCTGGGGCATGCGCGATGACTCGGTGGACAATGAGACCGCCCTGCAGATTCGCGAAACCACCTCTGGCCTGGTCTATCTGGCAGTGATCCTGCCGATCTTCGCCGCGTGGCCCTTCGCTGTCCAGGTGTTCGCCACCCCTGCCACCGCCGTGATCGCCGGCGCCGCTCTGGCCGGCACCGTCTCCTACCTCTTCTATTACAAGGGCATCGACAAGATCGGCGCCGCCAAGGCCATGGCTGCCAACATCTCCTACTCGGCTTGGGCCGTGGTGCTGGGCCTGGTGCTTCTGGGCCACGTTCCCAGCCTCATTGAGATCGTCTGCTGCATCGCCATCCTCTGCGGCACGGTGCTTGCCTCTGCCGACGACTGGAGCGAGCTCATTCCCGGCAAGAAGAGCGCGTAAACCGAGCGGCAGCGCGCGAGTCGCCATCACAAGCAGGGAGGTCTTTCTCATAGCCGAGAAAGACCTCCCTTTTTCGTGTGTGTGAGGGGTGGCAAAGCGCCGATCCGGCGCAGTCGCTAGGACTGCTTCTTGGCAGCCTCTACCACGTTGACGCCGTCGCCAAAATCCAAGACTTCCGGCGCATGGGTGTAGCGTTTGTCGGCAGGGGGAAGCGCTTGCCAGTCGCCGTAGGTGGCAGTGAGGTAGGCCTCGATGTTGTGGGGACCCATGAGCTCGACGCCTTCGAACTTGATGGGAACCGGGGGCAGCAGGTCCTGGGCGGGGATGGGCTCGTAGTCGGCATAGGTGGCGTCCACCATAAGGTCACCGGGGTTCTCGGTGCGGCAGGCCCGCTCGAACATTTTGGCGATGTGGGCCATGGGCATGTGGCGTACAATCTCATGGGCTGCTATGCAGGCGACTTCGAGAGCGCGGTTGGGCACGTTGTGGGGATGAGCCAGGTATTTGAGGTAGGCCATGCGCTGCCAGAAGAGCAGGCGGCGCCGTTGGCGGGCGGCGATGCCAGGGTCGCGATCCAAGCGCACCAGGCGGAAGATATCTAAAAAGATACCCTGTTCCATGCCGGCTTCTACGGCCACGCTGTCTTGAAAGCGAGTACCGTCTTTCCAAAGCGTCGCCCACAGGCGGGTGTAGCGTGGAGTGTTTTCCCAGGTGTGCAAGGAATAGCCCCCAGGCAGGTGCTGGGGGAGCACCTCAAGCATGCGCTCATAGTCTGCGCTGGGCATAGACACGTCCACGTCGTCGTCCCAGGGGATGAATCCGCCGTGGCGAAGGGCGCCTAGGGCAGTGCCGCCTTCGATGAAGTAGGTGAGGCGCGCCTCTTTGCAGGCCTGGTCAAAGACCTTGAGCATTTCCAGCAACTCATGATGGAGACGATCTAGAGAATCGCCAGGATAGGGTGTGGTTTCCATGGGGTTACTCCAGGGGTTGAGGCCGACATTCTATGATGTGAACGCTTCTATGTGTTTATAAAATCACAAAGAGATCTTATCTGTATGAAGTAATTGGATTGGTCAAGGTATAGCCATTTCCATGAAGTTAAAGTGCCGATGCTAATTTTGAAAGGGTCACAAAAAAGCTGAATGCAATTGACAAATGGAAGGTACAGTATGCCATCTCAGAATAGTTACGCAATTTTCTCTGCTCAGTACTTACCTTCTATGGGCGGAGTCGAACTATTTACTCAGTCAATGGCTAAGGAGTTAGTAAAAGAGGGTCACCGAGTTACAGTAGTGACTTCTGCAAAAGAAGAATTGCCTTACCGAGAAGATGAAGATGGTTTCCAAATCGTAAGACTTCCTTCGCTGCAGTTGATGAACGGGCGCTTGCCGATTGCCGTCCGTAATCAAATCTATAGGCGCATCTGGAGGCAGCTGGTCAAAGAACCTGTGGACCGGGTATTGATAAATACACGTTTCTATCCACATTCACTTGAAGGGTTGCGTTATGCAAAAGAAAAGAAAATACCTGCCCTAGTTCTTGAACATGGCTCAGGCTCTCTTACGCTTTCTAATCCATTAGTTGATCCAATGATCAATATCTATGAGGCTGGCATTACTTCAATTGGAAAAAGTTATAAGCCACATTACGCTGGGGTCTCCATCGCAGCGTGCAAATGGTTAGAACATCTTGGTATTACCACGCATACAGTCATCCATAATGCTATAGACTCTTCTGCCTTTTTAAAACTTAATTCCGGGCGCAATTTCCGATCTGAACTTGGTATACCCGAAGAGCGATTTTTGGCAGTGTTTATCGGGCGTCTTGTTCCTGAGAAGGGATTGGGAATCGTGCTCGATGCTTCCAAGCAGTTACCCAATGTGGCATTCGTCATAGCGGGATCAGGGCCACAAGAATCAGAGGCTAAACAAGCCGCTCTAGAGCAAGACAACGTCTATTTCGTTGGCCGTCTAGATCGTGGTGATGTCTCGGCTCTTTTATCTCAAGCACAATGTGCACCAATGCCCACAATGTATCCAGAGGGCTTGCCAACTTCACTATTGGAGGCTTGTGTTCAGCAAACAATACCTGTAATCACTTTCACCGCCGGTGTAGAAGACGTCCTCGGCAAAGATGGAGGAGACGGTGAATTGTGCGAAGCTTCTACTAGTTCAGTAGTCAGAGCTATTGAAAAGCTATACGTCCTCCCCTCGGACGTTTTACGTAATCGCGCGATAAAGCTTCAAAAATGTGTGGAAGCCCAGTTTACGTGGGCAAATAGTGTCAAACAGCTTGAAGGGGCCTATTAATCCTAGATTATTTAGAGACCACTAATTTATGCTCTTGGGAGTTTTAGTGCTTCGAAAGGCATGCTATATAGCTGCCTCTATACTCTTACTTTACTGTGTATAAATTGAAAATTAAGAGAAGCTTTCACTAGTATTTTAGGAAATTATATGCTAGAAATGCTGGCTGCTTTCTTTAGCACCATTCTGGATCCTTGCTATACGGTCACCGGTAACTGGTGGTTGGCCATCGTGCTGTTCACTGTCGTCACCAAGATCCTGCTGCTGCCCATCTCGCTCTGGTGCCAAAAGAACTCGCTTTTGGTGGTGAGCCTGATGCCGCAGGTCAATGCCATCAAAGTGAAGCACTTTGGCGACAAGGAGACCATCGGCGAGGAGCAGAACAAGCTCTACAAGCAGGAGGGCTACCACCCGCTGCTCTCCATGTTGCCTCTGGCCATCCAGGTGCTCATCCTCTTTGGCCTGGTAGACGTCATCCGTTCCATCGTGGCTTCAGGCGAGCCTGGCACGGCGTTGCTGGGCCTGGTGCCCATAACCGACGGAGGCTGGTCTTGGCTCATGCCGGTGCTGGCGGCGGCGTCCTCGGCCATCTTGGGCGTGGCACAAAACCACATCAACCCGCTCCAGCGCGAGCAGGGCAAAGCCGAGAAGGCCTCCACCAACGGCCTCTCCATTGGCCTTTCGGCCATCTTGGGCGTCTCGGTGGCCAGCGGCATGGTCTTCTACTGGATCTGCTCCAACCTCATGGCCATCGTGGTGCAGCTGGCCTGCAACCTCATCATGAACCCCAAGAAATACGTGGACTACGATGCGCTGCGCGCCTCCCAAAAGGAGCTCAAGGCGCTGGAAGACCTCTCGGCCTCAGACAAGAAGTGGTACGAGAAGAACCCGCTGGCCAAGCGCGAGCGCGAGGACATCGCCCGCTTCTACGACGTGGTAGACAAATCCATCGTGTTCTACAGCGAGGGCAGCGGCTTTTACAAGTACTTCCGCGGGGCCATCGAGTGGCTGCTGGAGCACTCCGACATCCGCATCCACTACATCACCAACGACCCCAACGACCAGGTCTTCGAGATCCACCAGAGCCAGCCGCGCCTCATTCCCTACTACATGAGCGTCCAAAAGCTCATTACCGTCATGATGAAGATGGATTGCGACGTCTTTGTGGCCTCGCTGGCAGACCTGGACAACTACTACCTCAAGCGCTCCTACGTGCGCAAAGACATCGAGTACGTGGACATGCTGCACCACACCACCTCGATGCATCTGGTGGGCGCCGCCAACTGCCACGACCACTACGACACCATCTTTTGCGCCGGCCCGCACCAGATCGCCGAGACCCGCGCCTCCGAGAAGCTCCGCGGCGTGCCTGCGAAAACCCTGGTGCCCATTGGCTACGACCTGTTGGACCGCGAGCGAGCGGAGTATCAAGAGCTCAAAGAGACGCTTTCCAAGCATAGCCGCACCAGCCGTCCTCAGGCCCTCATCGCCCCCTCCTGGCAGGAGGACAACATCTTGGACCTCTGCGCCGACGACACCATCAACTCCCTGTTGGAGGCCGGTTTCGACGTGACGGTGCGCCCCCACCCGGAATATGTCAAACGCTATGGTCCCCGCTGGAACGCCCTCAAGGAGCGTTTCTCGGCAGTGCCTCAGGGCCAGATCGCCTTCGAGGACGACTTCTCCGGCGAAGGCTCCATCTTTGCCGCAGATGTCCTGCTCACCGACTGGTCCTCCATCGCCTGCGAGTTCTCCTTCACTACCGACAAGCCCACCCTCTTTGTAGACACTCCCATGAAGGTGGGAAACCCAGACTGGCAAGAGATCGGCTTGGAGCCCACCGAGATCTCCCTGCGCAATCAGATAGGCCAGTCGATGGCCGTGGAAGATGTGGCCACCATCGGCTCTATCGCGCGCTCCATGGTGGACGAGGCATCTCAATGGCACGACCGCATCGAGGAGGTCTACGACACCTTCATCTTCAACCACGGCCACGGCGGAGAGGCAGCCGGTCGCTATCTGCTGGACGCCGTGCTCAAGGCCCAGTCTCAAGAAGGCAAGAAGGGCGAGGGCCTCCCCACCCATGCTTCTGAGACTGAACAGTCCAAATCGATTGCTCCCCGAGATGATCCAAACTCGGAAGGGATTCCGGTTCCTGAGGATTCCGTGGCGAAAGAGGTGAATTCCTCCAGCTTAGGAAATATTGCTCGGAATGAGGTTGAACCCAGCTCCGATGATGCCCTTTCAAGCGAAGAAAAAAATCCTTATGTTCCCAAGCATTTCGCCAAATCTACCCAGCAGGAGGACACCTATGAATAAGCGGATAAGGCGTCCTGTCCTCTGGCTTTTCGATTGCCTCTTTGTGGGCGTGCTGGCCGTGCTCTATTTGGTCTGCTTCGCCACTCCGGCACAGGCCTATGTGGACCCCTCGGTGGTGACCTATACCATCCAGGCCCTGGCAGGAGTGGCCGTGGCGCTCTCTGCGGTGTTGGGCGTGATGTGGCGCCGGCTGCGCAAGCGCCTCTATAAGGCCCTCAACATCGACGAGAATCGCGACAAGCTCCATGACCCCGTGGTTCACGAAGTAAATCCGGCTTCCAATGAGGGCCAACAACTGCTGCGAGAGGCCAATCATAAGGCGATCGAGGATGAGAAGCTGGTAGGCCCTCACAAGCCTCAAAACCTGCGCTGGGCCCCTCGCTTCGCGCTGTCGCTTGTGGTGTGGGGCTGCCTCATCTATTCGCTGGGCGTGGTGACCCCGCTGTCCATGGTAGCAAATAGTTTAGATAGCTTTATATTTGGTCTTAATGCGGTGGCTCCTGCGCTATTGGTCTTTGCTGCTGGAGTGTGGATTGTATTCTCTATTTTGACCTCACTTATAAAAGGAAGAGCTTTCACAGTAGCATCAGCAATCATAGGAGCTCTTTCAGTTGCGGTCTTTATTCAAGGCACCTTTATGAATACCGGCTTACCAGTAGCCGATGGAACAGAAGTAATCTGGAAAGACCATTTTTCCATTACCTTAGTAACGTCGTTGGTGTGGATCGGACTTATAGCGGGGGCTGCGGTTTGGGGACTTTTCAATGCCAGGAGTCTCAAAACTGCAGTAGTCATTCTTTCGATTGTGCTCGTAGGCTTACAATCTGCAGTACTAATCAGCAGCCTTCAACAGGCATCCGGTGATCTGGATAATATGGGGGCTTCTGATAGTCTCTGGACAGGTCGTCCAATCGCTACCACGGAGAATCGCGATACCGTGTCTTATAAAAACAATGTAGTGATGTTCGTATTAGACACCGTAGACAACGGCTATTTTGATGAAGTAGTCAATCGCTATCCAGACATTATTAACAACTATACGGGCTTCACTCATTATGCCAATTGTTCCGGAATGATGATTCCCACCCGCTATGCAATGGCAGATTTGATCACTGGCCGGTATCTAACGGATGAAGATGAGTTTGGTACAGAGGTGATCAATAGCTGGTTTGAAGATGAGAATCTCGTAGATGCCATGAAGGATACTGGATACAGTGTCGATATCTATTCCAGCGATATTCCCATTGGGATTTCATCCTTAGCAGAGCGTGTAGATAATATTCATGCACTAACAATAAAAAGTAAGTTCTGGCCTACGATCTCCTCGCTTTGGAAAATGTCCCTTTATCGCTCTCTTCCCTGGGTTTTAAAGCCACCGTTTTGGTTCTATTCCGGAGATATTGCAGGTAATATCATGGGTTCTTCTATAACGGGCCAGCCTTTTGTCCTCGATGATGCAAAGTATTTGGAAGATCTTAAAAATGATGGACTTACTTTTGCGCAGAATGAAGACGCCACATCAAAAGGTACGTATAAACTTATTCATATGATGGGTTCACACTACCCCATTACGCTTAGTGACCAAGGTAAGCGTGTGTCTGAGAGTCAAACAGACGCTGTTGCTCAGACGCGTGGAGCTTTGCTAGCTGTGGAACAATATATATCCGAACTTAAACGCTTGAATATATATGATGAAACCACTATTGTCATTACGGCTGATCATGGTTATTGGTATCTGGCAGATGAAATAAACGGTCCCACCAGTCCTTTTCTGTTGGTGAAGCCTGCAGAAGACGCCGTCCAGGCCGCCGAACCCCTCAAGACCTCCTGGGCTCCGGTAAGCCAGCGCGATCTCGCAGCTACACTTCTCAAAGCTATGGGAGATCCCAATTATTACGAATGGGGTGTTCCGGTGGATGAGGTGCCAGAAGACGAGCCTCGTACTCGTTATTACGACGCCACCTCAGTAAGCACACCAGACTTTGACTATTACGCCATCAAGGAATGGGCAATCAATGGCGACGTGCGTGATTGGGGAGCCTGGTTAGAAACGGGCAAGCAGTGGCCTATCGAAGAGTAATGATTTAAAGATCTGTTATTTCACAGCGCAACGGAGGCTCTTCTCGGTAAGGAGATGCCGAGAAGAGCCTCCGTTTTTAGGCGCAAAAGCTGGGTGGAAGGGCGCGAAGCGAAGCAGGGAGCTTAGAAGGCCTCGCCCAGGCACTCCACCACCTGGTCGAAGTTGGTGGGACCCAGAAGCGCGAGCATGAAGAGGGCAAAGAGGCCGCCTACGGGGTCGGCGTCGGCGAAGCGCTCGTAGAAGTTGGCCGCCTTACGCACCGAGGCGTTGTCCAGGTTCTCTACTGACAGCATGTGGATGATGTAGTTGGCGTTCCAGTGGAAGACCACCGTGTTCGCGCCGGTCATGAGACGCTCGCAGCGAGCGTAGACTTCCTCGCAGGCTTCGCCGTTTTCTGCGCAGAACTGCTGGGTGACGTGCTGCAGGAGGGGCTCGGGCCACTCGCCGTCGCGCACATGGTCGATGACCGGCTCGTCAGCCGTAAGCTCCACCAGGATCTGCGGGGGCAAAAGGGCGGCCAAGATGTCGTCGCCGGTGTTGCCCAGGGACTCGCGGAGGGTGGGGACAGTGGCATTTTCGAAGACCTCGTTATCGCCGATCTCGGCGAATTTGGCGGCCCAATTGATGCCCATCACGCTGCTGCCGGTGAGCATGCCGGCCAAGATGCGGGGTGTGAGGGCGATCCCCGTGCTTACGTAGGTGGTATCTGACATGTGTCTCCTTTGAACAGGGATAAACGTCCAAGCGTCAGGCTGCAGAAATATCAAGAATTGAGAGATGACTGCCTGAGCCAAAATAGGGGACAGGCAGACACAACCTTCACCATCTTAGACCATGCCGCAAGGTACTCTGGCGAGGCTTGTCCCTAGGAAAAACTGCACGTCAGTAGATTTCCAAATGGCGAGCAGGAGGTCTACAGGCACGCATTGAACGAGCCCGTAGGCCTCATAGGCGATGGGGCGGTCCAAGCGGCGTCTAACAGTTGCCGGTATAGACCCACTGAAGGTGCGCGTGGGCGACGTCTCTAAGCCTATAGATGTCCTCTCGCGGCGTGGGTTCCAACTGAGTGCAGCGAAACGCTGGGAAGAACCTCGTGATGTGGAGCACGATGGAAGGGTCTATCTGGGCGAGCCAGCGGCACTGGGCTTCCATCTCTTCTAGAGAGTCATTGAAGCCTGGAACAATGAGGCTGGTGACCTCCACATGGCAGCTGGGCGTGGCCGCAAAGGCGGCGATGGCAGCTTTGACGCACTCCAAATCGCCGCCAATCTGCGCGTAACCCTGGGCATTGAAGCATTTAAGGTCAATGTTCACGGCGTCCATAAGAGGGGCTACGGCCTGGATGACAGGCGCCTCAAAGCACCCGTTGGACACCAGCACATTGCAGAGGCCTGCGCCGTGGACCAGCTCGGCGCAGGAGCGCACGTATTCGAAACCGCAGAGGGGCTCGTTGTAGGTGTAGGCCACGCCGGTAATCTCGGGATCGGAGGAGGCCATGTCCGCTGCGGTGGCTGCCAAATCCTGGGGTGACAGATAACGCCAGGGCGCCTGAGAGGCTCCCGCCTGGGCGATGCAGTGGTTCTGGCACCAGGGGCATCGCAGGTTGCAGCCGTAGGAGCCCACCGAAAGCACCAGCGTGCCCGGCCTGAACCGCGCCAGGGGCTTCTTCTCTATGGGATCCACCGCCACCGAGGTCACGCGCCCAAAGTTCTCGTCGATCACCCGGCCGCCCTCGTTGGCGCGCGCCCGACATGCCCCGGTGGCGCCGGGAGCGATCGAGCACCTATGGGGGCAGCACTCGCAGGTGGCGCGGAGGGGCTTCTCGGCATCCTGGGATGCTGCTGAGGCAGGGGCGGCCTGGGGATTGAGCGGTGATGCGGCCGAGAAGGACGCAGCCTCCCTAGACATGGCGCACCACCTGGAAGCGCTGGATGGAGACGCGGTCGCGAGACAGGTCGATGCCGCCCTTAGAGGCGGCGATGGAGAGCTGCTCGTCTACGGAGTCGACGCCGGCAAGGTCGGGCAGCAGGACGCCGCGGCGGCCGTCGGAGGTGGAGACGATGACTCCGTAACGAGCGCAGTCCAGCTCCAAGGTGGAGGAGACGGGCTCGGGCTGGGAGAGCACATCGACGTCGTACACCAGCTCGGGCAGCTCCTCTGGGGCGACCGGCGAGAAGCGCGGGTCGTGGAGGGCGGCAGAGATGGCGTTGGCCATGATCTCGGCAGCCAGGTTGGGCTGGACGGGCGCCAGGGTGCCAATGCAGCCGCGCAATCGGCCGTCTTTTTTAAGGGACACAAAGCAGGCGCCGGGGAGCTCAAGGGCTTCGAGATCTGCCTGAGAAGCGTCCTTGGCGGCGACGACGGCCTGGGCTGCGGCGTCGGACGGAACACCCTGGCCGCGCACCGCGCTCTCCAGCGACAGGCGCGCCAGCGCGCAGTAGGCGTCTTCATGGGCGGCGGCATCTTCGAGCTCGGCGAGGCGGGCGGTATCGTAGGCTGTCCCAAAGGCACGCTCGGGGACGGAGCCTGCGGGGCCCTCGGGGGTGAAAGAAGCCACTGCATAGCCCACGCCGTAGGGCCCCTCGTAGGATATGAGCTGAGCGTCCACAGGCGTGGCGTCCAGGGCGCCCGCCATGATTTGGAAGGAGCGCAGCCCGCATTCGCCGGCGTGCTCGGCGAAGTCGGGGTTCACCAAGAGCAGGCGCAAGAAGTCCGCAGACTCAAAGGACTCGCATACCAAAGCGTCGAACTCGGGGCCCTCGGGGGCAAAGCCGTAGGGGCCTTCGTCTGCCAGCTTGTGGGAGAGGTCGCCGCTGGCCACAAAGACCATGGAGCGGCCAAGCTCCTGGGCTGCCTGGCGCACCAGCTCTCCCAGGCGGTAGTGGTCTTTGGCCGAGAGCCCAGAGAGCGAGAGGCGCACATAGCGAGGGGCGGGTTTGTTGGCAGGCCAATGCTTTTGAATGAAGTGGACCGGGATGAGCGTGGCATGGTCGAGCTCGGGATTTTGGCGTCCCAGCGGCCCGGCGGCAAGGCCGGCCGCCTGGGCGGCGTCGCAGAGGGCTGAAACCATCTCTTGGTCGTAGGCGATGGAGGCAGCCACCTGAGGAGCGCCAAAGGAGGCAAAGGAGCCGTATGCGCCCTCTCCGGTAGATATCTGCAGGTAGTCGCCGTAGAGCGGGGCATGGGGACTGGAGATGACAACGGTGTCAGGGGCGTCCTGGGCGATGGCTTGGCCTACGGCGTCGTACGCGTCGACGGTGGCTTGGATGGCCTTTTCTCGGCCTTGGCCAACCTGAGGGATGATAAGAGGGGGATGGGGAACGGCAAATGCTTGAATCAACGGCATGAAGGGAGCCTCCCTAAAAAAGTGATGTAGGGGAGGCTCTTATACGCGGTGCGGATAGGCGCCACAAAGCTTGCCGGGCGTTCTGCGTCGAGCGGTTAGGCGCGATGACCCAGTTTGTGCTCGAGATAATCCTTGAGTTGGGCCGGGGTGCCTCCCTGTAGGTGGTTTTTATCCCAGATCATGTCTTCGAGATCGGCGCGCTGCTCAAGCTTTTGCGCATAGTCCGAAGAAACCATATTGTGCAAGAGGTTTCCTACCTCCACCTCGCCGTTGACCAGCACCACCAAGTGCTCGGTTTCCTCCAGGTGGGAGAAGGCGCTGTAGGGTTTGGAGATGGTGCCGGACACCTTGCCGTCCAAAAGGACGCTGGTGCGCACCTCGGTGGTGCACGCAGAGGTGCGGATCGTGCAGCGGGGGCTGTCTGACACGGGGGCGCCATGGCGGGAGAACCAGTGGCTCCAGGTCTTGCGCCAGCTGCGGGCAGGCCAAAAGACCGTGAAGCCCTTGACGGCGAGAAGCACGCTGTAGCCTAGTAAGAAGATAATGATGAGCCCCAAGAAGATGCCCCAGGGGGTGAGGTCCCACACCGAGACGGTGCCCCAAATGTAGGCTGCCAGCACGATGAGGAAGACGATGGCGAAGACCAGGCCGTCGCGTTTGTTCAGGGAGCGGTCGCGGGCGCTGACGACCTCGCGCAGCAGCGGCTCGTCCATCTCAAAGGTGGACTCGAAGCGCACGTCGCCGGCGGAGAAATCGCAGGCGGCCTTGGCAGGGGCGGAATCAAGGATGGGGGAGCTCATAGGGCAGGGCTTTCTGGATGGAGGGCTAGATAAGGGGCGCGCCGACGCAGATGGGCATCAGGGCGGCACGGGCTCGCGACGCGGGCGCTGGAGCGCGTGTGGTTAGGAGGCGTCCTTTTTGGAGCCTTCTTTGCGCTGGGCTTTGCGGGCTTGGCGCGCCTGCTTTTTGGCAGCGTCGCGTTCTTTTTGAGCAGCCTGGACGGTGCTCCAAGAGTCCAGCGTAGAGCAGATCTTGTCGCAGGCGCGAGTCACTGCGTTGCGCGGAGGCTCGCTCACATGGGCGGCCAAAAACTGAATGAACCCTGCGGCATCGCCTTTGGTAAAGCCCTGGGTGTCCAGCATGAAGATGAGCGACCCTTTGGCCAGAGTGAGGCAGATGAGGCGAGGGGTGGCCACCGCGCGGCTGAACTCGCCCCACTCAAAGGTGCGACGAGTGCCGTCGCTCAAGATGACACCCAATTCCTTCTCGGTGGCATAGGTGGTGCGCCGGCGGGCTGCCTCGCCGGCGCGATCCAGCGCGGCGATCATGCGGCGGGCGTTGTCTAGAGGGAGCCGGTTGCCCTGCCACACTGTCATGAGGCCCACGAGCAGCACGAGCGCGCAGGTCAGCCCCGAGATGTGCCAAAAGATACGGGCCAGCATCGCGGCAATGCCTATAAGGATGCCGCAGCCAAAGTAGAACACTCGGAGCGTGGGGGAGACCGTGAGCTTGCAGGCCTCCTTGACCTGGTCGTTGGTGAGGGCGGTCTCGTTCACAAAGAGGGAGCCTGCCGGCACGCCGGCTGGCAGCGGATGGGAGGGATGCTTCTTTTTTGCCATGGAGTCACTCCAATAGGATTACTTTTGGGCGGAAAGCAACGTGCGCAACGACTCGTAGCGGCTGGTGGAGAGCGCCTTGGCAGGGATGAGCGCCAGCTCGCCGGTCTTCATGTCCACCAGGATGAGTCGAGACGTGCCGTAGACATGCTTGATGTCATTGAAGGGATAGACCTCCATCTCGCCGGAGGGCCGAGTCACCTCCAGCCTGTCGTCCCACACGTCCACGGTATAGCGGCGGCCGTCTTCTGGCAGCTGCACGGCATTGAGCCCAGAGCGCTGAAGCCTCGCCAGCATGTAGGTGGACCAGCGGCCGCCAACGACCATGAGGCCTGCGCAGAGGGTGGCCAGCACCACCATCACCACCGTTTGGGGCTCGAACGCAAACCCATAGACGAGCATGGCTGCCAGCAGCAGCGCGCAGGCGATATAGGCCGGGTTGGAGGCCCCGGTGGGCGTAAGCACCGAGAGCGCGTCCTGCGTCATCAGGCTGGTGAGCTCGTAGGTGGCGTGATAGAGCGGCTTGGATGACGCCGCAGATGCAGAAGAAGACGTGGCAGCCATGGCTTCAGGCTCCCTTCGTGAACCGCGCGATATCGCTAACAGAATGATTCTAGCCAATGGGGGCCTCTCTGGCACCCAGGGGCGTTTCTCGGCAGCGAAGCCTTCCTGGGCCTCACAGCGCCCTTGCGTCCCCTGGTTGCCGAGAAACCCCGCCATCCTTGCCTGCAACTTCGAGGTGGGATGGGCGAGGGGCGAGCCTTGGAACTTTTCCATTGGGTAACAGGGGAGCCTGAGAGCGGCCTTAAGGCGTTGACAGGGGTGGCTAAAGCGTCGTAGCATGCCCACATAACCGACATTCGGTACACCAAACCGGCGAAGCGGAAGTAAAACCGTCCCAAGCGCCTACAGAGAGCCCGTGCAGCTGAGATGCGGGCGGTAGCAGGACGGCATAATGGACCCGCTGAGGGCGCGGAGAAGCCTTTATGGTGGAAGCCGCGACGGGAGCTCCCGTGACAGAGCAGGGCGTGTAAGCGCCTCAAAGGGGGCAGGGAGACCTGCCAATCAAGGTGGCACCGCAGGTGTTTCGAGATGAGACGCTTGTCCTTGAGTCCAAATAGACCGGGGGCGAGCGCTTTTTTGTGTCGCTCCCCAAAGCCTCAACGGCGCGAGGCTTCTCGAAAGGAGCGCAGGATGAACTTCACTTCTCAGGTACACAAGCATGTTTTGGGCAAGCTGGGCGCACTTATGGCGTGCCTTCTGGCGGTGGTGGCGCTGGTGGGCTGCTCGGGCGGCGGGGGCGCCGATGCCTCCCAGGCTTCCGGCTCGCTGGATAAAAACGCCGAGGTCAAGGTGTGCTTTGTGGAGGTAGTGGAAAACGATGCCTTCGTCACCATGATGAACGGCTTCAAAGACGAGATGGCAGACCAGGGCTTCACCAACGTGGTTTACGACGTGAAGAACGCCCAAGGCGACGTGGCCACCTTGAACTCCATCGCCGCACAGCTCAAGAGCGCCGACTACGACGTCATCGTGCCCATTGCCACCCCGGCTGCCCAGGCCTGCGCCAATGCGGGCATCGACAAGCCCATGATCTTCATAAGCGTCACCGATCCTGTGGCCGCCGGCATCACCTCTTCGCTGGAGAAGCCCGACAAGGGCATCACCGGCACCTCCAACGTGTCCGACGTCAAGGCCATCTTCGAGTTCGCCGAGGAGCTGGATCCGGCGGCGCTCTCGGGCAAGGTGGGTATCCTTTACTGCTCCGGCGAGAAGAACGCCGAGGTTACCGCTAAGGCTGCCCAGGAGTATCTGGAAGGCCGCCAGATCCAGGTGGACGTGCGCACCGTCACCAACAGCTCCGAGGTGCAGCAAACCGCAGCCACTTTGGCCTCGGGCGTCTCTTGCATCTACGTGCCGGTGGACTCTGTGGTCCAGAGCGCCATGTCCCAGCTCACCCAGACCGCTACCAAGGCCAACATCCCCGTGCTTGGCACCGATCCCGTGATGGTCCAGGACGGAGCCCTGGAGTCTGTCTCTTGCTCCAACACCACCCTAGGCGCCAAGTCTGCCGATATGGCCATCAAGGCCCTGGAGGGCACCAAGATCTCCGACCTGCCCGTGGAGGTGCTGGCTTCTGATGACTATGCCGTCAACGGCGCCACTGCCAAGGCGCTGGGCATCGATCTGGACAACCTCTCCATCTCCCAGGACTACCGCGTGATCGACTAGTCTGCGAAGGGCTCTCGGGCAAGACGGCGGCGTCTCTGCCGCCGGCCCCCGGAGCCTTTGGACTGCTCTTTGTGTCGCATTGCCCCCTGCGAACTTGTAAGAAGGAACCCATGACGTTCTCCGTCTTTTACGACGCCTTGATGCTGGGCTTTGAGTACTCGCTTCTGGCCGTGGGCGTCTACATCACCTTTCGCATCCTCGACATGGCCGACCTTACCGTCGACGGCTCTTTTGGCTTTGGCATGGCCTGCTCGGCGGTGGCCGCGGTAGCCGGTCATCCCTACCTGGGCTTGGTGTTGGGTGCAGTGGCTGGCGCTGCTGCTGGCTGCGTGAGCGGCTTGCTCATCACCAAGGCCCGCATCAACCCGCTTTTGGCCGGCATCATCACCATGACGGGGCTCTACTCGGTGAATATCTATGTGTTGGGCGCTCCCAATGTGAGCCTGCTCAATGCCACCCGCGTCTTCGACCCTCTCTACACCGCTTTAGGCGGCGCCGACGGTTCCCTTACTCTGGATGGCGTCAAGATGGCCTTCGTGGTGGTGTTGGTGTGTGTGGTGGTGGCGCTTTTGTCGGCCTACTTCAAGACTGAAGCCGGGCTGGCTGTGCGCGCCGTAGGCGACAACGAGGCCATGAGCCGGGCCAGCTCCATCAACACCAACCTGGTGAAGGTGGGCGGTCTGGCTCTGGGCAACGCCCTGGTGGGCCTCACGGGCGCTCTGTTGGCTCAGTATCAGGGCTTTGCCGACCTCGCCAGCGGCACCGGCATGGTGATGGTGGGTCTTGCGTCCGTGATCATCGGCGAGGTCTTTGGCGGCCACCGCTCGGTGACCTGGGGCTTGTCCTGCGCAGTGGCGGGCTCGGTGGTCTACCGGCTCATCATCCAGCTGGCCCTGGCCGTGAACCTTCTGGACTCCAACGCCCTGAAGCTGGTGTCCGCCGTCATCGTGGCCGTGTTCATGGCGCTGCCCGCGGTGCGCTCCGCCATGGCCAGCGGCGCCTCCAAGCGCGCTGCCAAAAATGCCATGGAACGCCTGCTGGCAGCCGACGCCCAAGCGCTCACCGGCAACGCCGCGGACCCCGCGCCAAGCAGCGCCGATTCCAGGAAGGGGGAGTAGCCATGGCAACTCAAGCCAATGAGCCCCAGATGCAGGCGCCAACTCAAGGGGCACGGGTTTCTCGGCAAGCCCCCATGCTCGAGGTGCGGGCCTTGGAGAAGACCTTCAATCCTGGAACCCCTACGGCCCACAAGGCGCTGGCGGGGGTGGATTTGCAGCTGGCCCCCGGCGAGTTCGCCTGCATCGTGGGGTCTAACGGCGCGGGCAAGTCCACGCTGTTCAACGCCATCGCGGGCGCCGTCTTCCCCGACGCAGGCCTTATCAAGCTGGGCGGCCGCAACGTGACCTTCGACCCCGACTACCAGCGCAGCCGCACCCTTTCCCGCGTCTTTCAGGATCCGCTCATGGGCACCGCGCCGCACCTTACCGTGGCTGAGAACGTCTCTCTGGCCCTGGGCCGCTCCACGCGGGGAGCCAGCCTCAGGCGCGCCATGCGCAAGGAGAAGCGCGACCTCATTGCCAGCCGCCTGGAAACTCTGGGCTTTGGCCTGGAGGATCGCATGGACGTGCCGGTGGGTACCCTCTCTGGCGGCCAGCGTCAGGCGGTGACGCTGCTCATGGCCACCATCGGCAACCCCGAGCTGCTGCTGCTGGACGAGCACACCGCTGCGCTGGACCCCGCCGCCACCGAGCGCATCCTCGAACTCACGGACCGCATCGTTGCCGAGCAGAACGTGGCTACGTTGATGATCACCCATGATCTCAAGGACGCGCTGGCCCATGGCGACCGTACGCTGGTGATGCATGACGGCCGCATTGTGGCAGACGTCTGGGGCCCCGAGCGCGACGCCATGGATGTGGACGGGCTGCTGGAGCTCTTCCGCACCAGCGCCGGCTCCGAGCTGGCCGACGACAAGGTGCTCCTCAAGGCCTAAGGCCCCATGCTATGAAGACCTATGTCGCGCTGACGCGCCGAAGCGAGGCTCCGCGTCTGCTCATGAACGTGCTCGTGGCCCTCGTGTGCAGGCGTCATTTCGCTGCTGTTTGCCGGGCTACATAGCAAAGCGCCCTAGGAGTTTTGGGGAGTGCATGTGCTCCCTAGGGCACACATGCGATGTAGTGCCTCGTCGCACTGGGGTTTTGTAAAACCCCAGTGCGACGTACAAGTGAAAACACAAACGCTGCGCTCCCAAACGCCGCCCTCTTAAGAGAGAGGCCCGCTGTGGAACATGCTCGCAGCAGGCCTCTCTCTATAAGCGCAGTTTATAAGCGCAGCGTTTAGTGTCGCACTTCAGAGTGCGGCGCCCTTACTCTTCCACCACCAGCGGCACCTGGCAGAAGCGCACGCAGTCCACGTAGCCGCGGTCGGTAAGGCGCAGCTCGGGGATGCAGGCCAGCGAGAGGCCCGAGAGCGTCATGAACGGCGAGGGCATGGTGCAGCCCATGGCCTTCCAGACCTCCTCCATGTGGGCCACTTGCTCGGCCACCTTCTCCACATGTTGGTCGCTCATGAGGCCGCACACCGGCAGCTCCACCAAGGCGAGCACCTTGCCGTCCTGCACGGCCACCTCGCCGCCCCCGCAGCGCACCAGCGTCTGGGCGGCCAGGGCCATGTCCTCGTCGTTGTCGCCCAACACCAGCAGGTTGTGGGCGTCATGGGCCACGGTCTGGGCCAGGGCTCCGTGGATGCCAAAGCCCTTGGCAAAGCCGGCGGCAAAAGCACCGGTGGCGTGGTGGCGCTCGAACACAAAGACTTTAAGCAGGTCCTGATCTGGCTGGGCTTCGAGCAGCCCGTCTGCCACAGGCACTTCCACCTGCACCTCGTGGGTGATGGTGTTGCCCGGTGTGACCTCCATGGCGCGGACGAGGCATTTGTCGGCTGTGACGGGCTCCCCAGACTGGGTGGTCGCCGGGATGCGGAAGGTCTCCGGCTCGATGTCGAACCCTACATTCATGGTGGAGGTCATCCAGTCGGGCCAGAGAAACTCGTCCAGCTCGAAGGTGGGGGCTCCGGCCTCAGCTGCCAGCTCGCCGTCGATCCACACCTGTTGGGCGTTGAAGTCGCGCAAATTGTCCCAAAGCACGATGTCGGCGCACTTGCCGGGTGCGATGGCGCCCAGGTCCTGCTGCTGGCCAAAGCAGGTGGCGGTGTTGATGGTGCACATCTGCACAGCCACGGCGGGCTCGATGCCCAGCTCGACGGCCTTGCGCAAAATGCGATCCATGTGGCCCTCGTGGACCATGGTGGAGGGGTGGTTGTCGTCGCTCACCAGGCAGCAGAAGCGCGTGTCGATCTCCTTGCTAAGAATTGCCCCCACCAGATCTGGCAAATTATGCCATCCCGATCCATAGCGCAGCTGGGCGTACATGCCGCAGCGGATCTTGGCCAGCGCGTCTTCGGGGCGCACCGACTCATGGCAGCAGGACACGCCGGAAGCGATATAGGCCTGAAGGCCGCGGTCGGTCTCGGGGGTGGAGTAGTGGCCGGTGACCGTCTTGCCGGAACGCAGGGTGGCGTCGATCTCGTCCAAGGGCAGATCGTCGCCCGCCAGCACGCCGGGGAAGTTCATCATCTCGCCCAAGCCCACGCAGCTGTCCCACTTCATGGTCTCCTCGACGTCGTCGGCGTCGATGGAGGCGCCGGTGTCCTCGAAGCCCGTGATGGCTGGCACGCAGGAAGGGGTGGTGAGCATAGCCTTGAGGGGCGTGCGGGCAGCGTCTTCCATCATCACTGCTACGCCGCGCAGCCCGCGCACGTTGGCCACCTCATGGGGGTCCATATAGATGCCGGTAGTTCCATGGGGCACTGCCGCCCGAGCGTATTCTGCCACGCCCACCATGGAGCTCTCCACATGCATGTGGCCATCCATGAGGCCGGGGGTGGCTGCCAGCCCGGTGCCGTCGATGACCTCGGTGAGCTCGCCTATGCAATGGCTGGCATCGCCCACGTAGGCAATGCGCCCCGAAGCCAGCGCGATGTCTTGCCCATCCAGCACCTCGGCCGTGCAGGTATTCACCAGCTGCACGTTTTTGATCACGGTGTCTGCCGGCTCCAAGCCCTGGGCCACGCGTACCAGCCTTCGATTGCACTCCCACAACGGCGTCTTGCAAAACTTATTGATCATTCTGCCTCCCGCGAGTTTTCCAGGCATCCAGGCGTCCATTTATGCTCTTGGCCCCTCAGTCTAAGCTATTGAAGGAGCCCCTTTTGGCATGGTCTGGCGAAAATTGGAATCTAGCAGCGCAATGGTTGACCCGGCCCATAACCGCTATACTCATCTGCGAGCCTTTTCCACTGGGTCGGGTGACGTCACGTCCCGAACCTGGTCAGGACCGGGAGGTAGCAGCCATAAGGGGCCTCTGGCGGGCACCCGGCTCAGTGGAAAAGACTTGGGAGCCGCCCTCGTTGCCTCAGTGCAGCGGGGGCCTCTTGCTATGGGGGCGCGTTTCTCGGCAGCTCTGGGCGGGGCAAAAGCCTGGGCCCGGTGTCTATGGGGCTTGCATCGCCCTCCTTGCCGAGAAACCCGCACCACCTCTCCCCGGGCTTTACAGGCGGATGCACGGCCGCAGATGCGCGGACTTCGAGGAGTCATCTATGGATTTCGTCTCACTTATCGTTGGCCTTCTTCAAGATCCCATGGGTGCGATTCAGGGCTGGATCGCGCAGGGTCCGTGGGTGGCGCTGGGCCTCATCTTTTTGGTGGTCTTCATCGAGACCGGCGTGGTGGTCATGCCGTTTTTGCCGGGCGACTCCCTGCTCTTCGCAGCGGGCATCCTGTGTCACGGGGCTGCTGGAGAGGCGCTGCCTTTGTGGGAACTTCTGCTCTGCGTGTGGGCGGCCGCCATTCTGGGCGATCAGTGCAACTTCTTCATCGGCCACTTTTTGGGCACGCGCATCATCAAATCCGGGCGCATCAAGGCACTGACGCCCGAGCGCGTGGCCCAATCCGAGGCCTTTATGGCCAAATGGGGCGGCCTCTCCATCTTCTTGGGCCGCTTCTTTCCCTTCATCCGTACCTTCGTGCCGTTTCTGGCCGGCGTGGGCGGCATGAAGTGGCATCATTTCTTTGGCTTCAATATTTTGGGCGGCGTGGTGTGGTCGTCCCTCTTTACGCTGCTGGGCTACTTCTTTGGCACCATCCCTGCGGTGCAAGAGCACTTTGAGCTGGTAGTGGTGGGCATCATCGTCATCAGCCTCATCCCCGCGGTGGGCGGCGCCATCCGCGCCAAGCTCAAGAGCCGCCGCGAAGAGGATGAGATCGAGCAGGATATGCAGCAGCAGTAGAGGCCTGCACATGGCAGTTGCTTGAGCTCTTAGGCTGCTCCAGCTAGTTTCTGGGTTGCCCCAATTCTTTCAGGCAGGCAGTAACGATTCAGGTTGACTCCCAGGTCGTGGCTAAAAAGTGAAGAATCAGCGGACTCCCTTGTGAGAAGTTAGGGAACCTCCAATGAGGGGACATTTCAATCAGCAGCGCGCGCCTGTTCCCTTCCTTCTCCTTGGCTCTCCCTAGAGGATCGCGGCGCACAGTCTCCTGCCCCATCCTCAAGCTCTTGCAGGCGCGCGCATAACCTCCTCATTGGGTTGCCGCGCTCCCCTCTCTCTCGCGACACCCAAAAGGCGCCCTCCGCAAGGGCGCCTTTTTTATTAGAATGAACCATCACCTAAGCTTTGGAAGGATGGTCCATGGAGTCGCTGTATAGGGCCTATCGCCCGCAAACATTTTCGCAGGTAGTTGGCCAAAAACCGGTGGTGGAGACCCTGGAGCGCGGCATTAGGGAGAACCGCCTAGGTCACGCTTACCTGTTCTGCGGCCCTCGTGGCACCGGGAAAACCACCATGGCCCGCATCCTCTCCAAAGCGCTGCTGTGCCAAAAGGGCGAAGGTCAGCTGCCCGATGGCACCTGCGAGACCTGCCAGGCCGTCGCTGAGGGCAATCACCCCGACGTCCATGAGCTCGACGCCGCCAGCCGCACCGGCGTTGACGCGGTGCGCGACGAGATCATCAACCGCGTAGACTTCGCCCCCACCAAGGGCAAATACAAGGTCTATATCATCGACGAGGTCCACATGCTCACCAAGGCAGCCTTCAATGCGCTGCTCAAAACCCTGGAAGAGCCGCCGTCGCACGTGGTCTTCATCCTCTGCACCACCGATCCGCAGATGATTCCTGCAACCATTCTCTCCCGTGTGCAGCGCTTCGACTTCCACTCCATCACCAATGCGGAGATTCAAGACCACCTGGCCTTCGTCAGCGAGCAGGAGGGCTTTACCGCAGAACCTGAGGCGCTCGCCATGATTGCCCGCCATGCTCGCGGAGGCATGCGCGACGCCCTCTCGAGCCTGGAGCAGCTCTCGGTCTTTGGCAACGGGTCGATCACCGTAGACGCCGCCCGCTCCCTCTTTGGCATGGCCGACGAATCCCGTCTCAACCTCGCGTGCGCCGCCTTACAATCCGGTGATGTGCCTGCGCTTTTCAAGCTTGTGGCTCAGGCTGCAGCCGACGGAGAGGAGATGCTCCAGTTTGCCTCCGGCTTGGAGGCCCACATGCGCGACCTCTACGTCACCGCCATTGCCGGCGACGTCCCCGAGTTGGTCTCTGCCTCCGGCGACGAGTATTCCCAGCTGGCCTCCCAGGCGGCTGCCTTTGGCTCGCCCCAGCGCATCCTGAACCTGCTCATGGCCCTAGGAGACCTGGCGCTCGACCTGCGTCGAGCCCCCGACCCCCGCCTCACCTGCGAAGTGGCCCTCATCCGCATGGCGCGCCCCCAGGACGACACCACGCTTTCTGCCTTGGCCGCCCGCGTCGAAGCCCTCGAGCAGGCCCTCGCCTCTGGCGCCCCTGCACCCGCCTTGTCCGCCTCTTCTGCGGCGCCGGTCTCGCCCGCGATGCCTCAGCCTGCTTCCAGCACCTCCCTTACCCAGAAGCCCGCGGCCGAGAAGCCCGCGCCCTCCCCACAGGCAGCCTCTGCGGCGCCCGTCCCCTCGCCTCGGCCCGCAGCGAAGCCTGCAGCTCAGCCAGAACCTCCTGCCCAGCCAAAGTCCGCAGCGCAGTCTGCGTCTCAGCCAGCTCCCACACCGCAGCCCGCACCTGCCCCAGCCCCCAAGCCCTCTCAGGCGGCCCCCGCAGCTGCACCAACATCTGCGCCTGCTGCCAACGCAGATCTTGAAGCTGCTTGGCAAAAGGTGCTGGCAGAGCTCAAAAAAGCCATCCCCGCCGCCCATGCGCTCATCGCCGCGTCGCATCCTCTGAGCGACGACGGCCAGAATCTCGCGATTTTGTTGCCGGCTACTTCGCGGTTCGCACTGGGAATCCTTTCGCGTGCCGACATCAGGCCCACCATCGATGCCCAAGTCCAGTCCATTATGGGACGCCGCAAGGTACATTTCACCACCGAAGGTCAAGCGGCCCCATCAGCATCCCCAACGCCCGCCGCGAAGCCTGCGCCTACGCCTGAGCCAGCAGCTTCTGCTCCCGCTCAAGCAACTCCGGCATCGGCTCCAGCATCTGCACCAGTGGCTGCAACTCCGCCTCCCGCAGCCCCCACGCCTGCCCCGGCATCCAACGCTTCTCCTTCGCCCGCAACGACGTCGATGACACCTCCTTGGGAGGCGGCTCCTTCTCGGCAGCCAGAGCCCGCTTTGGCTCCGGAAGCCGATTCCGACGACGTGCCTCCCTACGACGACTACGTCCCTGCGGAGAGCTACGAGGACTACGGCTCTTTTGAGCCGGCTGAGGAATCCCAGGCGCCGCTTGCGCCTGGGCCCGCGCCGACAGCGGTGCCTGTAACCGCGACGGCCACAGTGGCTCCTGCGGAGTCTTCGGCGCCTGCGCTGGCAGCGAGCGTTCCTGCGCAGGCCTCGTCACCCGCAGCGTCGTTGGCATATGGGCCCTCTCAAGCAGCCTCTGAGGCGCCGGAAGGTTTGTCTGCCGAGGAACGCCGGGTCTTCCAGGTTGTAGAGGCAGCCTTTGGCTCGGAGGTGCGGGTCCTTCCGGCCGATCCCACAAATCCCCTATCTCAGTAGGGTAGAGTGGCTAGGTTGGTTGGTCGTGCTGGCGGCAGTCGACAGCATTGACGGTGCGGTATGTACATTGCGCGCCTCTGGGCGCTTACAGAAAGGTGGGTTATGGCTAAGAATCGTATGCCTCGTGGCGGCATGCCCCGCGGCGGTATGGGCGGCATGAACATGAACCAGCTCATGCAGCAGGCCAAAAAGATGCAGGAGAGCTTGGCCGAGGCGCAGGACAAGGCCAAGGATCTGGAGGTCTCGGCAAGCGCGGGCGGCGGCATGGTAAAGGTGACCGCTTCGGGTGACATGCAGCTCAAGACTATCGAGATCGATCCTGAGGCTCTGGACCCCGAGGACGTCGAGCTTTTGCAGGACATGATCCTAGCGGCAGTCAACGATGCGCTGACTTCGGCTTCTGAGGCTGCCAACAATGAGGTTGCCGCAGCTACTGGTCTTGGCGGCATGAATATCCCGGGCCTGTTCTAAATCGTGGCTAGTTACTTTGACGATTTCCAAACAACCGCTGATGCGGGTGGTTCTTGGGATGGCGCGTCCTTCTCGGCAGCTGCAAGCGCAACGTCGATGGATGCCCAGAATGATCGCCATGCCCTGCAGAGGTTGTTAGACGAATTGTCGCGGCTTCCAGGTATTGGGCCAAAATCGGCGCAGCGTATCGCCTACCATCTGCTTTCTGCGGATGCGGAGGAAGCGCGCAGGTTGGCGCAGGCCATTTTGGACGTCAAGCGCAGCGTGCATTTTTGCCCGGTGTGCTTTTCCTACGCCACTGGCGACCTGTGCGAGGTGTGCGCGGATCCTCGCCGCGACCGCACATCAATTTGCGTGGTCTCTGAGCCGCGCGATGTTTCGGCAATCGAACGCACTGGAGCCTATCGAGGCCTTTACCACGTGTTGGGCGGCGTCATCTCGCCTATGGACAAGATCGGCCCCGAGCAGCTGCATGTGCGCGAGCTTTTGAGCCGTCTGGCATCTGGCGAGGTCGCCGAGGTCATCCTTGCCACCAACCCCGATGTGGAAGGGGAGACCACGGCCACCTATCTGGCGCGCACTCTGCACCCGCTGGAGGTCAAAGTCACTCGGCTTGCCCTGGGGCTTCCTGTGGGCGGCGAGCTGGAATACGCTGACGAGGTCACTCTTGCGCGCGCCATCGAAGCCCGTCGGGACGCCTAGCTTGTGAGCCTTGGGCAGCGATCAACACGCAGCCGTGGATTCCCGAGTTATAAAAGCAACCACAGATTCTTGAGCATAGCTACGTGAATTTTGAAGTCAAAATGACCTCGTTCACTCCGTGGATTCACGGAGTGAACGAGGAAACCCCAGGTCACAAAAAACATTAGCTACGTGAATTCACGTAGCTAATGCCAGGTCTAGCAGCACGACTGGGAGTTCTAGCAGCACGACTGGGAGTTCCGGAATTTAAAAAGCGCTCTGATCCTTGAGCTGCGGATACCACACAACCGGCGGTTGTGCGTCCAGATGGGGGCCAATGGCTTTTCCCATCCAGATCATGTCGTACCAGCGGCCAAACTTGTAGCCGCATTTTTCAAAATGTCCTACCTCGCAAAACCCCAGATGCTCGTGGAAGCGGGGGCTGTCCCAGGACAGATGGGGGTCGTCTAAGGTGCATGAGCCAGTGGTGCCCAGCTTGGCAGCCCGCTTCACATGGGGCACTCCAATGCAGGCGTAGAGGTCCAAGATTCCCATGGCACGCAAGCGCTGTTCCAGTGCTTCGTAGAGCAGGCGCCCTAGACCGCGGTGGCGCGCCTGAGGATCCAGGTAAATAGTGAGCTCGCAGGTCCAGTCGTAGGCCGTGCGCCCCACAAAAGGTTGGGCATAGGCATAGCCTGCAACAATGCCCTGATCAACCGCCACCAGGTAGGGGTAGCGTTCTTCGATGTGCTTCATGCGGCCAACGAACTCTTCCAGCGAGGGCGTCCGCCATTCAAAAGAAACCGCCGTCTCGCGCACATAGTAGTCATAAATGTTGAGAAGTTGAACTGCATCCTCCAGACGCGCATCCCGCACGCAGGCTGCATCCTCCAGACGCGCATCCCGCACATAAGCGCCGGCGCCTTCTTCCCGTATATCTCGCATGTCAGCCTTCTCCTTGCGCGCATCCGGCATAAACCGTCTTCCATGACGGAATGGCCGGGTTTCTCGGCAGCCTGGTCTTTGGTAGCTGGGGTAGCTGGGGCTAAGGATACGCCCGCAATCTTACAGAGCTGTCACGACACTGTAAGCGGGATCGATGGCATCGCCGAGGCTGCCCAGCGAAGATAAAGACACACGGTAGCCAAGCGACGGGTGCCCCGCATCCGGGGTAGTGCAAAGGAGGACGTTATGTTTCGTCATGCAGTATCCACATACTTTGATCGCAACCAGGCAGTGCTCGACGGCACTATGTCTACTCTGCAGCTGGCCCTCTGGACGCTGGGCATGAACATTCTGGGCTATGCCATGATGGCAGCGCTCTGGATCTTCTCGCGCTAAGGCTCCCTCGGGAGCTCCGTCGGGCCCGGCAGCCCGGCGTTCCGTGACATGTGGGCGGCAGGCACACCCTCGTAACCCGCCGTGCATCCGCGCCTGCCGCCCGCGCCTTGAAGCTATGCATCCTCAAGAAAGGATCGTTATGCCAAACGTGCTCGAAGTGCGCGACCTCACCAAGGTCTACGGAGGTGGTCTGGCCGCCACTACCACCGCGCTGGACAAGGTGTCCTTCTCGGTGGCCAAGGGCGAGCTGGTGGCCATCATGGGCCCTTCGGGGTCAGGCAAGTCCACGCTGCTCAACTGCGTCGCCACCATCGACAGGCCCACCTCCGGCGAGGTGGAGGTCGACGGCCACTCCATCTCCACCATGCGCCAGCGGGCCTTGGCTGACTTCCGCCGCACCCAGCTGGGCTTCATCTTCCAGGACTCCAACCTGCTGGACACCCTCACCTGTCGAGAGAACATCGAGCTTCCCCTCACCATCGACCATGTGAAGCCCTCGCAGGTGGTAGAGCGTGCCGAGAAGGTCGCGCGCTCCCTGGGCGTGGCCGATGTGTTGGACAAATACCCCTATCAGGTGTCGGGAGGCCAGGCCCAGCGAATCGCTGCCTGCCGCGCCATTGTCACCGACCCGGCGCTGGTGCTGGCTGACGAGCCGACCGGCGCTTTGGACTCAAAGGCGGCCCGCGTGCTGCTGGAGGCCTTCCAGGGGCTCAACAGCGCCTATGACACCACCCTGCTCATGGTGACCCACGACGCCTATGCCGCCAGCTTTTGCCAGCGGGTGCTCTTCATTCGCGACGGGCGCCTGTTCACCGAGGTACGCCGCGGCGCTCGCTCCCGCAAGGAGTTCTTTGATGAGATTGGCCGCGTAGTCTCGGTGATCGGAGGGGCCGATGCTGACTAAGATCGCCCTAGGCAACATGAAGCGGTCCTATCGCGACTATGCCGTCTATTTTCTTACCATTGCGCTGGGTGTGGCGGTGTTTTACGCCTTCAACACCATCCGGTGCCAGGCAGACTTCCTCTCGGCCAGCATCTCCAGCGTCATCCTCATGGTGGCCGACCTGCTCACTGGCGTCACCGTGGTGCTGGCCTTCTTTTTGGCTTTCTTGATGGTCTACGCCAACAATTTCATTGTGCGCCGCCGCAAGAAGGAGTTTGGCCTCTATCGCGTCTTGGGCATGCGCACCGGCCAAGTGGTCGCCATCATGGCCATTGAAACCCTGCTCACCTCGCTGGTGGCCTTTGCGGCCGGCATCGTGCTAGGTGTGGGCGTCTCCCAGCTGCTGGTCTTTGTGACCGCGGCGCTCTTCCATGACACGGTGAAGAACTTCACCTTCATCTTCTCGCCCGAGGCGCTTCTGGCTGTGGCAGCGTGCTTTGCTGTCACCTTCTGCGTCATGCTCCTGCTCAACCTGCGCTCCATCTCCAAGGTGCGCCTGGTGGACCTTATGAGCTCCGGCCGCAAGAACGAGAGCGTGCGCCTGCGCAACCTGCCTTTGTGCTCGGTGATGCTGGCCGCTTCTGTGGCTCTTATCGTCTGGGCCTACTATCGCTTGCTCACCTTGGGCTATCCCGTAGAAATCTTTGGCGGCTCGTTGGACGGCGGCAAGTCCAACCTCAACTTCCTCATCACCACCTGCATGATGCTGGTGGGTACCTTCGCCTTTTTCTGGTCGCTGCCCACGGTGCTTGCCACCCTTTGTCAGAAGACCCGCGCACTCTACCTGCGCGGCCTCAACATGTTCACCATCCGCCAGCTGGTGAGCCGCATCAACTCCAGCTCCTTTGCCATGGCAGTCACCGCGGTGGTGCTGTTCTTGGCGCTCACCTCGGTGTCTACGGGCATGGCGCTGGCCGGCGGCCTCACTACGTACTGGGGCACCTCGGCTCCTTACACGGCAGCCCTGAGCGCCACCTACCTGAGGGACCTCTACGACGAGAGCTCCGGGCGTCAGGTAGACAAATCCACGCCTATCCAACCCGCCGACCTTGCCCAGGTATGGGAGTCCAACAATCCAGATGTCGCCAGCCACTCCCGCTTCACCCAAGTGGACGCTTACATGGTGCCTAAGGGCGAGATCGAGGGCGACCGCTATACCGTGGGCGACCTTTTTGACGACTCCCCAGACACCCATGCTCGCGAGGCCTATGCAGAGTTCAGCACCTACAGCAAAGACCTGGAAGAGTCTTTGCGAAGCGTGCCTATCTTTGCAATCCCGGTCTCCCAGTACAACAAGCTGCTGGCTTTGCAGGGCGAGTCCCCCGTAGAGGTGCCCGAGGACGGCTATCTCATGTATACCTGCGGAAGCTTGGACCGCCTCAAAGCCGGCATCGACCGTGTGCTTGTGGCTGACACCCCCATCACCCTCAACCGCCATGCCCTCAGGCCGGCCAACGATCAGATGCAACAGGGCCTCATGCTTTCCAACGGCGAAGGCGCAGACCCCTACCTGGTGGTGCCCGACGAAGTGGTGGCCAACATGAGCCCCTCGATGAGCTATCTGGAGATCCAGGCCAACGAGGGCTACGAGGGCCAGGTGGAACAAGCCACCGACAACCTGGACTTTCAAGCCGCAGTCTCTCAAAGCGAGGATGTGCTGTTCCGCGACAACACCCGCACCGAGATCGTGGAGTCCATGAACCAGATGACCGCCATCATTGGCTACATGGCCGTCTATATTGGCTTTGTGCTGGTCATGAGCGTGGCTGCGGTGCTGGCCATCCAGCTTCTCTCCGGCGTAGCCGATTCCACCTCCCGCTATCGCCTCCTCTATGACCTGGGCTGCCCCCAGCGCCTGCTTTCAGGCTCGCTGCTCTCCCAGACGCTCTTCTTCTTCCTGTTGCCGCTGCTCGTGGGCATCGCCCACTCGCTGGTGGCCCTGTTCTCCCTCATGGACCTCTTTGCGATGGTGTTGCCCTTCGACATGGTCTCCGGCCTGCTCTTTGCGGGCGTCGTCTTCCTAGTGGTCTATGGAGGCTACTTCGCCGTGAGCTATGGGGCCGCTCGAGGCGCCGTCTCCCATGCGCTCTTGGGAGCCCGCCGCTCTCAGGGCTGATGCTCAGGGTTGTCGTGAGGCAGGGCCTTGGCCTGCCTGCTTCTCCTCCTGGTCTTGTTCCCTTCCGATTCCGCTGCCGAGAAACCCTTGCCCCGCAACCTGTCCGCTGCCCGCCGCCGGCCTTCTTCAAGGCCGGCGGCGGGCGTTTTTGTGTACGGGTGATGTGCGAAGGCTGCATAAGGGCCGTTTGGAGGTGGCAGTCTTTTGTCGGCAGCCGTTGCCCTTAGAGAATGGGGGCCAAAGGGGCTAAGATGGCCAGGTAGGCTATTCCGGTGCCCTTCAGGCACTCAATCATTTGAGGAGATCATGGTTCCCACTCCCAACGGCTCGGATTACACGCCCAAGCATGGGCGCCATGCGGCGCATCCCGGACAAGCGCCCAGCTACAGCGCGCGTCGAGGCGCTTCTCGCGGAATCTCGCAGGATGTCGCGCCAGCCCAGGGCGCCACGCGCCTGTCGCAGGGTGCCGCACGTCCGCCTGCTTCGCTGGGGGCGCAGGATGCGCTGGAGGCGATCTCGGGAGACGCCCCGCGTCCCATCGGGGTGGATCCGTCGCGCACGGGAAGCTTCTCCACCTTGGCGTCTGGCCAGGGGGCGGTGCTGCATGATCGCGACTCGGCGTCTGAGGCGGCCTCGGCGGCGCGCCATAGTTTTCGCAAGGGTGGTCCGGTGCGCATGAATTCCAAGGCGCGCCCCCAGGTAAGCCAGCGCCCGCGTTCCAGCGGCTCGCTGAGCCGCCCGGCGGTCATCGGCATCGTGGTGGTGGCTGCTGCGGTCATCTGTGGCCTGGTGCTCTTTGTGCTCAACGCGCTCAACACCGTGCCTACCTCGCTGGGCACCAGCTCGGTGCCCCTGGCAGACCAACGGGTGGAGCAAACCCAAGACGACGAGAACCAAGGCATCTCCTATGGCGGCTACACCTATTCCGTGCAGCCCAAAGCTGACGGCGTAGGTTACGCCTTCGTGCGCCAGCAGGGATCCGAGGAGCCCACCGTCCTCTTTGACCTCACTGGCACACCGGTCACGGTGGTGCTCTACAACGGCGCCTTCCTCATCCCCGAGAACCTGGGCTCCAGCTGGGACGTGGTCTCCTGGGTCATGGGCGACGGCTCGGTGCCCCAACAGCTCACCGCCAACGGCAATCCTGTGATGGGGGACGGCACCATTTCCTCGGCCAAGCTCGAGGGCTCCACGCTCACGCTCTCCTTCGACAACGACACCACCAACGCCGTCAACCTGGAGTAGCTGCGGCCTTATGCAGTGATATGCAGAGCCTATGAAACGAGGGGCCATATTGGGAAATTGCCCCTTGCACCGGCGGCGCGGCCATGCAATACTATCCCTCGCGTTGAAACGCACGGGGTGTTAGCTCAGCTGGTTAGAGCGCTGGCCTGTCAAGCCAGAGGTCGTGGGTTCAAGTCCCATACATCCCGCCATTGAATTTTATGAGGTCAGCCACAAAGAGTGGTTGGCCTTTTTTCATGCGGCAATAGGCAGGATGGTGTCTGGTCGGCAAATGAGCTGCAGCTTGAGACTTTGGATGCCATACGGGTGCGCCATTCGTTATTTGGGCCTTCCTGGCATGGATTCGAGCGCCTCAGGCATAGATTTGGCACTTGGCGCGTTATGAGGGCAATGTGAGCACTGGGGTTTTGTAAAACCCCAGTGCAGTCAAGCCTCTAATAACGGGGAAAACCGTAAGATCGTCGTTTTTTGGAAGAATCTGAGCGCAGAGACATGCAGCGAAGGTCTTAATAACGGGAAGGCTCCTAGGCCAGGCTTGACGGCCGCTCTTTGGGAGGGCTTGCCAACTTCCCACATTCAGCATCCAGCCTCTACAGCCTTGGCCACGCGAAAAGTAGTATTCCCTGCCGAGAAAAAATCCCCTGGCAGAGTGGAGGGGTTTCTCGGCAGAGAGATATACGGGGTTTGGTATTTTGCAAAGGGCAAGCTACTGAGTCCGTTATATATGGGTATGCGAATGCGTGCGTGAAAATGGTCTCTAAAATAGGTGATAACCTCGGTATACATTATTGATTGCTGAGCAACTGGTTCCTTTTATTGGACATCCGGTGTGCCGTACACTTCCTCAATAGTCTTCAGGATGCATTAAGCAACCTGTTACATACAGGATTGGAAGAAGGTGCACTATGGGGTCCAAGAAACCTAACAGGCAGAAAGTGCTCGTAGCGCTGCCGTCGGCAATCTTGGCTCTGGGCGGCGACCCTCTGGCGACCCGCGCCTGGGCCGAGGAGCTCGCCCCTGAACCTGCTCCGGTTGTCGCGGAGGCAGAGAGTCTTCCCGAGGCAGGGGAGGTGCTTGAAGAAGAACAGGCGGCAGAGACTGAGGCTCCTGCCCCTCAAGCGCCTGCAGACCAGGCTCAGCCAGCGGTTGAGACGGACGCCCCGGCAGATTCTCAAGAGCCTGAGGGAAATCCCGAGCAATCCCAAGCTCCGCCCGTCTCTGAGGCGGCAGCGTCCAACGAGGCCCCCGCACAGAGCCTCACTCAAGAGATCAAGGCTGCAGAGGCTCCCGTGATCACTACCTACACGGCGCCTGAGGACACGGGCAGCGCGCTGGATGATGCCAATGCCTCCATCAGCACGTTCTCGGCCGCCTCGCCTTTGCGCGCCGCGTCCGCAGATACGATGGTGGTCTACTACGGCTTCCGCGAGGTGAAGCCGTCTACCAGCAGGCCTTCATCGATCACCGTGGGCAAGAACCTCCTGTTCGCGCCCACCTCTGTAACCAGCGTCGCCACCAATGAGGCCTTCCTGGGCTTGCCCAACGGCTGTGGCATGATGCAGGTGAGCAGCCTCACCAAGTCCAGCAGCAACAAGTCTCCCGGCGGAACATTCATCGCCGCGGTCAAGCACCCCAGTGATGCGCAAAAGTCCATTAACACCAAGGTGGGCTTCGACGGCTGCAACGGCTCGTTCTATTACTTCAACGACACCACCTACTGGCACTATGCCTGCGACGGCGGCGGCGTGCCCAACGCCTCGTTCCGCATTTACACCTACAACGAGGCCACGGTGAACAAGAGCGCGCTCACTGCGCAGACCACTACCAAAAAAGAGGTCTCCTCCACCGATATCAAGATCCCTAAAAACGAGCTCAAGGTCACGCTCAACGTCAACGGGACGCTCTTCAACATCGACAGCTCCCGTTGGACCTTCGTGGACGATACCGTCAACTATGTGAAGAACGACCGCCAGATCACCATCCAGTTTGGCAACGTCCAGGCCTCCTGCAACGTGGAGTTCTATGGCGCCGAGCCCGATCCCCACGCCTACAAGAGCGTTTCCCGCGATGCCGATAAGACCGGCAACCTCAAGGTGGGGGAGACCCTGCACTACGACGTCAAGGTGACCAACGAGGCTGCCACCGGCTCTATCTGGAAGAACGTCACCATCACCGACAAGATTCCCCTGGGCCTTAAACTGGTCGAAGGCTCCGTCAATTTGGCCCGCACCAAGACCATCGACCCGGCAGACCAGATCGCCAGCATCCCGCTTGCCAGCGCCAAGTACAACTACGACAAGGCCACCCGCACCATCACCCTCGAGATCCCCTACTACGTGCTCAACAGCCAAGCCTATGACCTCACCTACGACCTCACGGTGGACGCCACCTCCATCGCCGGTGGCGAGGCGGGCGGAGCCAATGAGACCCGCAACCTCACCAACACGGTGGATGTCAACGGCTTTGACTCTGACGGCCGCCCATATCCCTGCAAGCCCACGGCCTGCCTGCCCATCCCCGGCGAGACCGACCCTAACAACGTCAAGGTAGAGCAGGTGGTCCCCGGCAGCGAGAACGACCCAGATCCTGAGCACACCGAGACCGACCCCATCGCCTATCTGGAGCACACCAAAGACGCCCAGAACATGACCGATACCCGCCCGGGCGCCGTCACCCAGGTCTACGATGTCATCAAGTACACCATGACCATGGAAAACACGGCCGCCGGCTCCGTCTTCCGCGATGCGGCCTTTGTGGATCAGATGCCCGAGGGCCTCGAGATCATCCTTGGCGACGCCGAGCACCCTATGAGCATCAACAAGGCCACCGCCATCGAAGACGAGGATTACTGGACGGATAATTGGTCTGTGCCCGTGTCTGACGACTCCTATGACCCTGCTACCCGCACCCTGACCGCCACCTGCGGCGACATGTTCTATGGCGAGAAGGTGACCCTCACCTTCTACGCGCAGGTCACCCCGGAAGCGCTGGGCAAAGACATCGGCAATACCGGCACCATTGCTGCCGCTGCGCCTCAAGTCGACCCCGAGACCGGCGAGCCCCAGATCGACCCTGAGACCGGCAACCCTGTCACCGAGCCCAAAGAAGACAACAAGCCAGAGCCCACCTATCCGGAGCCTGAGAAGGACAAGCCTGTCGAGACCGAGGTAGAGAAGCCGGTCATCGATCCTGAGACCGGCGAGCCCAAGGTCGACCCCGAGACCGGCGAGCCTGTGACCGAGACGGTCACCGAGACCACCGGCGGCGTGGCTGCCGGCGACCCGGAGCCCAAGGTGGAGAAGACCATCGAGGTGGTCTCCAAGAAAGAGGGCGTAGAGGTTACCGATGCCAACCGCAATGTCCCCCAGGTGGGCGACGTGGTGCGCACCACTGTGGTGATCACCAACACCAAGGAAGGCACCGAGTGGGTCAACGTCACGGTAGATGACTCCTGCAACAGCGCGCTGGAGCTCATCCCCGACTCCATCCGCGTCTTCGACCCTCAGGGCAACGACGTCACCGAGCAGTGCCTCAAGCTCGATCCAGAGACCCAGAAGATCAAGCTCGACATCCCCAACGTCACTGGCGGCGATGTCTATACGCTTCAGTACGATGCCGTGGTCACCGGCGATGCCATTGATGATTCGAACCCCGACCAGCCCAACATCACCGATCCTGTGAAGGTCGAGGGCGAGACTCCCGACCCCACCGCCGAGACCAAGCCTTCCGCCGAGCACAAGCCCACCAACATGGCGCGTCCCGGCGATCCTTTGGACAACATCACCAAGACCATGAAGGTGCTCAACGGCGCCGTCCCCAATGCGGTCTCCGAGGGCGACACCGTGCAGTTCACCATCATCGCCGGCAATCTGGGCGACGCCACCACCTCGGCGCTGCGTCCCATGGTGCTCGATCCTCTGCCCGAGGGCATGGAGCTTTCCAGCGACTACGTCTATGTCACCAAGATGGGCTTCAACAGGCGCACCCAGGAGTGGGAGAAGGCAAGCCCCGCCTATGTGCGCAAGATAGCCCGCGCCAAGGTCTACAACCAGGCTGCCCGCACTCTGGTGATCCCTGTAGGCGAAGCCCTCAACGGCTCCGATCGCGTGTGCAAGGGCCAGACCGGTTACCAGATCGTCTTCGAGTGCACGGTGACCGCCACCGATCTGGCTTCCGAGGAGAACATGGGCAACATCGCCTACTCCGAGTCCGAGAAGCCCTCTGAGCAGCCTGAGCCTGCCAAGCCTGCAGATCCCAGCGACGAGCCTGCCGATCCTTCCACGTATCCCGTCGATGACGAGGGCGACATCGTCAAGCCCAAGGTAGACCCCGAGACCGGCGAGCCCGTAGTGGATCCTGAGACCGGCGAGCCCGAGACCGAGAAGATCACCGATCCCGAGGGCAAGCCCATCAAGCCTGGCGACACCAAGGAGGATCACCCCTCGATCCCGGATGACAAGACGCTGGAAGAGTACATCGAGGACCAGCTGGATCCCGAGCCCATCGTCAAGCCCGAGCCTCAGCGTCCCACCTATCCGGTGGACGAGGACGGCGACATCGTCAATCCCGACGGCGAGAAGGTGAAGGACCCTGAAGGCAAACCTATCAAGCCCGGCGACACCAAGGAGGACCACCCCTCGATCCCTGAGGATCAGGACATCGACGACTACATCCAGAACCCCATTGACCCAGAGACCGGCGAGCCCGTGGTTCCCGATCCCGACGACCCCACCAAGCCTAGCGGCGCAGAGCCTGTGCGCGATCCCAACCGCCCCGTCTACCCGGTAGACAAAGACGGCGACATCGTAGATCCCACCAAGCCGGTCATCGACCCGGATACCAACCAGCCCAAGGTGGACCCTGAGACCGGCGAGCCTGTCTATGAGAAGATCCTCGACCCCGAGGGCAACCCCATCAAGAACACCGATACCGAGAAGGACCATCCCAACCTGCCTGAGGGCAAGACCATCGACGAGTACATTCAAGAACAAGGCGGCGAACCGCTGCCTAAACCCTATCCCACCGATGATGACGGCGATGTGGTGCAGCCCGTAGTGGATCCTGAGACCGGCGATCCTGTGGTGGATCCCGAGACCGGCGAGCCCGTCTACGAGAAGGTAGTGGACGCCAACGGCGATCCCATCAAGCCTGATGATCCCGATGCCCAGGAGAAGCTCGAGGATCTCGACATCCCCCAGCTCACCGCCCTGCATCAGGTCATCAAAGAGGTGGCCAAGCTGGCCAAGGACGACGACGTGGTAGTGGGCAAGGCGGTCTATGACTCCGGCAAGACCGGTGCCGACCGCGTGAGCACCCAGGACGACACCAGCTTTACTTCCGGCGACAGGATCAACACCACCGTCAAGGTGAAGAACCTGGTCAAGGGCACCCGCTGGTCCGGCGCCATCGTCATCGACAAGCCTGCAAACTTGGTTGTCACCTACTACGAGCTGGTGGATCCCTATGGCAGGACGTTGAGCCAGAGCGACCCACTCATGAAGGGCCTCTACGGCAAAGCCTCCAAGCTGCGTCGCGCCCCTGGCGATGGCGCAGAAGCCACGCCTGCACCTTCCAGCTCCGTGGCGCGCCTGCGCTACGACGAGAAGAACAACCAGTTCAGGCTTACGGCCTCTGAGATCGTGGGTTTGGAGCAATACCAGGTCTACTACGAGGGCTATGTGCCTGAGGGCACGACCGGCGACCTGGAAGACATGGTCAAAGAGCAGCCCAAGTCCAACAACCCGCTGGAAGACCAAAACAAGAGCAACGGCCCCAGCGTCCCAGACGGCACGCCTACCAATCCCACGCTTCCCAAGAAGGAGGATCCCGAGCCCCAGGACCCCGATCCTCAAGACCCGGAGCCAGAAGAGCCCAAGCCCCAGGATCCCGAGCCCCAAAAGCCTCAACAGCCTGGCGACAACACGCCGGCCGAGCCTCAGCGTACGCTTACGGCCTCCAATGGCGCCACCGTGCAAGCATCCGCCCCTCAGCAAGCGACTGCGGTAGCTCCTAAGTCCAACGGCGGCATGCCCGCTACGGGCGATCCCACCACCTTTGCCGCCGCCGGCACGCTGTTGGCGGCCGCGCTGGGCTCCTTGGGAGCCACGGGTCTCGCCTTCTGGCGCAAGCGCCGTGACGATTAACCTGCGACCTGCGAGGGACTGCGTTTTGAGGGAGGGTTTCTCGGCAAGGAACAGGGAAGGCTTCTAGTCCCTGCTGCTGGGAGCCAAAGATGGTTTTGCGGGGTGATCTGCCTGTGTGCGGGTCACCCCGTTTTCGTGCCGGTGTGTAACAGTCGTGGGCCTAGGGTAGGGGAGCAGGTAGAGCACCTATAATGGGTGAACTTACTGGCGGGTCATGAGAAAGGTTGGCAGATGGCACAGGAGGCCACAGCGGCCCTGGAGGGGCGGTCGGGCAAGACGCCCTCGGTCCCTATCGCCGTCTTCGATTTTGACGGCACGGTGATCAATGCTCAAAGCGGCACGCAATTCACCAAGTATCTGCTGCTCAAGCACTACATTGGGCCTGCCATCGCCTTCAAGGTGATGTGGTGGGGCTTAAGGTACACGCTGCACCTGCCCATCGATCAAGACCGCGTGCGCTTCTACCTTACAGACAATCTGCGCTCTTACAGCAAAGCCCAGGTCTACGCCATCATGAAGGACTTCCACGATAGGGTGCTTGTGCGCCATTATCGCCAAGACGCGCTCAGGCAGCTCAAAGACTGCAGGGAAGACGGGTGCGTGTGCGTGCTGGTGTCGGCGACGTTTCAGGGCGTGGCCGACGCAGCCAAAGACTACGCTGGCTTCGACGCCGCGCTGGCCACCCAGATGGAATGGGACGCCCAGGGGCACCTCACCGGCAACGTATCTGGCTCGGTGGTGGAGGGCGCGGGCAAAGTGGCTGCCCTCGAGGCTTGGGCCAACGCCCGGTTTGGCCGGGATGGATGGCATGTGGAGTATGCCTTTGGCGATCACTATACCGATAAGCCCATGCTCTCCTTAGCCGAGCGCCCCTTTGCGGTAGACCCTGGCAAAACGCTCAAGCGCGCAGCCCAGGCGCTAGGTTGGCCGGTGCTTTTGTGGCGCTAGAGAGGCACGGCGCGGCTGCTGCGGGCATCGGGGCCAATGACGCGGCAAAGGCTGTGGCAGCCGGCAGCCAAGGGAGCGGGGCGCCTAGGGCTATGGATGAGTCTTGGGGCGGCTTTCGCGCCCGCATGCTCGAGCAGGGTCGCCTCCATTGGCGCGACCTGCCCTGGCGCCATACCCAAGACCCCTACGCCATCTGGATCAGCGAGGTCATGCTTCAGCAAACCCAGGTAAGCCGCGTTGACGGCCGCTGGCAGCGTTGGCTGGCTGCGTTTCCCACCATCGATGCGTTGGCCGCCGCGCAGCCTGCAGACGTGCTTCAAGAGTGGCAGGGCTTAGGCTACAACCGCCGCGCGCTTTCACTGCACAAAGCCGCCCGGCAACTGGCGGAAGAGTCTCTTGGCACGATGCCCTGCGACTACCAGGCGCTTGTCTCGCTTCCTGGCATCGGCCCGGCTACGGCAGCAGGCATCCGCGCGTTCGCGTTCGATCTGCCCGGTGTGTACCTGGAAACCAATGTGCGCACCGTCTTTCTGCACGAGCTCTTTCCGGATGCTCAGAAAGTCCCCGATTCCGTGCTGGCGCCTCTGGTGGAAGCCGCTTGTCCGCCAGATAATGCCCGGCAGTGGTATTACGCGCTGCTGGACTACGGCGCCTATCTCAAGCGCACGGTGCCCAACCCCTCTCGGAGGTCTGCGGGGCACAAGAGGCAGTCGGCCTTCGAAGGCTCTCGCCGACAAAAGCGTGCCATCCTGGTAAGGCTTCTATTGGATGCCCGCGGCTTGGCGTCCCCTGCGGGCCCGGCTGGTCTTACGCTCGAAGAAGCTGCAGCTCAACTAGGGCAAAAGGAGGCCGCGGCGGGAAGGCCGGAGCCTTCGGCAGGACTGGTGGCGGAGCTTTTGGAAGAGCTGGAGCGCGAGGGCTTTTGCCGTTCCTGTGGCGGACGTTGGAATGCCTGAAGCCAAGAAAAAGTTAGACTGTAAACTATGCTCTAGACATCCGTCGTTCGCGCCCAGCGGCGCAAGGAAGGAAGTACTATGCCCAACGTAGATTTCAACGAGTCCAAGACTAAGAAGAACCTTGAGACCGCCTTTGCCGGCGAGTCCCAGGCTTCTATCAAGTACGGCTATTACGCCAAGCAGGCCAAGAAGGACGGCTACGTCCAGATCGGCGACATCTTCACTGAGACCTCCGGCAACGAGGCCGCCCACGCCAAGATCTGGTTCAAGTATCTCCACGGCGGCACCATCCCTGACACCCTCACCAACCTCAAGGACGCCGCCTTTGGCGAGAACTACGAGTGGACTCAGATGTACGCCGAGTTCGCCGAGCAGGCCAAGGAGGAGGGCTTCGACGAGATCGCCGCTAAGTTCCAGCTGGTAGGCGCCATCGAGAAGACCCATGAGGCCCGTTACAACAAGCTCGTGGACCGCATCGACTCCGGTGAGGTCTTCAAGCGCGGCGACGCCACCGTGTGGCAGTGCACCGTCTGCGGCCACCTGCATGTGGGTCCCGAGGCCCCCAAGGTGTGCCCCGTCTGCGGCCATCCCCAGGCTTACTTCCAGCAGCAGGCCGTCAACTACTAATATGTAGTGGCTTTGCAGCCTAGGCGCTTTGGCTGCATGGGCTCGATTGTCTATAAGGCCCTCCATGTCGCAGGACATGGAGGGCCTTTTTATTGAGGTGGCATGGCCAGGCCGGTCCGTGAATGGGCGGGACATTGCCTTATATATCGAAAGATAGTAATACATCACTGGTCGTGGGGCTGTAGGGTTTTTGCGCGCAGCCTTCTGAATCATTTCCCAATGAATATTCCTGCGCGCCCAATGAAAATCTCTCTCAACCGGCGGGGAAAACGTCCAAATATTATGGTGAGAGCAGCGGATTTGCCGTTGGCAGGATTGATAAATCATAATGGACAAAACCTGCGATAACGTGGGTTTAGGGATAGGGCAAGAAGAAAAATTGCATTGGGCGAGCAAGTTTTGTGTTGCGCAGAGGCCCCGTGGTGGGTATTGTGGGTTCGTTCAAAAGCACAAAACACTCTGAAGGTCCATCCGCAACGTCGATTGCGCGAGCGTCAAGGTTTCTGCCATGGCGGGCTGGCGTGCGAGACGGAGGCTCTTATCGGCAAGGGCGACCAGCGATCGCGGTGCTGCCTGCAACGCGCCTGGAGCCCGGCAAGGAGGAAAGCGCCATGAGCGTGAGCCAGAATTCCATTACCAACGACGACCTGTATCTGTTGGCCAAAGGCGACTGGAACCGCAGCTGGGAGAAGATGGGTGCTCATAAAGAGACCCGTGACGGCCAGGAAGGCTACTCCTTTGCGGTGTGGGCGCCTGAGGTGAAGTCGGTTTCTGTCATTGGCGAGTTCAATGAGTGGAACACCTCGGCCAACCCGTTGGAAGAGACCGCCAACGGGGGCGTGTGGTGCGGCTTTGTGCCCGGCGCCCAGGAAGGTCAGCTCTACAAGTACTACGTGCTCTGCCAGGACGGCACCGAGCTCTACAAGGCAGACCCCTACGCCTTCTGGAGCGAGTGCCCTCCGGGAACGGCTTCCCGTCTGGCAGACCTCTCCCGCCACGTGTGGAAGGACGGCCTGTGGATGGGCCGTCGCGCCCGCACCGACCACTTCAAGCGCCCCCTCAACATCTATGAGGTGCACCTGGGCTCTTGGAAGCGCCACGACGACGGCCTGGACGGCCTGGGCATGGGCGAGGGCGGCGGCTCCTACCTCACCTATGACGAGCTCTCCGAGCAGCTGGTGGACTACGTGCGCGACATGGGTTACACCCACATCGAGCTCATGCCCGTCATGGAGCACCCCTTCGACGGCTCCTGGGGCTATCAGACCACCGGCTACTATGCGCCCACCTCGCGCTATGGCGATCCCGCGGCCTTCATGAACTTCGTGGACAAGTGCCACCAGGCAAACATCGGCGTCATCCTGGACTGGGTGCCCGGCGGCTTCTGCCGCGACATCCAAGGTCTGGTGCACTTCAACGGCCACAACCTCTACGAGAAGGAAGAGCACCCCAACTGGGGCACCTACAAGTTCGATTACTCTCGCGGCGAGGTGCGCACCTTCCTCACCTCCAACGCCCTCTTCTGGCTCGAGGCCTACCATGCAGACGGCATCCGCGTCGACGGCGTGACCTCCATGCTCTACCTGAATTTTGGCGTGGACGACCCCAGCCAAAAGAAGTTCAACGACAAGGGCACCGAGGAAGACTTCGAGGCCATCGACTTCATCCGCCACATCAACGAGACCGTGGGCAAATACCACCCCGACGCCATGATGATGGCCGAGGAGTCCACCGCCTGGCCCCTGGTAACCCGTCCCGCCGAGGTAGGCGGCCTGGGCTTCCACTACAAGTGGGACATGGGCTGGATGAACGACACCCTCAATTACTGCAAGACCGACTTCCCCTGGCGTCCGGGCAACCACAAGCTGCTCACCTTCTCCATGATGTACGCCTTCTCGGAGAACTACGTCATGCCTCTGTCCCACGACGAGGTGGTGCATGGCAAGGCCTCCCTCATCGTGCGCCAGCCGGGCGACCAGTGGCGCCAGTTCGCCGGCCTTCGCACCCTGGCCCTCTACCAGATGACCCATCCCGGCGCCAAGCTCAACTTCATGGGCAACGAGATCGGCCAGTACATCGAGTGGCGCTACTACGAGGGCATCCAGTGGTTCCTGGCAGACGAGTATGAGCCCCATCGCAAGCACCAGCACTACATTGCCGAGCTCAACCACATGTTCCGCGACAACAAGGGCCTCTGGCAGCACAACTACGACGAGAGCGGCTTCGAGTGGATCGACGCCGACAACGCCGAGCAGTCCATCATCGTCTACACCCGCAAGGGCGACCGCCCGGTGGACGACCGCGTGGTAGTGCTCAACTGGGACCCCGCGGCCTACGAGGAGTTCCGCATCGGCGTGCCCCGCGAGGGCAACTACGAGGAGGTCTTCAACTCCGACGCCGTCGAGTTTGGCGGTTCCGGCGTGATCAACGAGGGCAAGCTGGTCTCCACCCCCGAGCCCTACGATCGCTGCGAGAACTCCATCGTCCTGCGCGTGCCCCCGCTGGGCGGCGTGGTGCTCCGCCGCACCGGCAAGTCCAGCTATGTGGCCCCCAAGCCCGCCAAGAAGGCTGCCGAGAAGCCCGCGGCTTCCAAGCCGGCAGCTGCTTCCAAGGCAGCGAAGGCTCCCAAGGCTGTTGAGAAGCCCGCGCCTAAGAAGGCTGCTGCCCCCAAGGCCGCCGCTAAGGCCGTAGAGGCTCCCGCAGCCGAGGCTCCCAAGGCTGCCGAGAAGCCCGCGGCTTCCAAGCCTGTAGCCAAGAAGGCTCCTGCCGCGAAGAAGGCCACTGCGGCAAAGGCTGTCCCTGCCAAGGCGCCCAAGGCTGCCGAGAAGCCCGCGCCTAAGAAGGCTGCTGCCCCTAAGGCTGCCACTAAGGCCGTAGAGGCTCCCGCAGCCGAGGCTTCCAAGGCTGCCGAGAAGCCCGCGGCTTCCAAGCCGGCAGCCAAGAAGGCTCCTGCCGCCAAAAAGGCGCCGGCTGCGAAGAAAGCGCCGGCAGCCAAGAAGGCTCCTCGCAAGCGCAGCTAAGCGAGGCAGATGCTTAATCGCACTCAGATGCGCCCGGGTCCCACGTCACCCGGGCGCATCCCTTACACGACGCCCTAATCCCTGTAAATAAGGAGTATCGAGTGAAAAACGACATCTTCGAGAGCACGGGACAATTCAAGAAGGAATACCGCCGCATGGTGGAGTCCGAGGTGGGCAAAGACTTCGAGGACGCCGACGATTACGAGCGCTTTGCAGCCCTTTGCAACCTGGTGGCCTATCGTGCCCGCGCCATCCATGTGAAAAACGACAACGCCATCGTGGCTCAGCGCAAGAAGCGCGTCTTCTACTTCTCGCTGGAGTTTCTTATCGGCCCGCTCCTGGAGAACTACCTGCTCAATCTGGGCGCGCTAGAGACCGTGCAGGAGGCCTTGGAGGAGATGGGCACTTCGCTGGAGCGCCTCTCTGCCTGTGAGGTCGACCCCGGCTTGGGCAACGGCGGCCTGGGGCGCCTGGCTGCCTGTTTCCTGGATTCCATGGCTCATGAGGGCATTGCCGGCTACGGCAACGGCATGCGCTATCGCTATGGGCTGTTCCGCCAGGTGATCAAGGATGGCCGCCAAGTGGAAGAGACCGACAACTGGCTGGCCAAGGGCTATCCCTGGGAGGTCCGTCGCCCCGAGTCTGCTGTCGAGGTCACCTTTGGCGGCGAGGTGGTGCGCCACGAGGAGGACGGCAAGTACTGGTTCACCTTGGAGGGAGGCGAGACCGTCAAGGCAGTGCCTTACGACATCCCTGTGGTGGGCTATGGCGGGCAGACCGTCAACAAGCTGCGCATTTGGTCTGCCGAGCCCGCTCAGGAGAACTTCGACCTCGATGCCTTCAACGACGGCCAGTATGCGAACGCCTCCAAATTCCGCACTGACGTCGAGGCTATCTCTACCATCCTGTATCCCAACGATGCTGGCGAGCACGGCCGCATCCTGCGCTTGAAGCAGGAGTACTTGTTTGTGGCTGCGGGTATCGGCTCCATCATGCGCACCTTCAAGCGCGAGAACACCCGCGCCGACGGCACGGTGGATTGGGATATGTTCCCCGAGCTTATCGCCATTCACACCAACGACACCCACCCTGCCATGTGCGGCGCCGAGCTGCTGCGCGTCCTTATCGACGAGGAGGGCCTGGACTACGACCGCGCTTGGGACATCGTCACCCGCACCATCAGCTACACCAACCATACGGTGTTGCCTGAGGCTCTGGAGAAGTGGCCCATCGACGTCTTCCATCGCCTGTTGCCTCGCATCTACATGTACATCGAGGAGATCGACCGCCGTTATCGCGAGGACTTCATCGCCAGGCACGGCGACCGCATGGACCTTCTGCGCGAGACCGCCATCCTCTGGGACGGCCAGGTGCGCATGGCCAACCTTTCCATCATCTGCTCCCACTCGGTGAACGGCGTGGCCAAGATCCACACCGACATCTTGGAGCGCGAGGTCCTCAACGGCTTCTATCAGCTGGATCCCGAGAAGTTCAACAACAAGACCAACGGCATTTCCTTCCGTCGATTCCTGGGCAACGCCAATCCCAGCTACTCCCGTCTCATCACCAGCGCTATCGGCGACGGTTGGCTGGATGACGCCAGCGAGCTTCACAGGCTCTCGGCCTTCTACAAGGACAATGTCTTCTTGGACGCTATGACCGACTCCAAGCGCCTCAACAAGGAGCGCCTGGCCGTCTACATCAAGAAGACCACCGGCGTAGAGCTGGATTGCGACTCGGTCTTCGACGTCCAGGTGAAGCGCTTCCACGCCTACAAGCGCCAGCTGCTCAACATCTTCAAGGTGATGGACGTCTACAACCGCATCGTCAACTGGGGCTACACTCCTCGCCCCACCTCGTTCATCTTCGCCGGCAAGGCCGCCCAGAGCTACACCTACGCCAAAGAGGTCATCCGCCTCATCAACTCGGTGGCTCACGTGGTCAACAACGATCCCCGCGCCAACCAGATCATCAAGGTGGCCTTCGTGCCCAACTTCTCGGTAAGCAACGCCGAGCTTATCTATCCTGCTGCCGAGATCTCCGAGCAGATCTCCACTGCCGGCATGGAGGCGTCGGGCACGTCCAACATGAAGCTCATGGCCAACGCTGCCATCACCCTGGGCACTTTGGACGGCGCCAACGTCGAGATCGCCCAGCTGGCCGGCCGCGACAACATCGAGATCTTTGGCCTCACCGTCGATGAGGTGGAAGCCCTCAAGTCCTCCAATAGCTACTTCGCCTGGGATGAGTACAACCGCGACCGCGACCGCCTGGGACGTGTTGTTGATGAACTTATCGATGGGACGTTCGCAGGGCTGTCTGGAAACTTTAATCTTATTTACGACGGCCTCATGCATAAGAATGATGCTGACTTTGTTCTGAAAGACTTCCACTCCTATGTGGACGCTTGGGAGCATTTAGGATCGATCTATGGCGACCAGCGCCGCTGGAACGCCATGGCGCTCGCGAATACCGCAAATTCCGGATTTTTCTCGTCGGACCGCACCATTCGTGAGTACGCTGAAGACATCTGGCACGTGTAGCCCCTTACCCAGAGAGAGGGTCGGGGCCAGAGTAGTTCGTACTGTTCAGGAGTTTAGGGACGCCTCCAAAAAGAGGCGTCCCACCCAAGGAGCCTCGAGCCGAGGTTTTCTACAGGAAGGGGAGTGTTATGAGCAAGAAGGAGTGTCTCGCGATGCTTCTTGCCGGCGGGCAGGGTTCCCGTTTAGGCGCCCTCACACGGTCGATCGCCAAACCGGCCGTGTCCTTTGGCGGCAAGTACCGCATCATTGACTTCGCGCTATCCAACTGCGCGAACTCCGATATCAACACCGTGGGCGTGCTGACCCAGTACCGTCCCTATCTGCTTCACAGCTACATCGGCACTGGCGCCGCATGGAACCTCGACGAGCGTGACGGCGGCGTCTCCGTGCTCCCTCCGTTCGCCACCGAGACCGGCGGCTCGTGGTACGCCGGCACCGCTGACGCCATCTATCAAAACATCGGCTACATCGAGACCCAGGATCCCGAGTACGTGCTCATCCTGTCCGGCGACCACCTGTACTCCATGGACTATCGCAAGATGCTGGACGTCCATATCAAGAACAACGCCGACCTCACCATCTCCGTCATGCCTGTGCCTTGGGACGAGGCAAGCCGCTTTGGCATCATCACCAAAGACGATGACGGCTCGGTAGTGAAGTTCACCGAGAAGCCCGCCCAACCGGATTCCAACCTTGCATCCATGGGCATCTACATCTTCTCCACCGATGTGCTCATCAACGCTCTGCGTGAAGATGCAAACGACCCCGATTCCGAGCATGACTTTGGCAACAACATCATCCCCAAGATGCTCGAAGAGGGCCGTCGCATCTACTGCTACGAGTTCCACGGCTTCTGGCGCGACGTAGGCACCATCGCCTCCTACCACGACACTGCCATGTCGCTTCTGGGCGCCAACCCCGAGTTCAACTTGGATCAGCCCGACTTCCCCGTCATGAGCAACGCCCCCACTCGCCCGCCCCATCTCATCGGCACCGCCGCCTCTGTGGATGACTCTTTGGTAGCCAACGGCTGCCGCGTCTTTGGCGAGGTCAAGCACTCCATCCTCTCCACCGACGCCTATGTGGGCCCCCGCGCTCACGTGGTGGACTCCATCCTTCTGCCCGGCGCCAAGGTCATGGCCGGCGCCTACGTGGTGAACGCCATTCTCGGCGAAGGCGCCGTGGTAGAGGAGAATGTCAAGTTTGGTTCCGTCGACAAGCCCAAGGACACCGTGGTTGTTGGCGACAACGTTGTTGTAGGAAAGGGGGAGGAGTAATCGTGGATCGCTGCATTGGCCTCATCACCACCAATTACTCAGTCAAAAACCCGAGTGCCCTCACCGAGTCCCGTCCCCCGGCAGCGCTGCCCATCGCTGGCCGTTACCGCATGGTGGACTTCGCTCTCTCTAACATGGTCAACGCCGGCATGCGTACTGTGGGCCTGATTTTGCCCTCCAACTACCGCGCCCTCATGGACCATGTGGAGTCGGGCAAGGATTGGTCGCTGGACCGCAAGCATGGCGGCCTGTTCAACCTGCCGGGCTCTGCCTTTGGCTCCACCCGCTCCGGCGCCCGCTTCCTCATTCGCGACCTCATTGACAACCGCGTCTTCTTGGATCGCGAGAAGCGCCCTTACATCGTGCTCTCTGCCGCCAACATCATCTACAACATGGACTTCCAGGACCTCATCGACGAGCACTGCAAGTCCGGCGCAGACATCACTGTGGTCACCAAGCGCGCTGCCGAGGAGAACGTCTCTCTCACCGGCTTCCACGTGGACAACAACCGCGTGGTGGGCGTGCACCAGGGCGTGCAGTTTGGCGACACCTCCTTCCTGGACACCTTCGTGGTTTCCATCGACATCTTGAAGCAGCTGCTGGACTGGTATAAGTCTCTGGATTACCTGGACCTCTTCGAGGCCCTTACCGGCGACCTCGACCGCGTCAACGTGCAGACCTATACCTTCGACGGCCCTGCCATGGCAGTCTTCTCTGCCAAATGCTTCTACAAGAACTCGATGAAGCTTCTGGATCCCGACATCGACGACGAGATCTTTGGCGACGAGCGCCCCATCTTCACCAAGGCCCACGACAATCCCCCCGCCAAGTACGAGCCCGGCGCCAAGGTGTCCAACTCCCTGGTGGCTGGCGGCTCTCGTATCGCTGGCTGCGTGGAGAACTCGATCTTGGGCCGCAACGTGGTGGTGGAGCCCGGCGCCACCGTGCGCAATGCCATCGTCATGCAGGCCTGCGTGGTGGAGAGCGGCGCTCGCATCGAGAACGCCATCGTGGACCGCGACAACACCATCCCGGCTCGCACCGAGCTTCGCGGCACGCTGGACGACATCCTTATTCAGGGGAAGGGACGCAGCTAGTGTCTGCTAAACAACGCAGGAAGCTACGCGTCGTATTTGCGTCGGCCGAGGCCGCCCCGTTTTCCAAGACGGGCGGCCTGGGCGACGTGGCCGGCTCGCTGCCTCAGGCGCTTGTGGCAGCCGGCTGCCGCGTCGTGGTGATGCTTCCTAAATACGGCACCATCAAGCAAGAGTACGTCGATCAGATGGAGCACGTCTGCGACTTCTATCTCAACATGGGGTGGAGGAGCGAGTACTGCGGTCTGGAGCGCATCCAGAAGGATGGCGTCGACTACTACTTCATCGACAACGAGCATTTCTTTAAGCGCGACGGCCTCTATGGCTACTTCGATGACGGCGAGCGCTTCGCCTTCTTCTCCAAGGCCATCACCGAGAGCCTCCAATACCTGCCGGATTTCCGTTGCGACATCTTGCACTGCAACGACTGGCAGACGGCTCTGGCTCCTGTCTTCTTGCGCGAGTATTACCAGGGCCTGCCGCTCTACGACAACGTGCGCACGGTCTTCTCGATACACAATGCCAAGTTCCAAGGAATGTACGGCGACTCAGTGTTGGATACCGCAGGCCTGCTCCCGGCACCCAACGCGGTGCGCCAGCTCTACTGCGCCCCGGACACCATCAACTACATGCAGGGTGCGCTCATCTACTCCGACCTGCTGTCCACGGTGAGCCCCACTTATGCCCAGGAGCTCAAGACCCCGTTCTTTGGCGAGGGTTTGGACGGTCTGTTCCGTCAGCGCTCCGAGTCGCTCCATGGCATCTTGAACGGCATCGACACCAAGGCCTTCGACCCGGCTACCGATCCCGCCATCGCCGCCAACTTCTCTGTGGGCGACATGGCTGGCAAGGCCGCCTGCAAGGCTGCGCTTCAGGAGGAGCTGGGCCTCGAGGTGAACCCCGAGCGCCCGCTGGTGGCTATGGTGACCCGTCTCACCAAGCAAAAGGGCCTCGACCTGGTGCAATACTCGCTGGAGCGCTTGTTAGGCCGCTCTATTCAGGTGGCAGTGCTGGGCACTGGCGACCGCACCTACGAGGACTCGCTGCGCTACTTCGACTGGAAGTATCAAGGCTCCATGTGCGCCCGCATCGACTTCGACCTGGGCCTCTCCCAGCGCATGTACGCCGGCGCAGACATGTTCTTGATGCCGTCGCTCTTCGAGCCCTGCGGCCTGTCTCAGATGATCTCCATGCGCTATGGCACCTTGCCCATTGTGCGTGAGACCGGCGGCCTCAAAGATTCGGTCATCCCTTACAATCAGTTCACAGGCGAGGGCACGGGCTTCTCCTTTGCCAACTTCAATGGCGAAGAGATGGCAGACTGCGTCCTCAACGCAGCCGAGGTCTTCTGGACCAACAAGAGCGTCTGGGCGCAGCTTCAGCGCCAGGCCATGGAGGCAGATTTCTCCTGGACGGCTGCAGCAAATCGTTATATTGAGATGTATGGTTGGCTCCACCCCGAGGTTATTCCTCAGGAGCGCCCCTAACACCCCCGACCCCCTTGGACGGCCTGGGGGCGGCAGCGCGCCCTTCTTATGCAGCCATTTAGGTTCAAGGGAGAAGAGAGGACACCATGAGAGCCCTTCACGACAGCAGGGGCTCCCGGTATAGAGATCCCGGCGGCGCCGCCCTTGTGGGCGGCGTCGTCACGTTAAAGATCGACGTGTGGGATGATCCGGGAACCCAAGCCACCATCCGCACTTGGATCGACGGCGAAGGCGAAGCCTTCTGGCCCATGGAGCTCGAAGAGCGAGCAGAAGACGGCCGCCTCACCTTTGCAGGGCAGCTCCCCTGTGAGGCGCTGGGCATCCTGTGGTATGCCTTTTTGCTGGAGGGCTCGGACGGCGTCGTGCGCTATTACGGCGCCCGCGAGGGGCGCACCGGCGGCGTGGGACAGATGTACGACTATATGCCCCCCTCCTTTCAGATAACCGTATACCACGAGCGCGAGGTCACTCCTGACTGGTACAAGGCCGGCATGGTCTACCAGATCTTTCCCGATCGCTACCGTCGCGACGAGGCCTGGCATGAGCGTGCTGCGGCGGCTCTGGAAAAGCCCAGGCAGGGTGTGCCTCGTGCGCTGATAGAGGACTGGGACACCCCGGTGGCCTACCAGCGCGACGAGAACTGCCGCATCAAGGTCTGGGAGTTTTACGGTGGCTCGCTAGAGGGCATTCGTCAGGACCTGGATCGCATCGCCTCCATGGGTTTCACGGCCATCTATTTGAACCCTATTTTCGACGCCCAATCCAACCACCGCTATGACACCGGCGACTACCTGGCCATCGATCCCATGCTGGGCACGCTGGAAGACTTCCGCCGCTTGGCCAACGACGCCGCCCAGCGAGGGATCTCTCTCATCTTGGACGGCGTGTTCAACCATACCGGCGTGGACTCGGTGTATTTCAATAAATATGACAATTATGACTCGGTGGGCGCCTGGCAGTCTCCCGACTCCCCCTATCGTCCCTGGTACCTCATGCAAGAGGACGGCACTTACACCTGCTGGTGGGGTGTGGACGACCTTCCTGATACCGATAAGTCCAACCCTCAGTGGCAGGACTTCGTCTATGGTCCCGAGGGTGTGGTGCGCTACTGGCTTCGCCAGGGCGCCCGCGGCTGGCGCCTGGATGTGGCAGACGAGCTCAACGACCCCTTCATTGCTGGCATCAAGGCGGCAGAGACCGCTGAGCTGCCCGATGCCCTGTTGCTGGGCGAGGTCTGGGAGGATGCCTCCAACAAGATCGCCTACGGCGAGCTGCGCCATTACCTCTGCGGCGATGAGCTGGACAGCGCCATGAACTACCCCTTCAGGGCTGCCCTTTTGGGGTACTTGTTGGGCGAGATGGGGGCCGAGGAGATCGCTGAGACCATGGCCTCCCTCAAGGAGAACTATCCCCCTGAGGCTTTCTACGCCTGCCTCAACCTGCTGGGCAGCCACGATCGCCCCCGTCTCTTCACAGTGCTGGGCGGCGCACCGGACAAAGACTCCATGACCGACGAGCAGATGCGCGAGTACCGCCTCTCTGAGGGTCAGAAGGGCCTGGCCAAAGGCCGCCTTTGGCTGGCGGTGCTGGTGCAGATGTGCTCGCCTGGCGTGCCCTGCGTCTACTACGGCGACGAGGCCGGAGTCGAGGGCTATACCGACCCCTACAACCGCTCCACCTATCCCTGGGGCCACGAAGACCCCGACACTCAGGCTATCTACCACAACGCCATGGCCCTGCGCCAGCGCTTCCCCATGCTGGTGAACGGCGGGTTCGAGCCCTTCTCGGCAGGCCCCGACGTCTACGGCTTCTGGCGCACTCCCGGTCCCGGCGACGAGGAATCCGGCGAGTGCATCTGCGTGCTGGCGAACCGCTCGCTCTCGGCGGTGCACGAGATCTCGGTGCCTATGCGCGCACCTCAGGTAGACGATCTGGTAAGCGGCGTCTCCCCGGTGGTGGAAAACGGCGAGGCTCGCGTCACCCTGCGCCAGCTGGGCTCGGCGGTGCTTTACTTCCATGGAACGTCTCCCTTGGTAAAGCCCCTGGAGCACGGACAGGGAGTCGTGGCCCACATCACCTCGCTGCCCAATCCCGACGGGCCAGGCACCCTGGGTCCCGAGGCCTATCGCTTCGTGGACTTTTTGGCCGCCGGCCGTCAGCGCTATTGGCAGGTGCTGCCCGTCAACCCCTGCGACGCCTTTGGCAGCCCCTATGCCGGCCCTAGCGCCTTTGCGGGAAACCTCGCCCTGGTGCACAGGGGCGGCCACAGCTTCCAGGAGCTCTATGAGGCCTGGAGCGCAGGCACCCCTACCGAGAAAACCTTCCAACCGCTGGCAGCGGGCACAACCCCTGTGGGCGAGACCTTCTCGGCAGGGGCCTTTGAGGCTTTTTGCGCCCGCGAGGCCTCTTGGTTGGCGCCCTACGCCACCTACCAGGCCATCCGCGATGGGGTGGTGGCCGGAGAGATCGCCATCGACCCGGCGCTTAGGCGGCAGGAGGCGTCGGCGGTAGAGACGCGGGCAGTCGACGGCGAAGTCCCGGTAGCCGGGGAGTCGTCGAGCCTGGATGCGGTCCAGGAGCGAGAGGCGAGCGCTGCTCCCAAATTGCTTCCGCTGGATGCGGTGGGCTGGCAGAGCTGGCCGGAGCCCTACCACACCTGGTCGCCAGAGCTGTCACGCGATCCCAAGCTGTCCGATCGCGTGCGCTACCACGAGTTTTGCCAGTGGCTTTTCTTCGTGCAGTGGGAGGCCTTGAAGGCCTATGCCAACGAGCGCGGGGTGTCCATCATCGGCGACATTCCCATGTACGTGAGCGAGGACTCAGCCGACACCTGGTCGCATCCCGAGGTCTTCAACCTGGATTCTCACGGCCACAAAAAGGAGTGCGCAGGCGTTCCGCCCGATGCCTTCGCCCCTCAAGGCCAGCTTTGGGGCAATCCCACCTATAACTGGCGCGCCCTTGCCGAGAATAACTACCAATGGTGGCTGGACCGTTTGGGTCATATGTTCAGGCTCTACGACTATCTGCGCCTGGATCACTTTGTGGGCTTCGAGAACTACTATGCGGTGCCTCAGGGCAAGACGGCGCTGGAGGGCCAATGGAAGCCGGGGCCGGGTTTGGATCTCTTCCGCACAGCGGCGCAGAAGTTTGGGCCACTGCCGGTGATTGCCGAGGATCTGGGCATCATCACCCCTGCCATCCGCGGCCTTTTGTCCCAGTGCGGCTTCCCTGGCATGGATGTGCTGGAGTTCTACGACGGCGACCTGCGAGGCGGTTATGTGCCGGCTCCCGGTAAGATCGCGTACACCAGCACCCACGATACCGATACTCTGCTGGGCTTTGTGCGCAACTCCTACGGGATCACCGACATGAACGAGAGCCGCACGTTGGCAGAGCGCATCATGGCAGATGCTCTGCGCTCGGGTGCGCCGGTAGTGATGATGCCGCTGCAGGATGTGTTGGGTCTGGGCTCTGAGGCCCGCATGAACGTGCCCGGCACAGCTGTCGGCAACTGGAAGTGGCAGGCTACGCAGGAGGATCTGGACTCTGCGGTGCCGCTGCTTTCCACCCTCACCCAGGAAGCGCAGCGCTCCTAGGAAGCGGAGCTGCTTGCAGCTCCCGCAGCTTGGTGGGCCTTGCGCTGGCCGTGCTGCCTGTGTGGACACAGAATAAGCCTGACCTCGAAATTCTCCGGGGTCAGGCTTTTTGCTTTTGCAGGAGAGCTGTGAGTGCGATAGTCAGGTAAGAGTGAGACAGCCAGACGACTAGACCGGTTACTGCACCCAATGGATGCGGGACTCGTCAAAGCGCGAGGGGCCGGTGGGTTGGCGCTTGTCGGCAGGATGGCCTACAGGAACAAGCGCGAAGGGGGCCAGCGTGTCCGGGCAGCCCAGTACCTGGGCGACGGCACGGGAGCGCTCCTGATTGGGGGCGACGCCCAGCCACACGCCGCCGAGTCCCAGCTCGCAGGCTTTGACCAGCAGGTTCTCCGTAGCGGCCGAGAGGTCTACCAGCGCATATTCCGGTGCTCGTAGGTCCTGGGTGCGCAGGCAGGGCACGATGCACACCGGCGCCTTGGCGGCAGGACCGGCGTAGGGGCTGGTGCGGCTCAGGGCTCCGCGCAGGGCCGCATCTTGCACTACGTAGAATTCCCAGGGTTGCTGGTTCACTGCAGAGGGCGCGGCCATGGCGGCAGCCAAAAGCTGGCGAAGCTCCTCTTGAACCACAGGCTCTGGGGTGAAGGTGCGCACGCTTCTGCGTTCCATGACAGGATCCATAGATGTCCTTTCATAAAAGGTTGACGATTTGGCAGACGATGGGTGGGCGGGCTGCTTGGCGGGTAGTCGGAAGTGTTGGCGGGTACAAGCCCTTTTAGTACACATCCTAGGCCCGTTGGCAGAAGCCAGCAGGCTTGCAGGCGCAAAAGAGGTCTTTACCCATGAAGAAGCTGCCTCCTATCGAAAAGATTTATGAAGCTTGGTCGGCCATCGAGGACGGCCGCATCACCCTGTTGGACGACGGCACGCAGGCTGTGGTCACTTCTAGCGACGGCGCCAAGACCTACCGCGTGGTGCGTCAGATCGAGGATGGCAAAATCATTTATCGCTCCAACGACAAGGCCACCTACTGGCAGGGCTATCCCGGCTACCCGGTGATTGCCATGCTTATGATGGAAAAGCAGCTGCCTTTGGACCTCACAGTGGCCGGTTGGTTTGCCGGCGTCAACTGGCACGAGGTCAACATGGCTCACAAGAGCGACTATGCAGCCGCTCTCCAGGAGGTCATCGAGAGCAAGGGGCTTAAAAAGGAGCGCGTGACCCATGCCCGCCAAGATGCCGAGAAGGTCATGGATGCCCTCAAGGCCTTGGATGTCGAAGTGGGGCGTCTGTCTACCCGAGCCAAGAAGTCAGATTAGGCATCCAGGCAGGCGGCCTAGCCTTACAGCTCTGTGAGCCAGATGTAAGTCAGCTCGATGGCACCTGCGCGCCTGTCGGCCCACCATGGATGAGGTCTCAGACAGAAAGGTCTCATCCATGTATCTCAAACTCGCGCTGGGCAACGTGTGCCGAAGCCTCAAGGACTACTCGGTGTTCTTTGCCACCCTGGCCTTCGCGGCCTGCTTGCTGTATTCCTTCTCGGCATCTGGGGATTACTTGGACGCCATGGTGCTGGACCCGGCGCAGCGGGCGGTGATGGGCTCGCAGTCGCTGGGCAATCTCATGAGCGCCTTCTCGGTGTTCGTGGTCATCGTGTTCGCGTTCCTGGTGAGCTACGGCTTCAGGTTCATCTGCCGACGCCGCAAAAAGGAGTTCGCCCTCTATGCTCTTTTGGGCATGGAGCCGGCCCATGTGTCGCGCATCCTTATCTACGAAGGAGCCTGCGTGGGAGCGCTCTCGTTTGTGGCGGGCATTGGCGCGGGCTTGCTGCTTTCCCCGGCCTTCATGGCTCTGGAAGCCGCAGTCTTTGGTGTGGGCTGGGTGCTGGCGCCGGTCTTTTCTGCCTCGGCCTTCCAATGGACGCTGGGCTGCTTTGTGGCGCTGATGGCTGTGGCTTGTGTGGCTTCGGGGCGCGTGGTGGCCAAGAGCACCCCCGCCGCGCTTCTGTCTGCCGAGAAAAAACCGGAACAGTTGGCAGGCGCTTCTCGGCCGGCGCTAAGGCGCCTGCAGCTGGCAGCGGGTGTGCTGCTGGTGGCGCTGGTGTGGGGCTGCGTGCTTATAGAGCCCGGGTTGTTCTTGGGGATGCTTTTGCCCTTTGGCGTAGCGGCGCTCTTTGGCACCTACCTGCTCTTCAGGTCGCTGGCCCAAGGGGTGCCTGCCTGGCTGCGCCGCCGTCCGGCCCGCTATCTGGTGGGGTTGCGCCCCTTCACGCTCAGGCAGATGGAGGCCAAGGCGTCCAGCTCGGCTATGGCGCTGGCCATGGTGTGCGTGCTTTTGGCTTGCGGACTCTGCATGATGGTGGGAGGCCTGGCCTTTTCCATTGGCATGCGGCTGGATCCTGATGCCGCGGCTCACGGCGGGGCGGCTGGTCCTGCGATGTGGGCGCCCATCGGCTTCATTGGGCTGTTTTACGGGATCGCCTTTGTGCTCTCGGCTATGGCGATTTTGGCGCTGCAGCAGCTCTCCCAGGCTGCCGACAGTCTGAGCCGCTACCGCCTCCTCAAAGACCTGGGGGTAGAGTCCAAGACGATCTGCGGGTCGCTTAAAGCCCAGCTCGCGGTGTATTTTGGACTGCCGCTGGCAGCGGCGCTGGCCCACGATATGGTGGGCATGACCCTGGTGGCCCTTTTGGCCGCAGGCGCAGGCGCCGCGCACTTTTGGCCTATGGTCGCCGTCACAGTCCTGTGCGAGCTGGGGCTCATGGCCGTCTATTATCTGGTGACCTACGGCGAATGCCGCCGAATCTTGCTGGGTACCAACGCAGAGGAGCGCGCCTAAGCCAAGGCTGGCTATCCGCAGAACAGCGATCCTGCGCGGGACTGCAATCCCGTGGCTAGATAGTTCACAGGTTGAAGCAAAGTTGAAATGAGAGACCGCCTTGGTTAGACTCGGTGCTCCCTGCCTTGTGACTGCGTCGAGAGGAGCCTCCATGCCCTGGTACGACGAGGCCGTCTTTTATCACATCTACCCGCTGGGCCTGCTAGGCGCGCCCAAGCAAAACGATTATTGCGAGCCGGTCCATCGGCTGCCCCGGCTGGTGCCTTGGCTTGATCATCTGCAGCGTCTGGGCGTCACTGCCCTCTACATTGGCCCGCTGTTCCAAAGCGTGGGCCATGGCTATGAGACCTGCGACTACCGTCAGGTGGACAGCCGCCTGGGCACCAACGACGACCTGCGCGATCTGGTAGCCGCGGCTCACGAGAGGGGCATCCGCGTGGTGTTCGACGGCGTCTTCAACCATGTGGGCCGCGACTTCTTTGCCTACCGCGACCTGGTTTCCCGCCGAGAAGAGAGCCCCTACCGCGATTGGTTTGTGAACGTAAACTTTGGCGGCAACAACTCCTTTGACGACGGGCTCTCCTACGAGACCTGGGGCGGCTACGACCTGCTGGTAAAGCTCAACCAAAGAAACCCTGCCGTGCGCGACTACCTGCTGGATACCGTACGCTTTTGGGTGAGCGAGTTCGACGTCGACGGCATTCGCCTGGACGCTGCCGACGTGCTGGACTTCGACTTCATGCATGCCTTGCGCGCCCTCGCCAACCAAATCAAGCCGGACTTTTGGCTTATGGGCGAAGTGATCCACGGTGAGTACAGCCGCTGGGTCAACGGCGACACCCTCCATGCGGTCACCAACTACAGCCTTCACAAGGCCCTCTACAGCGGACATAACGATCACAACTACTTCGAGATCGCCCACACCGTCAAGCGCAACTACGACATGGGCGGCGACCGCGTGGACGGCCTGCGCCTCTACAACTTTGTGGACAACCACGACGTCAACCGCATCTGGACCAAGCTTGCCGACAAGCGCCACTTCTACCCGGTGCACGTCCTTGAGTACACGCTGCCCGGCACGCCCTCCATCTACTACGGCAGCGAGTTTGCCATCGAGGGCGAGCGCACCAACTACGCCGATGACATGCTGCGACCTGCTCTGACCCTCTCAGACTTCGACGCCTCGCCCTGGCCCGCCTTCTTTGCACGTTTGGGCCAGGTGCGCCACGAGACCCCCGCGCTTTCTTACGGCGAGTACCGCGAGCTGGCCCTTACCAACCGCCAGTACGCCTTCGCGCGCCTGCTGCCTGGCGGCTCGGTGATCGTGACGGTGAACAACGACGACAATCCCGCGACTCTCCAGGTTGACGCGCTTGGCGCACAGGCCTACGAAGGCGCACTCACCGGCCAGGTGGTGCGTGCCCAAAACGGCCAAGTGGCCCTTCCCACCGACGCCTGCTCCGGCGACATCTGGCGCCCTGTGGAGGCTGCCAACAACGCTGCCGCTGCAGCCGCTCAGGCCCAGGCAGACGCCGACGCCCAAGCTGTCGCCATGGCTGCTGCCGACGCCCAACGCCAGGTAGATGACCAATGGGCCGCCCAGGCCCAAGCCTTCAGCCAGGCCCAGCGCGCCGCCGACGACCAGCGTGCTCAAGACCAGGCTCAAGCAGACGCCCTTAAAGCCGCCCGCGAAGCTGCCGAGAAGGCCGCAGCCCAAGAAGCTGCAGCTCAAGCAGAGAAACGGGCGCTCGAAGAGGACTTGCTGGCCCGGGTGCGCGATGCGGTGGCTGCTGAGGCTGTAGCAGCAGTGAGCGCTGAGAGCTCTGAGGCAGCTGGCGATAAGAAGACTCCCAACGACACCGCAGCTCAGGGACGGGCGGCGACTCCCCAGCTCACCATGGACTTCTTTCTCGGCAAGGAGAAGCCCTACGAGGAGATGACCGTGCAGGAGCTGCAGCTCTCGGTGTTGGCGCAGATGGCCATGCGCGGAGAAGTGACTTCGCAAATGCGCAAAGACGTGGCCGAGAACGTCTACCACGACTCGCTGGTGAATTGGGCTAAAAGCTTTAACTAGCAGCGAACTATCGGAGGAGTGGCAAGACCCTGAGTGAGGGGATTGGGCAGATGGAGCTGGCTGCAGGCAACTGAGGCAGGGAGGGCCTATGACCATCTATGTGACCGGCGATCTCCATGGCGGGATGGATAGCCAGAAGCTCTACGACTGGGAGGTAGGCCCTACTCTCTCACGCGATGACTACCTCATCGTGGCGGGCGATTTCGGCTACCCTTGGGACTTTTCTGAAGAGGAAGAGTACGACCTCCGCTGGCTTGAGCAAGGCCCCTTTACCCTGCTGTTTGTGGACGGCAACCATGAGCGCTACGACTGGTGGGCAGAGCGCCCCTACGAACAATGGCATGGGGGAGCTGTGCAGCGCCTGCGTCCTCATTCACCCATCAGGCGTCTGTGCCGAGGCCAGGTCTACGATATTGATGGATGCAGGATCTTTACCATGGGCGGCGCTACCAGCGTGGATCAAGCATGGCGTACTCCTCAAGTCAACTGGTGGCCACAGGAACTCCCCGATGAGCGCCATTTTGAAACCGCCCGCACGCAGCTGGATGCCTGCGACTGGCAGGTAGATTACGTGATCACCCACACCTGTGCCAGCTCAATACTGCCACGTGCCCTCTACCCCAATCCCGGTTGGCAGTACCCGGAGCATGACCGGCTCACAGCCTTTTTTGACGAGCTGGAAGCCAAACTGCGCTATAAGCGCTGGTACTTTGGCCACATGCATTGCGATCGCGATTGCGATGAAAGGCACACTCTGCTCTACAACGAGATCATTAAGTTGGGAGCAGGCGTCGATTCTCCGGTAAACTAGGAATATAGAATAAATAAGTGATGTATATGGGACTTCGCTGGCACGAAACGCGTTGAGCGAGCAGCATTATTGCCAGATCTTAGTCCGAGCGCATATAAATCTGTGCGCTCGGAGCCGCTTGTGGCAGCTTCGCTATGCGCTCAGGCCGCTTCGTGCCAATCTGCTCGTTCGAGCCCCTTTGCGCCAGGCATGCCCACGCCAGCCGCAGCTCACGCTGCCCGAAGCACGCTTACGCCAAGCTCGCATGATCGTCCAGGGTATCAGGCGTTGAACAGCTTGGAGGTGCCCCCAAAGAGCTCCTGGCGCAGGAACACAAAGACAAAGAGTCCCAATATCGCCGAGCAAAAGGCGCAGATAAACGCCAGAGGCGGCCAGCGGGCAAAGCCTAGAAGCACCAACACCAGCGGGATGAACCCGCAGATGACGTCGCAGATGAGGTATTTTGCGAACTCGGCGGCGAAATGTTGGCGGCGCACCAAAAGCAGCAGGACGTCGAAGGCCAGGGCAGACAAACAAATTATGGGGATCACCAGCGAGGTGAAGAAGTCTGCCTGGGTGAGCAGATAGCACAGGAGCGCCAGGCCAATGAGCAGCAGCAGATAGCGGGAGGCGCCCCGCACAAAGCCGGGGTTTTGCACGATGAGGTTGCGCACGAAGAGCCCGTTGGCAACCACTACGCCGCTCACCAACAGCGCGATGTTGGGCGGGATGGCCCCTAGCCCGCAGAGCAGCGCCATGGTAAACACTGCTGCTCCGGAGCCAAAAAAGACAAAGGAGATCATGAGCTTCTGGGGCTTCACGATGGCGGCATGGGGAAACACCGCAGGGCTGGGCGTGCCGGTGAGCGGCCGTTGGCAAAGAGGGCAGGTATCCAGGTTGCCAGAGAAATCCACCTTGCAATGGGAGCAATGCTTCATGCGAGGTCCTCCTCAGCCGTCTTTTTTACCTCAGGAAGCGGCGTGGCGCGGCTGTAGTTGATGTAGCCAAAGATCTGGCGGTCCGAGAAGAACCTCACAAACTCCTGGATGACATCGAGGTTGGTATAGACCGTGCTCAGGCCCAAGGAAAGGTCGTCTCCAAGGGAGCACGCCAAAAGGTTGAGCCCTTGGGTGGAAGTAAGGATGTTGATAGACTCCACATGGGTCGCCACCTCGGGCTCCAAGGTGATGCGCCCCAGGTTGGAGAGGGTGGCGGTGACCCCGCGTTCTGCGTCCAGGTTCGCCGCATAGAGCCCCAAGTCTTTGAGAAACACCGGGGCGACGCGCACCAGCGGGTTTTTCTCCAGCTTCACCATGGCGTTCATGCGCAGCTTCAGGGCGTCCAGCTGGGTTTGGGTGCTGACCTGCGTTTGGATGAGGCGGGCCAGCTCAAAAGCCTCGGGCAGCTCTTGGCCGGTATCGATGGTGATGAAGGCCATGCCAAAGAAGTTGCGGGTGGTGTGGGAGCCAAAATGGCTGCGCAAATCCACCGGCAAGCCAATGCGTATGGGGCGGCGCCCGGCATCCCGGCGCTTGAAGGTGGAATGGATGGCCTCTACCAAAGCAGCCATAAGCACTGAGCTCAAACTCACCTGCCACTCATGGGCCAGCGCCAACACGGCTGAGCAGGGCAGATGGTATTCCAAGAAACTGGGGTCGTCGGCCATCTTGGGAGAAGGGATATGGTAGGCCCTGGAAAGCGCGGCCGTTTTGGAGTTTTGCGGCTCGAAGTTCTTGTCAAAGGCGTCTTCGATGCTCTCGTTATGAGTGGCGTTATAGTTGGTAGCCGGCAGCGTCTCGCCATAAGCCCGCTCCACATACTGGCGCAGCAGCTCCTTGAAAAACTCCAGGGAGCCGCGGCCGTCTGAGATGATGTGGCTCACTTCGAAGTTGATGCGTTGCTCGTAGTAGCTCACCCTGAAGAGAGGCGCCCGCCTGCCTGCATGCAAAGGCGAGCAGATGGGCAGGTTCTCAGGGGTCACCACCACAGGCTCGGTCACCTGTTGGAGGTAGTGCCAGAACAGGCCGGAGCGAAGGTGCACGTTGAAGTGGCAGAACTTCTCGGTAGTGGCATCCAGCGCTTGCTGCAGCAAAGCAGGGTCCACTAATCTATCCATTTGCGCAGCATAACGAAACACCGTTTGGGTGCGACGTCCTGCTTGGGCTGCGTAATACTTGCCTATGTTGTCTAGGCGATACCAAGTATCTCGAGCCACGTGGAATCAGTCCCTTGGGTGAGGGTTTCGCCGTCCAGGAAGCTGCGGCAAATACCCAAAGATATTTTGGTGGTCTCGGCCGAGGTGGGGTAGAGCAGGTATCCGTGCATGGCGTCGCGCATGCGGTAGCAGGCGGCGGGGGTGCCGGCATCGCTCAGGCGCTTTGCAAAGGCCTCGTCCTCGTCGCGCAAAGGGCACAGCTCGGCCGAGAGGATGAGCGTGCGCGGCAGGCCGGTGAGGTCGCCTTCCAGCCAGGGGGCCAGGTAGGGGCTCTGCAGGTCGTCTGGATGCTCGGAGTAGAGCATGAGGTATTCCTGGAGGTCCTCTGCCGTGAGAATGTAATCATGGCCGTTTTCCTGCACCGAGGCGAAGGGAGCCGAGGGCCCGTAGTCATTGTTTAACACCGGATAGTAGAAGATGGCGGTCTTGGGGCTAAACTCGCCGCGGTCCCGGGCCATAAGGGCCACGGCGGCAGCCAGGTTTCCTCCGGCGGAGTCACCCATGAGCACCACGTGGTCTGGCACCACATCCGAGAAGACCTGACCCTCCATCACGGCTTTGGTGACGGCATAGCAATCCTCTGCAGGCACAGGAAAGCGGCTCTCGGGAGCCAAACGGTAGTCCACCGACACGATGCGGCGCTTCAAGGCCAGCGCGGCGTCCTTGCAAAAGTCTGCGTAGAGGTCCACCTGGCCGGTGACCCAGCCGCCGCCGTGGAAGAAGACGATGGTGCCTTCCCAGTCTTCCTCCACCGTGGCGCCCTCTTTGAGCGACAGGCTGATGTCTAAGGGGGTGAAGGTGCGGCAGGGAATCTCGTAGCCGTCTGTGGCGCGCACAGTGAGCGAGTCCTCGCGGATGCGCAGGTTGGGGGCCTCTACCTTGGAGGCGGCATCTTCAAAGGCACGGATGGCCTCGTAGCCTTCCACTACGTCGGGTTTGTGGCGTGTGTAGGCCTTGATGGCGGCCAGGCGAGCTTTTTCGAGCATAGGCACCGCTTTCTTGAGAGGCGCCGCTGGGGCGCGGGTCTTTAGGCAAACCAGGTTTTTACCCAGGGACGCCTCCCTCAAAAGCCATAGGTCCTAGTCCTCCCAAAAGCCCACTTTGTAGGCGGCAAAGACCACGCCGTCGGAGGTCTGGGTGGCATCCAGGTCGACGTCGGCAGTGATGCGAAAGTCCCGGTTGCCTTGAGGGTCGTCGAAGATCTGGGTCACGTGCCAGAGGTGGGAGCCCTTCTCGGCAGATTCATCCAGCTCAAAATAGGCGTCCGAGCGGGCGTCGGCGTCCAAGACCACCTCGTCGTAGACGTCGTAGTAGCGGTCCAGCACCTGCCGCCACACCCGCTCTCCGTAGCCCCAGTCCACGTCCAGGGCGCCCAGGGAGGCTGCGTCGTCTCTGGCCGCCAAGGTCACGCGGCGGATGAGGGCGTTTCGCACCAGCAGCTTGAGGCCGCGGCGGTCTTTGACCACGGCGTCTGCCTCCACAAAGGCTCCGGGGCCTTCCATATCCTGCTGGCCCACCTGGGCCCAGGCATCCACCAGGCTGGAGTCCACCGAGCGCACCATGAGCCCCAGCCACGCCACGATGTCATCCAGGCGTTGGTCGCGTTTGTCGGGAGGCACCGTGCGGTCGAGCGCCTGGTAGGCATCGGACAGGTAGCGCAGCAAGATGCCTTCCACCCGAGAAATGCCCATGGCCTGAATGTAGCTCTTGAAGTCGTTGGCGCTCTCGATCATGGCGCGCAACACGCTCTTGGGGCGCAGCTGGTAGTCGTTGGCCCAGGGCACCGAGGTGCAGTAGAGCGCGAAAGCCTCGTCTAGCAGGTCTTTCAAGGGCTGCTCGTAGGTGACCTCGCTCAAGAGCTCGTCGCGCTCCTCGAAGGGCACGCCCTCGGCCTTGAGCTCGGCTTTCTTGGCTTCCACAGCCTTCTTGCGCTGGGCTTTGAGGATCTGCACCGGGTCGTCCAGCGTGGCCTCCACCATGGAGATGACATCCAGGGCGTAGGTGTCGCTCTCAGGGTCCAAGAGCTCCAGGGCTTCGATCAGGAAGGGGGAGAGCGGCTGGTCGAGCGCGAAGTCGTCCGGCAGCTCCACGGTGAGGGTATAGGAGGCGCCGCAGCCGCCGGGGGCGCAAGGATCGGCGTCTGCAGGAGCGTCTTGGGGCAGCTCCACTACCACCACGCCGGAGTCGATGAGGGTGGTGAAGATCTCGGTGGCCCGGATCTCCAGAGCCTCCTTTTGCTCCGGGGTTTGCAGGGAGTCTGCGATGAGGCGGCTGGCCTCAGCGCGGGCGTCGCCGTGGCGGCTCACCAGCTCCAGCACCATGGAGTGGGTGATGTCCAGGCGAGGGGTGAGCTTTTCTGGGACAGACTCCGCCAGCTTGGTGAAAGTGCTCTCATCCCAGCTCACAAAGCCCTCGGGCGGCTGCTTGCGCTTGACGCGGCGGCGCTTCTTGGGATCGTCTCCCGCCTTGGCCAAGGCGCGCTCGTTCTCTATGACGTGCTCAGGGGCCTCGGCGATGACCAGGCCCTCGGTATCAAAGCCGGCACGGCCTGCACGGCCGGCGATCTGGTGGAATTCGCGAGAGCGCAGCCGGCGCGTGCGGTGCCCGTCGAACTTGGAGAGCGCGGTGAACACCACCGTGTGGATAGGCACGTTGATGCCCACGCCCAGGGTGTCGGTACCGCAGATCACTGGCAGCAGCCCCTGTTGGGCCAGCTTCTCCACCAGTAGCCGATAGCGCGGCAACATGCCTGCATGGTGCACGCCTACGCCTGAGGCCAGCAGGCGCTTGAGCGTCTTGCCAAAGGCGGTGGAAAAGTGCGTCCCCTTGCAGGCGTCCTGGATGGCCTTGCGCTGCTCTTTGGAGGTGACGCCGTAGCTGGAGAGCGCCTGGGCGGTGTTCAGGGCCGCCACCTGGGAGAAGTGCACCAGGTAGAGGGGTCCTTCCCCGTTGCGCAGCGCCAGCTCAACGGTGGTTTCCAGGGGATTGAGCTCGTAGCGGTAGGAGAGGGGCACCGGCCGCTCGGCATCGGTGACCTGGTCCACCTGCCGCCCGGTTTGGCGCTCCAACAGCGCGCAGATGTCGTCCATGTTGCCCAGGGTGGCGCTCATGAGCAGGAAGTGAGCCTGGGGCAAACACAACAGCGGGATCTGCCAGGCCTTGCCGCGATCGGGGTCTGCGAAGAAGTGGAACTCGTCTGCCGCCACCCAGTCCACGTTGGCGTTGGCGCCGCCGGCCAACGCCTTGTTGGCCAGGATCTCTGCCGTGCAGCAGATGATGGGGGCATCCGGGTTTATCTGCGCATCGCCGGTGAGCATGCCTACCAGATCGCGCCCAAAGAGCTCCACCAGGTCAAAGAATTTCTCCGACACCAGCGCCTTGATGGGCGCCGTGTAATAGGAGGTCTCGCCCATGCAGGCCGCCATGAAGCACATGCCGGCCGCCACCAGGCTCTTCCCCGAGCCCGTTGGCGTCCCCAGCACCACATGGTCGCCCATCAAAAGCGCCATGAGCGCGTCTTCCTGATGAGGCCACAGCTCTATGCCGCGCCCCTCGCACCACTCCATGAAGGCATCGAAGGCCTCCTCCCGAGTGAGCGTCTCCCTCCCATTGAGTTCGACGGCTAAATCGCCCAGCTCGCCATAGCTGGCCGGAGACAAAACGGTGGCACGCTCCATTGGCACGTCCTTATCGGTAGGAAGGGCGCCCAAGGCGTGCCCCTCGCACATTCATCTTCTGTCTATCCTACCCTCTCGCGCCCGCGCAGCCCCCCCTGCCGAGAAACCCTGCCGCCTTTGCCGCTGCTGTCGGAGTGTTCTCGCGGCAGCCGTTGCCCCGAGATGTCGAAAATGGGGGAGGGGCCAGTAACGTACAATGACAGATTCAGGCCCTTATAAGCTTTAGGGAATGGCGCGCTCTGGTGGCACGCCGCGAGGAATCAGGAGCCCCCATGGCCGAGAAGCGCGATTTTCTCGATGACATCATCGATATGTCCCAGGACTTTAAAGCCATCAAGAACCCGTTGGCCCAGATCGCCAACTCGCTGGCGGCCGAGCCTGGCGAGGTGCCGGTATGGAACCCGGCCGACTACAAGGAGCGGCCGCGCCCTGCGCCCCCTTCATGCACCAGCTGCAAGAGCAAGGATGCCACTACCTGCACCCGCTGCATCGACGTGTGCCCCAAAGGCTCCATCCACATCGAGGGCGGCGGCATCGAGATCGACGACAGCTGCATCAAGTGCGGGCTGTGCATCTCGGCCTGCCCCAGCGAGTCCTACCACGCCCGCGAGATCAACGCCAACAAGCTCTACGACCGCATCGCCGGCGCTGCGGCCAGCCACGAGACGGCCTATGTGACCTGCACGCGTGCGCTGGGCCGTCTGCCGCGGGAGAACGAGGTGGTGCTGCCCTGCATTGGCGCGGTGCCCTCGGAGGTGTGGTTCGCCCTTATGGTGCGCTTCCCCCAGATGAGCATCTACCTGCCTTTGGGCATCTGCGACCGCTGCCGCACCACCACAGGCGAAAAGACCTACTGCGACCTCATCGCCCGCGCCGAGACCTGGGCAGGCTTTGGCCTCAACCTGGTGGTGGACGAGGAGGAGCTCACCTGCGAGATGCGCCGCAGCTGGCAGCGCAAGGAGTTCGTGGAGACCATCCTCAAAAGCGGCGAGCGCCTGGTGAGCCGCACCAACCCCGTGCTCACGGCGGCGAGGCGCGTCACCCAGATGCTGGATGCTCACAAGCGGCAGATGAGCGCCCTGCAGCGCCAGCTGGACAAGGCGGTGGGCACCACCAGCTCCAAGAACCGCCGGCGCATCCTTTTGGACCGCCGCAAGATCATGATGGGAGCGCTGCAAAAGCACCCGGAGCTGGCGGCCAACATCGACCTCTACGAGCCCCTGTGCGACATGGACGCCTGCACGCTCTGCGGCGCCTGCGAGCAGGTATGCCCCACCCACTGCATCGAGATCACCGAGGACGGCCGCTGGTCTTGCGAGCCGGAGTTCTGCGTGCAGTGCGGCGCCTGCGAGCACGTGTGCCCCACCAAGGCCATCGAGTACGAGTTCTGCGATGCCTCAGACATCGTGCTCCCCGACGAGCAGGAGCGCGACCGCAAGGAGAAGGAAGCCGAGCAAAAGGCCGAAATGGAAAAGCTCAAGGCCCAGGGCAAAGCCTCCATGCTCAAGGGATTGGACATGCTGGAGAAGCTCTCGGACTCCCTGGCAGGCAGCGACGGGTAACCTGCAGGCACGACCAATTGAAGACCCGTTAATCCAAGGGGGAGCGCATACTCCCCCTTTTTGTGGCAGGGCGGTGGCATAGCTGAAAAAAGAATCTAATAAAGTGATATCAAGGCGATCGGAAAGCCGGCCGGGAGGGGAGGGGCAATGGCCCGGATCCTATATGTGGAAGATTCAGCGGCTACCAGGTCCCTTCTAACCCGGTATCTAGAGGCTGCGGGCCATGAGGTGCACTCCTTTGAGAGCTGTGCCGACTTCATTGCTGCAGCGCGCAAAGGGCCTTTTGATGCGGCCTTGGTCGATCTCTCACTGCCGGATGCCCAAGGTCAAGAGGTGCTTCAACAGCTCAGGGCGATCTCGGGAGCCCCTACGCTCGTGTTAACGGGGGATGGCGCGGAGCCAAGCTTCTATGCTGGCCTTTCCCTGGGGGCCGATGCTTATCTGGTCAAACCTGCCAGCCCCCGAGTGGTGGTGGCTCAGGTGCATGCATTGCTTCGCAAGCCTGAGTCTTGCTCTCAGCCGTTGTCTTTTGGCTCTCTCAGGTGGAGCCCTGCTGATGCTTCCTGGATTGCTGGGGCTACCATCCTTTCTCTTACGCCCCAAGAATCCCAGCTTCTCCAATATCTCGTGAAGCTTCAAGGAGCCCTTGTCAGCCGAGAAGAGCTGCTCTGCGAGCTGTGGGGCTATCCTTCTGGCTCATCCTCTCGAGCGGTGGACGAGGCTCTGCGCAGGCTCAGGATCAAGCTGGACCGCGCAGGGAGCTCGGTTGGCATCGAAACCCTGTGGGGGAAGGGTGTGCGCTTGGTGGTGAGAGAGGGGTCTTCATGAACAGTCAAACTGGATTGAGGCGCCTTTCCGGCGTCCAATGGATTGCCTTTGCCCTTTTGCTCGTTGCTGCCTTTGCGGGCCCTCTCATCGTGGTGGATGCCCAGGCAAAAGAAACACTTTCGTGGTGCTTGGACCAGCGAGCAGATCCAAGCTCTTGGGACTTGCAAGTCGTGAGGTATCCCCTGAAGGAATATAACCCTGAATATCCCCCTGAGAACCAGGCGCTCCACAGCGTGCTCTCTCAGGTAAGCGATGAGGAGGAACTCGGCAGCCTGCCTGAACAGCGTACCGTCCAGCTTCTCGATGGATGGCCCAATGTGCGGGCTTATTATTACCTTCAAGAGGGACCTCTTGATCCGCTTTATGGCCCTGGCCTTTGGGTGGTCATGGTGGATGTGTCCCAAGCCATCCACGCCATCAACTCTGCCTGGGTGATCGTGGCTGCGGTTGCCCTTTTGGGCTTGTTGGCTCAGCAGCTTCTATTGAGGGGCGCCTCAAAAGCCGTTGCCCAAGACTATGAGCAGATCCGCGGCCGCTATGTGCTGGGAGCCCATGAGGTGAAGGGGCCTCTGATGGCTATCCAGGGTTCTGTGGAGGCCTGCGAAGATGGCCTTATGCAGCCTCAAGAGTCGGCGGACTTAGTTGCAAAGGAGGTCGCTAAGATCCAGCAGACCTTGGATGACCTGGCCAAGCTTGCCTGGGTGGAGGAAGATAGGGAGCCGGTTAAGATGACCTGGCTCGACTTGGCTCCCTACCTTTTGGATGAGGCCCAGAGGGCAAAATGGTCTTCAGAAGCCCCGTGCATCAGTGGCTCTCTGGCAATCTGGGCTGATGCGTTCTTGGTTGACCAGGCACTCTCCACTTTGAGCCACTGGATGGACCGGTGCGACTTGGCACCACAGCATATTGAGGCCACAGGCCCTGAGCTGCGGCCTTCTCGGAAAAGCCGTGTGGCACAGTTGGATCAGAGGGTAACCCTCACCCTAGGCTTTGCGGAGCCTTTTCCAAAAAAGGCCACTGAAGATGTGGCGCTCACGTTGCTTTTGGCAATACAGGATCTGCAGGCAGGGGATCTGGCGGTGGATGCTGCCAGGGGCACGGTGCAACTTCGATGGCGAACAGTCTAAGGCACCTGTCTTTCGCGGAGGGGGTACAGTAGAGAGCAGCATGAAACTTGAGAAAGGATCTTCGCTGTGGCTCTCTCTATTGGCATCGTAGGTTTGCCCAACGTGGGCAAGTCCACGCTCTTTACCGCCCTCACCAAGCGCGCCGGCTTGGCCGCCAACTATCCCTTCGCCACCATTGAGCCCAATGTGGGCATCGTGGACGTGCCGGACGCGCGTTTGGGCGAACTGGCCGCCATCGTCTCCCCTGAGCGCATCGTGCCAGCCACGGTGGAGTTCGTAGACATCGCCGGCCTGGTCAAGGGCGCCAATGCCGGCGAAGGCCTGGGCAACCAGTTTTTGGCCAACATCCGCGAGACCGATGCCATCTGCGAGGTGGTGCGCTACTTCTCCGACCCTGATGTAGTCCATGTGGACGGCCGTGTCGACCCGGCCGCCGACGCCGACACCATCATGACCGAGCTCATCCTGGCAGACATCGCCACCCTGGAAAAGCAGCTGCCCAAGCTGGAGAAGGAGGCCCGCCGCGACAAGGAGCTGGCTCCCAAGCTGGCCGTGGCCCAGCGCCTGCAGGCCTGGCTCAACGACGGCAAGCGCGCCGCCGCCATGGACATGACGCCTGAGGAGCGCGCCGCCGCCAAGGAGCTCTTCTTGCTCACCATGAAGCCGGTGATCTATGTGGCCAACGTCGACGAGGACAAGGTGGGCGAGACCCCGGCTCCCATCGACGGCGAGACCCCCATCCCCATCTGCGCCGAGGTAGAGGCCGAGATCGCCGAGCTGGGCGACGAGGAGGCCAAGGACTTCTTGGAGAGCCTGGGTTTGGAGAAGAGCGGCCTCGAGGTGCTGGCCCAAACCGCCTACCGCACCCTAGGCCTTCAGAGCTACTTCACTGCCGGCCCCATGGAGGTCAAAGCCTGGACCATCCCCATCGGCGCCAAGGCCCCCCAGGCCGCCGGCGTCATCCACTCCGACTTCGAGCGCGGCTTCATCAAGGCCGAGGTGGCCAGCTACGACGACTACGTGGAGCTGGGCGGCGAAGCCGGCTGCCGCGCCCAGGGCAAGCTGCGCATGGAGGGCAAGGATTACGTGGTCCAAGACGGCGACGTCATGCATTTCCGCTTCAACGTATAGCGGCCGGCGGCATGCGGGCTGCGCCTGCCGCAACCCGCCGCTGCGCTCTCTGAACATCAAATAACATGCTGCATACAAGGAGGCGCCCTCCCATGGACCTCATCATCCGCCGAGCCCAACCCATCGACATTCCCGGCCTGCTCGATCTGCTCGTGCAGGTGAACGCCGTCCATGCCGACGGGCGCCCCGACCTTTTTGCCCGCACCACCAAGTACAGCGCCCAAGAGCTGGAAGCCCTTCTTGCCGATAAAAACCGCCCTGTGTGGGTGGCCACCGTGGGGGAGGACCCCGAACGTCTAGTGGGCTCCTGCTATGCGGTGATCCAGGATCATCGCCCCGATCGCCTTATGCAGGACTTCAAGACGCTCTATATCGATGATTTGTGCGTGGACGAGGGCGCCCGCGGGATGCATGTGGGAACTGCATTGTATGAGTTTGTGCGCGATTGGGCCCGTGACAAGGGCTTTTACAACCTCACGTTGAACGTGTGGGAGTGCAATCCCGGTGCGCGTGCGTTTTACAAGGCCATGGGCCTGGCGCCCCAGAAGACCTGTCTCGAGCAGATCCTGTAGTCGCGGCACGCAGAAACGTTATGCTTTGGAATGCGGCACACGGGAATGATGCTGCGGGCACCCTCTGAGAAGTTACTACGATAGCTACTTATCCGTATATAAACGGGTAGTTCATCAAGGCGAATTAGCTGCAATCAATTGTAGCTAATGTAGCATATTTTCTGAGGGATCTAAGAGGACTATTCCTCCCTTACGTTTCCCGCGCCCTCTCGCCACCTTTGTGTGCCTCCCTCATCAGAGCAGCGCTTTTATCGGCCTGTCTCATACATAAGTACAGCAATCACAACAAGCCTCATTTAATATACCAATCTTCCCGCTAGTCCCTCATTTCTCGCTTAAATAAACCATGCCAAAGATACGTTTAGGTGTATTCAGCGTAATTTGGCAAACCCGCTCGATTTCTCTGGTAAGTTCAGGCAGACACCTACTGTGGAATCAGTCTGCATGGGGTACGGGCGCGTCGGGGGACTCGCACTCGCACCCGCGAGCGCGCTCACTCGCACCACCCTAGGCAGGCTATCGCATGAAAGAGAGTCATCTCATGGAAGAGACCCTGCAAGAGGCTTGGGCTGGCTTCGAGGCTGGCCCCTGGGAGCACGAGGTCGACGTTCGCGACTTCATCCAGCGCAACTACACCCCTTACGAGGGCGATGAGAGCTTCCTCGAGGACGCCACTCCAGACACGGAGCACCTCTGGAAGCAGGTCATGGACCTGTTCGCCGCAGAGCAGGCCATGGGCGGCGTCATCGCCATGGACACCGATATCATCTCCACCATCACCAGCCACGGCCCTGGCTACATCGATCAGGCTCACGAGAAGATCGTAGGCCTTCAGACCGACAAGCCCCTGAAGCGCGCCCTGCAGCCCAACGGCGGCATCCGCATGGCCGTGTCTGCCTGCCAGTCCCATGGCTACGAGGTGGACGAGCAGATCGTCGACATCTACACCAACCTGCGCAAGACCCACAACGCCGGCGTGTTCGACGTCTACACCCCCGAGATGCGCGCCTGCCGCCACTCCCACATCATCACCGGCCTGCCCGATGCCTACGGCCGCGGCCGCATCATCGGCGACTACCGCCGCGTGGCCCTCTATGGCCTGGACTTCCTCATCGAGGACAAGAAGCGCCAAAAAGAGGGCACCGAGTCCACCATGACCGAGCCCGTCATCCGTCACCGCGAGGAGCTCTCCGAGCAGATCCGCGCCCTCCAAGAGCTCAAGCAGCTGGGCGAGATCTACGGCTTTGACCTGGGCCGGCCCGCGCAGACCCTCCAGGAGGCCATCCAGTGGCTCTACTTTGGCTACCTGGGCTCTGTGAAGGAGCAAAACGGCGCCGCCATGTCGTTGGGCCGCACCTCCACCTTCCTGGACATCTACGCAGAGCGCGACCTGGCGCGCGGCACCATCACCGAGCGCGATGCTCAGGAGCTGGTGGACCACTTCATCATGAAGCTGCGCATGGTCAAGTTCGCCCGCACCCCTGACTACAACGCCCTGTTCTCCGGCGATCCCCAATGGGTCACCGAGTCCATCGGCGGCATGGGCATCGACGGCCGCCCTCTGGTCACCAAGATGAGCTTCCGCTACCTGCACACCCTGGAGACCCTGGGCACCTCCCCCGAGCCCAACCTCACCGTGCTCTGGTCCACTCGCCTGCCCGAGGCCTTCAAGCGCTACTGCGCCAAGATCTCCATCGTCTCCAGCTCCATCCAGTATGAGAACGACGACCTCATGCGCGTCTACCACGGCGACGACTACGCCATCGCCTGCTGCGTGTCCTCCATGCGCATCGGCAAGGAGATGCAGTTCTTTGGCGCCCGCGCCAACCTGGCCAAGTGCCTGCTCTACGCCATCAACGGCGGCGTGGACGAGGTGCTGGGCATCCAGATCGGCCCCAAGTACCGCGCTGTGGTGGGCGACGTGCTCGACTACGACGACGTCATGGACAAGTTCCACGACATGATGGACTGGCTGGCCGGCGTCTACGTCAACGCCCTGAACATCATCCACTACATGCACGACAAGTACTGCTACGAGCGCCTGCAGATGGCGCTCCACGACGAGCACGTGCACCGCTGGTTCGCCACCGGCATCGCCGGCCTCTCCGTCGTGGCCGACTCCCTGTCTGCCATCAAGTACGCCACCGTGCGCCCCATCCGCAACGAGGCTGGCATCGTGGTGGACTTCGAGATCGAAGGCGACTTCCCCCGCTACGGCAATGACGACGATCGCGTAGACTCCATCGCCGCCCAGGTCATCGAGGACTTCATGCACGACATCCGCGGCTACGAGACCTACCGCAAGTCCGTACCCACGACCTCGGTGCTCACCATCACCTCCAACGTGGTCTACGGCAAAGCCACCGGCTCCACCCCCGACGGCCGCAAAGCCGGCGAGGCCTTCGCCCCGGGCGCCAACCCCATGCACCATCGCGACAGCCACGGCGCCGTAGCCAGCTTGGCCTCCGTCGCCAAGATGCCCTTCAAGGACGCCCAGGACGGCATCTCCAACACCTTCTCCATCGTGCCTGGCGCGTTGGGCAAGGACGGCGACGTCATGTTTGGCGACCTGGATCTCGATGCCCTGGGCGTGGAGGTCACCTTCGCCAACGAGGTCTGCGCCGCCTGCGAAGCCGACCTCTCCGCTCGCGAGGGCGCTGAGGACGTCGTCGTCCAGTAAGCTCTCTCAAGTTGCAGTGGCAGGGTTTCTCGGTTGCCGAGAAACCCTTAAACCCCGCCACCTGCGTGGGTTTTAAGGCTTGACGCCCTTGCCGCTTGTCATATTCCGGACCCTATATGCGCCTTCAAGAAAGGAGATCTTGCTATGAAGACTTCCGAAGTTGCTCCCGACCAGGTGGATAACCTGGTGTCCATGCTCGACGGCTATGCCGAGGAGGGGGGCCACCATCTGAACGTCAACGTGTTCAACCGCGACACCCTGCTGGACGCTCAGGCTCATCCCGAGAAGTACCCTCAGCTCACCGTGCGCGTGTCCGGCTACGCCGTGAACTTCAACAAGCTCACCCGCGAGCAGCAGGACGAGGTTATCTCCCGCACCTTCCACGAGAGCCTCTAACTCGCTGTCCGCATTGTGCGGGGAGGCATCGTGCCTGCGTCTGTGGGGGCCTCGGGCGACAGGCCTGGCCCTCTTAGGACGCGGCATTCCCCAGTTCTTACACTTAGGCCCAGAAGCGGTATAGGTTTGCTGCTTCTGGGCCTGTTTGGTTGCTTTTTCTTAGAAGCCTTGGGTACGTTTCCTATAACGTCGGCACGCATGGAGGCCGACGTGCGCCCAAGCACAGTTGGCAAAAGAAAAGGTGGCTCGTCATGGCTCCTCTCGCACAGCAGGTAACTCTCAAAGGCGGCGTGAACAGCGCCCCCTACATCATGGATCCCTCTCCTCTGGCATCCCTTGAAGAAGGCGAACAGTTCTACTTTGACGCAAAGGCCGTCACGTCGGAGCAGCGGGCCGACTTCAAGGCTTCAGGAGCCCCCTTCACCGAGCGCCAGCCTTTCTATGGGATCTTTTATCAAGGCGTCTTTGTGGGCATTGCCACGGGTCTTGCGCATCCGGTGCGGGCGCTTTTGGACCAGGGCCATCCAGTGAGAATCGCCGCTGTCCGCACTTCTGGCAAAGCCCAGGGTTATCAAGGGGTTGAGCTGGAGCTTCCTGAGACCGATCCCTTCCAGCGCTGGTATCGCTTCGTCGAGTTGGGAGAGGTCGTTCCTTTGGATGACCCTATTGTGGTGGTGAACCTCAATCTCGAAGGCGCCCATCGCTTGGCCAATGGGTCGGCTAAGGTGTCTGTGGGCCAAATCGCCGATGATCGCCTGCCTGTCACGGTGTCTGGCAAGGATGCCAAGGGCGAGCCTGTGGAAGCTGTCTACCATCTCTATCCTCGCCAGCACCACTCCTGGCATACGTTGGCCCCACTGGCCGGCCAAACCCACGAGGCCGTTGTCATGCAGCACGACAGCTTCACCCATCGCGGCACTCGTTATGCCAAGGTGTTCATCGACACTGCCCGCTAAACCGCGGGCCAGTTCTTGCGACCGAGTACTAAGAAAGGCGGCGGCGTGGCGCTTCGCGACACCTCTGACCAGGAGCTTCGCTCGACCAGCGGCCAGGTGCACTCTCTAGAGACCATGGGTACCGTGGATGGTCCGGGCACTCGACTGGTGGTGTTTGTCCAGGGATGTCCCATGCGCTGCGCCTACTGCCACAATCCCGACAGCTGGAAACCCGGTGCAGGCACCCCTAAAACCGTCGGCGAGATCCTCGATCTCTTCGAGCGCAACCGACCCTTCTATCGCAAAGGGGGCATCACCGTCTCCGGTGGCGAGCCGTTGCTGCAGCCCCAGTTTGTGGGGGCGCTTTTCTTGGCAGCCCATAAGGCCGAGAAGGGCCGCATCCACACTGCCCTAGATACCTCGGGCAGTGCCTACGATCCTGCTCATCCCGACCGTTTTGACCAGGTGCTACGCGAGAGCGACCTAGTGCTGCTTGATATCAAACATGCACAGGATGAGGGCCATAGGGGGCTTGCGGGCATGGGGCCCGAGAGACCTCGGGCCCTGGCCGATGAGCTTTCGCGCCGGAGGATCCCCATGGTCATCCGGCATGTGGTGGTGCCCGGCATCACCGACGACCCAGAGGAGCTTCGCGCCCTAGGTCGCCTCATTGCCCGCTGGGACAACGTGGTGGGCCTGGATCTGCTGCCCTATCACACTATGGGAGCGCCTAAATACGAGGCGCTGGGCATCGAGTATCCGCTGGCAGAGGTGCCTGCCATGGACAAGGGCCGCATTCCTGAGCTGCGTCGGCTGGTGCTGGAGGCTCGCGCAGAGGCGCGGGATGCGGCACGGACAGCGGCGCGGGCCGACCACTAAAGCTGGCGCCTTGGTTCGCGCCTGGAAGACAGTCCTTGGGAACGGGCGAATGCCCGGCATCTGACGAATGCTATTATAGTTTATGTATTTGTTAACGCCGAGCGTATTGTGTCCCTAGGCTTGCATGATGCTCCGAAGATTGCAGGCTGTTCCAGCGCTTTTGAGGATGCAGGCTTTTGGTGATACAGTCCTCTAAAAACTTACTGTCTTCGTTACATTAAAATGTAACGAAGGCAGCATAATCAAACTTAATATTTAATAATATACTACATTAGCTACGTATTAATGATGCTAAAGTAGCTACTTTTATGAGTGTAATGGACGGTATTCACGGCCAGCATAACGGCCAACTCTATGGCCAGCATAACACCCTGGTTCAAGAGCTAAGCCTCTGCGCTGACGCGGGCAACAAAGGCCTCAAGCGCAGAGCGCCCTACGCCGTTGAGTAGCTCGCCGTCGAGCACGGTAGCGCCGGGTGCACTGCCGGCCATGTCTTGGGCACTCTTGCCTAGGCCGCTGCCGCCGCTGGTGGCGAAGGGAACCACCACTTTCCCGTCTAAGTTGTAGTCTTCCAAGAAGCTGTCTACAATGGTGGGCTCACGGTACCACCAGATGGGGAAGCCCACATAGACGGTGGAATAGTCGTCCATGTTATCCACGTGGCTCGCTACGGGCGGACGGCTGGTGCGATCCTTGGATTCCAGCGTGGAACGAGATTGGGAGTTGTTCCAGTTGAGGTCTGCGGCAGTATAAGGCTGGGCAGGGACGATCTCGAAGAGGTCTGCGCCTGCCACAGCGGCGAGCTTTTGAGCGACCTTTTGGGTGGTTCCCTGGGCGCTAAAGTAGGCGACTAACGTCTTAGACACGAGGAGTCCTTTCTAGGTTACTGAGATAGCTACACACTGATGTAGCTAATGTAGTATTAAATCAGAGGGCTGCTATACCTTCTTTTCCTGGACAGTTTCCTAGACAACTTTCTTTCCCTGGGCACCACGAGCGCATGCGAGTTGCACGGGCACACGCAGACGGTCCAAGCATGCGCAATTTGCGCAGGAGGGCATGGCAATCCGCATGCGTGAGTCAGTCCTCGTCCCAGTGAGCATGGATGTGCCGCCAGCCCTCCCGGTGCTCTGGGGGTACCGCAGCTTCTCCTGCGGCGCCAAGCTCTTCTTCGCGGGCGCCATCTACCAGGGCCTCGTAGTACCAACACTTGTAGTTGAGTACCTTGAGCACCTCGCCCAGGCGCGCGATCTCCTGTTCAACCTCGTCTCGGCGAGCCTCAAACAGCTCCAGGCGGTCCTGATAGGTTTCAGGACCGCGGGCCACTGCTTCCATGAATTGCCGGATGTCGGCGATATTGAGCCCGCTGGACTTCAAGCATTCGATCACTCGCAGCGTCTCGATCTCAGGCTGTCCAAAGCGGCGTTGGCCGCCGGTGCGCGGCATGCTCGAGAAAAGTCCCTGCTTGTCGTAGTACCTGATGGTTGATACGGGCAGGTCGAACATCTTGGACACTTCGCCGATGGTGAGGGGCTTTCGCGCAGGTGCCGGTGTTCGCGCAGGTGCCGGTATGGAGGGCACGGGTTTCTCGGGAGCGGAAGTGGGCTCTGCAGGGTTCTGGGTGTTAGGGGAGGGCATTGTAATCCTCTTCAGAGACGGGCTCGCACCACTCGTTGGAGGTGTCGGTGCCGGGGGCTTCGAAGGCCACGTGGGAGAACCAGGAGTCCTTGGCCGCGCCGTGCCAGTGCTTGACGCCTGCGGGAATGGTCACGCAGTCGCCGGGATGCAGCTCCTGGGCCGGCTTGCCCCACTCTTGATACCAGCCGCGGCCGTCGGTGCAAAGCAGGATCTGGCCGCCACCGGCGGAAGCGTGGTGGATGTGTCAATGGTTGCGGCAGCCGGGCTCGAAAGTGACGTTGGCGACGAACTGGGTCTTTGCCGGATCGGTGAGGGCGTTGAGCCAGGAGCGGCCGGAGAAGTACTGAGCATAGGCGTCGTTGGGCTCGCCCAGGCCAAAGAGCCCGCCGTGGACCTCTGGGTTCTCCAGATCCAGCGGATCGGCGGCGTAGACCTTGGTGGCCACACGGAAGGCTGCCCAGGCGTTGGGCCAGCCGGCATAGAAGGCCACTTGGGTGAGCAAGGCCGCCATCTCCTTGGCGGTGACGCCGTTCTTCTTGGCAAAGGTCACATGATGCTCGAAGGACGAGTCGCAAAGGCCCTTGGCCACCAGCGTGGTGACGGTGAGCATGGAGCGGATCTTGGGGCTTAGGGTGTCGTCGTTCCATACCTCGCCAAAGAGAACGTCGTCATTGTAGGCGGCGAAGGCGGGGGCGAACTCGCCGAGAGCATCTCTACCTGCGGTTTGCACGATCTTGGACATCACAAACTCCTCTCTCTGGGGCTATGAAAGCCGTATGGGGCGACTGGCAGCAGCTCCAGAAGGCTGTCTCTTGAGACGGTGTCGCCGGTGGGCGGTGCTGCCTTCTTTGGATGAGACAAACCTAAACCTACAGTCACCTTTAGGTTCCAGAGGCCGCTGGGGCCAATCACAAAACGTACACCTTGTTAAAGAATGCACCGGAATGGAGGCAGACCTTCTCGGCAGCCTTAGGCTAGGAGTCCCTCGTTTGATTGGAGCCTCATGGTCGCCTTGCCTCCCAATGACTGTGCCCTTTGGTATGACGCCAACTTCGACGAGGAGCTCGTCGAAGCCCGCATCGCCGCCCAGCAAAAGTGCTGGCGCATCAACCAGCTGGATCCCGTAGATACCGACAAACACCAGCAGCTGCTCGCTGAGCTCTTTGGGTCTCTAGGGGAAGAAGTCACAGTGCTGGCGCCTCTGATGGCTGACTACGGCGCCAATGTGGCTATAGGCGACCATAGCTTTGTGAACCACAATGCCTACTTTATGGATGGCGCGCCCATCAGGCTAGGATCCCATGTCTTTGTGGGTCCCGATTGCGGCTTTTATACAGCCTCGCATCCACTGCTGGCCGCAGAGCGCAATGAGGGATGGGAGCAGGCCAGGCCCATCACCATTGAGGACAACGTATGGATTGGCGCCAAAGTGTGCATTCTGCCTGGGGTAACAGTGGGCGAAGGGGCAGTCATTGGAGCCGGCTCCGTAGTGGTCAAAGACATCCCTGACCACATGCTGGCAGTGGACAATCCCTGCCGACCTTTGCGCCCCATCACAGATAAAGACAGCATCTCGAAGGAGTAGCCATGTCGCTCGAACGTGCCCGCGAGGCGCTGGCCGCCGCCAACCTCGCCGATCGCATCATGGAATTCGACCAGTCCAGCGCCACCGTCGAGCTGGCTGCAGCTGTGGTGGGCTGCGAGCCGGCACGCATCGCCAAGACGCTCTCCTTTGGAGTGGGCGATCGGGTGGCGCTGGTGGTGTGCGCCGGAGACGCCCGCATCGACAACCCTAAGTTCAAGGGGCAGTTTCATACCAAGGCCAAGATGCTCTCGGCGAGCGGCGCTCAGGAGCGCATCGGCCACGGGGTAGGCGGCGTATGCCCCTTTGGCGCCAAGGAAGGCTGCGACATCTACCTAGACGAGAGCCTCAAGCGCTTCGACGTGGTCTATCCGGCCGCCGGCACCTCCAATACCGCCGTCAGGCTCACCCTTCCCGAGCTGGAACGCGCCTGTCCCACCGCTGCCTGGGTGGACGTGTGCAAGCTGCCTGCTTAGTGCCAGGAAGGCATGCCTTACCACGCACAGCTGCCGATAAACCCACGCCCCTAGGATGGGAGGGCTTATCGGCAGCTGCATAATTTGCAAGTTTCATGAGTGCAATCTGCGAGGTGAGGGTGTAGGCCTTACCTGCCGCTGAAGACAGGGAAGGCGGAGTCGGCGCCGTAGTCTACCTCGGAGGCGCCGGCCAGATAGTCCATGTCTTCGCCGGAGATCACAAAGTCCAACTGGGCGTTGGCGCGCATGTGCTCGGGATTTGCGGTTTTGGGCAGTGCCACTGCGCCGCATTGGATCACATAGCGGATGCAGAGCTGCGGGACGGACACCCCGTAGCGGCCCGCCATGGCCTCCAGCTGAGAGTCATGGAGCAACGCCCCGTGAGCCACTGGGGAATAGGCCTCAACCAGGATGTTGTGGGCCTGGCAAAAGGTGACCAGGTCGCGAGGGGTATGGCCCACGTGGAACAGGATCTGGTTTACTGCAGGGGCTTCGGAGCTGTTGCCGATGATGTTCTCAAGGTCGTCCTCCAAGAAGTTCGAGACGCCGATCTCACGGACCTTGCCGACCTCTTTGGCTTCCTCAAGCGCACGCCAGACTTCGAGATTTCCCTGGTAGTAGTGGTTGGATCCGTTGTGGAAGTGCCCCCAGGGCTCGGGGGAGTGGATAATCATTTGATCAAGATAATCCAGGCCCATCTTCGAAAGGGTCTCATCGATAGACCTCTTGGCGCCATCGTAATCCTTGATCTCGGCAGCGATCTTGGATCCCACAAAGAGCTGGTCGCGCGGCACGGAGGCAGTGCGCACTCCCTCGCCCACGCCAACCTCGTTGCCGTAGGCCTGGGCAGTGTCGATAAGCCGATAACCGCACTCCACTGCATCCCGCACTGCTTGGGCCGCTTTGTCATCGTCGATGAGCCAGGTGCCGAGGCCTAGCTTGGGGATGGGGGCGCCGTCTGCCAGCTGGTAGGTCTCATTGGTAATCATAAAGTCTCCTTTGAACGGATGGCGGAGGTGAGAGGGGCTTGCTTTGGAACCTCAAGGGATCTTGCTTGGATAAGGGGCTCGCCCAAAGAGGCAAGAAGACATGAGTCCCGCTGCCAATAACCTAAACCTGTAGCCAGGTTTAGGTTAAAGCCCTTCCATAGAGCGGGCACAGCCTTCGATGCTGGCTGAAGATCTGTAGAACCTATGAGTCGACAGGCAAGCATTGTGTGAGCTAAAGGGAGGGACTCGTCAGGCTCTCTTCAGATCCCTAGCATGAAGCTTCCTATCACCCGCACTCTGTGTACCCTCCTAGGGCTGGGGCTTTATGCAACGTCTATGGCACCCAAAGACACTCACGGGTTCGTCAGATTTCAGCGGCCTTGCCGGCCGCCTCAAAAGGAGCAGGAGCTCATGGAAGCTTTTATCAATCAGTTTGGTTACCTGGCTATTGGGGCATTGGTCTTTTTGGAGAACCTGTTCCCGCCCATTCCCTCAGAGATCATCCTCCCGCTCTCTGGCGCCCTCACCATTGGCAGCCAGCTTACCCTGCCCGGCGTTATTGTGGCCTCTACCCTGGGCTCTTTGGCGGGCGCCTTTGCGCTCTACGGCATTGGCCGTGCCATTTCCCGCCAACGCCTCATCGCCTTTTTCCAGACCCGGCCCATGCGCTTGCTGGGTTTCAAGTCCAACGACGTGGAGCGCGTGATCGACTGGTTTGACGCCAAAGGCCAGAAGACCGTGTTCTTGTGCAGGTTCGTCCCCGGCCTCCGCAGCCTGATCTCGGTGCCTGCAGGCACCGCCCGTATGGGGCTTGCTCGCTTCACGCTCTATACCACTGTGGGCTCCCTGCTGTGGAATGCGGTGCTGTGCACCCTGGGCGTGGCTGCAGGCGATGCCTGGCACCTGGTGTCGGAGCAGGTTGCCTGGGCTTCTGACGTGGTGAAGCTCGTGATCGTCGTGGGCCTGGTAGTCGGCTGCCTGTGGTGGGTCTTCCGCCGCGCCATCCCCGCCTGGCGCCTGGAGAACGCCGAGGCCTAAGTCCCAAGCGCTCTGCAATGGGCGCCGCTGGGTTGTATCTCATAGGTCCTTGTAAAAATGCGTAGTAGAACCGGGTTTCTACTACGCATTTTTGTGTAAATGCAAAAAGTGCGTAATAGAAGGACGGTCAAACTGCGCATTGTTCATGGCGCCCTAGAAGGCAGTCATAGAAAGCCGCTTCATGCCTCTTATTCTTGGCGAGAAGGAGCCGCAATGGCTTGCTTGCGATCTTGAAGCCTATGCAGGCGATTCATGAGCTCCCGTGCAATGGATTGAGCAATAAGAGCCTCTACAAAGAGCGCTACGCCAAAGTTACGGGGCCAGCGATAAATGAACTCCCCCGCAGAATGCCCTAGCGACTCTCCGGTCGCCACGATAGGCGCCAACAGGGTCAAAATCAGGGAGAGCAATAGCACTGACGCCACAATGTTCATGAGGATTTGCATGTTGTAGCTGTCGTTTTTATCGGCAAGGCGATCGCAGAGCCATTCGGCAGGCTTTTTGGTGAGAAGCACGCAGGCCACCACAAGGATCCAGACGAAGGCCAAGGCAGGATAGGCGGCGGTCCAAGCTTCGGGAGAAAAGCCCAGTTCCATACAGGTGAGCGTAGGGGCGATGAGGTTCACAGAAATGAGAGAGACCACTAATAGGAAGAGGGCAAATTCGCGGCGGTTTCGGGGCAGACGCATAAAGAATTGCATAGTGTGCAGCTCCTTAGGCTAGTGCGCGCACAAAAAAGCGCAGGCCGGGGATACCGACCTGCGCTGAACCGTTATACGCGCAAGATTTATGACGCAAGATAGAATACCACGGCTGTACGGGGTGCCCCATCAAATGGAAACAAACACGAAGCCTGACTAAAAAGAGAGCCGCGCAATTGGCAAAGCCAGGAGTGGAGGGGCGGACTGCGCAGAGGAGCCGATTGCAAGGCCTAGCTCGAGTGCTTTTGAGCCTTTCCTGCGGTGCCCCCATGGTTGATGGTGGTGGCCAGAGGATGCTTCTCTAGGAAGAGCATGGCCACAAAGCCCAAGATGCATAGGGGCACAAAGTAGCCGAAGAGCGGCACCAGCGCCTCGCTGTAGCCAGTGGCGATGATGGATTGGATAGAGGCAGGAAGCTTCTCCACGTATGTGGGGGTGAGGGATGCCAGCGAGATGTATGCCTACCAGCTGCACAATCTGCAGTTGGTAGCCAAAGATCACGGCTGGACCCAGTTCACCTCCATGCAATGCCACTACAATCTGCTCTACCGAGAGGACGAGCGCGAGCTTATCCCGGTGTGCCGTCAGTTTGGTATGGCGCTTACCCCTTACAGCCCTTTGGCCTCGGGACACCTCACCCGTCCCACTTGGGACAGCGACAGCCTGCGCAGCCGCACCGACGCCACCATGCGCAACAAGTACGACAGCGCCAAGGAGGACGATCTGCAAATCATCGCCCGCGTGGCCGCGCTTGCCGAGAAACACCAGGTTCCCATGGCCGACGTCGCCCTGGCTTGGCTGCGCGCCAAAGGCGTAGAGAGTCCCATTGTGGGCTGCTCGTCGCCTGCTCGCGTGGATGCGGCGGTGCATTCGTTCGCGCTTGATCTCACTCCAGAAGAAATGGACTATCTGGAGGAGCCCTATCGCGCACACGAGCTGGTGGGACCTGCCGCACGTCCCGGCGAGAAGCCTTTGGCTGGCACCACCGCTCCGCCTATCAAGTAGGGACTGTTGGATGACAGTGGGAATATCGCGAGAAAACCGTCAATGAGTCGTCAACGACAAAAGAGCAAGTAGTGGTAGTGAAGGGGTTTGATAAAGGGAGCCAGAATAGAGCCAGAATGTTTGACTCTTTACCCTCTAAAAAGTTACTACAATAGCTACTTTATAATGTAGCTATTGTAGTAAAATATAAATAAACTAGCTTCATTAGTTACATTATAGTGTAACTAATGAAGCTAGTTTTTAGAGGGCATTTAGGGCATGCTATATCGACAACCTCTTTCTTGAACCTCCCTTTCGCGCTTACTTACTCTCTCGGGTATCGTCATTCTCTACCAATGGTATCCGGGGCCGCATAAAAAGGGCTCTTTGCCCGTAGCGCTCTGCGCTTACAGGTCTTTAGTTAGGCCGTCCATCTTGCCTATCAGAATCCATTCAGCGTATATTTCTAAAGATGATAACGATGTTCTTGGATACGCTCTTGGATGCGCTTTTAGCGCAGTCTTTATCGCGCCAGTCTTGATAGGAGGGGATCGTGGCCAATGCAGCCATCGGCACGCCAGCCGCTGCCCATGCCATAGATGATGGGACCTTAAGTGCCTTCTTTGAAACCATGGCCGTCCTTATGGACGCGGGCATTCAAATTGACGAGGCTCTCTCCATGCTGGCGGAAGATGCCGCAGACACCCTCAAGGCCACCTATGGTTCCATGTATGAGCAGGTAGTGGCAGGCCATACGCTGGCAAAAGCCATGGAGGCGTCAGGGGCGTTTCCCACCTATGCCACCACGTTGGTGACCCAGGGCATCGCCATGGGCCGCCTTCATGAAACGTTGATGGCGCTGGGGCGCTATTACGGCGACCAGGATCGCATCCTCACGCGCATCAAGACCAGCCTAGGCTATCCTGCAGCGCTATTATGCGGCATGTCGTTGGTGCTGGCTTTCACGGTCATAGGCGTGCTGCCGGTGTTCGTCAACGTCTATGAGAATCTTTCCGGCAGTCTCACCGAAGGGTCGTTCTCCCAGGTCACCCTAGCTCTCACGGTGGGCTGGGTGGTGCTTGTCGTCACGGTGATCGCTGCGGTGGCGGCCCTTTGGGTCGCCTCCCTTGCCCGCAATTCCAAGGGGCATGACAAGCTCATGCACCTTTTGGAGCGCATCCCGCCCACCCAGGAGGCTGCCTATGGCTTGGCGCTGTCGCGCATGGTAGCGGGGCTCTCCACCAATATCTCCTCGGGCACCAACGTGGACGAGGCGGTGGCGGCCGCCGCAGCCGGGACGTCTCATCCCGTGCTGCATTTGAGAACCACGCAGGCTCACAAGCTCATGGTTGCTTCCGACGATCCTCAGGGCCTGGTGCCTGCGCTGGTGGCAGCCCAGGTCATCGATCCGGTCTATGGGCGTCTGCTGGGCATCACTGCACGTTCCGGCGGCATCGACGAGTCGCTGGAAGCCCTTTCAGAAGATCTGGCCCGCGAGTCCATGGACAGCCTTCTGGCGACTATCGACGGCGTGGAGCCGCTTTTGTCGGCATTTTTAACCGTGGCCGTAGGGGCCACGCTGCTGGCCGTCATGCTGCCGCTGGTGGGCATCATGGCTTCGCTGGCCTGATGGCGCAGCCCGCGCGATCGGCCAAGCCGCTTGGTCGACCCCCTGTGCGTGCATGAACCCTGCTGCGGTTAAGAGAGGAGTGAGAGTCCCATGGCCCGTCCTGTAGCTCAGGCCGCGTTTGCCCATCGTCGCCATCCCGGCGTCTATCTGCTGGTGATCCTGGTGGCGGTAGCGTGTGTGGCGCTGGCGGTGGTGCGTGCCCAGGTGCATGCCGCCGAACAGGGAACGGCGGCGCTGCGCACCTCGATTCTCAATGCCTCGGCCCAGTGCGCGGCGGTGGAAGGAGCCTATCCTTCCAGCTTGGACCATCTGGTGGAGGCCTATGGCATACGCTTTGACCCCGAGGCCTACGACGTGCGTTATGAGGTCTTTGCCGACAACGTCGCGCCCACGGTGCAGGTGATGCGCCGATGACGTCGCGCCCTCTGCCTCAAGACAACCTGCTGCGTGCCAGAGGGACGCTGGCAATGGCCCAGGGTCATAGACCCGCTGCCCAAAAGATGCATCCCATGAGCACCATCTTGGTCATCCTCCTGCTGCTGGCAAGCGTTGCTGCGCTGGGAGTAGGAGCCATGGTCTACAAATCTATCCATCAGGCTTCCCTGGCCGACGACTCCAGTCGCCTTGCCTCGGCTCTGCTTTCCAACACCGTGCGCTCCCAAGATCGAGCCATGGCTGTGGAGAGCGTCTGTGGCCCCGAAGGCCCGGTGCTCAAGCTGGTCTCTCACCTGGATTCCGGCGACTATGAGACGCGCCTCTACCTCTATCGGGGCCAGGTGGTGCGCGAGTTCGCCTTGGCCGCAAGCCCGCTCGCTCCCCAGAGCGCGGTGCCGGTAATGCCTTCCCAGAGCTTCTCCTTTGCCCTGGAGGGAGACCTGCTTACCCTTACTACCGACAAGGGCGCCACTTCGGTGGCTCTAAGAAGCCCGCAGTCCCCGCAATCTTTGGGGGTGGGGGCATGAAGCAGCTCAAGGCTCCCGGCCTTAGGGCTCCTAAGGCCCCCCGTTGGGCTTCGCGAGCTCTCATCATCGAGGCGTTGGTGCTGATGGCGGTGCTCTCTTGCTGCATCGCCATCGTGGCTCAAGGCCTGTCTGTGGCCGCGGCCACTGCGCTGGATGCCCAACAGCTCACTCAGGCCTCGGCCTATGCCTCAGAGATGGCCGAGCGTTTTTGTGCAAATCCCGAGCAAGTGCCTGTGGAGGAGATCTCCGGCGACCTGCAGGTGGTGGTGGCCCGCACCAGTGAGCCCACCGCCACAGGAACCCTTTGGCGTGCCACCATCCTGGTCTATCAGGTAGGGCCCCAAGGACAAAAGGCCGAAGCATCGGAGGCTCTGGGGGCAGCCCAGGCAGGTGTGGCTGCAGGCGGCTCTGAGGCCCAAGAGATCTCCCGGGTGACCCAAGAGCCTCTCTGCTCGCTTGCCACTGCGCGCTTTGTGCCCAGGGAGGTGGGCTGACCTATGGCTTCACGCACGTCTGAGCCGGGTATTCGCCCGGGTCCCATGAGCCTGTTGGTGCTTACCCTGGTGGTGTGTTTATCGGTGCTTTGCTGCTTGGCATTGGCTACCGCTGCAGCCTCCAACCACAGGGCAGAGGTGCAGACTTCCATCATGGTGGACTCCTATGCCAACGAGCTGGAGGCTCAAGAGCTTTTGAGCCATGCATCGGAGCTCTGCGCCGCCTCGGGCGCGCAAGGCCTTGCGACTTTGGCTCAACAGGCCTCGCAGCTTTGGCCGGATTGCGCTGCCAGCTATGAGGAAGGCAGGCTTCAAGCCTACTTTGCGCAGCCTTCGGGACGCTCGCTGACCGTCGTGTTGAGCGTAGGCCCAGAGGGGCGGCTGGAAATCGAGAGCTGGTGCGCCGGCATGGAGTGGGAGGAGCCTTCCGGCCAATGGTGGCCTGGGCCCTCATCGGCCACGCCCTAAAGGGGCGGCGGCGACTTTAGCTGCAACCTTTGTTCTGTTGTGCCCTTTGTTCAGACCTCAAGGAGGATCTAGTGGATATCTCTGCATTGCTTGCTTCTATGATCGAGAAGAACGCCTCGGACGTGTTCTTTGTGGCGGGCTTGCCTATCACCTGGGCCTCCGCAGGGCAGCAACACCGGCTTGACGGCGGCCCCCTCATGCCTCAGGACACCCAGGAGGTCGTCGAGGCAATCTACGGGTTGGCGGGCCGCTATATGGCGCCGTTTCTGGAGTCTCGCAACCACGACGACGACTTCTCCTTTGCCGTGGGCGGCGTGGGCCGCTTCAGGGTGAACGTCTTTAGGCAGCGCGGCAGTCTAGGGGCGGTGATCCGCGTGATCCCCTTCGCGCTGCCACGTCCCGATGAGTTGGGCATCCCAAGCCAGGTCATGGACTGCGCCTCCTTCAACAAGGGGTTGGTGCTGGTCACAGGCCCTGCCGGCGCGGGCAAGTCAACCACTTTGGCCTGCCTTATCGACCGCTTGAACCACAGCCGCTCGGGCCACATCGTGACCATGGAAGACCCCATCGAGTTCGTGCACAGGCACAATACCTGCATCGTGACCCAGCGCGAGGTCCCCACCGATGTGGCTACCTATGGCGAGGCCCTTCGCAGCGCCATGCGCGAGAGCCCCGACGTCATCTTGCTGGGAGAGATGCGCGACCGCGAGACGGTGTCCACTGCGGTGACTGCGGCAGAGACCGCTCAGCTGCTTTTCTCCACTCTGCACACTACCGGAGGCGCCTCCACCATCGACCGCATCGTGGACTTCTTCGATCCGGCCCAACAGCACCAGATTCGCCTGCAGTTGGCCATGGTGCTTCAGGCGGTGGTCTCCCAGCAGCTGGTGCCCACAGTTGACGGGGGAGTGGCGGCGGCTTTCGAAGTCATGGTGGCCAACACCGCCATCCGCAACCTCATCCGCGAGCAAAAGACCCATCAGATCGACTCGGTCATCGCCGCCAGCGCCCAGGAAGGCATGATCTCCATGGACGCCAGCCTCTTCGAGCTGGTGAAATCAGGCCAGGTAAGCTCTGAGACCGCCCTGCGCTACGCCAACCATACCGAGTCGCTGGCGCGTCGCCTCAAGGCAGCGGGGCTCTAAAACGCACGGGTGCGCGCCGGGTCAAAAAGCCTACAATTGTAAGCATATTTTATAGGGATCCAGGGATGCCCTAGGCATACTTGCAATAGTCAGGGATCAGCTATGACCATCTTTCATGCTCCTGCCATAGGCGCCAATGGAGACAGCTCCTGCTCTGTGGTTGGGGCCGAAGTCTCCCAAGAGTTCCTTGACCGCATTCCGGGCGGCATCTTTCGCTACTGCGCAGACGACGAGGGGCGCCTGGATTTTGTCAATCGCGGGCTGCTTGAGATGTTTGGCTGCCAGACCTACGAGGAGTTCATGGCATTCACCCATGGCAGTTTTTGGGGCATGGTGCATCCCAGTGACCAGGAGCGGGTGCGTGCGGCATGCGACCCCGCGGTGGTGCAAAAGGATCGGGTGCGCTACCGCATCGTGCGCAAGGACGGCCGGGTGCGCTGGGTGGACGACCACGGGCAGCATGTGGTGGATTCAGGGGGGAACTCCTGGTTCTATGTGACCCTGCTGGACGTGACCGAGATGGTTGAGCTGCAAGATCAGCTCAACCAGGCTGCCGAGCAGCTGGAAGCCATCGCCATGCTGGACACTTTCCAGCAGCGTGCCGAGGAAGACGAGCTCACCCGGGTCCTCAATCGCTCGGGGGTAAAACGCCATATCAACGAGCTGCTGGCTGAAGCCAATGGCCGCCCCTGCACCTTCTTCATTATGGACATCGACGACTTCAAGTACATCAACGACACCTTTGGACACCCCGAGGGCGATGAGGTGCTGCGGTCGTTGGCCCGGCACCTGCGCAACACCGTGCGCCGCGACGACGTGGTGGGCCGCATGGGCGGAGACGAGTTCGTGGTCTTCTGCATGGGCCTTGGCGAAGGCCCTGCCAGGGAGTCTCTGGCTTCTCGCCTGCGCCAATGGAGCCAAGACGTGCAGGAGCGCGCATACCCCTATGAAGCGCCTACCCTTTCCATGGGCGTCGCGAGCTCATCGGACTCTTCTGTGGCCCTCCACGAGCTTTACTCCCAAGCCGACGCCGCGCTCTACAGGGCCAAGGATTCCGGCAAAAACCAGGTATGCTTCTCAGCCGAGAAGGACGAGCTAACAAATTAATAGATATAGATGCGACTTCGCGGCAGGGCAGCGCCGATGCTGCCCTGGCTACTGATATGTGAAAATCTGAGATATAAGTAGTCGAACCTCGGGGAATGCACCTTATTTTTGTTAATAAAGCAATCAGTAAAGCAATGGTATCTGGTTGCCCTACGGCATCGCTGCGTTGGAGTTCGTGAGGGAATAATAAAAAATAGATATTGAAATATATAGTTGAGGTTGGCAGACAAGGGAATTCTGCGCGCCGTTATCGAGAACGGCCATCGATATGTTATACGTGAACTGGTATTATAAGGGGACAATTTCCATCGCTCGGAATTCTCGATAGATTGATTGGCTTAGGGATGGCTTTAGGGATGTCTTGCCAGGTTTGGCAGGCATCCTAAATCTGAGGGTAGTCCTTCTCGGCACATGCCTTTATGCCCTGGGCCGGGGAGGACCTATGGCACAAGAGAAGAAGCCTCTGCGTTTTTGGTCGCGCTCGCAAAAGAGCTCTCCCATCACCCGCACCTTGATCATGGGCATCGTCTTTATGGTCGTGGTGTTTGGCGCAGGCATGGCCTATCTGGGGTTCATCGAGGACAGCCTTTGGAAGAACACCGTCGACGATGCGCTGGAGATCACCGACCAAAGCGCCCATGCGTTCGAGGTGTACCTGGAGAAAGACCTTAAAAAGCTCGATATCTTGGTGTCTGTGCTGGAGCCCATAAGCTCCGAGGACACCTCGGCCATCATCGACCACTGCGCCTACTTCAACAAGGCGCAGAACGTCTACGGAGTCGTCAACCTCAATACCGGATACCTCTATACCGGCACTGAGACCGAGGGCATCAAGCTCCCTGAGGCCACCATCGAAGCCTATCGCAACTTCCCTGACCGCGGCGTGAGGGAGCCCTATAAGGGCGACTATACGGGCCTCACCATGATCGGCTACTACCAGCGCATCGACTTTGCCGACGGGGTGCCGGCCATGGTCTATGAGAGCGCGCCGGTCTCGCGCATCTCTCAAGAGTTCACCATGTCGTTCTACGACGATTCAGGCTTTTCCTACATCGTGAACAGCAATGGGGACGTGTTGGTGCGCCCTGAGAGCCGCTACTCGAACGATGTGCAGTCCAACATCATCGAAGCGGTGCAGAAAGGCGACAACAGCGACGAGTCCATTGCGTCTTTGGCTGCGAGCCTCACAGAGGGCAAGTCCGGCGTGGTGCGCATGGAGCTGGACGACCGCCCCTGCGTCATGGCGTTTGTGCCCATAGCCAACGCCGACGGCTGGTCCATGGTCTCCGTCATCCCCGACGCCGTCATCATGGAGCAAGGCAACAACATCATCGGGACCTCGTCGCTGGTGCTGCTCTTGGTGGTCGCTGTTATCGGCAGCATGGCGTTTTTGGGCTATGCGGCGTCTAGGTTCAACCGCTCCATTAAGGCGCAGAGCGCAGAGACCCAAGCCCGGGAGGAGCTTTTCTCGGCATTGGCAAGCACCACCGACGAGATCTTCCTCATGCTGAGCACAGACCCTCTGAGGGTCGATTACGTGAGCCCCAATGTGGACAAGCTTCTGGCCATCAGCCCCGAGGAAGTGCGCGAGGACTGCAGCGTGCTCGACCTTGAGGGAGACGCCGAGCCGCTGGATTCCCAGCTGCTCAGGCAGGGGCACACGGTCGTGCGCGAGGGAGAGCGCTCCAACCGCGCCACCGGCGAGCGCCGGTGGTTCACCGACAGCGTCTATGACGTCGAGATCAACGGCGAGCGGCGCTGCATGGCGGTGCTGTCCGACCGCACCCGCGAGCGCCATAACGAGGAAGTGCTGAGGGACGCGCTCTCGGTGGCCGAGGTGGCCAACGACTCCAAGAGCACCTTCCTTTCCAATGTGAGCCACGACATCCGCACGCCCATGAACGCCATCGTGGGCTTGACCACCCTGTTGCAGAGAGACGCCGACAACCCCGAGCTGGTGCGCGAGCACACCCGCAAGATCTCGGCCTCGTCCCAGCATATGCTAGGCCTGCTCAACGACGTGCTGGACATGTCCAAGATCGAGAGCGGCAAGACGACCCTCAACCTGTCTGAGTTCGACCTCTCCGAGCTGGCCGAGGAAGTGGTCACCATCGTGCGCCCCCAGGCCAAGGCCAAAGACCAGCATTTCACGGTCAACGTCACAGGAGTGCGCGACGACCTGGTGGTGGGCGACAAGCTGCGCATCAACCAGATATTAATCAATATTCTCACCAATGCGGTGAAGTACACCCCTCAGGGCGGGACCATCGCCTTCGAGCTCCGCCAAAAGCCCAGCCTCAATCAGAACTTCGTGCATCTGCAGTTCAGCGTTGCCGACAATGGCATGGGCATGTCGCCGGAGTTTTTGGAGACCCTGTTCGACCCCTTCACCCGTGAGGAGAACTCCGTCACCAACCGCATCCAGGGCACAGGGCTGGGCTTGGCCATCACCAAGAACCTGGTAGAGCTTATGGGCGGCGCCATCTCTGTGGAGAGCGAGCTTGGCAAAGGCAGCACCTTTGTGGTGAATCTTGAGCTCAAGGCCGCCGAGCAGCGAGACAACGCGGAGTTCTTCAAATCGCTGGGCATTGGGAGCGCCCTGATTGTCGACGATGACAAGAGCATCTGCGCCGAGGTGATGGCTACCATGGCAAACACCGGTGTGGAGATGCAGTTCGCCCTGGACGGCGCCACTGCGGTGACCATGGCCGCAGACGCCCAGCGGGCAGGCGAGGGCTACGGGCTGGTCATCCTGGATTGGAAGATGCCGGGCATGGACGGCGCGCAGACGGCCCGGGCCATTCGCGCGGTGGTACCAGAGAACGTGCCCATCATGGTGCTTACCGCCTTTGACCGCGCGGACGCCGAGGAGGCCTGCGAAGGCATGGGAGTGGACGGCTTCCTTCAGAAGCCCTTCTTCCTTTCGAGTCTCACGCTGCTGTTAGAAGAGCTCTATCTCAAGAAGGACCGCGAGCCGGCGCAGCCGGTGGCCTTGGAAGGCCGTCATTTCCTTGCGGCCGAGGACAACGAGCTCTCCGCCTCCATCTTGGAAGAGCTGCTTTCTATGGAAGGGGCCACTGTGGAGCTGGCTTCCAACGGCCAGGAGGCGGTGGAGAAGTTCGAAGCCTCCCAGCCGGGCACCTTCGACGCCATCCTCATGGATGTGCAGATGCCGCTTATGGATGGCTATGAGGCGACTCGGGCCATCCGGGCCAGCAGCCATCCTGAGGCTACAAAGATCCCCATCATCGCCATGACTGCCAACGCCTTTGTGGACGACGTGGCTGACGCCTTGGAGGCAGGCATGGACATGCACATGGCCAAACCCGTGGACATCTCGACGCTGGGCAGCGTGCTGTCTGAGGCTGAGGCGAAGCGCGCCGCGGTGCAGGAGGACGCATGAGGCGCTCCTGGAGTCGCACCCTGGGGGTCATGTGCTTGTCGGCAGCCTTGGCTTTGACGGGCTGTGGAGGCGGTGGGGCTTCCTCTGACCCCGCTCAAGCCCCAGGGGGCCAAGAGAGCCAAAACGGCCAAGAGACCTCAGGGCCTTCGTGGCAGGCACCTTCCGAGGTGCGCGCCTATAGCTACAGCGCCCAAGACGCCCAGGGAGCCAATGGGGCCACGGTCGACGTCTCCCATGCCAACCAGGGAGTGGTGTTCGCCACTGCCCCAGGGGACGTGCGCTATAAGTTCCAAGTGCTCTGCGGAGACGGTTCCTACAACTACGACGTCCCTGCCGATGGGAGCCCCGTGGCCTGCCCCATCAACCTAGGGAACGGCAGCTACACCTTCAAGGTGATGCGCAACGTGCAAGGCAACTCCTATGTGGAGGTGCTTGCCGTGCCCCTTGAGGTGACCCTGGAAAGCGACGCGGACCCCTACCTCATCCCTACGGTCTTTTGCGACTACGAGCCTTCCAGCGAGGTGGTGGCCCGCGCCAAGGAGATCGCCGGCAAAAGCGAGAACCAAGGGGACGTGGTGCGCGACGTCTATGCCTGGGTGTGCGACAACGTGGCCTACGACGAGGCCAAGGCGGCCCAGTTGGCTACGGGCACCGGCTATGTGCCCGATCCCGACGAGACGCTGGCTTCTGGCAAGGGCATCTGCCTGGACTACTCTGCGTTGGCCGGAGCCATGCTGCGCAGCCTGGGCATTCCCTGCCAGGTGGTCACCGGCTACGTGGATCCCGGCGATCTCTACCATGCCTGGAATATGGTGCGCATCGACGGGACGTGGCACGGCGTCCTTGTGACCCTCGACCCCGATACCTGGGGACGCATGGACACCACCTTTGGGTCGGCCGGCGCCGGCAAGACGGTGGGCGACGGCACGGGGTATCGAGATCGATACATCTACTGAACGGTTGGCGGCGGACAGGCAATGGTACCTATGAGCAGCGATGAGGAGCGGCGATGATCAACCAAATCTTGAGGGATATGGGTCGGCAGACCATCCTCGTGGTGGATGACTCCTATCTCAATCGCGAAATACTCAAAGACATCCTGTCGCCCGACTACCAGATCGTCGAGGCCGTGGACGGCGTCGAGGCGGTCACGCTTTTGGAGGCTCGCTGCAAAGAGCTGTCGCTGGTGATCTTGGACATCAACATGCCTCGCCTCGACGGTTTTGGGGTGCTTCAAGAGATGAACGACCGCGGTTGGATCGACCGAGTGCCGGTGGTGACCATCTCGGCGGAGGACAGCTCCCAGTTCATCGAGCGCGCCTACTCGCTGGGCGTGACCGATTTCATCAGCCGCCCCTTTCATGAGATCGTGGTGCGCCAGCGCGTGAGCAACACCATCCAGCTCTACCAGAAGCAGCACGAGCTCTTAAGCCTGGTCACCTCCCAGATGCTCGAGCGGGAGCGCCAGAACAACCTCATGGTGTCGATCCTCGCGCACATCGTCGAGTTCCATAACGGCGAAAGCGGGTTGCACGTGGTGCATATCTCCACCATGGCGAACATACTGTTGAAGCACATGAAGCGCCGCGACCCCAACCTGGTGCTGGAGCGCGGCGAAGTGGCTTGCATCACCATGGCCTCTGCCCTGCACGACATAGGCAAGATCGCCATCCCTCCCGAGATCATCAACAAACCGGGCCGGCTTACCAACGAAGAGTTCGCCATCATGAAGACCCATAGCGAAAAGGGTGCGGAAATGCTGGAGAACCTCCCTATCTTCCAGGACGAGCCTCTGGTGCGCTGCGCCCATGACATCTGCCGCTGGCATCATGAGCGTTGGGACGGCCGAGGCTACCCCGACGGCCTGAAGGGCGACGAGATCCCCTTGAGCGCCCAGGTGGTGTCTTTGGCCGACGTGTATGACGCCCTCACCAGCGAGCGCGTCTACAAGCCCGCCTACGACCATCGCACCGCCATGCGCATGATTCTGGACGGCGAGTGCGGGCAGTTCAATCCCCAGCTCATGGCATGTTTGGAAGATGCGGCCGACGAGATCCAGCGAGACCTTGGCTCCAGCAGCCTGGAGACTGTAAGCCATGCGGGCGTCGTGGCGGTGATCTCGCAGATCGAGGAGATCGACGAGCTCTCAGAGGTAGACAAAGAGTCCATGCTCTCCGATGTGGCCTCGTTGGTGGAGTCGGAACTATTCGAGGCCCAAGCCTAAAGGGGGACCCTATGAGCCAGCAGCAATCAGGCGCCTCTGCGTGCCGAGAAACCCCGCAGCCTTCTTTGGAAGAGTTCTACCAGGCCGCCGGCGGCTCCTATGAAGAGGTGTTGGGACGCCTTCGCAGCCCGGACCGCATCCTGCGTTTCCTACAGCTTTTCGCCAAGGACCCGAGCTTTGCCACCCTCGAGGAGTCTATGGCCGCCCAGGATGAAGAGGCAGCCTTCAGGGCCTCCCACACCCTCAAAGGCTCTGCGGGCAATATGGGGCTCACGCAGCTGGCGCAGTCTGCCAGCGACCTATGCGAGGCCCTTCGTGCCCACCAATGGGACGAGGCCTGCGCGTTGCTGCCAGACACCCAAGAGGCCTACCGGCGGTTCGGCGATGCCTTCCGCCAGTCTATCGGCGAGTTCTGAGGCAGCCCTTCTCGGCAGGCAATTCAAAGCTCCGCACACAAAGGGCTTCGCTGGATGGAGCGAAGCCTTTTTTAGTGCGCAGATGAAGCTAGGGTTTAGCCAAAGTAGGCGACCCCGCCCTCGATGATGGGCTGGTAGAGGTTGCCGCCCACGTTCTTGTAGAGGCCCTCGCCCGAACGCTCGCTGTGGCCCATCTTGCCAAAGACGCGGCCGTCGGGGCTGGTGATGCCTTCGATGGCCAAAAGCGAGCTGTTGGGGTTCACCGAGAGGTCCATGGAGGGGACGCCGGCCTCGTCCACATATTGGGTGGCTACCTGCCCTGCGGCTACCAAAGAATCCAGCAGCGCCGAAGGCGCCACAAAGCGGCCCTCGCCGTGGCTGATGGCCACCGTGTGGATGTCTCCCACTTCGCATTGGGAGAGCCAGGGCGACAGGTTGGAAGCCACTCGGGTGCGCACCAGCTGGCTCTGGTGGCGGCCGATGGTGTTGAAGGTGAGGGTGGCGCACCCATCGTCCATGGGGCGGATGTCGCCAAAGGGTACGAGTCCCAGCTTGACCAACGCCTGGAAGCCGTTGCAAATGCCCAGCATGAGGCCGTCGCGCTCGTTGAGCAGGCGACGCACGGCCTGGGTGACCTCCAGGGCGCGGAAGAACGCGGTGATGAACTTGGCCGATCCGTCGGGCTCGTCGCCGCCGGAGAACCCGCCGGGGATCATGACGATCTGGCTGCGGTCGATGGCCTCGGCCAGGGCGCGCACGCTGTGGCCCACGGCCTCAGGGGAGAGGTTGTTGATGATGAGGGTCTCGGGCGCCGCTCCTGCGCGGCGGAACGCCTTGGCCGAGTCATACTCGCAGTTGTTGCCCGGGAACACCGGGATGATGACGCGAGGCTTGCCTGCGTTCTCGCCCAGAAGCTCCGGCCCGCAGTAGCGCGCCTTTGGGCCTTCAAGCCAGTTGAGCTGCGGGACTTGCGGCAGCGCGTCCTTCTTGGCATCAGGGGTGCGATAGGGAAAGACTCCCTCCAACGCCCCTTCCCACTGCTCCTGCAGAGGGGCCAGCTCCACGCGCTCGCCCTGGCAGGTCCACGCATACTCGCTGGCAGTGGTGCCCAGCTGGCGCAGGGTTACGCCCTGGGGCAGCGAGGCGAGGGCCTCCGGCAGCTCGCCGGCTGCCAGCTCCACCACAAAGGAGCCGTAGGCGGGGCCAAAGAGATCGTCTGCATAAATGTCCTCTGCCAGCTGGATGCCCAGCCCGTTGCCTACGCCCATCTTGAAGAGGGCCTCGGCCAGGCCGCCGTAGCCCGGGGTAGAGATAGCCAGCGCGTCGCCTGCGGCGGTGAGGGCTTCGATGGCGTTCGCAGTGCCGATAAGGGCCGCCGCCTCAGGGATGAGGCCGTCGGGGCGCTCCGGCTCGACGAGCACCAGCGGATGGCCGGCGCCCTTGAGCTCGGGGGAGACCACGCGGCTCACGTCGCCCAGGGCAGTGGCGAAGGAGACCAGCGTGGGCGGCACGTCGAGCTCTTCGAAAGAGCCGCTCATGGAGTCCTTGCCGCCAATGGCGCCGATGCCTAAATTCACTTGGGCTTCCAGGGCCCCCAGCACGCTGGCCACAGGCTTGCCCCAGCGCGCAGGCTCGTCGCGCAGGCGCTCGAAGTACTCCTGGAAGGTGAGGTAGGTGCGGCTGCGCTCGAAGCCCGCAGCCACCAGGCGGCAGAGGCTCTCGGCCACGGCCAGGTAGGCGCCTGCGTAGGGGTCTGCCGACGAGATGAGCGGGTTGTAGCCCCAGGCCATGCCGGAGCAGGTAGTGGTCTCGCCGTCCACCGGCAGCTTGGCCACCATGGCCATGGGGGCGGTGAGCTGGCGGGAGCCGCCAAAGGGCATGAGCACCGTGGCGGCGCCGATGGTGGAGTCGAAGCGCTCGGCCAGGCCCTTGTTGGAAGCCACGTTGAGGTTGGTGAGCACCGAGGCCAGGCGCTGGGCGAGGTTGTCGCCGCTGTCGATGCGTGCTGCGGCGGCTGCGTCGCCAGGGGCCTCTACATGGGCGGTCTGGTGCTTGGGCGCGCCGTTGGAGGCCAAGAACCCGCGGGCCACGTCGACGATGGTGTCGCCGCGCCACCTCATGGCGACCCGAGGCTCGGCGGTGACGGTGGCGATAGGCACTGCGCTCAGGTTCTCTTGGCGGGCCAGCTCGATGAAGGCATCCACGTCCTGGGGGGCCAGGGCTACCGCCATGCGCTCCTGGGACTCCGAGATGGCCAGCTCCGTGCCGTCCAGCCCCTCGTACTTCTTGGGCACGGCATCCAGGTCGATGTCCAGGCCGTCTGCCAGCTCGCCCACGGCAACGCTCACGCCGCCGGCGCCAAAGTCGTTGCAGCGCTTGATGAGCCTGCAGGCCTTGCCGTTGCGGAAGAGCCTCTGCAGCTTGCGCTCGATGGGCGCGTTGCCCTTTTGCACCTCGGCGCCGCAGGTCTCGATGGACGACAGCGTATGGCTCTTGGAGGACCCGGTGGCGCCGCCGATGCCGTCGCGGCCGGTAGCCCCACCCAAAAGCACCACCACATCGCCGGGGGCAGGCTCTTCTCGGCGTACGTGGTCTTGGGGCGTGGCGCCTACCACCGCGCCGATCTCCATGCGCTTGGCGGCATAGCCGGGATGGTAGAGCTCGGCCACCTGGCCGGTGGCCAGACCGATCTGGTTGCCGTAGGACGAATAGCCCTGAGCTGCCGTGGTCACCAGCTTGCGTTGAGGCAGTTTGCCCGGCAGGGTTTGATCCACTGGCACGGTGGGGTCGGCGGCGCCGGTCACGCGCATGGCCTGGTAGACATAGGAGCGGCCAGAGAGCGGATCGCGAATGGCCCCGCCGATGCAGGTGGCTGCACCGCCAAAAGGCTCGATCTCGGTGGGGTGGTTATGGGTCTCATTCTTGAACAGGTAAAGCCAGTCTTCCTCATGGCCGTCCACGTCCACCTTGACCTTGACGGTGCAGGCATTGATCTCTTCGGACTCGTCCAGCCCCGTGAGGACTCCCTGGGCTTTAAGCCACTTGGCCCCGATGGTCCCCATGTCCATGAGGCACACCGGCTTGCCGGCACGGCCCAGCGCCTCCCGCAGGCCCAGGTAGCGCTCGAAGGCTTTCTGGACGCGCGGGTCATCCGAGGTCACCTCATCCAGCTGCGTCCCAAAGGTGGTGTGGCGGCAATGGTCGGACCAATAGGTGTCGATCATGCGGATCTCAGTGATGGTGGGGTCGCGTTCCTCGGTGCAGAAATACTCCTGGCAAAACTTGAGGTCGTCCAGGTCCATGGCCAAGCCCCTGGTTGCCAAGAAACCCGCCAACCGCTCCTCGTCCCATTGCCTGAAGCCTTCGAGCACTTCGACGGCTGCAGGCTCGGGGAACTCCACATGCAGCGTCGCCGGCATCTCCAGCGTCGCTTCGCGGGCCTCCACCGGGTTGATGACATACTCTTTGATGCGCTCCACGTCCTTCTGGCTGAGAGATCCTTCCAGCGCATAGACCGTCGCCGAACGCACCTGCGGGCGTTCGCCCTGGCTTACCAGCTGCACGCACTCCGCCGCGGAGTCGGCCCGCTGGTCGAACTGCCCCGGCAGATACTCCACCGCAAAGACGGCCGCATCGCCTAGGTCCGGCAGCTCAGGAGCGGCAATGTCGGTCTGAGGTTCCGAGAAGACCGTAGGCACGCAGGCCTCGAAGAGCTCCGGGGTTATGCCTTCAACATCGTAACGATTAAAGAGCCTGAGACCGGTGAGCGACTGGATCCCCAAGATGGTTGAGAGTTCTTGGGCCAGAGCTTGCGCCTTACCGTCATAACCGGGCTTCTTCTCCACATAGACACGAGAGACCATGAACGACTTCCTTAAGGATAGGCGGTGGACAGGACCTATGAAGACCTATGAAGACCTTTGAAGACGTCCTTATTTTAAAGGTTCCTTGAGGCTTTGTTGGGCTGGCGCAAGCCCCCGTGAAACTTAGATAACAGTAGGGAGCCGGCGTGTGGAGGCGCGCATAGGTTGGCGCGCAGAGGTGCCCACGGGAGGCGCGCAAAGGCGCCTTTGACGAGGATATTCCGGGACTGGGTAGGTCTTTGGATGCGTCCGGTGGCAAGAGGGGTAGATAGTGGCTTGATTGCCTACCGGCTCCCTCTGAGAAAAGTGCTGCGATTGCAACACTTTGAGGATGCCAATGAGGCATGGTTCCGTAATTTATCCCTCCTTACAGGGAATGCCGTCCTGTAGGAAGGCTGCCAAGGCACCAAGAGGGCTTCCAAGGAAAGGTCAGGTCTCATGTCGCTGGCGCTCGTGCTGCTGCTGCCGTTTCTAGGAACCACGTTGGGATCGGCCTGCGTGTTCTTCCAAAGGGGCGAGGCGAACCCCTTTGTGGAGCGGTTGCTCAAGGGCTTTGCTGCCGGAGTGATGGTGGCGGCCTCTGTGTGGAGCCTGCTCATTCCTGCTATGGACGAGTCTCAGGATATGGGGCAGCTGGCTTGGGTTCCTGCGGCTGCGGGCTTTTGTCTGGGCATCCTCTTCCTGCTGCTGCTCGACCATCTGATCCCTCACCTCCACTCCACAGGAGAGAAGGAGGGCCCGCAGGTCGACCTGCCCAACTCTGTGATGCTGGCGTTGGCAGTCATCTTGCACAACATCCCTGAGGGCATGGCGGTGGGTGCGCTCTGCGCCGGGTGGCTCTCGGGCGCGGCTGATATTTCCTTGTCGGCAGCCTTGGCGCTTTCGCTGGGCATCGCCATTCAGAATTTCCCCGAGGGTGCCATCGTGTCGATGCCTCTGCACAGCGACGGCATGACGCGGGGCAAGTCCTTTGGCTGGGGCGTGTTCTCTGGCGTGGTGGAGCCTGTGGCAGCGGTGATGACCGTGCTGCTGGCGGACTTGATGCTCCCCGTGCTGCCCTACCTTTTGGGCTTCGCCGCGGGCGCCATGATGTACGTGGTGGTAGAAGAGCTCATCCCTGAGACTGCAGGTTCCAGCGAGGAGGGCCACTCCAACGGCGGAGTGCTCTTCTTCGCAGCGGGCTTCGTGCTCATGATGATTTTGGATGTGGCCTTAGGCTAAAGGTCCTTTGGGTGCGAGCCTGTGGAACAAGCCGGCGGCAAGGGCAAGGTTTTCTCGGCAGCCAGGAAGCGGCGCGATCCTTTTGATGAGGCGGCTCCTTTGTGAATTGCGCACCCAGTGATAGGGGAGTGGGCCCCTCGGCTACAAACTCCCGTGGTATGCAAATGTGCAAATGTGAGGGGCTTGGCTATGAGCACGATGATCTCGAGGATTCTTCGCAAAGAGGAAATCGGGTGCTTTGCCCCTTTTACCTGGAAGTTCTGGCGTGCCCTTTTCATCATGTTCTTCATCACATGCCTGTTGGGGCATTGGCTTGAGATCCCCTACGTCAACTTTATGAGCCAGTTTGGCATCGTTTCCGACGACTATGCCGCCCTTATCGATCCCTGGTATGTGCCCTACTGGGTCTATGGCATTGGCGCTGTGGTGATGACTTGGATCATCGAGCCCATCAAAGAGAGCGTCATTGAGCGCCGCAAGACTCTGTGGGGCGCTCTGTTGGAGACTTTTTTGATCACCGTGGTGCTGGCGGCGATCCTGGAGACCGGCATTGGCTTGATAATCAACCAGCCCGACGCTACCGGTGAGTTTCCCTTCTGGGACAACTCCCAGTTGCCGCTCAATATTTTGGGCCAAGGCTGGCTGGTGAACGACCTGGTCATTGGCGTGGTGGCCATGGTGTATGTGTGGATCCTCTATCCGGTGGTCTATCGGTGGCTGGAGGCGCGCAAGCCTTGGATGGCGAACCTTATCTTGGCCGTGTGCATCATTGGCCTCATCGCCTGCTGTGTCGTTTCCTACGCGGTCTGAGTGGAAAACTGCCTGATATCCCCGCAGCTCGCTCGGCAACAACGGCTCCCGCAGCGCCCTTGCTACCCCTCGCTTACCGTGGGATCCCCGCCGGCCACATGGGAGGTAAAGTCCTGGGAGGCGTCAGAGTAGGGTGAAAGCCCCTGGTCCACACGCTCCATCATGGTGCGCCATGCCGGCTCGTTCACGGTCTCGTACCAGGTGCCGTTGACGTAGGAGGAGTTGGTGGGCTCCAAGCCGGAGTAGAGGTCCTGGGAGATGTTGAACCCGCGGAAGGCCATCATGAGGCGCAGTATGTCTACCACCGAGAAGTCCGTGGTCACAGAGCCTGCCAAATCCCCCACCGAGGTCAGCATGGTCACAGGATTGGCGGCAAGCACCTTCTTCAGAATCGCGCCGATGACCATGCGCTGGTTGGCGGTGCGATAGTAGTCGCCGCCGCCGTAGGCGTCGTAGGCGTGGCGGCTGCGGCACAAGGCAAGGGCCTGGGCGCCGTTGATGGTTTGCTCGCCGGCTTTGAGGTGGAGGTCGGCCATGTCGTCGTCCAGGTCGATCTTGATATTGACGTCTATGCCGCCGATCTTGTCTACCACGCCCACGAACTCGTCGAAGTTGATCTCTGCATAGTGCGAGATGGGCACGCCGGCAAATTTGGACACCGTCTCCACCGTGAGCGGGGCGCCGCCCAGCGAGTAGGCGGCGTTGATCTTTTGCTGGCCGTAGTTGCCAATGGTCACCAAGGTGTCGCGCTCGATGGAGACCAAGGTCACGTGCTTGGTGGCAGGATCGATGCGCGCCAAGATCATGGAGTCGGTGCGGTAGTTGGAACTGTCGGCGCCAAACTCTGCAGACTGGGCGCGCTCTGCAGACTTGTCGGTGCCCAAAAGCAGCATGTAAAACGGCTTGTCCAGCGGCGCAGGCGAGAGCACCTGCCGCAGCTCCGGAGAGACCCCCGAGCCCAGCTGGGCTTGGAGTGAGACCACGTAGACCGCCAACGCCACCAGGGCGGCTGCAATCACAAGCCCCACGCCGGTCAATGCGCGGAAGGCAAGCTTTTTTCGGCTGCGGGCCTTTCTTTGGCGCACGTACCTGTTGGCCGAGCGCTCGCGGCTCAGCGAAGAGGCGTTCTCATAGCTCATTGGAGGCCTAGACTGGCTTGCGTGGCCGCGCGCGGGGCGTGGGCTGCGAGATTGCGGCGCGTAAGAGTCGCGGGCATAGGGATCGCGCGCGTAGGGGTCGCGAGAGGGTTGGTTGGCGGGTCTGCGACGGGTCACAGCGGTCCTTCCGGTGGGTTGGGCGCAAAGAGCGCCGCGGTCGTTTGAAGAGCGTCATTCATTTTTACCCCGAGCCTCGCCCCGCCGCCTGTGGCAGGGGCGCTCTCCCAGAGAATCCCATGGTAGCGCTCGCCTCGGCTGCCGAGAAACCCTTCCATCGCTCCATGAAAGCGCTGCGGCATCGTAATTTTCGCGTAAGCGTCGTTGGAGTGGTTGTTTTGGGTCCGGCTGGCCTATCATCGAAGGGATCGAGACCAAGGTTGCTGCCGGCATACCCCTGTTGGCGCAGCCGTCTCTCTAACAACGTCGCTACTCCGGAGGTTGTCCATGCCTGACACGCCACGTCCGTTGGTTGCCGTTTTGGATTTTGGCGCCCAATACGGGCAGCTCATCGCCCGCCGCATTCGTGACCTGCATGTCTATAGCGAGGTGTTCCCCTGCGACATCTCGGCAGAAGAGCTTGCTGCCATCGCCCCAGATGCCATCGTGCTCTCCGGTGGCCCCGCGTCCGTCTACGCAGACGACGCTCCCGACATGGACGCCGGCATCTTCGACCTGGACATCCCCATCCTGGGCTTTTGCTACGGCCACCAGATCATGGCGGCCAAGCTGGGCGGACAAGTTGGCCACTCCGAGGTAGGGGAGTATGGTCCCGCCCAGCTGCTTCGCCTGGGCAGCTCGCCTCTGCTCGACGGCACCCCCAACGAGGTGCAGACGGTCTGGATGAGCCACCGCGACTCTGTGGTGGAGGCTCCCGAGGGTTTCATGGTCACCGCCAAGACCGAGGCCTGCCCCGTCGCCGTCATGGAGAACCCCCGTCGCCGCTTCTTCTCCACCCAGTTCCACCCCGAGGTGCGCCACACCCAGTACGGCCAGCGCATCCTGCAAAACTTCCTCTTCGACATCTGCCATCTTGAGCCTTCCTGGACCATGGACAACATCGTCGAGGAGAAGGTGGCCGCCATCCGCGACCAGGTGGGCGACGCCAAGGTCATCCTGGCCCTCTCCGGCGGCGTCGACTCCGCGGTGGCCGCCGCCCTGGTCCATCGCGCCGTGGGCGACCAGCTCACCTGCGTCTTCGTGGACCACGGCCTGCTGCGCGCCGGCGAGCCCGAGAGCGTCGACCATGTCTTCCGCGAGGTCTTCAACATCCCCCTGGTCCACGTCCACGCCGAGGAGCGCTACGCCAAGCTCCTGGCCGGCGTCACCGACCCCGAGGAGAAGCGCCGCATCATCGGCACCGAGTTCTGGAAGGTCTTCTTCGAGGAGGCCCAGAAGCTCGGCGACGTCAAATACCTCGCCCAGGGCACCATCTACCCCGACATCATCGAGAGCGGCGCCCGCAAGACCGGCGGCAAGGCCTCTACCATCAAGAGCCATCACAACCTCATCCCGTTCCCGCCCGGCGTGCACTTCGACCTCATCGAGCCCCTGGACCACTTCTTCAAGGACGAGGTCCGCGAGCTGGGTACCACCCTGGGCCTCCCCGACGAGATCGTCTATCGCCAGCCCTTCCCCGGCCCCGGCCTCGCCATCCGCATCATCGGCGATGTGACCCCAGAAAAGCTTGAAATCCTCAAGGGTGCCGATAAGATCGTCCGCGAGGAGCTGGACGCCTACAACGCCAGGCTCTTCGAGGAGACGGGGGAGCGCAACTCCGAGCATTCCTGCTGGCAGTACTTCGCCGTGCTGCCTGACATTCGCTCCGTGGGCGTCATGGGAGACGAGCGCACTTACCAGCGCCCCGTGATCCTGCGCGCTGTGGAATCCACCGACGCCATGACCGCCGACTGGGCCAAGCTTCCCTACGAGGTCCTTGGTACCATCTCCAAGCGCATCGTCGACGAGGTTCCCGGCATCAACCGCGTGGTCTATGACATCACGTCCAAGCCCCCTGCGACCATTGAGTGGGAGTAGTCTGACAGGGTTCTGACCTGTATTTTTGAGTGCCGCACTGTGCTGCTGAGTTTCGTTTTGTACGAGAGTCACGGCAAAGCCGCCAGCGACATTGGTGAGTAAATCCGATTATCGAGCCTCTGTTCCCGCGTCGGAACGGAGGCTTTTTCTTTGGCTATTTACTCCCTTTCACCTGCAATTTCGCGATTTACTCCCCGTGTTTCGAGACGGCAAGGCACGGGGCGGTATTCGGAGGAATGGGAGTAAGGATTTATCCCGAGTGAGTAGACGCGCGATTTTTGTCCCCGAGAACGAAAAGGGGCCGTTTTAGGTCCTTTGAAACTCAAATCGAACTCAATAGGCCTTTTGACGGTCTCTGTGCGGCGTTTTCCCAGGTCGTTAATGGGGAGTAAAGAATCTCACCGTCTCAAGGAAAGCGGGAGTAATCAGGGGAAATGCCGCGGGGTACCGCCGTGTGCCGCCATGTAAGCCACCGCGTCATTTACTCCCCAGGTGCGCCGAAAATGCCTTTGCATGCAATGGGGAGTAAAAACTCAACATACGCAGGCGTGAGCGGCGCTCACCGCCTAGCTTGGCGTCCTGATTCGGTTGCGCTGGTTGCGAAATGCGGGGAGCCGCTACAGCGAGGCTTTCCAGTCCTCGTATTCGTCGGCGTCGATCTCGCCGTTCTCGAGCTGCGCGCGCTTCTCTGCCCACAGCTCGATCGCCGTCGCGGCTTTGGGCGCGTGCGGAGCCTTGGGGTTCAGGGAGAGGCCCGTGCCGTCGGCGGAGGGAACGATGCCGAACGAGTCCTCGAGCCGCACGAGCAGCGACATGAGGTCGCCCGCGGTCTCGACGCCATAGTCCTTGAGGGCGTTGACGGACACGCCGAGCGCCGCGGAGATGGACTCGAGCAGCTCGGGCTTGACGGCGCGGATGCCGCTCTCGTAGTGGCGCACGGCCCCCTCGGTCAGGCCGACGGCCTCGGCGAGTTGAGCCTGCGTCATGCCGCGCGACTTGCGGTACCGCCTTATGTTTTTGCCTACGGACATGCGCCCTCCTCCTGGAATTACGTATCAGCACATCTTATCAGCGTACGTAAATGTACGCAATTCTATTGACAGTACAGATACGTACGTTTACTCTGAATCTGTAAACCGTACGTATTCGTACGCCATTGATTGGAGGAGCCATGGACGAGAAGGTGGCGAAGACGCCGAGGCCGCACATGCTGGACGCCGACGAGGTCGCGGAGCTGCTGAGGATCAAGAAAGGCAGCGCCTACGAGGTGATCAGGAAGATAAACGCCGAGCAGGAGGCGCGCGGGCGCGTGGTTATCCGCGGACGCGTCCGGAGCGACGTCTTCGACGCCCTGTACTTCCCGGAGGTGGACTGACATGCCCGTGTACAAGGATGGCAACAACGGCACGTTCTACGTGCAGTGCTACTACCGCGACGCCCGCGGCTCGAAGCGCCACAAGACGAAGCGCGGCTTCTCCTCCGAGGTGGAGGCCGCAGTGTGGGAGAGCCAGTTCAAGAGCCTTAACGGCGGGGCCATGGACATGACGTTCTCCGAGTTCGTCGAGGTGTACGCCTCCGAGGTGAAGCCGCGCGTACGCGAGCACACGTGGATCACCAAGGAGTACATCATCAACGACAAGCTCGTGCCGTTCTTCGGAGACATGCGCATGTGCGACGTGAGGCCGATCGACCTCATCAGGTGGCAAAACGAGCTCACCGAGCACCGGGACGCCGACGGGAAGCCCTGGGCGCCGACGTACCTGCGCACGGTGAACAACCAACTGAACGCCATCTTCAACCACGCCGAGCGCTACTACGGCCTCACCGACAACCCGGTGCGCAGGGTCGACAAGATAGGCTCGAAGAAGGGCGGCGAGATGCAGTTCTGGACCAAGGACGAGTACCTGAGGTTCAGCGAGGCGGTCATGGACAAGCCGCTGTCGTTCCACGCCTTCGAGCTGCTGTACTGGACGGGCATACGCTGCGGCGAGCTCCTGGCGCTCACGCCGTCCGACTTCATGCTGGATAGCTCGCGGCTGCGCATCAACAAGTCGTACCAGAGCCTCCACGGCGTGGACACCGTGACCGACCCCAAGACGCCCAAGTCCGTGCGCACGATCGTCATGCCCGCCTTCCTTCGCGACGAGATGGCGGACTTCATCGAGATGCGCGACGACGTCGCCCCCGACGAGCGCCTGTTCGCCGTGACCAAGCACTTCCTGGCCCACGAGATGGAGCGCGGGTGCAAGGCGTCGGGCGTGAAGCGCATCCGCATACACGACATACGCCACAGCCACGTGAGCCTGCTGATCGAGATGGGCTTCTCCGCGCTGGCCATCGCCGAGCGCATGGGCCACGAGGCGGTGGACATCACCTACCGCTACGCGCACCTGTTCCCCACGAAGCAGGACGAGATGGCCGCCGCGCTCGATGGAGCGAGGGGGTAAGCAAGATGCCGTGCGAGAACAGCGCCCGCAAGCGCAGCAAGACGATGGCGTTTCGCTGCACGCCCGAGGAGCACAAGCTCATATGCGAGATGGCAGCCTGGAGCGGCATGAGCAGGCAGGACTACATCATCGCCAAGCTCACCGATACCCAGGTCGAGGTGAGGCCCTCTGTAAGCGTGCAGAAGGCGTTGAAGGACTCGATGGCGGAGTTGTCCAAGGAAGTACGGCTGGCGGCCTCCTACGGCGAGCTGAGCGAGTCCCTGCAGCAGAGGATCGAGCTCGTGATGAGGTTCTTCCTGGCGCTCGGCGAGGGGGTTGAGGCACCAGTGACGGAAGCGCCACCGCAAACCTCGCATTTGGAAGAGCCGACAACATCCGTCATGGATGCGGGCTCCGACACCGCAAGCATCTTCGAGATGGGGCGCATGTAAGGTTTAACGCCAGACCTCCAACGCCTTGTCCGCAAGCCATTCGGCGCGATCGGCGATATCGCCCTCGTCCCAAGACTCCTTCTCCAGGGCGCCGGCCATGGTCGCAAGGCCGGCGGCGCAGAGGGCAAGACCGTCCTTGTATCCCTTTCCCTGCTTCTTGGTGGGCCAATCGGCATCGCGGATGGAGGCGTTGAGCGAATGCGTGATGATGGCGAGGTTGCCGAGCGTGAGGAGCTTCCTGTCCCTTCGCGTGGCAGCCTCATCGTCGAGGGCTCCCCATTTGTTGCGCCACTTCTTGGGCATCATGTGTTCGAGGGTGTACTGGTTGAACCCGAGCAGGGCCGTGCTGCTCATGCCTGGGCGAATGGCGCTTTCCAGCAGATAGAGAACGCCCTTGGACTGAAGGTTGTACAGACACGATTCCTCGAACGCCCTTCGAACCTCGTCATCGCCGGGCATGTACGTCGTCGCCTCTTCGTTTGCTTCAAGAGCCTTCCTCAGCGTCTCCGCGTCCTTCACCTCGTTCAGGATCAGCGAGGTGAACAGCCTGTTGTAGTTCTTCGTGGTCGCCTGAACCAGCGTTCGGCGGACGATGTAGCTCTCAAGCAGGGCGAAGACCTCGGATTCCTCGCCCGAAGACTCCGCGTTCTTGCGAACGTAGAGCACGTACGGGATGAGCGTCGAGTTCTTGAGGCCGAATATCAGCACGTTCAGGCGCTCGACGCCGGGAGCGGAGGGGATGTCCGCGTCGCAGTAGCCGGGGTCGAACGTGGACTCGAACACCTCGGCATACGCCTTCATGCTGTCGAGGATCTCGTCCTTGTCTCCGTTGCAGTACCTGCCGATGAAGTCCTTGTAGGACTGGAAGAGGTTGGACGTGCGCGAATAGAAGAGCTTGTCCTCGGTCGTGACGCCGCGCTTCTTGTCCTGAACCAGGATCTGGAGGAACGCGTCGAAGAACAGGTCGACGAGCGTGCGCTTGATGCGCCCGGTAACGACCTCCTGCTCCCAATACTCCCTCTTCTCCGCCGTGGGTTCGAAGACGTCCTCCCAGCACTCCTTGAACGCCTGCTCGTTCTCGCGGTTGAAGAAGTAGTTCTTGAGGAGCTCCGCCGTCGTCAGGCGCACCCCGAGCGAGTTGATGGTGTCGAATATCTGCTGCTCGTCCTCGCCCTCGGTGAGATCGATGCAGACGAACTGGACGTTCGACTTGATCGTGTTCCTGTCGACCTTCTCTGGGTCGATGTTCTTGAGGAAATAGTTGTAGGCAAGGACGATGGACGAGGAGCCCTCGACAGGCTCGCAGCCCGTGGCGCTGACGACCTTCTCGAAATCCTGCCGGTCGTACTTGCCATGTCTCAAGGCGACTTCGCCGGTCTCCAGGACGAAATCTCGCTCGAACAGCCTATCGGCGTCGATTCTCGCGCAGAGTGCCTTGAAGAAGATGACCATGGTCGTGAGGCGCTGCTGGCCGTCGATGACTGTGCGAACCTCGGACACCTCGGACCAAGTGTTGCCGGAGGAGGCTTGCTTCAGGATGATCGAGCCCAGGAAATAAGGTCGCTTCGAAGCCGTGACGAACTCCATGTCGCCGAGGAAGCGCTCCCATTGCTCTTCTCCCCAGACGTACGCCCTTTGGTAGAAAGGTATTTCGAGCAGGCGCGATCCGTTGAACACGCCGCTTATCGTAGATTTTCCTGCATCCATCCTTAAAGCCCTATCTTTCCTTCGCAGTTGTTACTTATGAGCCAATATCGTCAGTGCGCCGTTCGGCCTCTTAGTATTCCAGGCTCTTGGCATCTTCTCCCAGCAGGCGCTCGAAGACGATACGCAGGTCCTCGTCATCGAGGTAGCCGCCCTCAAGGCAGCCGCGGTCGATGGCGTCGAGCATCGTCTGCTCCTTCTCCTTCAAGCGGTCGTAGATCACGGCGTCGAGGGATAGCTCCCTGCCGTCGCGCATGAACTTCTCGCGCATGAAGTAGTAGCGCGTCTTCTGGTCGTCGGGCAGGCCCAGACGGTGTATGCGGTCCTTTGACTGCAGCAGGTGCACCAAGTTGTAGCTGTACTCGAAATACACCGCGTCGTGGCAGACGCTGTGCAGAGAGACCGACTCGGCAAGCGTCTGCGGGTTGGTCACGAGCACCCTGAAGCGCCCCGCGCGGAAGTCGTCCAGAATCTCGCGTCTCTCTTCCTGTGGCGTGGCGCCGTAGATCGCCTCTGCCGGAATCCCCATGGCGGCGAGGTCGCGGCGGAGGTTGCTGATGCTGCGTACGAAGATGCACCATACTATGACGGGGCGGCCTTCGGCGACGATGCGCTCCACGAGCCGCTCGCACGCCACGAGCTTCGAGCTCGGGCGGCTTCGCTCGATGGCCTCGTAGAACGTCTGCGAGAAGTCGACGTAGTCGATATCCGAGTAGTCATCGCCGACCTGGTCGAGCACGTACTCGAGGTCGCCTGGGTCCACTGCAGAGCAGAGCATCTCGGGGTCGCTCTCGAGCTGCAGGGTGCGTATGATCCTCGCGAGCGCGTTGGGGCAAGACGCGTACAGGACTCGCAGCAATGTGTCCTCATCGGGCGTCGCCTCGACCTCCACGATCTCGTCGGGCTCCGGGCGCGGCACGCCGAGCTCGTCCTTGTTCGTTCGGCAGAAGAAGGGCGCCAGGCTGTCGTTGAGGCTTGCCTGGAGGTCCGCATCGGGCGCGCGGAGCTCGCCCGGCTCGTAGCCGAAGAACGTGTCGTAGTCCTCGGGGTACAGGATGTGCAGCAGGTTGTAGATGTCCTGGTAGGTGTTCGGGATGGGCGTTCCCGTAAGGGCGATCACGAACTTCGCGCCGTCGGCCGCCTCGAGCGCGGCTTCCGCGCGCCTGCCGCCGATGGCCTTCACCCGGTGCACCTCGTCGAAGACGAGCAGGGTCTGGTCGGGGATGATGGCATGCAGCTCCCGCACGTAGCCCGAGAGCGACTCGTAGTTGAACGTGAACAGGTTGCACGCGCCGCTGTCGAGCGACAGCGCGTTGCGCCTGCGCTCGGTCGACATCGCCGCTATGGCGGGGTCTCCCAGCGAGAAGCAGCTCAAAGGCAGCTTATCCCCGAAGGTGGCGACCCACTCCTTCTCCCACGACTCGAAGCCGTTCTTGGGGCAAACCACCACGATGCGGCGCGCGAGCCCCAAATGGCGAAGGTAGGCGAACACGCCGAGCACCGTCGCGGTCTTGCCGGCGCCGGGCACCGAGAAGTCGGCCGCGCGCCCAACCGTCGCCATGAAGAAGGCGTCGAGCATCTGCCGGTCGCGCAGGGGACGCACCATCGAGGCGTTCACTACGTCGCGGAACTCCCGGAAGCGCGGCCCCAGCTGGGGGTCGTCGGCGATGCCCTCGGCGGTCTGCGCCTTGATGGCCAACCCCACCTCGGAGCGCTCGCGGATGTAGGTCTCGCCGGCGTTCACGAAGGCGCCGAAGCTCGGGTCAACCGCGACCTCGACGCCGTGGCCGTCGGCCTCCATGATCGCCTCGAGCATGTCCTGGCACTCGCGAAGGCCCATGCCGCCGTCGAGTAGGATGCGGTCGCGATCGGTGCCGTCGACGGCGCTCGCCGGGTAGTACAGCCAGGCGCGCCATGCGGCCGAGGCCATGAACGAGGCGATGTCTTGCCCCTCGATGCGCAGGTACATGCCGGGGCGCGCCTCGTCGTAGCAGACGACGGCCCTAGGCGCGCTCATCGATCTCACCGATCAGCTCTTCCACCTTGTCGGCGACGGCAACGAGGTTGCGGCGCACCTTCTCGAGCTCGTCGGGTCCCAGCACGTCGAGCATCTCGGGAAGGATCTTCTCGAGCTCGGAGAGGCAGTCGGCGGATTTCTTGGCGGGCGTGTCCATGAGCTTGACGCGGCGCACGGTCTCTCTTGCGCGGTCGCCTGCGCGCTTGAAGCCGTCGACGAGGTTGCCGTCCGAGCGCAGCTCGCTCACCTTCTCGCGCGTGAGGGCGTCGGGACCCATCTTCTCGAGGAGCTCGGACATGGCCTGCAGCTCGGCGGCCTTGAAGTCGGCCTCCGCATCCGTGCCTGCCACGCTGCCGAAGTCTCTCACGTATCGGGTGATGTCGCCCTCGGGCTGCACCACCATGTTGGCGAACATGAGTCGTTTGACAAGCTGTTTGTCGCGCCTGTTGTCGTACTTCTTCAGCACGCGGCTGAACTCGCCCAAGGGGCCATCGACCTTGAGGGCGCGGGCGAGGTGGTACTGCTCGGGGGCCTGGCAGAATTCGAGGAACTCCTCCATGTACTGGGCGCGGTCGACGAGTTTTTTCACCTCCGCCTCGGTCATGCCCGTCGCGTTGCCGTACTCCGCAGGGGTTATGAGGTGGTTCTTAACCACGTCGCGGTATACGCCGACGAGGCGGTCGACGGGATCGTACGCCACCTTCTCCTCTTCGCCGATTTGGATGGCGAGCTCGAGCAGCTTGATGCGCTTGGGGTCGCTGCCTGTGGCGTCGTCGAGGATGGCGGCCTCGAACCAGCCCGCCTCGTTGTTCGCCCGCGCGAGGCGGCGGACGCAGGTCAGGCGTCGGTTGCCGTCGATGACGCGTCCGTCGTTGAGCACGATGCCCGGCCTAAGCTGGCCGCGAAGGGCGATGCTCTTCTCGGTCTTCCTGAGCGCGCCGGGGTTGCTCTCGACGATGAAGTCCTCGATGACGCCGTTGTACTCGTCGCGGCCAAGGGCGAGCAGATCCGCGCCCTGCGCGGAGTTGTACTCGCTTACCCAAGTGGCGATGCGGTCGTTCTGGTCGTTGTAGAACAGCAGATCGCACTTGATGCGGTAGATGTCGAAGTCGCGCGTCACGTTGTCGATGGAGTGCTTCTCCTTGCGACCCGTCGGCAGGACGTTGCCAGTCGCGATCCCTTCCTCAAGCAAGCTCATTTCGTGCCTCCTTCTTCCATGCCTCCATGGATGAGTAATATGCGTCCCCGATGTCGTCGTAGTAGACGTCGGAGTTGTAAATGGTCGTCGTCAGAAGCGGTGCTGGGCACGTGATGCCCAGATCGTTCGCGAGCAGTCTCGGCAGGTCATCGCGCTCGATTCCCTCATGGTGGGCGACGATCCACTCGATGAGGTCGGCTGCGGAAAGCCGCCCCTCGCCTCCGGCGACGAACACCTTGGTTCCGGCGAGCGTGCAGCTGCGCAGGAGCCCTCCCGCGTCGAGCAGTCCCTCGTAGAAGTCGTCGGGCATGTCCAGCCCGTACAGCGGATGCGGAGTGGCGCCGCCCGCGCGCAGGCTCGCCACGGTGAAGGGCTCGCCTTCGGGCGCATCCACGCTCACCGCGGGCGCGTACGACTCGATGTCCGCCATGCGCGCGCCTAGCACGTCGTGCAGCCGCGAGAACGAGATGTAGCTGTCGCCCTCGTAGAGAAGTAAGCGGTGGTCCGAAAGCGCCTGGCGCAGCACCTGGCGGAAGGCGGGGTGCTGCCACACGGCGTTCTCGAAGCCGGCGTCGCCCTTCGCGAAAGACGGATGCTCGGCCAGCAGCCGCGTGAAGTGGTCGTTCGGGGTGCTCCCTTCTCGGAAGAGCAAGCCGCGGTCCTCGTAGTAGCCCGCATCCTCGATGCCGCGGTCGAGCGCTTCGGGCGGATCGTCGGGAAACTCGAAGGCGAAGCGCCGACGCACGAGGCCTTCGTCGCAGATGCGGCCGGCAAGCTCCCGGGCAAGGAAGCCCTCGAGGGTGGGTGCCTCGCGCTCGGTGTCGTGCGCTACGGGCACATCCGCACGGGAGGCCGGGGCGCCCGTCGGGCATTCAGCGACCTCGACGCCAAGCCACTCCGAGAAGCTCACGTCCGCGGGCTCGGCGAACAGGTCGAGCCATATCGCGGCGATGCCTGCGCTGAAGCCGTATTCGCGCTCGTAGGCTTTCGCGGCGACGTTTCTGGGCTCGTCCGCATGGCGCTCGGCGAAGGCGCGCACCTGACGGCGGCGGTCGACCTTGCCGAACCCGACAGAGAGGTGGTCGCCCAGGGTGACGCCCTCGTCTGCGTTCCAGAAGACCTGCTTCAGCTCATCGTAGAGAGCGATGGGCGTGGTGATCCCCACGCGCCTTAGCTCATTGCGCGAGACGCGAAAGACTAGACGGGCGCAAAGTTCGGTATCCTCACGCCGTGCCGCACTCACCGCCGCTCGCGCAGCCTCTGCACGCCCATCCTGTTTGCTGTCGACTACTTCCGCCACGCGCTACGCCTCGCCCAGCTTGGGCCCGAAGACGCGCTCGACGTATGCCTCCAGCGTGCCCTCCTTGGCGAGCTCCGCGGCGTCCGCGAGCTCGAAGTTAGAGTCACATCCTTGGCCGACCTCGTCGTGGAAACCCAGGATGAAGTGGGTGGCAATCTCGTAGATAATCTTGGTGGGCGCGATGCCGAACACCTGATGCTCCAGGATGTGGTCCAAACGCTCGCGGTCGTCCGGGAAGGCGGCCTTCATGCCCTCGCTTCGGTACAGGCGCTTGATGATCTCGGTGATGTAGAGGCCAGACTTCATATACAGGTCGGCGAAGGTGTGGCTCGGGTCATCGAAGCAGCCCGGGTTCTCCTTCTCGAAGAGGTCCACCATCTGAACCACGACGTTGCGCGGCGTGAAGATCTGATTGGTCTTCTGGGGCGGCACGTAGTCGAAGATGTCCTCTGTCTGGGACTCGTCGAAGTAATTGGCCAGGCGTTCGCGCAGCTTGATGAACTCGCTCACGGAGTCGTTGAATACGACCTCGTCGAAGAGGTGCCCAACGAAGCGCTTTACCTCGCCGGTCTCGCCATCGGTGTAGTCGCCGCCATCACGCAAAAAGCGGAACTCATCAACGGTGATGCTCGTGACGTCCTGGAAGACGTCAGCGGGGATCACGGTGTCGAAGTTCGCGAGCGTCGTGCCCTCTTCGCCGTAGGCCATGAGGAACGACGGGATGGTACGCGAGAAGCCGCGCAGATGAGCGCGCACCTTGTCCTCGATGCCCTGCTTCTCGTCCTCTTTCTTCGCCGTCTCCACCTCGCGCACCACGGTCTCGCCGGCGCGTTGCACGAGCTCCTCGCGGGAGTCCTCGAGCTTCTGGGCGAGCGTCTGGAACGCCTCCGCTTTCTGCTCGTCATGGCGCTTGTTCACCTCGGCGCGCTCGGTCTCGCTTGTCGCCGCCTTGAGCTCGTCCTTGCGCGACTGCTCGATGCGGCGCGCCTGAATCTGGTAGTCGCCGACCTGGCGGTTGAGTTGGATGTCGGCGTCCGCCTGGACCTTGCGCTCGATCTGCTGCTGCTGGCGCGGCTTGAGCTCGCTGCCGTAGCTCTCCTTGGCGGCCTGTACCAGAGGCGCGGTCACGCTCTGCTTGAAGGCCTCCTTGAGGTTGTCGAGCATCACCCGATCGTCGTCATCGGCCTCGTGGGCTTTCGCGATGTCGTCCATGTGGCCTGAGAATTCGACGGCGATGTCGCCGTAGACCTTCGGCCCGAAGATGTCCGCAGCCTTGCCTACGACCTGCTCGTCGGGAATCTCCACCTCGCCCTCGTCGTTGATGGAGAGCTCGTCGGCCGTGCCCTCATCGATCTCGACCTTGTTCTTCTCGGCGTTCTGTGCCTTGCCCTGCTCGTAGGGATCGAAGCGCTGGATGATCTCCACGACCTCTGCCGGCGCGCGGAAGACGCTCGCGATGTTCTGGAACAGGAAGTTGCTCATAAAGCCGCGCCTGACCACCTCGCGGGCATGGATGCGCCTCGGCACGCTGAGCACCTGCTCGGCGTCGAGCTCGACCATCTGCCCCTCTTCGTCCTCGCCGTAGACGGGGAAGAAGTTCAGCAACTGACGGATATGGCGCTCGCGCGTTTCGACATCGCCGCCGCCGCGCGCGGTCTCGCCGTACAGGTCGTTGGCGAACTGCTCAAAGATAGTAAGCGTGCGCGCCGGGTCGAAGTCGAAGACGTAGGCGTTCTCCTTGCGCGCGTAGTTGCCGCCGCCCAGGTCGAACAGGCACGGGTTCTGCTGCGGAAGGCCGCCTGCATGTACAGTGCGGGGCTCGCCATGTTCGAGAGCATGAGCACGGCGGTCCACTCCGGCACGGTCACGCCCGTGGTCAGCTGGCCGACCGAAAGGGTGATGGTCCTGTCGTGGTCCTTGATCGCGCGGCGTACCTTGTCGAGCGATTTCTCGTTCTCGTCATCGGCGTCGATCTTGCCGTCGCCAGCAGCGAGTACCACCTCGTAATCCTTGAAGACGGGGTGCGCCTGCAGCTTCTTGGCGAGGGCGCGGGCGGAGTCGACGCGGTTGAGCATCCAGAACGTGTGACGCAGCTCGTCGCGCAGCCCGGGTGTCGAGAACGGGAACTTCTCCTGCGTGGTGAGCGCGTCGAGGAACTTATCCACGTCGGCGTCGTGCACGAAGCCGCCGTTGTGCTTGGTCGAGAAGAACTCGTTGAGGTCGAAGGCGAACTCGGTCTGCTCGCCATCAATCTCCATGCCGCCGCGGGCCTCCTGCTCGACGATGTCGCTCATCTGGTAGGTGAGCAGGTTGAGCTTGGGGAGGTTGGCGTAGGGGTTCGGCTGCTCAGAGTCGGCAGGCCAGTCACGCTTGGCCTGCTGCTCGTCGGCATAGGTCCAGTTGTAGATGGCGTCGTCGGCGAACTTCTCGTTTGCGATGGCCTTGAAGGGCGTGCCAGAGAGGTGCAGCGTGAAGCGGCGCTTGATGTGGTCGAATGCCACGTCGGTCTTGAAGGTGTCCACGCCCTCGTGTGCCTCGTCGATGATGAGCACGTCCCAGGTGAGGTCGGCCACCTCGTCGAGCTTCTGGTACACGCCGCCGAAGCGGATGGAGCCCTTGAGGTCCTGAAGGCTCACGAACTCGATGAACCCCTTGGGGCCTTCCGGGTCGTTGCGGATGGCGCGCAGGTACTCCTCGCGGCTGAGGCAGTAGGGCTTGCCGGTCAGAGCGTCCACGCCGCTGATGAAGCGGTAGCCGCCCTCCAAGCCCACGAACTTCACGTAGTCGTCGTACCAGGAGTTGGCGATGGCAGGGCGGTTGGTGACGATGAGCACCTTCTGCGCGCCGATACTGCGGCACAGGTCGTATGCGGTGAGCGTCTTGCCGAAGCGCGGCTTGGCGTTCCACAGGAACTCGCCGCCGTGCGCGCCGCCCTCGTCCCAATGGGCGCGGGCGAAGGCTCCCGTCTGCTCCACTGCGCGCTGCTGCTCGGCGCGCAGGGTGTAGGAGGCAGCGCCGGGTGCGTCCAGCACGCCGTCGGTGTCGCGGAACCGGTAGAACTGCTGGTGAGACTCCTCGCCGCTAATCTTGAACCATTCCTTCTTGGGTTCGCGCTCGACGCCCTGCTTCTCGAGGTAGGCGTGGAAGTCGGTGTCATGGAACGTGCCCGCACGGTGCTCCCACGTGGCGTTGCCGCTCCACTCCAGATGCCACTGCACGTCGGCGGTGTGCGTTTGCTGTTTGATTCGCTCGCGCACGTCCTGCTCGGTGTAGCCGATCTTGGTCCAGCCGTTGTGGCGGACGATCTCGGGCGTGGTGTAGGCATAGATCTGCGGCACCGCGGGAGCGGTGGTCTCGATGATCTGGGAGATGTCGATGCTCGCCATTGCTAGTCCATCTCCTTCACATGGGATTCGATGAACTGAATCTCCTCGTCGTCGAGGCCGTACTTCGCATAGAGCTGACGGTCGATGTCAGCAACAGACTGCGACCAATCGATGTCGGAGTCAGAAGTAAAGTCCTGTAGGGGGACATACTTCCATTTTGGTGCGGGATTGTGCTGCGTAATCTTCAGAATTCCGAGCATGGTCCGAGCGAACTTCGATTTTATGTATTTGAGGAGAGCCGTAGCTTCCGCTTCGGAATTGAAACTGCCAATGCTTATGAAGGACTGCGTATGCCCTATTAAGGGCCGCCCTATTAAGGGCGTAGAAAGCACTTCTCCAAGCGCGCCCGATCCGTTGGCGGCAGGAACAAGTACTTTCCATTTGTCGAGGTTCGGATGCGGAGCGATATATCTGGCGGAAATGAACTTGTAAGCTCTTCCGGCGCGACCTCTGCCAAAGATTCTGATGCAACTATCTCCGTCGCCAGGCATCTCGTCAAAGAAAACTACATTGTTAAGGTTGTCGAGAACGTTTGTCTTAAGGTCATAGTCGTGGTTCTTGCTCAACAGACCATGGTCGTCGTCAACATAACGAATCTCGGGATGGTCTTCGTGCATGGCTTCAGTGAAGTGGTAGCTATCGGCCGCGAAGATGATATCGCCGAGGGGTTGGATGCCATGTTTTACAACCTTCTCTTTGATGGTACGAAGCTCATCGAAATGTGTGAACACTTCTATCGCACCGAAATCCCGATCAGCATCTCGATAGGTAACGGCAACACCGCCCTTGATGTCGGTATTCGGAAAGGCGCTGGACGCATCCGCTTTATAGCTCATCACTTTGAAATGGGGGTCGTTAAGCATCTTCCTGTTCCAGGCCTTTGGGGTTGAGCCGGCGTCAAATAGGAATCTAGCGGGAGTGACAAGCTCCACCTTGTCGGAAACCTTGAACGCCGAGTCCATAAACTCGTGATAGATGGGCGGTGCATAGGTCTTATTGCCAGAATCTTGTTCCGCCACTGAAAGCTGATATGGGGATTACCGATTACCGCATAGAACTTCTTTCCCATAATTGCTGCCTCACCTTTCAATGCGGCGAACTCGAAGGGCTCGCCGTTCTGCCAGTCGTATATCACGCAGAGGGGAACCGTTTCCCTTGGCTCCTCTTCTTTGGTCTCTTCGGTTGTCTCGTCGGGGAATACGTCATCGAACAGGTCGAAAAGCGACGGTTGCATCGGCTCCGGCTCGGGCTCCTCGAACGTCCCCAGGGTCGACTCCACCTCGGCGCCCATCTTGTTGGTGGGCACGGCGTCTGTGAAGCCGTTCATCTGCCAGAAGTTCCAGGAAACGATCCATGCCGCCTGCTCGAGCTCGTCCTGTTGGGGGCCCGACCCCCAGCGATTGCGGAGATGCTCGACGAACGTCTCGAGCACATTGACGCGAGCAATAAGCAGGTTGTCGCCCTGGTACTCGAAGCCGTACGTCGCGCGCAGCGCGTCGAGGGCCCGGCGCACCCATTCCTTGCGAGTCTTGGTCTTCTCGGTCACAACGCGAAGCTTGCGGTCAAGGAAGCCTACGCGCTCGCTTACGGGTAGCTCGTCTCCCGTCACGGTGTCGTAGCGCGAGCACACAAACGGCGCCTCGCCACACGTGATCTCGAGCCGCGTAGCCTCCACGTATGCGCGCCAGCCGTGTCCCTTTGACTTTGGAAATTCGATTGGATCACTAGTCGGCGTCCATGTATTGGCGCCATCATCCGCAACGATCTCGGTGTTGAAGACATCGCGCCGGCCGAACCAAGCCTCGTCCAAGTCGTTGTTCATCTGATTGCACAGCCATGACGGGGTGAACACCTCGGCGCGGCTCTTGGTGCGCTGGGATTGCTTCTCCTGCTCTTTGGCGATGCGCGGCTTGATGACGCCGGAGTTCATGCCCGTGATCTTCTCGACGGTCATCTCGTCATCGCCCATGTAGCCGTCGCCTAGGGCCTCGTATTCGTTGTCGGCCCATATGATGTTGCGCCCCGTAGTGCGGTCGCACAGCAACGTCTTGAGAATGAAAGTCGGGTATCGGCGGTCGAAGGACTCTATGAAGCCTTCGACCGAGATGTCGTGCATTGGCTCCGTCACGGGCTATTGTCCCTTCTTCGCGAGCTCTTCGATCATGCAAGTGCGCACAAAGGCGGAGAAGCTCATGCCGCGAAGGGCAGCCTCCTCCTTCGCCGCGTCGCGCAGGGTGTCGGGGATGCGCAGGGTCACAGATACCTGGTCGCCGTTTACCAGGAAGCTCCTGATCTCGGTCTCGCCGGGGTTACCCTTGATGAGCTCCTTATAGCCGTTAGACATTCGCGCCTCTATCCCTCGAAATGCAATACAAATGCGTTTTCTGAATTATAACGCAGCGGTACGCCGCGGCACTGGGAATAGGGGGACATCAGCCGCTCGGACACAATGCGACACCGGGCGGCGGAGAAGATCATCCGGCCGGAATCAAGGAACAGTTTCCGGACCGGGTTTCGTTCCTCAGTTATCGCGCGGTTTGACTTTGGCCCGCTCCTCCGCATAGAGGACCTCGTTCTGAGCCTCCAGGATGCGCGCCGCGTCGCCGATGCGCTCGGCACACCTCTCGCTTATAGACCTCAGGGCCAGGACCCCCTCGACGTCGAGCGGGTCCAGCTGGTCGGCGTGAGCCAGGGACTCGAGCAGCTGGTCCAGGCCCCTCGCCAGCCTCCCGGCATCTGCCACCGCGTCGAGCAGTTCGAGGCGCTATATCTTTTCTTCGTAACCCAACATCTGCTTGTCTCCTTCTCTCAATGCTCATGTACGGTAAGGAAGCAAGCAACCGAAAACAAGAGATAGACCGCCAGCACTACACTATTCCGAACCAAAGACCAAAAGATAAGCATTGTGGGAAAATCTAAACTTTTGGATTTTCCTACAATGCCAACTACGGCGGAATCCCTCCCACTCCTTATATCTTTCTGTATACATTGAATTTGTATTTAGTAAAATGCAGACAACACCACGGATCGGCTTTTGGTTGGACAATTCCAACCAAACACCACAGCAGACAGCAGAAAACATTCTGAACGCTAGGAAGCCGGTATGATTGTTACATATAAGGGGAAGAAAAATTTCTTTTAGGTACTTGCTTTCCTAAAACTGATGTGATACAATGATTTAATCCAGAAAAGGAGTAAAAAATATGCGGCAAGGTATTCTTAAATAAAATTTGATAATGGGCGCAAAAATGATTGCCCCTTGCAGGGGCTTGGTTTTTGTACCCAATTTTAAGAATACTTTTGCCTTTTTAGTAAATATCGTGACG
>NZ_JABAHI010000013.1 GCF_012584445.1 Olsenella sp. KGMB02461
GCTTATATGGACGATTTCTCTAAGCAGAAAATTGTTTGGGGAAACCTGTGTCTACGTTCCCAGTTCGCTATTGCTGATGAGGGGTATATGGTGAATGCGCCATCACCGCTTATTACGCCAGGCTATATGTGGCTGCTTGCAATACTCAATTCAAAGGCGGCAGATTGGTATATCCGGTCTCTTGGGGTAACGCGAAATGGTGGCTACTTCGAATACAAGCCCATGTTCGTGGAGCAGCTGCCAATTCCTAGATTGACTCATAAACAGCTGGAGCAGCTAGAGTCCTACGCATCTGCCCAGATCGAAAGTGAGGGGAGCAACAAGAACGCGGGAGACGCAATAGATCGCATTGTCTTTGACGCATACGGGTTAAGTGAAGCGGAGGTAGAGTATCTGCTGGCAAGTACATAGCATCCAATCCAATTCCCGTCGGAACAAAAGTGCTGGTTGGTGATTGAAGTGGAGGAACGCAGCTTGGACCACCAGCCTCACGCTTAGTGCGATCCGCGTCTATTCATTGCAAGAATGAACTCTCGTTCTTCCTCGTTTAGGCCAATGCGGTCAAAAACGAGAGCGTCAATCTCGCCAATTGCCCGAAGTGCCTCGTTGTGGCCACGATTCATCACTTGGCCAAGCAACTCTTTTAGCCTAGATTCGTCGTCTGGAACGACTGCCGGTATGGGCAGCAATTCGACTAAATATTTCTTCCATCTAAGAGTCCCCATGCCAGTAGTCGTTCCATACTTAGCAAAGAAAAACTCAGAATATGATGAGTTCAGATAACATAGTAAGTATTCGAGGTGTCTACCGGTCATCATAAACACGGTTGCTTCGGGAGCAAATTCACCCTTGAGGTCAATAGAAAACTTGGGAGTGTCGGAGATTTCTCCCCAGACGATTTTCTGCTTATCCAAATCGTCCATATAAGC
>NZ_JABAHI010000002.1 GCF_012584445.1 Olsenella sp. KGMB02461
GAGCGTATGCCTGACGGAACTGAAAGGGTATCAGGCCACTGTCGGCGAGCCGGTCATCCAGCCCCGCCGTCCAAACAGCCGCCTGGACAAGGTGCGCCATATGTTTCAGAAGGTAATGTAAAGATACCTACCGTCAACGCCGAGAAATTTATGGGCATTGTCCGCAAGCACCTTGCCTTTGAAGAACTGACCCCCACTCTCTTGCGGGAAATGATCGAGAAAATTGTGGTGCATGAGTGCAGCTATGATGAGAACGGCACCCGCAGGCAGGACATTGAGATTTATTACAGCTTTGTCGGCAAGATTGACTTGCCCGAATAACCGCCCGACCTATCCGACACAATGGCCAAGTGTCGGATAGGAACGGCAAAATTTTTTGCACTTCTATTGCTTCTTTATCACACATAAGCAAACGGACGTGTCGCGCAGCACCGTAGCCGTTCCGCGCAACGAAAAGCCTCACCGCCAGCGATCTCGTGCGCACATCGGCCGCAAGCGGCACGGGAGAGGCCGTCCCGATTAGGGTAGCGGCGCCGCGACTCGGAAACGCGCCTCCGTCCTCCACGCGACGTCCCGACGTAACCCTCGCGAGCGCCCCGGCAACCGCCGACGGGCCGCATCCCATGCCCGGAGGGTCTCGGCGCCCATGGCCGGTTCCATGCCGCACGCCTCCGCCCCTCCGACCCGAAACCCGCCCCGGCGCTCCTTGGACGCGCAGGGTCGCACGCCGGCAGGCGGCCCGCAAGGGCCGCGACACTTTTTCGGGTTCTTCGCCCCATGCGCTGCGCGCGCGAACAACGCGAAAAACTGACGTCGGGAGATTTCTACAACCACGTCCGACTTCGCTTCCTCCCTTGCAGGCACGCCTGCGCTGCATGCGACTCACGCGGCGCAAGGCACGCCACAGGGGCGGGCCTCAGAGTCTAAGGAGCAAGACATGAACGACATGAAGGAAAAGGCGATAGGCGCGGTCAAGGCCTTCCTCGAGCGCAAGGGCTACGAGATCGTCGACGAGGCCTGGCAGGGGCCCGAGGGCATCGGCGGGATCGACCTCGTGGCGGTGGACGAGGACGGGACCCTGGTGTTCGTCGACGCCACGGCCCGGATCGGGACGGACGGCTTCCCCGAGGCCCACAGGGCGCGCGGGCTGCGCGAGGCGCTGGCGGCGACGTGGCTCGCCGGCAACGGCGACGACTACGCCGACACCCCGGTCCGCTTCGACGAGGTGGCGATGATGGTCGTCAAGGAGAACCGCGCGCTCCTGCGCCACCACGTCAACTGCTTCGGCGAGATGGAGCCGCTCTCCTAGGCGGCGCGCCCGGCCCCGGGCTCCCGGGGCCGGGTTTCCCCGAAACTCGGCCCCTGTACCACGAAAGCGTACATATCCGTACGTTTTCGTGGTACACTCCGCTTGTCGGACAAATCCGTACGATTTTGTCCCGACGCTCCGAGACTCGGGGCGCGCCGGACCGGATGCGGCGAGGCGCGCCCCACGCTAGAGAGGACGCGACCCATGCGCACGATAGCCATTTCCAACTACAAGGGCGGCGTCGGCAAGACGACGACCGCCGTGAACCTGGCGGCCATCTTCGCCGCCCGGGGCCTTCGGACCCTGCTCGTCGACCTCGACCCGCAGGCGTCGGCCACCGACTTCTTCGGCCTCTACGACCGGGCCGCCTCCGAGCGGCGCACATCGGTCGAGCTGCTCTACGGCGGCGCGCCCGTGGAGGAGATCGCCTACGCCGCCGGGGAGAACCTCGACGTGGTGGCCTCGACCATCGACCTCGTCGACCAGAACGAGATGCTCCTGCGCGAGCAGCGCCTCAAGTTCGCGCTCGACGACGCCTCGGGCTCCTACGACGTCTGCCTCATCGACTGCAGCCCCGTGATGCGCAGGCTCGCCTTCAACGCCTACCTCGCCGCCGCGGAGGGCGGCATGGTCGTCATCCCCGTGAAGCTCGACTCCACCGTGATGCGCGGCACGGCGCTCACCGTGGAGGCGACGCGCTCAATCGCGGACGCCCTGCGCATGCCCACGCCCAGATGGAAGATACTGCGCACCTGCGTGCCCGGCCGCATGACCAACGCCGAGACCACGGGCGCGGCCGTGCTCGACGGGTTCTTCCCAGACGAGCAGTTCGAGACGGTCATACACGCGAGCAGCAAGGTCTGCGAGGGCAGCTGGCAGTGGAAGCCGGTGGCCGCCTTCGAGCCGGGGAGCCGCCCCGCGCGCGACTACGAGGCCCTCGCCGACGAGGTGTACCGTGAGCTCGCCTAGCCAGGTGGCCGCGGGATTCACCATCACGGGGCTCCTCGACGGCGCGTCCCGCACCCGCGGGCGCTACCCGGTGTCCGAGATCGCGGTGGCCGACATCGCCGACCACCCGGCGAACGCCGCCTACTCCATGGACCCGGCCGGCATAGCCGAGCTCGCCGAGTCCATACGCCAGGACGGCCTCACCGACCTGCCGCTGGTGCGCAAGGTCGGAGACGGCTCGTGGCAGATGGTCTCCGGGCACCGCCGCAAGGCCGCCTACGCGCTGCTCGCCAAGGACGACCCCGCCTACGAGAGGATGCCCTGCCGCGTGATAGAGGGCATCGACGACGAGCGGGCGGTGACGCTGCTCCACGCCGCGAACTACTTCACCCGCGCGCTCACCGTGACCGAGCGCGCCGCCGCGACCGAGGCGCTCAGGGGCGACGCCGTGCGCCTGCGCTCCGAGGACCCGTCGCTTTCCGGCATGCGCGTCGACGACGTGAAGGCCGCCATCATCGAGCGGCAGACGGGCCGCAAGGTCTCCGGCAAGACCATCGCGCGCGAGGAGAGGCTTGCCCGCAGGATCGCCGAGGACCTCTCGCCCGAGTGGGCCGCCGAGGCCGACCGAGGCAACCTCAGCGCCGAGGCGGTGCGCTCGCTCGCGGGCATGCCGAAGGAGCGCCAGGCGGAGATGCACGCCGCGATGGAGCCCTGGCGGCGCACCAAGCGGGAGCTCTCCGACTACGTGAGGAGCGAGAGCAAAACGCAGGCCGGCCCCGACGGGCGCATCGCGAAGGCCGCGAGGCTCGTGGCCGACTTCCTCGAGAGCCCGCCCGAGAGCCCGAGCGCTGCCGACCTCTCGCTGCTGCGGGAGATGGCGCTCATGACCGCCCCGTACGCGGAGGCGGGCGCAGGAGCCCGGAAGGTCCGAAGAAGGGCCTCGCATTCGAAATCCAGCAAGTAGCCTATGGCGTCCGACATCGCGTCGGGCGTCCATAGCACTTGGGGACCGGGCAGCCTCGGACCCGTCATGCCGCGGGCCGTTTGGGAGCCCGCTTTCGCGAGGCCCGGTCCCAGAGGCGGCGCCCGGGCCGGGCCGCCGCCTGCGGGGGATCCCCCGCGCCCCTAGAGAGATGAGCCCGCCGCACGGCGGGCCCGAGGAAAGGAATCCGCCATGGAAGAGGAAGCCGGCGCCGCCAAAGGCAAGGAGCGCCGCGTCACGTTCCGCATGGAGGGAAGCGACTACGACGCGCTCTGCGAGCGGTGCGAGCGCGCCGGCCTCAGCAAGTCGGAGTACCTGCGCTACCTCGTTCGCATACCGCTGTCGACGGAGGCCAACGCGGGAGACGAGCACCGCATACTCGTGGACCGCAGGGCCCTGTGGGCGATGTCGCGGGAGCTCACGAAGTGGGGCTACCACTACAACCAGGCAGTGCACGCGATGAACCTCATCAACTTCCACGCCCGCCACGGGCATGTCGACTGGGACCTCGTCGCGGAGAGCGTCCCGACGATCGAGCGAGAGCTCGCCGACGTGAACGCCGCTGCCCGAGAGATGGCGGCGGAGCTCGGGCGCATCGGCGCCGACTCGCTCGTGGAGGGCTCGCCATGCCGATCTTGAAGCCGATAAGCGGCCACGGCTCGACAGGAGGCATCCGCCGCTACCTCGAGAAGGGAGGCCGCGCCTTGGCGCGCGACCTGTTCAACCTGAGCTACGACGAGCGCGACGCCGGCGCGCTGGGGGAAGACGCCAAGGAGGCCTGCGCCTGGGACGCCGAGATGGACGCCACGCGCGCCGCATTCGGCACGGACGCGCCCTGGCGGGGAAAGCCCGCGCGCACGTTCAAGCACTTCGTGCTGTCGCCGGACCCCGGCGACGACATCGACCTGGCGGCGCTGCGCGAGCTCGCGTGCTCGTGGGCCCTCAAGCACTTCGGCGACCACGAGATCGCCATCGTCTACCACGACGACAACGCCCGCGGCATACCGCACGCGCACATCGTCGTGAACAACGCCAACCTCCGTACCGGCTACCGCATGCAGACCCAGCACCCCGAGGACCTCAACCGAGACCTTCAGGACATGGCGCGCGAGCGCGGGCTGTCGGGGCTCTCCAACGACCGAGCTCCCGAATCGCCGTCGAAGGCGCGCGGGCATGCCGGCGCGGGCGGGCCAAGGAGCCGCAGGAGCGTCTACCTGGGCCGGGCCGAGAAGGAGATCATGCGCTCGGGCGGCTACTCGTGGGTCGGCGACATCCGCGCCCGCGTCGCGCTCGCCAAGACCACGGCGCGCGACGAGGCGGAGTTCCTCGGCATCCTCGACGCCCTGGGCGTGCACGTAGCCGACAACTCGGCCAAGGCGCGGCGGGACGACTGGGTGTTCAGCCTCACCGAGGAGCCGTCCAAGAAGGTCAGCGGCGAGCGCCTGGGGTTCGTCTACGGCAAGGAGATGCTCCGCCGCCGCTTCGAGCGCGAGGACGCCTACCGTCCCACGGACGCGAGCACCGCGCGTATTCGCAAGGCCGCCGAGCGCGCCCTCGAGCTCAACGACCTCTCGGAGCTGAGCAGGCTCTCCTCGGCGCTCGAGACCTGCGCGAAGTTCGACGTCGAGTCCATCGAGGAGTTCGGGCTCAGGATGCGGACCCTCGAGCGGCGCGGCCAGGCGGGCGGCGAGGGGTATCGCCGCCTCGAGGCCGCGCGCGCCTACATGGCCGAGAACGGGCTCATGCCGCTCAAGACCCGCTACGGGGACGATCGCGGGCGCGTCGATGCCGGCGGCAACCAGCGCAGCGACCGGCATGAGGACGAGCAACAGCGAATCCTCGCCGCCGAGCGGCAGCGGGCCCAGCACGAGCAGCGCAGGGAGAGGGGCCGGCGATGATGGTGAGGATAGAGTACGAGGGCGGCAGGACGACGCTGTTCGACACGCTCTCGTTCACGGAGGGGTCGCCGTTCTCCGGGGCGAACATGCTCACGGAGTTCGACCTCGAGATGCGCGAGGAGCCCGAGAAGGGGCTCTGGCTCACGGCGAACTGGCACCAGGTGCGCGACGACTGGCGCGCCGACGCGCCCGCGGACGGCATCCCGGCGGCGCGCAGGTCCCGCGGATGGCGCTTCATGCTGGCCTCGGAGGCCGAGCTCGGGCGAGCCCGCCGCATCCTGCTTGACGGCGACGAGGCGTTCGCCCAGGTGATGGGCTACCTATGTGATGCCGCTGCGATTTCCGCTTGCTACCGCGAGCACGTAGGCCCTCCCTCAAAACCGCTGAAGTCGCAGATAAGGGACCTGCAGCGGGCGCTGGGGAGGGCGGAGGTCCCGGGCGTGCCGGACGAGCTGGCGAGGCTGCTCGAGAAAGAGAAGGAAGAGGGCGCCGAGGAGGGCGCCCGCAAGGTCAAGGAAGATTGGGGTGACGTCGATGAAGAGGCTTGGTAGGTTCCTCATGGCGGCGCTAAAGGTCACGCTGGGCTTTTTCGTCTGGCTGTTCCGCGCCGTGTTCAAGTGGGTGATGTAGGCCATTGCAGTTTGCCTGCCTAGGCAAGTGAGCATGATGGTAATACAGGAGATTCATCCGTTCTAAACGGCAAACGGCCGAGCGATTGGGTTTCGCTCGGCCGTTGTTTCTTTAACCTGACTGATTCTAATTCAGGAAGAAATCATCGACTTCTTCGCGCGTGTGCAGGATTTCGCCGTCCGGGACGTTAAGGCTTGCCGCCAACTCAACGGAGCCGGAAAAAGCCATTGCGACATTCGGGGAGAAAGCCTTCTCGAGAAGGCTGATGTATGCGCTCATATTCTCACGAAGGCCGCTGATGCATGCGTCGTATTCGCCATCGAGCTCAGTATCGAGGACCTTCAATTCCTGGGCATAGTGCGCGAGCAGCTCCGCCTCTCGTTTGTTATAGAAATCCTTTCCCAATGCGTACACGGTCGTGCCTACGGCGTTGCCGACGAGGGCGCCCAGAACCGGGATCGGAATGGCAACCTGGCCCACGAAGCTCGAGAACGCGCTCACAGACGCATCGAGGCACGCGATTTCGGAGTTTTCTATAAACTCAATCTCCGTAAGCTCGCCGCTGCGGAACCTGTAAGCGCATTCAGCGACGCCGAATGATGCCGTAACCAGCGCGCTTGCAACAGATGAGGGGGTAGCCGTGTAGTTATTCAGCCAATAAACAGCTCCGCCGCGAACGCCACCTTTGACGAGTCCCATGCCGGAATCTATGGCGATTTCCTCCCAGTCATCCTGAGTCAAGTCGCCGATACGCTTTCCGTTCACGAGATGACGATTCATTGAAATGGCGAATGCCGTTCCCGCTTCCAGAACGGCACCAGCCGCCGCGGCCTTCGCGCCCTCTTGGGGCGTGGGCTTGTGTTCCTCGTAAACGCCTTTCTTTATTCGCTCGCTCTCGTCTGCGAGTTTGCTCTTCTCCTCTGCCATTTTGTCGGCGATAGCGTTCTTCTGGACTTCCGAGTACTCGAATTTGGAGGCTTCAAGGTCATCGATGCTGAACCCGCTTGAGTCGAAGAACTCATGGATGCTTCTCCAGGTTGAGTAAGACGGGCCGCCGGTCGAGGACGCCAGCTTGGCCGCTTCCTCCTTTGGCATCTCATACAGGGAGCGCACCGCGTCGAGATGGTCCTTCGGAATCTGGTAGATGCCGTCTTTGTCGAGGAAATCGGGGTACTTCTGCAAATGGGCGGCCACAGCGTCTAGGGAGAACTTGCCGCCGGCGTTCACGAACTTGACCTGTATCTCGACGCCGTTGCGCAAAAGGTCGGCGGGGCCGTTGTCATTAACCCATTCCATTACCGGTTTATCGCCATGGACGAGGCTCTGCGCGTTCTCCAGCCCGCATTCGGCCACCTCGGCGATGAACCCGTGGACGCCCTTGTTACCGCCCCTGTTCGCAACGACGAGGTCCTCGATCTTCCCGAGCGCCCAGTTCATGGACTCCATTGCGGAATCGAGGTTCTGGTCTTGGCGGTTAAGATTCTCGATTAGGTCGTCGATTCTCATCTGGTTGATCAAGCCGATCCATGCGGCGACGGCCTGCTCCTGTGAGCTCTTGAGTACCTTTTCTGCTTTCATGGCTATTCACCGTCCCGGGTGGCCACCCTCTCGACGATGAGGCTGCCCAGGGACTTCGCGTTGTTTACCAAGGAGCCCAGGGCCAGTTTCTCGTCGTCGGAGATGGAAAGGTAGTCGGCGCCATGCAGGCGGCATGAGGACATGAAGGACCCGGATAGCTCTTCGCGAAGGGCGTCGGTCTTCGCCCTAAGCGCCCCAATCGCTGCGGACGTCTCCCTAAGAGCCTCGGTGTTTCTCTTTACCGACAAGAGCTCCTCGTGCTTTTCCTCAGCGATCTTGTGCTGTTTTTTCACGAAAAGCGCGATGGAGGTCAGCAACGTGGCGCCTGCGACGCCCCATCCAATGGGGCCGGCCATTGCCAGGAAAGCGCTGCCTGCGGCCATCCCGCCTCCTCCGGCGGCTAATGCGCCTCCGCCGAGCCAGGCCATCGCCGCGTTCGTCGCGGCAGCGCCCGACAGCGTGGAGATTGCGGCGCCCGTGGAGGCTGTGCCGAAAGTTGTGGCAACCCACATGGCGGCGGATGGGGCTATGCTGGCAACGGCCATGCCCGCTGCGACGCCGGCGCCGGCGCTGGCCGCCGATTTCCGCGCCGAGTCCAGCTCTTCGCGGGCGAAGGACTCCGACTCCTTGAAGCTTCGCTTCTTGTGGGACACCTCCTCGACATCCTCCACGAACGACTTCGGCGTGTTCGCGATCGAGTTCACCAGGTCGGTAACGAGGTCCAGCAGGTCGATGCTCCTCAGCCTGGACTGGTAGAGTTCGATCCCTCCCGACTCCAGATCTGTATAGGCTTGGTTGTATTCGATGACGGCGAGCTCGTACTCATCTGGTTCTTTCGCCCTTGCATTCTCGACACCTTGCTTGATTCCATCGGCGATTTCTCCCGCTTTGCCTGCGACGGCGGCGACAGCGCCTTGAGCACCGGCGGCCGCAGCGCTCGCGGCATTTGCGGCTCCTTCAGCTACACCGCCGAGCATTTTCGCCATATGTTCGGGAGCTGGACTTTGAGATTGGGTCGATGCGTCAGCGTCTTGCTCATCGACAAACTCAGTGTTGTATTTGAAGCTCTTCGGCTCTGGACCGTCCTTGATCGCATCTCCAATGCTCTGAACGGCACCTTTTGCCTTGCCTGCAATGTCCCCGATGGTCTGTCCCGCCTGATCGGCGGCGGTTTTGGCGGCATTCGATGCCTGTTCGGCAGCGCTTGCGATTCCTTTTCCTGCAGCGGCCGCAGCCTTCTGCGCCTCTTTTATTGGGTCGAAGCCTTTATCGAAGAAGCCCATCGTCCCCGCCTTTCTCCATTTGCAATCAAAGGCCATTATCCCACCGATGGATTTGGTCTCTATCAGTGATTTAACCACCGGTCATTATCTGCGCGAAAAGCGTCGTCGGTGTACAGCATTATCGTTGTGTTAGACCACTTTGGATACTGGGACTTTTCCTATAATCTTTCTTGCTTAAATAGCAGGCGAAAGCGAAGGAGCTCCTATGGTCACCAAGGATGATGCGTGTTGGATAATCGGCCTTTCCGCAGGTGCGGGCATTGGCGTATATCTTGATGGCGGCTGGGGCGTCGATGCGCTTGTCGGGCGTGAGACCAGGGCTCATAACGACATCGACCTGTTCGTTCAGCGCGGGGATTACCAAAGGTTCGTGGATCTAATTGCTGATGAGGGGTTTTCCGAGGTGGCTGCATCTTTCACCACCGAAGATCACACGGTGTGGCAAGACGAGGCGGGGCGCATCGTCGACCTGCATTGCTTCGATTTCGCCGAGAATGGCGATATTCTGTATCAGGGAGATCGTTTTCCCGGGGAGGTCTTTTCGGGGAGGGGGCGCATCGGCGAGGTGGAGGTGTCGTGCATCGACCCCGAAAGCCAGCTGTTGTTTCACTTGGGCTATCAGCATGACGAGCACGACGTCCACGATGTCATGCTCCTATGCCGTGAGTACGGTTTCGACGTTCCCGAAGAATATCGCTAGCTGTTGCTTTTTGCATCGGGTCACGACTTCAGCGCTTGCCGCAGATGCGCTGCGCCAGACCGCCCTGGACATCACGCCACGCCGTATATGGCCCTCCGCGCACGCGAGTCCCATTTCGCCTGCTTGATCCAGTACTCGTAGAACGGATAGGGGGTCACCTTGTACTGGCGCCAGGTCTTCTCGTACGTGCCGCGGGCCGCCTGCCTCACTATGAGCTCGGCGAGCTCGTCCGCGCTCCTGCGGACCTTGAAGCACCACGTCCACTTGAACCAGGCGAGGTAGTTCTCGAGGCGTCTCGTGGAGACGCCCCGGAACCTGCCGATGAAGTGCCTCATCTGGGAGTGGAGGCCGTTCACCCTGTTGATGGCGTGCTCCTCCCTTTTGCTGGCGATGTGCTCGCCGACGCCGAGGGCGGGCAGGACGCGGCGGTACACGTGCGCACGGTCCGTCGAGATTATCGCGCCGACCGCGAGCTTGTCGGCGAGCAGCTCCCTGGCTGCCGCCTCGTCGAGGCCGCCCCTCCCCGCGATCTCGTAGAAGATGTCGCCGGCGTCGTTGATGCCGGTGAGCACGCATATCCTCTCGTGCCCGTCGGTTCCCTGCGACCTTGCGCGGGGCTTCCTGGGCACGCCGGACTCCGACCTGGAGCGGTTTCCCTTGAAGCTCTCCCTGAAGAAGCACTCGTCGAGCTCGGCCCCGCCGCCGGCCTCCACGCGGAAGGCGGGCATGCGCTTGGCCATGGCCTCGAGCAGCCTGTGGCGCATGAAGAACGCCGTCTTGAGGCACACGCCGCACTTTTCCGCCGACTCGCGCAGCGGGAGCATGTCCACGTGGCACTCCGCGAACCTCATCCAGGCCGACCTGTCGAGCTTGGTGGTGGAGAAGATGCGCATGGTGGCGTCGGTGAAGGTCCTGGCGCACCCCCGGCAGAGGAACCGCTGACGGCCGCGTCCGTCTCGCCCCCTCTTCACGTAATGGGGAGAGCCGCACCAAGGGCAGGTCCTGTCGGGATCGTCCTCCGCCCCCTCGCTTGCCGCGAGGTCGAAAAGCTCCGCGTCTATCAGCGCCTTGAGCGATCTCAGGGCCCTGCCCTTCTCGGCAACCGTCATCTGCGGAAGGAACTGCCTCGTCAGCTGGGTGAGCACGTCTTCCATTGCAACCTCCATCTCTCCTGATGATGGAATTGTCGCAACCGGGGGTCTTGCTGCGTGTACTGCGTGCAGGACACTTATCCAAAGTGGTCTAACACAACGCCACGAATGGACACCCTACCAACGCTCCATGTTCCAGATGTCTTCGTTCTCCGCATCGACCTCCGCAACCGCGTCTTCTGTCGGGGCAAGCCCGGCAAAGAATTTTGAAAGCAGCTCGATGGACTGCTCCGCGGAGGCGCTCAATTCGCCTCCTGCGCGGATTCTGAGCAGTTGCTGGTAGATTTCCGACATCGTGTCTTTCAGAGCCTTGTAGACCCTCGTAGAGGGCCTCACGACTATCTCGTGGTCCATCAGCTTGGCCATGATGAAATCCTGCTTGTCCATCCCGCTCAGCTTGGCCAGATTGGTGATCCGCTCGTATTCCTCCGGACTCACCCTGAAGGCCATGGTCTTCGACCTCTTGCGTGCGGAGTTGGGGCAGGGCATGGCTAGCCCTCCTTGGAGCAGTCAAGGGCGTTGGCGATCTCGGTCTGCTTGTTCGGGAAGAGGTGGGCGTATCGGTAGGTGATATCGGTGCTCTCGTGGCCAACGCGATCAGCAATCGCCAACGCGGAAAAACGAGGCTTCGGTAGTTTGTGTGACAAGGGGCTAGCCTAGGCAGCAACGCTCTTCGCTCCCTTCACGCCCTTCTTCCTCGCCTTCACCGGGCGACCCGGGAGCTGGGGCTGGCAGTCGCCGCACCTGAG
>NZ_JABAHI010000003.1 GCF_012584445.1 Olsenella sp. KGMB02461
GGCTCTTCGGTGGTTTCTGTGGGAGAGATTCCGGCATAGGCCCAGCTCAGCGGGCGAAAACAACGATCTGGAACTGAAACGGCCCCGGGAGGGGCCGTTTCCGCGTCATCCGCCTATGATTGCTAAGCCAAATTCAGACAACCGAAGAGGTGTGACGCATGAAGAGTCTACTACTTCTCGCCCTCGGTCTGGCCCGCACGGTCGTCCTGGGCGCGCGCATCAAGGCCGAGCGCATCGTCGTGAGCGTCCGGCCCTACAAGCGCGAGCAGCGCCGCTGCCCCGTATGCGGCAGGGCCTGCGACTTCTACGACATGGCGAACCGCGGGGCCCCCAGGCTGTGGAGGGCGATGGACCTGGCGCGCTCGGCCTGCTACCTGGAGTACGCGCCCTGCAGGGTGCGCTGCCCGGAGCACGGCGTGCGCACCGAGGCCGTCCCCTGGGCGCGGCACGGGGCGCGCTTCACGCGCGACTTCGAGGACTGGGTGGCGTGGCTGGCGGTCCGCTGCACCGCCTCGGCGGTCTCCGAGCTCGCCCGCGTCGAGTGGCACAGCGTGGGCGGCGTGTGCAGGCGCGTCTACGCCGAGCTGGAGGCCGCGCGCGGCGCCTCGAGGTTCGACGGCGTGCGCCGCATCGGCATCGACGAGACGTCGTACAAGAAGGGCCACAAGTACGTCACGGTGGTCGTCGACCACGACCGCGGCTGCCTCATCTGGGCGCACGAGGGCACCGGCAAGGACGTGCTCAACCTGTTCCTCGACGAGCTCACGCGCGAGCAGAGGCGCGCC
>NZ_JABAHI010000004.1 GCF_012584445.1 Olsenella sp. KGMB02461
ACCGCCGACGGCGCGAGGTGGATAAGGCAGCTGGTCAAGCGCCGCTGCCCCAACGCGAGGTGGGTCATGGACCCCTTCCACGTGGTCCAGTGGATGAACGACGCGCTCGACGCCGTGCGCTGCGAGGTGTTAATGTCAATATTCTTTTCACCAGTTGACCCAGCGTTTCTTGCCAGCTGACCCAGCGGGCTTTGGCCGCCTGACCCAGCGTACTTTCACCACTTCTGGTTACTCCTCCTTCCTCTCGACCGGCAGGTCCTTCAGCCTGTACGACCCCCCGGTGATCTTCATCATCGTGCAGTGGTGGCATACGCGGTCGGCGATGGCGCCGGCCTTCACGGTGTCGCCCAGCACCTCGCCCCAGCTGCTGATGCCCGCGTTGGTCGTGATGATCGTCGAGCGCCTCTCGTAGCGCGCCGACACCAGCTGGAACAGCAGGTCGGCCCCGCCCTCCTCGATGTCGAGGTAGCCCAGCTCGTCGATTATCAGCAGCTTGCTGTGCGTGTAGTACTTGAGCCTGTTCTTGAGGATCCCCCTCTTGTGGGCGTCGCGCAGGTCCTCGATCAGGCGCGCGCAGTCGACGAACCTCACCTCGCGCCCCGCCCTGACGGCCTCGATGCCCAGCGCTATGGCGATGTGCGTCTTGCCCACGCCCGAGCTGCCGATGAGCAGGACGTTCTCGGCGTCCTCGAGGAACCTCAGCGTCGCCAGCTCCTCCACCTTCCCCCTCGGCACCGACGGCTGGAAGTCCCAGTCGAAGTCGGCGAGGGTCTTGATGTAGGGGAAGCCCGACGACCTGATGCGCTGGTTGGTCACCCTGCGCTCCCTGGCCGCGACCTCCACGCGCGTCATCTCGGCGAGCGCCTGGCAGAAGTCCCTCTCGCCGTCGGCCACCAGCCTCACGTAGTCGGGGAGCAGGGCGGCCATCTGCGTGAGCTTCAGGGCCTCCAGGTTGGCCACCGCCCTCGCCGCGGAGCCGCCCTCGTCCAGCGCCGCCATCACAGCCCGCCCCCGATGCCGTCGAGCAGCTCGAGGTTGGCCCTGGCGGCCGCCTCGATGTCGCAGTCGGCGAAGCGGCGCTTGCCCGAGATCGCCTCGACGTAGTGCTCGTGCGCGTAGTTGATCTTCCGCTGCGGGCTGGCGAGGGAGTCGTGGACGGCGACGACCTCGCCGTCCACCTCGACCACCACCTGCCCGGAGGGCATCGCGGTAACCTTGGCCCTCCTGCCTATGCAGCGGCGCGGGACGGACCACTCGCGCCCCGCCGCGCGCACCAGCATGGTGTCGGGGACGGTGCAGCGCGTGACGTCGCCGACCATCTCCTCGAGCAGGCGCAGGTTGCCGATGGGGTGCAGGTACTCCTTCTCGCGCATGAACAGCACGGCCGGCGGCAGGCCGGTCGTCTCGCACGGCTCGGCGTTGCAGCGCGCCTCGATGTTGGCGATCGCCTCGATCAGGCCCTCCTCGCCGACGAAGTCGCCGTCGTAGACGGCGAGGCGGTTCAGGAAGCGGTTGGCGCTCTCGTCCTTGCCCTTGGTCTGGGGCGTGCGCGGCCTGCAGAACTGCAGCTCGAAGCCGGCCTCCTTGGCATAGCGCAGCGCCTTGGCGTGCACGATGCGCCTGCCGCGCGAGACGGTGACCAGGCTCGACATGTTGTCCGTGAGGCACTCGTCGGGCACGCCGCCGAAGCGGGTGAACGTCGCCGTCAGGCAGCCGAGCGTGTCCTCCTCCGTCCTGGTCCTGGAGTAGATGAAGCGGTGCATCCTCGAGGCCGACAGCGTCGCGGAGAAGACGTTGAACTCGAACACCTCCCCGTTGGCGTCGACCATGGAGAGGTCCTCCTTCCAGTCGAACTGCAGCTGCCTGCCCATGGGCGTCTCGAACCTCGGGTGGGGCTCGGGGCCCTCCTGGGGCTGGAAGGCGATGCCGTGCCTGTCGCAGTAGGCGCTGAAGGCGTTGTACTTGGGCAGTCCCAGGTCGGGGTACCTGTGGAGAAGGAGCTCGTGCACGGCCTTCTTCGTCGCCCCGGGCAGCGAGGCCTTCTGCTCTATCACCTCCCTCACCTGGTCGAAGCCGCTCGGCCTGCAGCTCCTGCGGTCCTCGACCTCCTCGCCGCCCCGCCAGTACTTGGCGACGGTGTGCCTGTCCATCTCGTAGCGCCTCGCTATCTCGCTGAAGTTGGGCTTGGTGCCGGCCTGCCGGTACATGTTCAGCTCGCCCATGATGTTCCTTTCCAATCGGCCCCCCTCGAGTCATCCGCATGGGTCTCGGGAGAGCATTTTGCATTGGGCTGACTGGTGAAAGTACGCTGTGCTGGCTGGCGCATCTGCGTTGGGTGGAACGGCGCGATATGGTGGGCTAGCCGGTGAAATCTATATTGGGCTTAACACGAGGAGTGGAACGCCGCCAGGGCCGCCGCCAGGGCCGCCAGGCCCAGGCCCGAGGGCAAGCGCGGCAGGCCTGCCAAAGGCGAGCTGCCGCCCGAGGAGGTCAGGGCGCTCGAGGAGGAGGCGGCCTCCATCAAGGGCAGCCGCTACGCGCTCGTGAAGAACCCCGAGGACCTCACCGACGGCCAGAGGGCGAGGCTCGAGGCGCTCAAGAAGAGGGCCGGCTCGCGGCTGGTCAGGGCCTGGGAGCTCAAGGAGGACCTGCGGGCCGTCTTCCGGGCAGCCGACGGCTCCGAGGCCGCCGAGCTGCTCGACGACTGGATGCACAGGGCCGCCTACTGCAAGATCGCCAAGGTCGTCGCCGTGGAGAAGAAGGTGCGCCGCCGGCGCGACGACATCATCGCCGCAGTCGAGCTCGGCGTCAGCAACGGGCGCGTAGAGGCCATCAACAACAAGATCAAGGTGGCGGTGAGGATGGGCTACGGCTTCCGCAACACCGACAACCTCGTGGCCCTGCTCATGCTCAGGTGCGGCGACTGCCAGCCCCAGCTCCCGGGTCGCCCGGTGAAGGCGAGGAAGAAGGGCGTGAAGGGAGCGAAGAGCGTTGCTGCCTAGGCTAGCCCCTTGTCACACAAACTACCGAAGCCTCCAAAAAAGATGATGAAAGGAATAGAATAATAGCCTGTTATTCGAGATAATAATATGCCATTAGTAAAGCATGACTACCCTGTTTTAGAGTACGATACCGCATCAAAAGCTGTTTTTCAGCCGGGAAATGGGAAAAAATGTTTTCCTAAAAAAGCAGTGTTTGCTTTTTTAGGAGACGAGGTTGAAAATTATGCACATACCCATGATGGAATACAGATAGATGAATTTGAAAGTGCAACAAGACGATATCCTATTTATGAATGTCTTTATAATCAGGAGAAAATATGTCTATGTCCGGCTCCTGTGGGAAGTGCTGCTGCCGTCCAAGTTTTAGAATATTTAATTGCAGGGGGTGTAACAAAGATTATTTCCGTCGGCTCCTGCGGCGTATTGGAAGACATCCCGGAAAATAGATTTTTGATACCTGTTTCTGCATTGAGAGATGAGGGAACATCTTACCATTATCTTCCTCCCTCCCGAGAAGTAGAGATTTCAAAGGCTGGTATAAATGCGATTGAATCTGCTTTAAGCCGAAAGAATATACCATATTGGGAAGTTAAAACATGGACAACAGACGGTTTTTATCGAGAAACAGTAGAAATGGTTCAGTATCGGAAAGAAGAGGGATGTCAAGTAGTAGAAATGGAATGTTCCGCATTGGCGGCGTGTGCAAAATTTAGAAAAGTTACATGGGCTATGCTGCTTTTTTCAGCCGATACTCTTGCAGACCCTCATAAATACCAAGAAAGAGAATGGGGAAAAACAAGTATATCCATAGCCTTAGAATTAGCCTTAGACGCTGTTTTATCAGTTGTTGAGGAGTAAAAATAAATACATATAGGAGTTACAATGAATATAAATGAATTTCCACAACAAGTAAATCAAGTTATTTCAATAGCAGAAACCATATTACAAGGTCAAATATTGGGGATATATTTATATGGTTCAGCAACAATGAATGGGCTGCGTCCAGATAGTGATATAGATATACTGATAATTACTAAACAAGAATTGAGTAATTCAATCAGAGCAGATCTAACAAAGCAATTATTGAAAATTTCTGGCTCCGTAGGCTGTATTGAAAAAAGACCTTTAGAGGTAACTATTATCAATCAATCTGATATTGTTCCGTTGCAATTTCCGCCAAAATGTCAGTATATGTATGGTGAATGGCTAAGGGGAGAGATGGAAGCAGGAGAATATCCGCAAGCCTGCAATGACCCAGATATAATGATTTTATTATGGCAAGCAAGAAAAAATAGCATAACTTTGAAGGGGGCGGAAAGCAAAGAGCTTATTCCCGCTATCCCATTTCACGAAATTAAAAAAGCAATTCGGTTTTCTTTACCTGGTTTGATTTCCAGCTTTAAGGGTGATGAAAGAAATGTGTTATTAACCTTATCACGAATGTGGTTTACTTTAGTAACAGAAGAAATCACGACAAAAGATGTTGCCGCAAAATGGGTAATTTTAAAATTGCCGGAGAGATTTCGCCCCCTGCTAACAACGGCAAAGGAAGCTTATTTGGGAAATTTGTCTGATGAATGGGAGACAGTAGAAAAGGAAGCGATGGCACTTGTAGAATATATGAAAAAACAAATTGAGGAATTACTTAGAACAGAGTAGCAAAGTTAGCGGGGCCAATCAACGGTCAAGATGAACGGCGCATAAATGCGCCGCCGTTGACAGTCCCGCCCGTCTTTGCTGATGGGCAATCAAGGCGGGAAAGCCCTAAAATGGCTTCCCGCCCATTTCAATCTTGAGAGAAGAAACGCTCCAAAATCAGAAAGAGAGCGGTAAATCTGAATTGCGAGGGAGAATGTAGATGAATCAAGGAAGAATTATTGTGATTACAGGCTCACCGGGAACAGGAAAGACAACAACTGCGTCGATTGTCGCAAAAGAATCAAACATGGATAAATCTGTGCATATGCACACAGACGACTTTTTTCATTATTTAAGGCTCTTCGGTGGTTTCTGTGGGAGAGATTCCGGCATAGGCCCAGCTCAGCGGGCGAAAACAACGATCTGGAACTGAAACGGCCCCGGGAGGGGCCGTTTCCGCGTCATCCGCCTATGATTGCTAAG
>NZ_JABAHI010000005.1 GCF_012584445.1 Olsenella sp. KGMB02461
GAGCGTATGCCTGACGGAACTGAAAGGGTATCAGGCCACTGTCGGCGAGCCGGTCATCCAGCCCCGCCGTCCAAACAGCCGCCTGGACAAGGTGCGCCATATGTTTCAGAAGGTAATGTAAAGATACATAATAACGTTATAGCACCAGGTGGCAGGCGTAGTTTCAATCGAAGCTACGCCTGCTGCTATATATGGGTTGATGGTGGTATCAATGACCGCGATGCTTCTGTTTGCGCTTCAGTTTTCGCTGCTCGAAGCGCGCCTCCGCCTCATCCGCGCGACGCTGGCTTCTTGCTTGAGCCGATTCCCGCTTCATCGTCTCCCGCTGATTCGCGAGCGCCTGCTGCGCCTTGGTGCTCATCGCCGGCTGCTTGAGGGCTTTCGCCGCCTCGCGGGCGCGTCTCTTGGGGTTCTTCGCGGGCTCGCTCGCCTCGGACGGATCGTCACCGAAGAACGCGAGCTTCGCCCATTTGCTTGTAACGAATCGCAGGATCTCCTCATCGGACGGTTCTGCGCCGAAGACGATGCGGGCGACGCCGTACCTGCCGTCCTCGACATGCTCCGCCAGCCCGACCCAGAATTGGCCGTCGTGATATACGGTCAGGGTGGACGACACGCTGATCTGCATGGCTGGTTCCTCCTTTATGTAGATGACCATGCAGAGAAGGGACAACCAAGGAGGCAGGTTACTGATGCGGACTCCCGCACGCCCACGACTACCCGACGGGGACTGTGTTTTCATCTCTGGTGCCCGCATTGTAGCACGCGCGGATTCACGATGTTGATTGCCGGCGCCTAGACGGAGATGAAGGCGGTTCGATCTAGGTCAAGCCGGTCGCTCGTTCATGAAGCGGCCGATTCCCTGAAAATAAAAGGCGCCCACGAGGACACCTACAGGCTATCTTCGAACTACTTGGTTGGGGCAGACGGAGGAAAAAAATAGGGCAGAGTCGCTTGCGCAAGTCCGCCCCTAAAACCGTGAAGGTTTTGCTATCTGCAGGCTATTCTACCAACCCGAGCGATTCTGTCAACCTGCGAAGGAACTCGAGCGCGGAGCGAGCTGCGGCGTCGGGCCCCTTGTCGGGCAGCGCCTCGGTTTCGCCGTCGGCCCTGGCGAACATCTCGGCGAGCTCGGATGCGGCGCGCGAGCGCGAGGAGCCCTCGGGTACCAAGCCGGAGTGCGCCACGAGCACGGTCGCGACCTCCTGCATGGCCGTATTCCCCATCCACTTCCTCCTGGTCGCCTTGGGAATCCCCACGGCGGCGACCCTTCGGGAGACGCCGCTGGACGCCGAGCCCCGGGCGGCGCCCCTCTCGGCGAAGCAGTTGATCAGGCACGAGCCGTGCGCGGCGCAGTTGCGGACGGACTTCACGCGCTTGAGGTCGTAGTGGGAGGCCTCGAGGCGCCTGTCGCCCCATCGCCTGGCGCAGAAGCGCACGAAGTCGATGAGGGTGCCGAACGAGGTGAGCTCAAGGAAGGCCCAGGCAGGCATGTCGCCGGAGTACTTCGCGTAGAGGCTCGAGCTGTAGGGGCTGCGGCCGCTCATCTTGAGCTCGCGCAGGCGGTACTCCCTGTTTGCAGTGGTAAGCGATGCCATGTAGTCGGCCACGATGGCGTAGCCGTCCTCTCCACGGTCCTCCATCTCGCGAAGCAGTGTCACCTTCTGGAAATGCTCGATGTCGAGCGTCATGCCGAGCAGGGCGTGGCGCAGCTCCTGGTCGAGCGCCGCGAGCAGGCGCAGCTGGCCGAAGTCGAGGTCTACGTAGCGGCCGTCGCGCGGGCCTCCCTCGTATTTCGAGAAGAGTTTGCGGTAGGATGCGAGCTTGAAGAAGTTGCACTTGTCGCGCAGGTAGTCCGCGGCCTCTTCCTCGGAACACAGTTCGAAGGCTACGCCCTTCTGCTTGAGGTGCTCTATCTGCTGCTCGATCGTGAGGATCGGCTTCCTATCGTGGGGTTCGGCCATGCTCGGTCTCCTGTCATTGATTTGAGAATCCTATTCTACCAGCATGTTTGCCCTGAATCCTGAAGGCCCGTTCGCCAACTCATAAGCAAGCCACCTGAGACTACTCACTTTGTTCACGAATGGCGAAGACCTGCGACCTGGGGTTTTGCAAATGGCGCGCAAGCCACCCGCGTTAATTCACTTGCGATTGCAGCTGGCGGCTTGCGGGCAAAAGGGCGGTTGAGTTTCAAAACGGGCGTTTTCGGCGCCATCGAGCCTCCAAAGGCGGCCCGCCGCGCACTTTGGGACAAAAACAAAAACTCAAAGCCCTGAGTTTGAAAAAAGTTTTTGGAGTTGTCCCAGCTTTTGTCCCCGAAGTCGACGAAACGCGACGTCGCGTCATTCGGCGGCACTCGGCTCGAGACGGCACCGACAACTGGGTGCAACTGGTGTGACGGGACGGCAGAACCAAAACCATCGAGTGGGAGTAGGGACTCGCAGCTCCTTAGAGTAATAAGACAGGCGACATTACCTGATAAAATGACTCATAAACGAAAGGTCCCGCTGGAAACAGCGGGACCTTTCGTTTTGTTATGAGGTATCCCTTTGGAATTATGGGCCGACATTCGTGTGAGTGTCGGGATCGTAGAAGCTAATCACTTATGGGAACGGTTCCGTCATTCGGCTCGACAATTTTGAATTCGTCTGGCGAGTAGAGATAGTCATCATCGCTATCATCCACTATGCGGTACCAGCCCTTTTCAACGAAAAGAACCTCGTAGATCTTGTCGTGAGTCAGTTCAAGGAACGACGTCTCGCCTGTGTATTTGGCCTTCATGACAACCACCTCTTAACCTTAAACTTTACCTTAGGCTGTCCAGCTGCCTCAAACCAATGGATTTCGGCATCGACAGGTCGTCCGTTGACGTTAGGTGTCCCGATGCCTTTCACATGTTTCCAGTCGCGCGGCCGGCCTCCAACTTGCTGACTTAAGCCCTGGGCTACCTTGGGTTTGAGCTTGTTGCGAACGCCCTTCCCGGCAAATACCTCAACGTTACGAATACTCGTACCTTCGAGGAACTTGTAGGACTTGCCAGTTTTTGGATCCTTTACGTCGTAGTTGAGCGCTGCGGCGCCGAGGCTCCTGCCAATCGTAAAGCCTTCGCCTGGAATGGTCTCGGGCTCTGTGATTTGATGCCCGAGCGGGAGTCTGCCTGAGCCGAAGGTGGCACCGAAGTCGAGGCCGCGCCCGGCCCCTCCGCCCATTAGCTACACCTATTCTTCTGGGCATGCACGAGTTGTGTCTGGGTGGGGAATGGCACCACATTTATGCCCGCGTCGGGAGCTGCACGGAAGATGTTTTCGAGAGTATCCCCATAGACAACGATGTTCCTAGGCTGTAGACGTTTCATGGTCTCGGCTACGTACATCTGGAAGATGGCGCGATCGTCGGCATTTTTCAAGTTGCCAGCTGTGCCCATGGCGACCGTGGCCTCGGTAGGCAGGCCATCAAAAGGCGTCGGTAAAACTGTGCGAGGGACTGCGGGTGATGGATGACGTTGCTGCCGCCCGATGTGTAGTAGTTACCCGAGTCTCCCGTTCCCATCTATGCAACCTCCTTTCTGCTGGAGGCAAGGCTGCTAGGGTATACGATAATCACAGTGTTGGAGAATCTCTCACAAAGGCCATCGGTAAGGTTGTCGTATAGAACGACGCGCAGTGGCTCCAGCCGGCAGATCATTTCATCGAATCCGCGCTCGAACGAGTAACGGTTCTCGCGCTCGCGCATCCGACAGTACTTGCCCGCGTACCTGCTGACCATCGTTATCTCCGTCCATGGGCTGACCGCCTCTCTTTCCGGCTGGGAAAAGCTCGCACCCTGATGCCGAGTGTAGGCTATGGGGAAGTCACAGCTTTATCTCTCAACAGAGTTCACGTTAGAGTCTGCGTTCATGCGCGTGTCGATAAATCTTTTTACGGTTGCTCGATTCACCTTTAAGATGCGTGCGATTTCGCTCTGGGATACGTTCTCATCAAGAAGCCCTTGAATCAGTGCCTCCTTGCCCGTAAGCTTCACCTTGGCCGACATGCTCCCCTTGGGGCGTCCAAGAATAACTCCTTCGGCGCGCTTGCGCGCCAATGCCTCTTTCGTGCGTTGGCTAATGAGGTCCCTCTCGATTTCAGCCGAGAGACCGAAGGCGAATGCGAGCACCTTGCTTTGAATGTCATCGCCAAGACGGTAGTTATCCTTGATGGTCCAGACCCTGCATTCCTTCATCATGCAAATGTTCAGGATCTCCATGATCATGAAGAGATTTCTTCCAAGACGGGACAACTCAGCGCAGATGATCAGATCTCCCTTTTCCACGGTGTTGAGCAATTCGCCGAGCTTCCGCTTGTCGTAGTTCTTCGTGCCGCTGATCGTCTCCTCAATCCAGCCGTCGATGGTCAGATCAGAACTTTCGGCGAACTTGGCTATTTCGAATCTTTGATTCTCGACAGTCTGCTTGTCGCTGCTTACGCGGATGTAGCCGTAAATCATAGACACTCCTTACCTATATGTACAAAGGAGCGATTATGTTAAGCAGCATGCCGTCGAAAGCGCTTTCTCAAAAGGCGAGAGCTGGGTCGTGCTCAGCGAGATCGAAAGAAGCATCAAGCGGAAGATTGAGGCCGTAAGCAAGCCGCTTCGGGACTTGGATATCACAATCAATCGTGGCATTCTTACCGGATGCAACGACGCATTCATCATAGACGGCGCGACGAGGGATAGGCTCATCGCCGAGGACCCGAGGTCTGCCGAGCTTATTCGACCGATTCTCCGTGGCAGGGATATCAAACGATATGGCTACACCTTTGCTGATCAGTGGATAATAGCCACATTCCCCGCTAAGCACTATGCTATTGAGAATTATCCTGCCATACACGAATTCTTGCGCGGTTTTCGTCCAAAACTCGAACAGACTGGGCGATCGCTATCGAGTGAAGAGCAGATGAAGGTAGCCAACCATGCTGCCCAATATGGAATCAAAATACCGTCAAAAGATTTGAAGAAGTCTCGCAAGAAGACCAGTAATAAATGGTTTGAAACTCAGGACACAATAGCTTATATGGACGATTTCTCTAAGCAGAAAATTGTTTGGGGAAACCTGTGTCTACGTTCCCAGTTCGCTATTGCTGATGAGGGGTATATGGTGAATGCGCCATCACCGCTTATTACGCCAGGCTATA
>NZ_JABAHI010000006.1 GCF_012584445.1 Olsenella sp. KGMB02461
CTTCTCTTTCCTTGTGAGAAAGGGGCCACGGTATCCGGTTCTCAAGGTTCGCCGCACCGCCTGTGGTCTGTGCCACCGCGGCGCGAGAAAGAACTATACGCGAGGGAGAGGGTGAGCCAAGCGAGAATTCTCAAATGGGGTTTCCCCACATTTTTCCTTCACAGGCACCATCACAGAGCCAAGATCCTTCTTGCGCCTTGTAGAGGAAACAGAAGCAGCAGCTTCTTTCCAAACCTCAGCGGGCGTAGGGAAAAGAATACCTGCTAGAAGACGTGTTGCTACTTATCCTGAGGGTGAACGGTAGGCATCTGTCGGCAATCGAAAGATTAGAAACTGTGGATCTTCAAATAGGTTTTAAAGGACTACAACTGCTGGTGGCGCCCTCAAACCCAGACACTAGACACTGCATATTTCTTCCCTCTTCAAAAGGCCCCCAAAGTCCCAAGGCTTGAAGAAAGAGCTTCTCGGCAAGGAAACGCCCCAGCAAATCCAAGGATTCACCGGGGCGAAAAAGTCGCTACAAGAAACTCGGCGCTTACTAGAGGTTGGCTGGGGCAGAGAGATAAGCAGCGTCGGCGAACGAGAAGACGTGGTAGGCAGGGTCGTCGTAGGTGGTGTAGCGATAGGTGCCCGTAGCGCTGTCGAAGCCGCCGGTATAAATGGTGTATTCAAAGTCGCCAGACTCCTGACGGCAATAGCCCTTGACCATGGAGACTGCGTTGAGTGTCTTGAAGAGGCGGGTGATGTTGTCGGCGTCAGAGTCTTGGTCGGGATAGCTTGCGTTAAGCAGCGCAACGCGAACAAAGCGCGAGATGGCAGAGGGGTCGCCCGGAAGACCCATCACCGAGGGGCCCACGCCCAGAGCGGTGAGATGAGCGCTGCGCATGGTGCGCTCAGGCGTCCAGTCGCCGTCCAAGTGAATGTAATTGCGCATGTTGTTGCAGTGGAACTGGAAGTCCGGCTGATTGGTCAACACATCAAAGCCGTCGTCGTAAATCTTGAGGCCCTCGACGGTTTGCTCGATGACGATGGACTGGCCTTTGTCGGCGACGAACCAATGCAGGTCGGAAGTAGGAAGCGAAGGATCGAAAGCGTCGTTGGTGATATTGAGGTTTTGGGCAGCTTCCTTCACCTGGGCAACCGTAGTGAACTGGGAGCATATCCAAAGGGGCATCTCGAAACTGGTGACGTTGACCTTGGAAGGATCGGCATCGTTGTAATGCGCGAAGCCTGCGGCAAAGGAAAGGCCGGCGCAGTAAAGGCCTGCCTCGTTCACGGCATCAAAATAAAGAGGCATGCCCTTCATGAGCAGCCCCATGCCAATGATGGACGACTGAGCAGCAATAGCGCCCATGTGACGGCTTTGCCAGGTCCAATTTGCAGGCACCAGCAGAGGCTTCTCGCCAAAAGGAACGCCCCAGTCCAGATTGCGGCCCACATAGAGGTTGTTGTTTTTATCGGTAAAGCGAACGGCTGTGCACATAGAGACGCTCCTTACAGGGTGAAAGTGCAGGATATAGAGAGGCGCACTTTGAGGGACGCCTCTCGATGAGGCAAAGCGAAGCTTCGTCTCCCTGGATCCTTCCCCAGAATGATGCTCGCCCAGAAGAACTTGATGGTTGCAACCAACACTTCACAAAAGCGCTTCCCATGCACAAGTTCTATGGATACTTTCCCAGCTAGTGGACGGCATAGCCGCAAATGGCTACCAACAGTAATTGCGACCGAATTGATCGATAAGCTCGCGCACCTCTTCATCGGAGCAATCCACGCCCAGCTCGCGCAGACGGCCTGGAAGCTCGCCCTCATGAGCCAAAAGCAGAGAGTCCAGGCGACGCTGATTGGTGCGGGCGCATTTGAGAGCCTCGAAGAAGCTGCGAATGAGGGACTCGGCGCTTACCTCTTCTTCGCCGTCCATTTGATCGAGGGCCAAACGAGCCTCATAGGCGACCTCGGAGGATTCGACGGAGAATTCGCGTGCCTTCATGAATACCACCTCACAAAAGCGGGTTTACTGATGAGCTCCAGCCAGAGGCGCCGCAAATTTGATATCGCAGAGTGTCGATGGAGTGAATGCGACGGGACCTCGGCTGCTCCAGGTATTCCCACCACACAGGAATTGGGGGACATTGCAAGAGCCCTTCGCAAAAATGCCCCCAAAGCTTGGGATAAACCTCAAATGACCTTGAGAAACAATGAAAACCGAACCTCATAGCCAGCCTTTAGGAAACCTGCCCGCAAGAGAGCGTCCAACTCCAAAAAAGCCTTGCCGAGAAACCCTTCCGCCGCAGCTGGAACAAGAAAGCCTCCAGCCACTGGAAAGTAGCTGGAGGCTCAAGGACGGAATCAGAACGACGGCCGGTTAGTCTTCATGATGATGGCAGCAACACTCGTCGCCATGCTCGTGGTCGTGATGGCCTCCACAGCCGCACTCGCACTCGCCCTCCTCGTCCTCGGCAAACATCTCTGCCGCCAAGTACATGTGGTCGATGCGCCCCACATAGGAAGTGTGGGGATCGTGCTTGGGGTAGCACTTCTTAGCAAGCTCGGTGTCGATGAAGTCTGCCAGGTCGATATCCTGGGCGTAGAGCTTGTGGCACACCAGCACCAGCTGGGCCTCTTCGAAGGCGACGGATCCATTGCAAGGTTGAGGAGTGAGATGGGTGGCCTGGGCCTTATCGGTATCGCGGCCAGAATGGGTGCCAATGTAGTCCAGCGCCTCGCGCCACTCCTCGCCAAAGAAGCAGAGGGTGAACTCGTCGGTTTGGTCTAAGAACTGCTTGGTATAGCGCTGCGGACGCACATAGACAGTGGCTACGTTGGCGCCCCAAAGCGAACCCATCTGCCCGTAGGAAGCGGTCATGGTGTTCCAGGCAGAATCGTTGCCGGCGGTGATGAGCATCCAGTCGTCGCCGATCATCTCGAAGGGATTGAACTGAAGGTCTTTGGGATCGATCTCTACAAACTTGTCAGGCATGGGACCTTCCTTTCTGCCGATGTCGTGCATATACCTACCCCAGCGCCACCGGTCCTTGCTGGCGCATGCGCTTGGCCTCTTTAGGGCACCAGGTGGTGCCTCCATGCTTGGCAGCATAGCCCAACCATTCCATCGCCTGAGAGCGGCTGGGGGCGCAAAGCGCCAGATGCAAGGCGAATTCTACCCGCTGGACGGGAGTCACTCTATTGAAGATGCCTTCAACTGCTTCAAACACCTGGTCATAGTCTTTGCTGTCTTCCAGCGTGAGGATGTTGGCTAAAGACACCAGCTGGGAAACGCCTTCCACAAAGGTGGGGCTCACTCCGGAGGAGTCAAGGGCTTGGAGGGCATGGACCTCGTCGATCATAGCGGCAGTGTCGCGCCGGTCATAGGCGCAGTAGGCACGCACTTGGCGGTAGCAAAACGCGGCCGATCCCGAGGCCACCTCATGCTCTTGGGCATAGGCATCCATAAGCCGCTGGGCATCATCCCAGCGGCCTTGCCAGCGCAGGCCTCGGCAATAGTTCCATAGGGCCACCACCAGATCGCGAGGCCACAGGCTCTCGATGTAGGCCAAGTAGCGGTCGGCAAAGGTCCGGGGATCGCAGTCTTCGTCCAACACATAAGAGAAGGCGCTGCCCAGTTTTTGGCGTAGGGAAAAGAGTTTTACAAAGCCGATGGCCGCGCCGATAAACGCGCCGTCCACCACCAGGGTGAGCGCCAGCGGAGCCTCGGGCATCCCGTAGGCAACAAACATGGCGACCACCCCTATGAGGCAACACGCCAACACCAGTGCCCTATAGCGCTGCTCGACCCCTAAGACCTGGGATTTCACCCAATCTCGAGCCGACTGTGTGGGGCGATCCCCCAACGTGTGAAAGATAAAGCCTGCAGCATCTTGAGCCTTTGATTTCTTGAGCGGCACTCAAGACTCCTTTCGCGCATAAGCTGCCAGCTCACGCAGGGCGGCAGCCACTGCGTAGTCCTTGCTTTGACCAATAGTGTAGCGGGCGGCAGCCTTGACCTTCTCGGACCCGTTGGCCATGGCCACCGAATGGGGAAAGGCGCTCAGGAACTCAAAATCGTTGTCCGAATCGCCAAACACCAGCACTTCCTCGGGAGCGATCCCCATGCGCTGGGCAAGCTCGAGGGCGCCGTTGGCTTTGGATATGCCATGAGGCAGGATGTCCAGGAGCGCCTGATCGGTCACTGGCATCACAAAATCAAACTCGGGGAATCGGGCGCGCAGAACCTCTGCGATCCCCGGCAGCTCCTCGAGCGAGTCGAAATGCAGGTTGGCCTTGGAATAGGCGCTCAAATCCAGCTGATCCAATTCCTCCAGGCGCTCTTTGCCATAACGCTCTGAGGGACCGTGGAGCGGATCGAACAACGTGAGCTCTGAGAAGCCCTGCTCCGCCACAAAATGGCCCAGCCTATTGAGAGCCTCTCCTGGGTAGGTGTGGCGAAAGGCTTCAACCCCGTCGATGAAGCCCAAAGCTCCATTCTCATAGGCGCCGGTGGCATAGAGGTCAAGCTGGCTATGGAAGAGATCCGGCAGCATGTTTACGGGACGCCCGGTACAGGGGCCAAAGGCGATGCCAGCGGCCTTGAGCTCGCGAATAGCCGCCTCGGTATTGGGCGACACCCCTTCTTGGGCGTCAGGGATGAGCGTGCCGTCCAAATCGGTGAGCACAAGCTTGATCATGAATCCTCCTGGATCGGTGCGATAGACGCCGGCCATGATTATGCCACGGTATCACCCGAGGGCTTAAATGCACGGCAGGCCTCCACCGCGCAGCGCCAACCAGCATAGGCCTGGGCCATGACCTGAGCGGGACGCTGGGGTTCAAAGCGGCGGTCCACCTGAATGGCCAGGTCATCCCAATCCCAAAATCCCACCGCCAAACCCGCCAAAAACGCGGCGCCCAAGGCAGTGAGCTCATGGACGCAAAAGCGCTCCACTGCAATGCCGCACAGGTCGGACTGAAACTGCAGCAAGAAGTCGTTCACTGCCGCCCCGCCGTCCACTTTAAGGGTGCCAATCTTTATGCAAGACTCGCGCTCCATGACTTCTAGCACGTCTTTTACCTGGTAGGCCATGGCTTCAAGGGCTGCCCGCACAATATGGCCGGAGCCCGTGGAAAAAGTGAGGCCCTCGATAGAGGCGGTAGCCCTCGCATCCCAATAGGGCGTAGCCAGTCCCGTGAAGGCAGGCACCACATAGACGCCGCCAGAACTCCCGGCCTCTTGTGCGATGGCGCAGGAATCCTCGACGTCGTCGAAGAGATGCAACCTGTCCCTGAGCCACTTCATAAGTGCGCCAGACACAAAGATGGAGCCCTCCAGCGCATAGGTGACGGTGTCGCCGATTTGCCAGGCGATGGTTGAGAGCAATCCCTGCTCGGAGCGCACGATGGCATCGCCGGTATTCATCAAGAGAAAACCGCCGGTGCCATAGGTGTTCTTGGTCATCCCTGGCTCCAGGCACAGCTGTCCAAAGAGTGCTGCTTGCTGATCTCCCACACAGGAGCCAATAGGCACCTCTGCCCCAAAGAACGCCCACTGCGCCGTCGTGCCCCGCACTGCCGAGGTAGGAAGAATATCAGGCAGGATCTGCCCTGGAATCCCAAAGGCCTCCAAAAGCTCAGGATCCCAGGCAGCGGTCTCAATATTGCACAGCAGCGTGCGAGAGGCGTTGGAGGGGTCGGTGGCGTGCACGCGCCCGCCCGTAAGCTTCCACACCAGCCAGGTGTCCATGGTGCCAAAGAGCAGCTCGCCCGCCTGGGCCCGCTCCCTTACCCCTGGCAGGTTTTCCAGCATCCACAGGATCTTGGAGGCAGAGAAATAAGGGTCTATGCGAAGGCCGGTGCGTTGGCGCACCAACGGCTCGAGGCCCTGAGCCTTCCAGCGGTCGCAGATATCAGCTGTCTGGCGAGATTGCCACACGATGGCCGGCCCCACCGGAAGCCCCGTCTTGCGATCCCATAAGAGACAGGTCTCTCGCTGGTTGGAGATGCCGATGGCGCAAATGGCAGCAGGGTCGATGCCGCTCTCGTTCATCACCTGCGCCATAACCGCCATGGTATCCAGCCACACCCCCATGGCGTCCTGCTCCACCCAGCCCGGTGCAGGATAGCTGAGCGCCCCCTCTTTTTGGGCCAGTGCCACCACCTGTCGATCATGGTCAAACAGGATCGCCCGCGACGACGTAGTGCCATGATCCAGCGCCAAAAGGTAGGAGGCGCCCGAGGCAGCATGGAGGCTCCCATAGTCCACATGATCATCATTGAGTTGGGCTACGTCACTCATCTAAGCCTTCTTTCCCACCGACTTGGTAGCGATAAGGGAAGCGCCGGTGCCGAGAAAATCTTCCTCCACCACCTGGCCGATGGATACGGGAGCTCGCACCTCTAACCTCGCCAATCCTCGAGCCACATCCATCACCCGGGCTTTTGGCACCTCCGGCACCGTTTTTACCGAGACCACCGGCAACTGACCTCCTGTCACGCGCACCAGCCCTGTGACCGTGCGAGAGGGGTTGGCAGCCTCTTTTATGAAATAGGCCTCGCCTCGCGGGCAACCATTGCCTTCGACATGCCACTCCCCTTCTGCCAGCTGCCCTTGGAGCGCGCACCCCAGCGGGCAACGGATGCAGACAAGCTCTTTGAGCTGCCCTGCGGCATGTTTCTCGACCCATGATCCATCCGAGCGGCAATCCAGCGGCTGCTTTGGGGCGGTATGACAGCTCATGAAGCCTCCTCTACCAAGACAGTAAGGCCGGCCAAGGGCTCTCCTGCTTCTGTGAGCAGTTTCGCTGCAGGAATGACGAGGGTTTCCATCTCTGCAGGAACCATGGCTGGTTTCTTGCGGCGAAGCACCTCCACCTGTTCCCCTTGGCGGGTGTGCCCCAGGACCACCAAAGAGGCGCCTTTAAAGACATTCGTGACCCTAAAGCGTATCTGTGCCGGGCCCTCGAGGCAGCCCATATCAATGGTGGAAGGCACGCTGTAGCGCACACCCGCCCCTGCCTCTAGGGCGATGGGGGCATAGCCGCTCGGTGTCGCGGCTGCTTCTTGTCCATGTTGGGCAACCGGTTGCCTGTTGGGTTTCTCGGCAGCGGAAAAGAGAAGGCTCTTGGGTTCGCGCGAGCGACATGCCAGGTAAGCAGCCGCTGCCCGGCCTGCCTGGGCAGCCTCTTCGCTCACATAGTCCACCAGGTCGTGCACATGCAATACGTTGCCTGCAGCAAAGATGCCGGGTACCGATGTTTCCAGGCTTTGTGTCACTATTGGGCCACCGGTTGTCCTATTAAGAGCCACACCGGCCTGACGGGAAAGCTCGTTTTCTGGCAGCAGGCCGCAGGAGAGCAAGAGGGTGTCGCATTCCAGGGTGCGCTCAGTGCCCGCAATGGGAGTGCCTGTACTGTCTACCTGGGCCAGCGTCACAGCCTCCACCCTCTCCTTGCCCAAAATGCCTACCACTGTGCAAGAGAGCCAAAGGGGGATGTCAAAGTCTTCCAAACATTGCACTATATTTCGTTTGAGGCCGCCGGAGTAGGGCATGAGCTCGGCAACGCCTGCCACCTGGGCGCCCTCCAACGTGAGGCGACGCGCCATGATAAGGCCGATGTCGCCAGAGCCCAAGATGAGCACTTTGCGGCCAGGCATGAAGCCCTCCATATTCACCAGCCGCTGAGCTGTGCCGGCGGTATAGATGCCCGCGGGCCTATAGCCGGGGATGGAGAGCGCGCCGCGCGGACGCTCCCGGCACCCCATGGCAAGCACTATGGCTCCTGCTTGAACAACCTGCACTCCCTGGGCGCTGGAAGCCATAATCTCGAGGCCTGGCGTTATATTGAGCACCGTGGTGCCTACTTGATAGTCTATGCCTGCATCTATAAGAGCATCTATATATCGCTCCGCATACTCGGGGCCGGTAAGCTCCTCTCCAAAGCGGTGGAGCCCAAAGCCATTGTGGATGCACTGGTTCAAGATGCCGCCCAGGCGCTCGTCGCGCTCGTAGATGCAGATGGACTCGACGCCGGCTTCCTGGGCTGCCAGCGCCGCCGCAAGGCCCGCAGGGCCGCCTCCCACAATGGCGAGGTCTACCTGTTGCCTGGCCAATGCCATTACAGCCCCTCCTTCACAGGGCCTGTGATCCAGGGGGCCTCACAGGCATTTTTGCCTATGGCCTCTTGGGGAAGCAAGGCGGCCTGGGCCACCAGCTCTAGGACGCGAGGAAGGCAAAACCCGCCTTGGCATCGGCCCATACCGGCGCGCACGCGGCGCTTCACCCCATCGGTGGTGGTCACAGGGATCGATCGCGAGCAGGCATCCAGGATCTCCCCGGCGCTGATCTGCTCGCAGCGACAAACGATCTCGCCGTAGGCAGGATCTGAATCCACCAGCAACGACAGCTGCTCGACGGATAGCTCCCGGGTCTTCACAGGTCCCTTGCGCGTGCGTCCTGCCTGTTTGTTGGCAATATAGTGCAAATGGTTTCCTAATAGCTCTTTCATCATGAGCGCGATGGCAGGAGAGGCGGTAAGCCCGGGTGACTCGATGCCGGCCGCATGCACATAGCCAGGCGCCACTTCGCGGATGACAAACTCGTGGCCTGCCTCATGCGCCCTGAGCCCCGCAAAAGACGTGATGGTTGCCTTGAGATCGAGCTCCGGAAAGCTTTGGTGGGCAAGCTGCGCGATAGCGGCCAGCTCGGCTGCCGAGGTGCAGGTGGCTTCAGGATCGTCTATGTCCACCGCAGTGGGGCCTACCAGCGTGTTCCCATGAGTAGTAGGAGCCACCAGCACGCCCTTGCCCTTGGGCCCTGGCAGCTGGAAGAGCGTGTGGCGAGGCGCCGGCTCTGCCGATAGGTCCAATAGATAGTAGGATCCGCGCCGAGGGGTTATAGAGAGCCTCTGGTCGTGGGGGACCCACGGGTTATACAAGTCTGCCGAGAAGACCCCCGCCGCAGCTGCCACGCACCGGCAATAGTAGGCGCCCCGGGCAGTGGCGACGCACCAGCGGGCTCCCTGCGAGAGCGCCGCCGCTTCCTGAGAAGAGATCTCATCCTGGGCGTTCAGGCGGCGCACCTGCTCCACCGGCTCCGACAGGTGGAACCCGACGCCGTTGTCGGCAGCCAACTCAGCCTGGGCCACGCAGAGCAAGAAGGGGTCCACGATACCTGCGGTGGGAGCCCAAAGAGCAGCCACTGCCTCAGGCGACACATGAGGCTCCAGGCGGCGGAGGCGCTCTTGGCCTATCACCTCGAGCCCCTCTACCCCGTTGGCGCGGCCGCGGGAGGCCAACTCCTCCAAGCGGGGGATGTCGGCTGTATCGAAGGCCAGCACCAGCGAGCCGTTTTGCTCGTAGGGAATGTCTAGGTCGCGGCAGAGCTGCGGCATGAGAGCGGCTCCGGCCACATTGAGGCGCGCCATGAGCGAGCCGGGAGCCGCATCGAAGCCTGCGTGGACAATGCCCGAGTTGGCCTTGGACGTGCCGCAGCCCACGTCGGGCTCAGCTTCGAAAACGGCCACGTTCAGCTGCTCATAGGAGAGCTCTCGCGCGAGAGCGCACCCCACGGCTCCAGCGCCGATAATGGCCACGTCCAGCACGGGGGGTTCAACGGCCGAGGGATGGGTTTCTCGGCAAGGCGGGGCGCCAAAAGATGATGTCATGGGTCCCTCTCTGATGGAAAAACAAATCTAAATGTGAGAATACTTAGCAGATAGTTTACAGGTAGTTTCAAGAAAACCCACAGCTTTGGCTCAGGATGGGCGGTCAAATTAAGAACTCCCAGCATGGGGCATATTTTGGGTCTATTTCGAGCATTTGGCCCAATGATGTTTTAGAGGATATAGAAACACCCGCGACACCCAATTGGGATAGAGTGCAATCGACTTGGTAGATGACCTAGAGCGAGGAGTTGGGCGTGGCGCACGTTGAGACACATCCCATCGATCGAGCGATCAATCCAGGTATCGAGGGGGTGGACAAGCGCGCAATGGCCGAGGAGGCGTTGGCGTTTCTCAAGACCCCTCCAGAGCTGCAGCACAACATCTGGCTCTTCTTGCACCTGGTGCGCACCGTGCTGGAAGAGTGCGATCCCAAGCTGCTGGCGGTGTTCGACCGCCTGCTGGTAGATTCCATCATCGTCAATATCTCGCCGGATGCCCAAATGCCCGAGGACTATCGGGAGCTCATCGAAGACTTTGACGCCGACTGCGCCTTTGAAGACGCCATCGAGACCTACGACAACCTCACCACGTCTGAGGCCACGCTGGTGGTGCGCGCCTTCACGGTCTTCTTCCACCTGGCCAACATCTGCGAGGAGAACTACCGCGTCCATGCCCTGCGCGAGCGCGAGGCCCAGGTGCCCACCACCTCGGCAGAAGATCCGGTGAACGACCTCACCGTGGGCTTCTACAACCTCCTGGAGGAGCGCGGCCGCGCCAAGGCTCAGGGCATCTTGAACCGCCTGGAGTTTCGCCCGGTGTTCACCGCCCACCCCACCGAGGCCCGCCGCAAGGCCATCGCCGGCAAGATCCGCCGCATCTCCGAGCTATTGGAGGAGCGCTCAGGCGCCACCGGCGCCACTCAAGCAGAGATCGACCGCCGCATGCTTCAGGAAATCTCCTCCATGCTGCGCACCTCCCCCATCTCCCACCGCAAGCCCACGCCGGTGGAAGAGGCCGACACCGTCATCGACATCTTCGACCACACCCTCTTCGACGTGGTGCCCCAGGTCTACCGTCGCTTCGACGACTGGGAGCTGGGCGACAAGGCCGGCGCCGTGCCGCCCCTCTGCCCCGCCTTCTTCCATCCCGGCAGCTGGATTGGCTCCGACCGCGACGGCAACCCCAACGTCACCGCCAAGGTGAGCCGCCTGGTGGCCGAGAAATACCGCGTCCATGCCTTGACCCGCTTGGCTGAGCGCACGGCAGACGTGGGCCGCAACCTCACGCTGGACACCGTCTTCACCAAGCCCTCCAAAGAGCTGTTGAACCTGTGGAACCATCAGGTGGAGATGAGCGAGGTGCTCACTTCCAAGGCAGCCGGCATGTCCACCCGAGAGACCCACCGCGCCGTCATGCTGGTGATCTCCGAGCGCCTCGCCGCCACAGTGGCCCGCACGGCAGACATCATGTACAGCTCTCCTGAGGAATACATCGCAGACCTCTTGGTGGTCCAGCGCTCCCTTGCCGAGGCCGGCGCCGCCCGCGAGGCCTACGGCCCTCTCCAAAAGCTCATCTGGCAGGCCCAAAGCTTTGGGTTCTCCCTGGTAGAGATGGAATTTCGTCAGCACTCCCTGGTGCATGCCCGCGCCTTGGAAGATATCCGCGAGCATGGCCGCTGGGGCGAGAACGGCGAGCTGGCGCCCATGACCCGCGAAGTGCTGGACACCTTCCGCGCCATCGGCACCATCCAGCGCAAGAACGGCGTGGCCGCTGCCAGGCGCTACATCATCTCGTTCACCCAGTGCGCCCAGGACATCGCCAACGTCTACGAGCTGGCACGCCTGGCCTTCGCCCACGAGAAAGACGTTCCCCAGCTGGATGTCATTCCCCTGTTCGAGCAGGTGACAGACCTCCAAAACGCCGTGGATACCCTAGATGAGATCATCCAGCTGCCCGACGTTCAGCGTCGCCTGGCCCAAACCGGGCGCCGCATGGAAGTCATGTTGGGCTACTCCGACTCTTCCAAGGACGCCGGCCCCACCACCGCCACCTTTGTGCTCCATCAGGCCCAGCACGATATCGCTGACTGGGCACGCCGCAATGCCATCGACCTGGTGCTCATGCATGGTCGCGGCGGAGCGGTGGGCCGCGGCGGCGGCCCGGCCAACCGCGCGGTGCTCTCCCAGCCCAAGGGCTCTGTGAACTGCTGCTTCAAGCTCACCGAGCAGGGCGAGGTCATCTTTGCCCGCTATGGCAACTCCACCTTGGCCCGCCGCCATATCGAGAGCGTGGCCGGCGCCACCCTCACCCATGCCAGCACCTCGGTGCAAAACATCAACACCGGCGCCACCCAGCAGTTCGCCCCTATGACCCAGGTGCTTGAGGAAGCCTCCCGCGCCAAGTATGAGGAGCTTCTGGGCACCGACGGCTTTGTGGAATGGTTTGGCGAGGTCACCCCGCTCACAGAGATTGGCCTGTTGCCCATTGGCTCCCGCCCTGCAAAGCGCGGCCTAGGCGCCAAGTCGCTGGACGACCTGCGCGCCATCCCCTGGATCTTCTCCTGGTCCCAGGCGCGCATGAACCTGGCCGCCTGGTATGGCCTGGGCACTGCCTGCGAGACCCTGGGCGACTTGGAGCTTTTGCGCAAGGCCTACGAGACCTGGCCGCTGTTCACCACCTTCATCGACAACATCGAGATGTCTCTGGCCAAGACCGACGAGCGCTTGGCTCGCATGTATTTGGCCCTGGGCGACCGCGACGACTTGGCCAAGACCGTGCTGGACGAGATGGCTTTGACGCGCTCCTGGGTGCTGCGGATCACCGGCAACGAGTGGCCGCTGCAAAACCGCCGCGTACTGGGGCCACTGGTGCGCATGCGCCTGCCCTTTGTGAACGTGCTGTCGCTGGCTCAGGTGCGTTCGCTGGAACGCCTGCGCAAGACCGACGGCCTAAGCGACGAGGAGCGCGCAGAGCTTACGTACCTGATATTGTGCACCGTGAGCGGCGTAGCTGCCGGCCTGCAGAATACAGGCTGATAAAGGCGGGGACGCTGCAGCATTACAGGATTCGTAGCGCGCGGTATTATATTCTTCTAGGTTCCCTCTAGAAATATGCTCCATTAGTTACATTGTATTGTAGCTAATGGAGCATTATTATATTTTTACCTATCTAATTTACTTATATCGCTACATTATATTGTAGCAATCGTAGCTATTTCTTAGAGGGACCCAGAGGCATGTCCAAGGCCCCACGCAGAGTCACATCCACATCCCACACACTCACAAACATCCTCAAGCCACGACCTCTCGCACAGCCGATAAGAACTCTGCCACATGCTCGGAGGGGTGCGGTGAGTGCAGCCAAGGTCGCTAAGGCTTGCATCCCAAGGCGGTGGCCACATCAAACGCTCTGGCCTCTATGACAGGCTGCGCCAAGCAGCTCACCGCCGATGAGATCTTCCAAATCTTGGTGGAGTGCCGATAAGCTTTTATCATCGACAAGTTTTGCGTCTCACGTGAAAGGAGCGCCTATGCCTGCTTCTCTTGATCGCCGCGAGTTAGTAAAGATTCTGGGCGGGGTCCTGGCCGCGCTTCCCGTGTCCAACATGCTGGCAGGTTGCTCCAACAATGCAACCGCAGGCTCCAGCGCCGCCGATAGCGCTGGAAACTCCTCTGAAAGCGATGCTGCAGCCTCCAACTCTGGCAACGGCTCCAAGACGCTGGTGGCGTTCTTCTCGGCAACGGGACATACCCACGCCGTCGCTCAAGCCGCCGCAGACGCATTGGATGCAGATCTCTTTGAGATCACCCTTGCGGCGCCCTACGGCAACGAGGACCTCGATTACAACAACCCCGATAGCCGGGTCTCCAAAGAACACGAGGATGAGTCGCTGCGCACGTTGGAGTTGGCTCGCACCACGCCGGAACATTTTGAGAACTACGACACCGTGCTTTTGGGCTACCCCATTTGGTGGGGCATTTCGGCTTGGCCTACTAACGACTTTGCCTCGGGCAACGACTTTACCGGTAAGCGTGTAGTGCCGTTTTGCACCTCTGCCTCGTCACCCATTGGCCAAAGCGGCTCCAACTCGGCCGAGCTTGCTGGTACTGGTACCTGGGAGGAAGGCACGCGCTTCCCCTCAAGCACCTCTGCAGACGAGGTTGCCGACTGGGCCGTGAGCTTGAGTCAATAGGTGTTGGGACATAGGGTGCTTCGCTCGAGGTCGCGATAAGAGCCGAGAGTTGGAGCCGCAGGGGAAGGCGAGTCAGTCCGCGTTGCCCTCAGCCGCCAATTAAAAATCTCTGGCCTCGTAGAACTTCGCTGCCAGTTGGGCGGTAAGCGCCAACACCGCAAGTCCCACGCACACGATGGCAAAGCACGCCAGAATGAGCACCCAGCCTTGGGCAAACAACCCATCCAGCACGCCGCCCAGCGATGCCACCAGGGCGTCTAGCGGCGAGTTGTCCATCATGCCAAAGGCGGACAGCACGATCAGGGGCACCAAAGTGACCAGCAAAAGGATGAAGGGCAGCTGTTGGGTAGTCTTGGTCATTCCCAGCTTGAAGCCCACGGCCAAAAGGATGCCCAACATCACGCAGCCTACCAGCAAGATCAGAGAAGACGACAGCGCCATGACGCCTAGGTTCTCGGTGGTAAGGGCAAAGGCGGCGGCTTGCTCGGCAGGCAGGTCCAGGCTGGAAGCCACCAGCCCCACCGCCACGCAGATAACTGCGCCCAGGAGCGCAGCCAGAAGCCCTACCGCTGCCGCAATGCAGTAGCGGGCATAGACCACTTCGCGCCGAGAGATGGGCATGACCAGGCGTGCGCACTCCCACCCATGGGAATCGTTGGTGAGGCCGGTCTGAGCGCAGCCAATGAGAAGAATCGTGCCCATCATGCCAGGCACAGGCGCCATGCTTTGAAGCGCCACCATCTCAAAGACCGTGATCACCAGGGCGATGCGGAAGGTGCGCATCAAATAGTCGCGATAGACCCTAAGATCTACCAAGAGGGCAGGTTTCATTTATCGGTCGCCGCCTTTGAATAAAAGAGTCATGTACTCATCAATGCTTAACGGGTTGCAGGGGATCTGGGGGAAGCTCTCTTGGAACGCGAAGCGATCGGGTACCCAAAGATCCCAGGACATACCCTTATGAAGCTGCCGCCAGGCATCGGGGTCGATGATCCCTGCCGCTTGCACCCGCTCCAGATCCGAGGTGCGGCAGTGCGCCACGCCCATCTCGTCGGTGATGGTTTCGCGAGCCAGGTCGAAGACGATGGCGCCGTCGTCGATGCATACCACGCGGTCGGCGATGTGTTCCAGGTCAGAGGTGATGTGGCTGCTCATCAAGATGCCGCGCTCGCCATCTGACACATAGTCGCGAAGCACCTCGAGGATCTCGTCTCGAGCTATGGGGTCGAGCCCCGCCGTAGCCTCATCCAACACCAGCACTCGCGAGTCGTGGCTCAAGGCCATGGCCAGCTGCAGGCGCATGCCCATGCCGCGGGAGAGGTCCTCGACCTTTTTATCCTTATCAAGGCCGGCCTCGCGAGCAAGCTCCCAAAAACGTGGGGCATCCCAGGTCTCATAGGCATAGGATCCTATGGCAGAAACGTCGGCCACCGTGAGGCTGCCGGGATAAGGGGTGCTGTCAAATACCACCCCCAGATGCTCTTTGGCGCCATTTCCTTGGACGCTTCCCAGCAGCGAACTGGGACAGGATAACACCTGCGCTTCTCCCCCATCGAGCTTGATGAGTCCCAACAGCGCCTTCAAGGTAGTGGTCTTGCCGGCTCCGTTCTTGCCGATAAACCCCACCACCTCGCCCGGGGCCACTTCCAAGCTCACGGCTTTAAGGGAAAAGTCTTCGTAGTATTTTGTGAGCCCACGCGCCAGGATAAGAGGGGCGGTGAGATCAGGGGTTGCCATGGTTGGAATCCTTTCCTTACAAATAGAGGCTAGTCCATAACGAGCGAAAGCATTTCATCTATCTCTTCGTTGGCAAGCCCCAGCGAGCGAGCCTTTTCCACCGCCTGGCCAAGGAGTTCCTCCACCTCGCGCAGTTGTTCCTCGCGCAAAAGCTCGCTGTTGCCGCCAGCCACAAAGCTGCCTTTGCCAGGCATGGTGGTGATGAAGCCGGTGGCTTCCAGATCTGCGTAGGCGCGTTTGGTGGTGATGGCGCTCACTCGCAGGCTGTTGGCCAGCGACCGGATGGAGGGCAGCTGCTCGCCTTCTTCAAGGTCGCCGGTCATGATGGCGGTTTTTATCTGCTCGCAAATCTGCTCGTAGATTGGCTTGCCGCTGGAGTTTGAAATCACCAGTTCCAAGTGAGTGTCCTTTCTGTGCTGCTTCGCCCGGCGTCCCTGGCGAAGCCCGCTGCGCCCAAGCGTCCTTGTTCGCAGCCCGAGGATTCCAAACGTCTCTGGGCACCTCGTTGAGCATACTGTGTATACCCGATAAGTACAGTATGTACAGATCACCATCGCTTTGCAAGAGCTTTTTAAAGAAACCCGGCACTCCAGAGCATGCCGCCGACACCCATGGCGCCACCATCACCGTGGACTCCCGCCTCAATGAAGGTTCGCTCTTTACCGTTCATTTTCCTTTAAGCTAGGAGCATATCGCGCTTTTGACTTCACGCCCGCCAGGAGGCAGCCATGACCCAGTCCTACCCTATGCAAATGAAGCATCGCGAACTCTCCCGCCAAGAGGCCTTTGAGATTTTGGAAGAGGGCGAGTTTGCCACCATCTCCACCGTAGACCCCGACGGCACCCCCTACGGCGTCCCGGCTTCCTACGTGATGATGGACGAGAAGCTCTACATTCACACCGGCAAGCGCCCCGGCCACAAGATCGATGACTTCACCCATGACAGCCGCGTATGCGTCTCTGTGGCCTCAGAGCTGGAACCCATCTACGAGGACACCTTCTTCACCACCCGCTTCGCCTCCGCCATCGCCACCGGCCGCATCTCGCGGATAGAAGATCGAGTAACCATCAAACAGGTGCTCGCGAAACTCTGCATGAAGTACTGCCCGCAGTTCAAAAAGGAGATTGGCGGCGCCATCGAGCGCGAGCTGGACGTCACCGATATCTGGGTGGTGGAATTCGACGAGGTGCGCGGCAAAGCGGGACGACGATTGAAGAGGCAGTCTTAGCCGAGAAACCCCGGCAACCGGCAGCAGAAAACGTCCAGTAGAAGCTAGATGCTCCTACTGGACGTTGAACTAATCATGGACATCGTGCAAAACTCATTAACTATATTACCTTGACTTTGCAGTATCTTTTGAAGCCACCGATATTGCATATTATATTGGCTTCACCCGGTTTACATGCTGTAACGGCTCCAGTATCTAAGTCCACTTCAGCCACTTGCCATGCACTGCTAGTCCAAGTTGGCGAGGTCATGTTCAATAGTTCTGCTCCCGAGTTCTCCAGTTCGTCAATATCGTTATCTTGGGTCAAATGATAGGTTTGCCCAACGCGTAAAGTCAAATCTGAATTAGAGATTCTCAAAGGGTAAGGCATAATCTCACATTTTCCTATACTTACATTTGGCCGAATGACTTCCCATGTGTGCCCCGATATACCACATACCTCTACTCTTCCAGAAAGCACTTCCAATGTTGCTGGTCCAGGATTCTCAGACCATCCATCTATTGACCCGCAAAACTCAGCTCCGCCGCATAGCTGGTCATCCTCATAGCCACCAGTTTCTCTTACGAGGGTGTCTTCAGTGGCACAGTATTCGATCGTGCCATAAGATTCTGCCGCACTTACTGTGATGCTTTGCCCGGCATACAGATAAAATGGCTTTGCCAAATGCTCAGTGGCCAAGATCCCAGGCTCTGGATCTTCAATCCATTCTATCTCACTCCCGTATCCCTCATCTTCTGGCTCAACGAAATAGCCTCCTTCGACCTTGTTCTCATCGCCTGCATCACCAGGGTTGGGCTTCTCAGGGTCAGGCTCCTCTGGCTCAGGCTTATCCTCCGACTTAACATAGGTACACTTGTCCACCAACTTGCCATCCTCAAAGTGCAGTTTTGCATGCATTGGCGAGTTTTTCTCTGTCCATATTTTTTTGTTCCAAGATAGGTGGGCTTTTTTTAGCCAATCAGTATGTTTTCCAACAGTAATGTCAGCAACTAGATCAACATTGAGATTTGAACATATCATACCGTTCTCACGTATGTCGACCATGCCGGGTGAAAGTTGTGGGCCGGCTTTGCCCATCATGTCCGCGACTTCAACTTTTAGCACCTTATAAGTCGCATCAATACCTAGCTGAATACTAACTTTACCTTCAAGCTTCGCATCGACATCCATTTGATTTGCCAAACTATCATTGACAACTTTATTACCATTGTATTTTATGCCGAGATACGAGTTGGATTTGGCGGAAATCTTCGCCTTCCCTGAGATGGAAGGAACCAGATAAATATCTACAATCACCTTGCCTACGGGCTTCACGGGAAATGGAATGTGACCTAGAGGGATTTCGACCTCGTTTTTAATAGCCAACGACCCCTCGAGTTCTTCCTCTCCTCCTACTCCAACCTTAAAATCCTTAACTCCGTGCTTCCAGTCCCACTTAAATTTATACTTCACATAGGGCCGATAGGAAACAGTAAAATCTCCGCTGCCATATTGCCCAATCTTCTTATCTAATTTGAACTTTAGCTTGCCTAGATCATACTCATCTTTTTTACTGTCTTCATCTTTCCAGCTGCTGCTGCCATCACCACCGGAGTCACCACGTGCTGGGGCTTTCTTGAGCTCTGACATGGGAGCTTCATCTGCATTCGCCAGCTCGACGTCTTCCGCCAATTCGATTTGATCAGCAGAAACTTCCGACACTGTCTCGTCGATGTCGATATCCTCCACTGCAAAGGCCAAGTTATCGGCAGAGGTCACTGTCACGACGGTAACACCAGCGCCTTTGGACACCGATGTAACGGTACCCATCAGTGCATCAAGCTCGTCATCTGCAATCTCAAGGACAATCTTGTCGCCAATCTGCACCTCCCTGCCGGAAGTGTTCTGCGCGTCGGTAAAGCTGTAGGTGCCCTCATCCTCTTCATAGCCCTTGATCACGATCACGTCGTTGCGGTAAACGACACCATCGCTGTCACCAGGGTTCTCGGGCAAGCTGCAAGTCACACTGACAGACACATACTCGGTCTTTCCATTGACACTGAGCTCGAAGCTCGCTGATGCTGGCTCAGCCTCCTTGGCCATAGCCGGGGTAACCGTAAAGCATGAGATGCCGAAGGAAAGGCCGAGCACAAGCATCACTGAGAAAAGTTGTCCTATTTTTCCTTTTTTGGCAAGTACGACCACCAACGCCCCTGAGATCACCAACACACCCGAGGACATGACTACAAAGGCTGTGCCTTGGACACGGTCGCCGGTCTCAGGCACCACCGTCTTTGAATTGGTGCCGTAGCTGACTGGGGTCACTGTGTTCGCAGTCTCGCCACCGGCAGGGGCGAGAGCCACCACCTCTAGACTGACGGTCTTGGTCTCGCCAGGGGCGATGTCGCCCAACTCGTCAGCGAGCACTTGTCCATCCATCTCCTTGAGGGAGTCAGGCAACGTGACGTGATATGCTGAGGCGCTGGCAACATCCGATCCTGTGTTCTTAACGGTCACGGTGATGAAGACCGTATCCCCTTCATAATACTCACCCCTGTCGGCAGTCAGAGTCACCTCCAAAGGTGTAGCCGCCTCAGCGAAGGCACTCTTGGGTGTCGCCGCTACCACTGCCATGAACAAAAGTACGAGGGTCGCTAGTTTAACCACTAAGACCCAACTCATAGGTTTTTGTCGTCTGGCCATCTCATCTCCGTTTCACACCAAGATTCCTTGCTCTGGGATCCTTGCGCGTAGGTAAAGACTCCCCTATTTAAATTGCCTCAAGCCTGACAATCACTTCCTTGGATAAATCATTACTCATCTAGTTTCATATCTAAATAAGCAAGAATCTTCTCCTTTACCGGACGACGCTCTGGCCCATGTCTTATAGACACGGCTGGATTACCTGAACACCACATCGTCTCCCAGGCAGGAGTCTTCTGACTGTGCAGGGGCTTCCTGTGAAGAACCTTGCTGAGACTGTGGTGCGCTCTTGGCGGCTTGACCCTCAGCGGCAGCCTGCTCGGCAGCCCGTTGCTCAGCTTCCGCCTGCTCAGCTGCAGCTTGTTCCGCAGCGGCTTTCTCAGCGGCTGCCTGCTCAGCGGCAGCCTGCTCAGCTGCTGCTTGAACCAGCTTTTGCTCATCTTCCAAGGTGGAAATATCCGTGCCTTCATCATCCTGATAGACCAGATAAGCAAGGCCATCAGAAAGCTGGAGAACGCCCGATTCGATCTTGGAGAGGTCCAATCTGTGGAGCACGTACTCACTCCCCTCCACGGTAAGCGAGACGTCATAGGTGCAGTCTGCTACAGGCAGCCCTAGTTCGAAGGTCTCGTTAGATTCGATGGGACCTTCTGAACCTAGCAAGTCATCACAAAAGGCTTCGTCCTGAGAACCTTTGAACGCCATGGAAGTAATGGCTGCGTCCATGGCGTTGGTAAGCTGCACTTTCATCTGGGTGCCCTGAGTGTCCCCCACTTGACGTACTACTGCTTCCGCCTGACTCTCAGGCTCGACTGTCGATTGAGGTGTCGACACTCCGCAGGCAGCCATCCAAGGAGTTGCAAGCACCAAGACCAGCATGTAACCCACCATTTTGATCTTCCTGTTCATGAAACGTCCTCTCTATCAAATTCGATTTCTTGCAATTGATGACGCCTGGGTTGCATAGGCGCAAAAACCAAAGTAGCTGGCTTGATCTAAGGCACGACGACACTACACCCCTTGAGCTCCAGGGTCTGAGATCTATAAGTCACCGCTAGACTGATGGACTGGCCGGGTGCCACTGCGCTTTTAGAAACATTTGCTACAAAGCCATAGTCTGAGCCGGGCTCACCTTCCTCTTCATCTGCAAGGATGGTGTACCAGAAGGCTTCGCGCCACTCAGTATTTAAAGGACCTGCGAGCCCTAGATACACGGACTCGCTCCCTTGTCCCCAATCGTTTGGCAGTCTTCCAGAGATGCGCCAGTAGGGTCCGTTGTCCTCTATCTGCACGGACACATCTGCATTCTGACTGCCATCCATCACTAAAGCCCTGCGGGGTGCCTCCATAATGGGTGGCGTCGTGGCGAAGAAGGAGAGATGACGTTCTGCCCTCTCCACCAGGACTGCGGTAGCCCCTTCCCGGGAGACTGCCCCCAAGTCGTAGGGTACAAGCTTTGAGAAGAAGGCCTGGTGATAGGCAGTGGCCAAGAACGGCACCAATGCATTGCCAAAGGAATCTCGATAGGCCACCAGCGACCCTGACATTCCTTTGTCCTGCGAATGAGTGGCTATGGTTGCATCAGTGGCAACCGCACCTTTAACCCAGTCGAACCGTCGAGCCTGTTCATACACCTCCACGGGTTCGGGAGTACGACCAACCGGATAGAGCATAGCCTCCAGATCACCCACAAAATTGGTGTCTTGGCTCACGGCGCCCGTCGAATAGTCCAGATGAGATTGTGCGAGTTTCTCAGCAATAGCACAAAAACCCAGATAAGCACCTTGGGTGTTCCAATGGCTGTCAGTTTTGAGGTAGAGTTCGCTCTTGGAATCACCAAGCACTTGGAAGAGGTCCACATACTGGACACCGCGATCATCCAAGCGCTCCTTGAGGCGGTCCCAGTTGCCAGCACCCTCACCGGGCAAATAATAGTAAGGCATGTACCTGCCGTAGAGCGAGTTCTTATTGGGTGCCACCGCGAGCACGAACCGGGCACCCTGAGACTCCACATACTCCTGCATCAATGCGAGATTGAAGGCGGCGTTATCCAAAGCTCGGTCTGAGAGCGGATTTGAGTGCTGATAGTCTGCCAAGGTCCCCCCATAAAAGAGATAGCCTTCCCTCCCAACGATCACCTGGGTGGTTGGAGAGGTAACCAGAAGACTCGACTGCAGGTAGGAGTTCACCGTGATAAGCTGCTGCCGAAAGGCAAAATGGTCGTTGAACCAGTCACCCCACTGGGCTAGAAAACCCACATTGGCATGGCCGTCCAGCACCGGCTGAGGGTATTCATGTAGCTCCTGCAGCTCCAACGACTCATCTTGTGGCGCCAGGGGCATACACAAAAAAAGAGACGCGCACAGCAGGAGCACGCAGGCGACAAAAAGCACCGACGCTGCCTGTGCCAGTTTGGAGGGCAGAGCCGTTCCAGACAGATCGTCATGACTGTCTTGGATTGCTTTGAAGTGTTTCGGACAGCTCACATCAACCTCCTATCCATCAGAACCTGAAATAAATGAATGGGTTGTAGGCACCGCTGGAAAGCACGGTGATGGAGAAAACCATCAACACTAAAGCTCCTCCATAGGAGGCTATCTGCCAAGCCGATTGTACTTTTGATGTCTTAGCTTCAATCAGATGGGACATCCACTGGGTAACCGGAGCACTGAAAGCCAAGCCCAATACCAGCGAACCCAAAAACATGGGGGTAAGCGGTGTCATGAACACCAGCATGACAGACGGAGAGAAGTCCCAGGTCCATAGCATATGGGAGATTACCTCGCCTGCCTGAGCCAGGGTGTCAGCCCTGAAAAGCACGAACGCCAGACAGACCACCAGCAAGCAGTAAAGGTGGCTGAGCCATCTGGGCAGCTTCTTCACGGGAACGGCCTGCTCAAGCATGAGAAAGCCGCCATGGATAAGGCCCCACAACACGAAAGTCCAACTGGCTCCATGCCAAAGGCCGCAGAGAACAAACACCGTGAGCTTGTTAAGCATTGTGCGAGCATGGCCGCGACGGTTCCCACCCAAGGGAATGTATAAATACTCTTTGAACCACGTGGAAAGCGAGATGTGCCATCTGTGCCAGAACTCTTGGATAGAAGTAGCTACATAGGGGTAATTAAAGTTCTCTTTAAAATGAAAGCCGAACATGTGCCCCAGTCCGATGGCCATGTCACTGTAACCCGAGAAGTCGAAATAGATTTGCAGCATGTAGGCAATGGCTGCCATCCAAGCCGCCAGAGCGTTGAGACGTGTGGGATCTGAAAAGTAATAGTCGACTGCCACTGCCATAGCGTTGGCTATGAGGACCTTCTTTGCCAATCCAACACAGAAGCGCCTGAGTCCCAGCGCAACCCCCTCTGGGGTAGTACTACGATTCCGAAGCTCTTGGGTGATGTCGTGGTATTTCACGATAGGACCTGCGATGAGCTGGGGAAAGAACGAAACGTACAGAAGCACGACAGCAAAGTTCTTTTCGGCAGCCACTTCGCCTCGATAAACATCGATAACGTAGGAGAGCGCCTGGAAGGTAAAGAACGAAATGCCAATAGGCAATGCTAGTCCCAAGGGAGGTATAGACATACCCAAAAACATATTGGCACCATCAATGAACATATCGGCGTATTTAAAGATGCCAAGGATGCCGAGGTTTCCCACAACCGCCATCGCCAAGAATAACCTGCGATGCGATCTGCGGCTGATAGCCAAACCCGCAAGCCAGTTGCAAAGCGTGGAGGCAATCATGAGCAGCACGTAGACCGGCTCTCCATAACTGTAGAACAGCAGGCTGGCTACTAATAGCAGCGCATTTTTAGCAGCCATTCTCGGGAAAGCCTGATGAAGCAGGAACACCATTGGGAGGAAGACACTTAGAAATACCAGGGAGCTGAAGACCATGGCTGAGTATTATTCCTTTGCATTGGTTGTCGTGAAACGCTGTCATTGGTGCGTTTGGCCTATAGAGAACAGGCTTCAGCGAAGGTAGTAAATCGGTGCTGTGGCATAGGTTGTCATGTAGAAGTTGCGATTTGGATATGCATGCTGCATGTCAGGGTCAACCACATAGGTCTGTCCATTGAGGTAGAGTTCCGTCCACCCATGGACCGCAGGGCCTCGACTAAGCATCACCGAGCCAGCATGGACATCGATACTGTAGCCCAGGCCTCTAGCGAGCCAACAGAAGAGAGACGCATAGCGGTAGCAGTTGCCCCTACCATTGCGGTACATCTCCAATGCGAAGGGGCCCGACCAATCTCCTGTGGGGTTCGTTGAGCCTTTTTGATAAGGAAAGCTGGCAACGTAGTCATAAGCACGCTTAAGAGCCCCGTCAGTATGTCCTCCGAGCTTTGTGACGATGATGGACTCCATTGTGTCGTGAAGCTCGCTGTTTGCATAATTGTCCATGGCGCCGCTAGGCTTGAGATAATACCAACGCCCTTCCTCGTGGACCCATTGGCCGGCACGCATTGCGCCGGAGTCTTCCAGAAGGTACCAAACGCCGCCCACACGCTGCCAACCGGTGGCCATGGCGCCACTGGGATACAGGTAATACCAGTGACTACCGACCCATACCCAACCGGTGGCCATGGCGCCGCTGCCTGTCAGGTAATACCAGGTATCACCCAGCTTGAGCCAACCGGTGGCCATGGCACCACTTTCCGTCAGGTAGTACCAATGACTGCCATCCCATACCCAACCGGTGGCCATGGCGCCACTGGGATACAGGTAATACCAGTGACTACCGACCCATACCCAACCGGTGGCCATGGCGCCGCTGCCTGTCAGGTAATACCAGGTATCACCCAGCTTGAGCCAACCGGTGGCCATGGCACCACTTTCCGTCAGGTAGTACCAATGACTGCCATCCCATACCCAACCGGTGGCCATGGCGCCACTGGGATACAGGTAATACCAAATGTCCCCCAGTCTCGCCCATCCGGTACGCATCCAGCCCGCACCGTCGAAAAGATACCAAGTTCCTTGTATCTTCTCCCAGCCACCTGAAGTATAGGTGCCGTTGTCATGGCGATACCACCAACGATTCCCGGACTTCATCCAGGCGCCTTTCTGCCCCAACACTCCCACCGAGGCCCGCTCGGCCTCTGCCCGATCGAACCCTTGTGATATCAAATAGACCTCAATTGCCGCATGAGTATCACCCTTGTGCCCCACATACTCCCCTTTGTGAAGCGCAGCCGCCATAGCAGTGGCCTGGCTGTTCCAATCAATCTTCAAGGAATCCACTGCAGCTGTGGCCAAAGCCACTTCAGTATCCTGCGGCTTCAATGCGGCAATGAGCCCCGATTTTGAATAGGGCCTTGCAGCAAGCAGCTCCGTAGCCTTTTGAGTGTACTGAGTCATAAGTTCTGTCTCAGTAGGCTGCTGAGGTTTGGGGTCTTGAGGAGTAGGATCTACCTCTTCAGGTATGGTTACCGAAGGGTCATCTGACTCTTCAGGATTTTTTCCTAAAGCCCCAAGATCATCCGCGTTTTCTTGTGAGCCCTCCTTGTGTTCCGCATCAACAGTTTGAAAGGAGGCGCCAGATGACACTTCTTGATCCGCAGCAGTGGTCTCGCGCGCGAGCAGCGGTGTTGGAATAAATAAGACGGCAACCAGTAGAAAAGCAAAGAATCTTTTTGAGTTTCCGTTTTGGACCATTCGCCGCATGCTCATGACGCCCTCGTTTCATATCGATGTTTAGTGAATCGAAAGAAAATCCCCTAAATAAAAACACCCTGAAAGTTACCCCCCCCCCCGCATTGTCAATGGCTTACAGATTTCGTTTTTGCATAGCCATTTGTACTAGGTGATGCGTCATATTGTAAAGTTAATGAATTGAATACTGCTAATTCGCATTTGGTACTTGCTCTCAGCAAGTACCATGAGTTCCAATTGGCGAGATGCTGTTTGTCTCTTGCTATCATTCACATTGACAATCGGCTATAGAAGGAGGCACTCTATGAACCGGCCGCGTCCCATGCAGCGCAGAGACCGTGAGCTTTCCCGCGAAGACACTATTGAGATTCTGGAGGCCGGGGGATTCGCCTCCCTTGCCACAGTCGATGCAGATGGCGCTCCCTACGTGATTCCCCTCTCCTATGTGATGATGGACGGAAAACTCTATGTGCACACCGGTACCGCCCATGGCCACTTTTATGAGAATGTGATCCGCGACAATCGGGTGTGCTTGACGGTGGTTGGCGAAGATGCGCCCATTCAGAGGCCTGGCTACGGCGCCACCCGCTTTGCCTCTGTAGTGGCTGCTGGTCGCATCTATAACGTGGACGACCCCGTTCTCTTCAAGCAAGCCCTGGCAAGATTGGCTCGAAAGTACTGGCCCAAGTTGAGGAAAGAAGTGGGATCTATTATCAACAATCAGCTGGACGTCACTGCCGTGTGGGCCATTGAGCTCGATGAGGTGAGGGGTAAAGAGCGCCACCGCGACGAGGATGTCCTTTAAAAAGACGGCCCTCTGGCTTAAAATGATGAACGTGCAACTGAGCGCAGCCTTCGCTCCGTCAGGCCAACGATGGGCGAGTGACGCCGCGCCACCCGTCGCAGGCCTCACTCCCCTTCCCAACGGGTGGAAAGGCAGGTCCTAGAAGCTATGGACGAGCGCTATTGTGGGGAGAGTTTCTCGGCAAATCCAGAAAAACGATTTGACCTTCCATTCACAGGCATCGCATCGTTTATGAAAGCGCGCATTTGTCCCGCGCTGGATGAGTTATCAAATCTGAAGCCCGATGTAGCCATTTTGGGATTCCCCTACGATCTGGGAACCAGCGCACGCAGCGGGGCGCGCATGGGGCCTCGGGCGGTGCGCGAGGCCTCGACGGTCTATGCAGACGGATTATGCGGGCTTTACGATCCGGTGCTTGACGCCACTTTCCTGGACAAGGGACAAGTGATCGTGGACTGCGGCGATGTGGACGTGAGCCCCAGCGAAAGCGAGCAGAGCTTTGCAAATCTGCAGGAAGCAGTGGGCCGCATTGTGGATGTTGGCGCCATACCCATGGTGATAGGCGGCGATCATGCCACACCCATTCCCATTCTGCGAGCCCTAGGGCCTGGCGAGGATCTTTGTGTAGTGCAGATCGATGCCCACCTGGACTGGACGGATAGCTATGGCGGGCTTAAAGAAAGCCATAGCTCGCCTATGCGGCGTGCCTCAGAGCTGCCCTGGGTTGCCTCGATGATCCAGATTGGACTGAGAGGTTTAGGGAGCTCAGGGCCTCAGGCATTCAAAGACGCCAGGGATTGGGGAAGCATCCTTGTGCCAGCTCCAGAGGTAAGGTCTCAGGGCGTCGAAGCCGTATGCGCAAAGATTCCCGATGCTCCCCGCTACTATGTCACGGTGGATATCGACGGGTTGGACCCCTCCCTTTGCCCGGGGACGGGATCGCCGCAGCCAGGCGGCCTGCTCTATGAGGAAGTACGGGAGATCATCAGGGCTGTGTGCGAAAAAGGGCCTCTGGCAGGCTTCGATGTGTGCGAAGTAGCACCGCCTTACGACTGGGCGAACCAGACCTCGCTCTATGCCGCCCAGCTTATGCTAGATGCCATTTGCTTTGCCACTTTTGAGAAGGAAAACAGTTCAAATCACTTGACTAAACTATAAGTACACCCCCGTTCTTCTAGACACTCTAAAAGAACAACCAGAGAGAGCAGCTGTTCTCCTAGGCACTCTAAAAGAACAGTTATGTGATCCCTCCGTTCTCCTAGGCACTCTAAAAGAACAGTTATGTGATCCCTCCGTTCTTCTAGGCAGCTAAATAGAACCTATTCTGTTCTTTTTAGCTGCCTAGGAGTCATTGCCGCTTGAAAAGCGTTCTATTTGGAATCTAATAGCCATCACCACTTTGCAAGTTGTTCTCTTAGGTGCCCATCTAGAACATCGAGATTGGCAGCTCAGGAGGCCTCGCCACAGAAGGGGTCTCAAGATTGCCCCCTGTCAGCGAATGAATTCTGTGCCTACGGCGTAATTCCGCCAACTGTTGGGGAGAACTGCCCATTCAGTCGTGCCATTGTCTATGACCTTGCTGCATCGAGCAGCTCACGTCCACTGTGATAGGAATCTCCGGTGCCACCCGCAGCAACGATCTCATCTTAGATATACCACTCAATCCTTCCTCATCTACCTGTGTATATTCCATTGGACTTACTGCGAGCAATGGACGTTATCATCGGTAGTTATATCTATATACATGCATATTTTTACGGCTACGTATCAATATCCCATCTGGCTAAAGTGCCATCAATTAAGGGTCTTAGAATCTCTCCACACAACCGTCTTTTAAAGGGCTGCGGGACAGCTCCAAAGATAAGGAGATGATTCTTGTGAATCCTTTGGCATGCTCAGAGCCCATGGAACCAGCGTTGTTGGCGCTGGAAAACGGGCAGGTATTTGAGGGTTTCAGCGCAGGAGCGCCAGGCACCGGCTTTGGCGAAGTGGTCTTCAACACTTCGATGATCGGCTATCAGGAGATCATCACCGATCCTTCCTATGCAGGCCAGCTGGTGTGCTTCACCTACCCGCAGATTGGCAACTACGGCGTCAACGCACTGGACGGGCAGGCGGCGCATCCCGCTCTTGCAGGCATTATCGTGAACGATCTGGTGCGCCAGCCTAGCCACTGGCTTTCGGCCATGGCACTACCTGACTACCTTATGCAAGAGGGCATCGTGGCCATCGAAGGCATCGACACCCGCGCGCTTACGCTCACCCTTCGCGAAACCGGCGCTCAGCGAGGCGCCATTTCCACCCAAATACTTGATGCTGCCGAGCTCTTGGAGCTGGTGCGCCAAAGCGCCCCTATTGGCGAGAAGAACCTGGTAGGCGAGGTGTCCTGCTCGGCGCCTTATGAAGTCGAGGCCTCCCCGCTCCCATGGCCCAAGACCGCGCCCCACGACCTCAAGCGTGTGGTGGCCTACGATTGCGGAGAAAAACGCACCATCTTGACCAGGCTCATAAGTGCTGGCTGCGAGCTCACTGTAGTGCCCTGGGATACCCCCGCATCTCAGGTGCTCGCCTTAGAGCCTGACGGGGTATTCTTCTCGAACGGCCCGGGAGACCCCCAAAGCGTGCCTCAAGTGGTAGAGGCAGCCGCAAAGCTTATGGGGCGCGTTCCTGTCTTTGGCATCTGCCTGGGCAATCAGGTGATGTCGCTGGCTGCCGGCGCCTCCATAGAGAAGCTGCTCTACGGCCATCATGGCGGCAACGAGCCGGTGATGAACCTGCTTACGGGCCGGTGCGAGGTCACCTCTCAAAACCACAACTACGGCCCGGTGTTTTCCAGCTTTGGGCCCCTTATCCCGGAGCTTTCTGGGGGCATCCAAGAGCATCAGGACGATTTGCGCTTCTGGGCGCGATGCCACGTGGCGCCAGTGGCGCTCAACCCGCGATTCGGCCGCGTGCGGCTCACCCATGTGAATCTTAACGACGGCACCTGCGAGGGCATTCAGTTCTTGGACATACCGGCGTTTTCCATGCAGTATCACCCCGAGGCCGCCCCGGGCCCTCATGACGCCGCCTATGCCTTCAAAGCCTTTAGAGCCTTGATGGACAACGATCCTCACTACCTGAATGCCCATCAAGAGAAGGCAGGGATGCTCTATGCCTAAGCGCACCGATATTCATAAGATTTTGGTCATTGGCTCCGGCCCCATCGTCATCGGCCAGGCATGCGAGTTCGACTACTCGGGTACCCAAGCGGTAAAAGCCCTGGTCAACGAGGGCTACGAGGTGGTATTGGTGAACTCCAATCCCGCCACCATCATGACAGATCCCACTTGTGCCACCCGCACCTACATCGAGCCCATCACCTGCGACAGCGTGGCTTCCATCATCAAAAAGGAGCGCCCCGACGCCCTTTTGGCCAACATGGGCGGCCAAACCGCGCTCAACTGCGCTATGGAGTTGGCGAAATCCGGCGTCCTCGAACGTTATGGAGTGGAGGTGATCGGCTGCTCTATCGACTCCATCGAGCTCGGAGAAGACCGCGAGCTCTTTGCGAGCGCCATGGCAGACATCGGGTTGGAGGTTGCGGCTTCAGGAGTCGCCCACTCGCTGGAAGAATGTGAGGCCATCGCAGGCGAGCTGGGCTATCCCGTGGTCATCCGCCCGGCCTTCACACTGGGCGGCGCCGGCGGCGGCATCGCCTACACCCACGAGGAGCTGCTGGCCATCGCGGCCGAGGGCCTGTCGCTCAGTCCCGAGACCGAGGTGCTGGTAGAGCAGTCGGTCATAGGCTGGAAAGAGATCGAGATGGAGGTGGTGCGCGACAGCGCAGGCAACGGCATCGTGGTGTGCTCCATCGAGAATCTGGACCCCATGGGCGTGCACACCGGAGACTCCATCACGGTAGCTCCCTGCCAGACCCTCACCGACGCGGAGATCCAAAAGCTTCGCAACTACTCGCTGGCCGTCCTCGAGCGCATCGGCGTGGCCTGCGGCGGCTCCAACGTGCAGTTTGCCTTAAACCCCGCCGACGGCCGCATCCTAGTCATCGAGATGAACCCTCGCGTAAGCCGCTCCTCTGCCCTGGCTTCCAAAGCCACCGGGTTCCCCATCGCCAAATGCGCCGCGCTTTTGGCTGTGGGCTATACCTTGGATGAGATCACCAACGACATCACCGGCGCCACCCCCGCCTGCTTCGAGCCCGCGCTGGACTACTGCGTGGTCAAGATCCCCCGCTTCGCCTTTGAGAAGTTCCAGGGCGCCTCAGATGTCCTCACCACTCGCATGAAGGCCGTGGGCGAGGTCATGGCCATAGGCTCCACCTTCGAAGAAGCGCTTCAAAAGGCCGTGCGCTCGCTGGAGCAGGGATATCTTGGGCTGGATGCGCCGAGCGATATCGAAGAGCTCACGCCTGAGGAGCTCCTCTCCCACGTAGCCATCCCCACTCCAGAACGCATTTTCTATCTGGCCCAGGCGCTGCGCCAGGGAATGACTATCCCTGAGGTCGCCCAGCTCACCGGCATCGATCCCTGGTTCATTGGCCGCATCGCCGACATCGTCTCTGCCGAGAAAACCATCGCCTCACTGGGCCTTTCTGGCTTGTCCCCCCAGCTCATGCGGGCTGCAAAACAGCTGGGCTTTTCCGACGCCGCCATCGGCAGGCTCTGCGGCCAAAGCGAAGAGGTGGTCCGTGCCCTGCGCCTCATCATGGGCGTCGCCCCAAAGATCCAGACGGTGGATACCTGCGCCGGCGAGTTTGGCGCCACCACGCAGTATCACTATCTTACCTATCGCGGCAACCCCACCCCCTCCGAGACCGGCGCCTGCGCCAAGCCCAAGGTGATGATCTTATCGGCAGGGCCCAACCGCATCGGCCAGGGCATCGAGTTTGACTACTGCTGCGTCCACGCCGCTTATGCCTTGCGCGAACTGGGCTATGAGACCGTCATGGTCAACTGCAACCCAGAGACCGTCTCCACCGACTATTCCACTTCTGACAGGCTCTACTTCGAGCCCCTCACCTTCGAAGACGTCATGAATATCGTGGACGCCGAGAAACCCGCCGGGGTTATCGTGACGCTTGGGGGACAAACGCCCATCAACTTGGCCGGGAGGCTCAAAGCCGCAGGGGTCCCCATTTGGGGCACGCAGCCCGAGGCCATCGACCTGGCAGAGGATCGCGATCGCTTTGCCGCCCTGTTGGACAGGCTGGATATTGCCTACCCCCCTTCGGCGGTGGCATCGACTCTCGAAGAGGCCACCGCCGTGGCCCGCACCATCGGCTACCCGCTGCTGGTGCGCCCCAGCTATGTGCTGGGCGGCCGAGGCATGGCCATCGTCTACAACGCCTCAGAGCTTGAGGGCTACCTGCGTCAAGCCGCCAAGGTGTCGCCCGACAAGCCCCTCTACCTGGACGCCTTTTTGGAAGACGCCATCGAGCTGGATGTGGACGCCCTCTGCGACGGCCAGGACGTCTACGTGGGCTCGGTGTTGGAGCATCTGGAAGAATGCGGCATCCATTCCGGTGATTCTACCTGCTGTTTCCCGCCCTTCTCGCTCTCGGCCTCCATCGTGGCCACGATCCGCGACATCACCCGCCGCCTGGCGCGCGCAGTGGGCATCTGCGGCCTTTTGAACGTGCAGTTCGCCGTCAAGGACGAGCAGGTATTTGTCATCGAGCTCAATCCCCGCGCCAGCCGCACCGTGCCCTTCTCCTCAAAAGCCACCGGCGTGCCGCTGGCAGCCATGGCCACCCGGCTTATGGCCGGCGAGAAGCTCTCTTCGCTCCATCTGCCGCCCGAGGACAGGCCTCATAGCCACTTTGCCGTGAAGGAATCCGTCATGCCCTGGAGCCGCTTTCCCGGCACCAACGTGGTCTTAGGCCCCGAGATGCGCTCCACCGGCGAGGTCATGGGCGTGGGCGCCACCTTCCCAGAGGCCTACGCCAAAACCCGTCAGGCCATCGACTACCAGCTGCCCGGCTCCGGCACCGTCATGGTGTCTGTGCGCGACCAGGATAAGCGCTCCATCGCCCCCGTGGCCCTCATCTTGCAGCAAATGGGTTACCACCTGGTGGCCACCGCCGGCACCGCCAAGACCCTGCGGGCCGCAGGCGTCGCCTGCGACACCGTCAAGCGCGTCGCCCAGGGCCACCCCAACATTTTGGACCTCATCTCCCAGGAAGAGGTGGCATTCCTCATCAACACCCCCAAGGGCAACGAATCCCGAGGCGATGGCGTCCTCCTGCGCTCCGAGGCCGTCATGCGCGGCATCGACCTGGTAAGCACCATGAGCGGAGCCAGCGCCCTCGTCCAATCCCTCATGTTGACCCGCAACCACACTTTCGAGTCCTATTGCCTGCAGGATCTTTTGACAGAGCTGTCCTAGGGATTGCCGAGAAACTCCTGCCACCAGGGATTGGGACTTTTGCAGGATCTGAGGGAAGGTGCTGATAGGAAGACACTCTCTTCAAACAACTCAACGTTGGCGAATGATAAAGAAGGGCCCGATTGCACAACAGCCGGGCCCTTCCCCATAAACGTACTAACTACGGCAGGTTTTTATATACATCGCGCCTATGGGCGATTCGAATAACCTCGATAATCAGGATCTCATCCTGAAGCTGCCCTAGGATTCGATAACGCCCCACACGCCATCGCCACGCGCCCTTACGCCCTTTGATCTTCTTTGCGTTTTCTAAAGCACAAGGGTTCTCACAGTTATTCAAATTTCGATCTATCCAAGCGCTAATTCGCTTTCGCTGGTCTATGGGCAATCCCTGGAGCTCTTTGAGGGCACCTTTTGAAATCTCAACCTGCCAGCTCATTCTGTCGCCAATAATGTCTTACGAGCCTCATCCCAAGAAACATACTCACCGGTATCGTGAGCGCAAAACTCGTCAAACGCTAACTGGTCTTCATAATCTTCAGCAGCCTCAAGAGCAGCCTCGCGAACCGTCTCTGAAAAAGTCTTTCCTAAAAACGTCGCATAGGACTGGATAACCGATCGCTCATCATCGCTAAAGCGGATGGTTGAAGAGGTCATAGCCATAAGTGCTCCTTGAACGCAATGCAATGTATTGCGATTATATGACGGTGTCAGCTAAATCTCAATAAGGATCTAGAGGCACAAGATTCACAAGGATATATATTATCTTCTGTACTAATAGTTTTTGAGAACGACATTGGGAAAGGCGGTTAGAGATAATCTCCAACCGCCCCTTCTTTATCCCAGAAAGTGCTCTACATTCAATGGCTAGGCGTCCAATAGGCCCTCTTCACCTTGCTGGGCCGCCTTGCGGTCAAGCATCATAATGATTAGAGGAGTGAGTGCCCATTGGCACACCAGGCCAGGAAGTCCTGCCAATGTAGTGCTCCAGAGGATAGCCAGTGCTGCACCCGGGAGCATGGCACTCAAGGCACAAAGAGCAAAAGTTCGAACTAGACGGCCAACGATCTGAGCAGCAATCACCTTGAGGAGCACGGGACACTTAGCGCTGCGCACCAGACCGGCTACGAGGCCATAGGCGCCCAGCTCAAGCACCATAAAGGGAAGCATGGGGATTCCAGGCATGCCCGAGAGCGCAAAGGAAACCAGAGGGCTCAATAGGCCGGCTGCGCAACCTGCCCAGGGACCCGCCAATAGTCCCACCACCAAAATAGGCAGATGCATGGGCAGAAGCATCTCGCCCAAACCAGTACCTACGCCCATCATCGCCCCGGCCCAGTGAACGATCTGAGGAAGCACCACGGCACTGGCTACCGCCAATGCTCCAGCTGCTGCCTGTACACGGATCTTTGGCAGTGGACGTTCTAGTACAGAAATCGCTGCGTTCATAGATTTACCTTTCGACAGTCCAAGAAGCCCGGGGCATGGGGGGTTGGGGCTTCTCGGCAGGAATGGGTCTTTTGAAACCGTTAAAACTTTAAAACTCCACCTCGACCAGCTCATAGTCTTTGGAGCCGTAGCCAAGGCGCGCCGCGTCGTCGATGGTCTTGGTGCCATGGCGGGAGTCGATGCGCTCCAAAAGATGGTCGCGGCCAGGATCGGCGGAGTTCTTCACCGCATCGATGCACGCCTGGTCGATGGCTACGGGATCCAGCGAGGCAAAGACGCCGATGTCGCCCATGCAGGGGTCCTCGGCCTTGGCGCAGCAGTCGCAGTCTACCGAGAGGTTGCAGGCAACATTGACATAGGCCAAGTGGTTTCCAAAGTGATTCACCACGGTCTCGGCGGCTTCTGCCATGCCCTCAAGAAAATCGTCTTGGTCTGCCACGTGGTCCCAGAACGTGTATTGATCGAGGCTCTCCCCTGCCGAGTGAATGTTCACTTTGCCGGCGGTGGAGGCGCAGCCAATGGAAAGCTGCTTGAGTGCTCCGCCATAGCCGCCCATGGGATGGCCCTTGAAGTGAGAGAACACCAGCATGGACGCATAGTTGGCCATATGCTCGCCCATGTAGTTCTTCTTGAGGATGCGGCCGTTCTCGATGGGCAGCACCAGGTCGTTGCCGTCAGCATCCATGATGTCCACGGCAAAGTGCTCGGACCAGCCGTGCTCTGCCATGAGCCTCTCGTGCTTGGCTGTAGTGTTGCGGGCACCGTTATAGGCGGTATTGCATTCGACGATAGTGCCGTCCACCTCATGTACCAGAGGGGCCACATACTCAGGACGCAGATAGTTTTGGTTGCCCTCCTCGCCGGAGTGAATCTTTACTGCCACCTTGCCAGGCAGATCTGCCTCCAGCTTTTTGTAAAGCGCCAAGATAGTTTCTGGTGTGATAGTTTTTGTGAAGTACACCACCGGTTTGTCCATGAGCCACGCTCCTTAGATTGCATTGCGCACTAACTGAATATCTACTGAAATAAATAATAAGGGATATTTAGGGTCACGACTCGCTGGTCCCCAAATTATTGAGGCATTGCACTGCACACAGCCGTGGTGCTGGCAATGGCTTGGATCATTGCGTGTTATTCGCAATGAACACATTCAAGTTCGCTACAGCGCATAAGCAAACTGCTCTTGAGCAGCGTCTGCAATCCAGTCCTTACAGCTTGATCCTATAACGCCTCATCAATTTGCCGTCCTCCTCAAACGCCCCCATAAGGACTCCCCCATTACGTACGATGGTTTTGACCGAAGCGGCATTGTTCGCCCGGCAAACCATCATGACTTCAGAAAAGCCGCGCTTCCGGTATTCCTCAAGAGCAAGCCCTATCATGGCCGTTCCATAACCTTTTTCGCGATCAGCCGGGCGCACGCCGTTGCCAATGTGGCCGCATCCTTCGAGAGATATGCTCGGCAAGGGGAACCGCAGCTGGACAGCTCCTACCAAGCGGTTTCTATCCATATCCATACAGAACCTTGTATGGCTTCCGCACGGCCTCGAACCGGATCGGCTTCCTCATCTAAATTCTTTTTATATTGGTCGAAATCCTCCAGAGAGCATTTCCACAGCACACGCGGTGATGGATCGCCATGCGCCTGCGAAATCTCGGCCCCCCACTCATCAAGCATGTCTTGGAGTGCGTCTTTGTGGGCTTCCTCCAAAGCAATGAGCTTCAAGTTCATGATTCTCCCATCAGCCGCCGATCACGTCACGAACCGTGATACATGACAACCAACCTGAGACTGCCTGGCAGCGCCGTATCGTCCCCATGAAACGCGACATCCTTGCTCGCCGCCGCCTCCTTCATTCCACGATGAGGCCAAGCTGACGAGCAAACAATGCCGCCTGATAGACATCCATCTTTGAGCCAAACAGTTCATCAAGCCCAGGAGAGACGACAAGACCCTCGATTTGCGACGTTGTAAAATCGATGCCAGTAAATTTAACGTGCACGCACTCTGCTGCGATAAGCTTGCATTCATTAATGGATACTAACTTGAAATCACCCTCACTCAGAGTAGCCTCTGAGAGATTGGTTTCTCGCAGGAGCACATTGCGCCAACGCGCCTGGTAAAAAGATGCGAGACTGCAATCCGTCCTCTGTATGGTCACTTCTCTCAGCAAGCCACGGACAAACGATGCACCCAGGCACTTCGAGGCCTCAATGACACATCGCTCGAACACAGCCCTCTCAAACGACCCGTTGGAAAAGTCGCAGTTTTTGAACCGCACGTCCTTGAAGTAGGCTCCGGTAAAGTCGCACTTCCTGAAGCTGCAGCAGGAAACCGCCGAATTCGCGACTTCAATCCCAGAGAAATCCTCCTCTTCGAATGTCGCTCCTTCTAAAGCCGCTCCTACCAACGGCTCTTCACGAGCCCCAAAAAGATCGTAGGGGCGACAGGGCACTGCAGCCCTCACTCGCGGCGCCATGGGATCGCGCTTCGCTTTGCCCTTCTCAAACGCCTCTTGCGCGAGTCGCTGTCTAAACATGGCCCTCCCTCTCGCTCAGATCCCCCAATATGCCATGGATCACCAAGCAGCTCAACCGGTCAGTGCGAGAGAAGACCCATCTTGAAGGGCCCCTACCGAGAAAGGCTGCCCCCAAAGATCGCGCCCAAAACTGTCATGGTAGACCTGCGTAGCAAGGCACTGTAATTACTTATCATCAGCCAATGCCTCACCTTGTCGGACATTTCACATAACGCATGCGATCGGTCACGGGCGTCCAATGTGAAGCCAGCTTGCTCGAGGAAAGAAAAAGCTCGGAGCCACCTGTGGCTCCGAGCTGAACTTTTGGTCGCGGGGGCAGGATTCGAACCTACGACCTTCGGGTTATGAGCCCGACGAGCTACCAGACTGCTCCACCCCGCACTATTTGGGTGCGCTTCTGCGCAAGTAAAGAGATTACGCTGCCAGCGCCCTTTTGTCAAAGAGAACCTCCCGCTGTGAAGCCATCTCCACATGAATGGAATTGAACCAAACACGGAGGCAGCCTTTCTCGGCAAGGAAAAGAAAGCCTATGCGCGCTATTCTGCCCCCAAGACCTTGGGCACTGAGCCAAAGCCCACGCCGGCGCGATCCATGCCCAAATCAATGAGCTCGAAGAAGCGCTCTCGACTGCGAATGCAGCCAGATCCCTTGACTTTGATCTTGCCATCGGCGGCCTTGAGCATGAGGGAGACCACCTCAGGTGTGGCACCCTTTTGGGGGCCTCCGGTGTAGAAGCCCGTGGATGACTTCACATAGTCTGCGCCGGCCTCGATAGCACACTCAACGCCTAAGGCGATCTGCTCGGGGGCAAGGGCGTCTGTCTCAAGGATGACCTTGAGGATGGCTCCGTTATCATGGGCTACCGCACATACCGCCTGAATGTCGTCTATCACATAAGCTTTGTCGCCCGCGCGGAGCATGCCGTAGTTTGCCACCATGTCCATGTCAGAGGGCTTGACGCTCTCGAAGACCTCCACTGCTTGGGCCACTTTGGACGCAGTGGAGCTCTGGCCAAAGGGGAAGTCGCAGGTGGCATCGATGCCCGTTTGAGTGCCCTCCACCATGGAAGCCAGCAGCTCGAGATAGCAGGGGTTCACACAAATGGTGTTCACCCCCAAATCAATGCCCTGTTGGGCGTACTTTTTGACGTCTTCCTCTGTGAACTCGGGTTTCAAGATGGCGGAGTCGATATAACGGGCCAGCTGGGCTTGCGTCATATCTTTGGCAGGCACAGGAGGTTTCATGGGCAGCTCCCTAAGCAAGTGGATTGGCCAACTTAGCCCATTGTATCCGGAGTCCAAAAGCCAAAACGGGCATCTTCTTCGCACACCGACTGGACGAGCTCCTCATAGCCGGTGAGCGCGTCAAACGGGGCAAACTGCTTTGCGCGGTCTGGCAGAGGGGCACAGCTTCGCGGCCCGTCGCGCGATTGACGAGCCAGAATGTCTTCCAGGATTTGACGGCGATGGCAGCGTTCCTGCTCTGAGGGAGCCGCATCTAGAAGAGCCTGGATTTCTTCCGGTGACAAAAGGGATGCCTGTTGGTGATGGAAGGCCTTCTCGGCAGGTGTAGAGAAAGGCGCATCTCTACTCATGATGACCGCCTACTTGATGGGCGCGCATGCGAGCGGTGCCCTCGGGCAGGAGGCTCGAGGCATGAAGGAGCGCGTCTTTGCCGTAGCGTTGGCGCACAGAAGCCCAGGTTTTTGCAAGGCTGCGCTGGCGCTCTTGAGCTGCTACATCGTCAAAAAGGGCGGCTTGCAGGTTGGATGTGGAAGTAAGGCGCCCCAAGCAGATCATGATGCGGCGTATGGGCACATCGCGAAAGGTGGTCTTCTCGAAGCAACCCAAGATGCGCGCCTTGAGGATGGCAGGCAGATCGCACGGCGTGGGCAGACGCTTGGAGGAGCCGGTATGGCCCAGGTCGTAGCGGGTGACCCCGGGTGGAACAAGCGCACGGATGCGCGGTGGCATAGTGGCTACGTTGGCGCTATAGCCCACGAAGAGCGAGATCTCCCGAGCGGCCAGGTTTTGGCTCGCCAAGTCGAGCAGGACTTCATCGGCCATCTCTGACACCACAGTGGCTGCCTCGCTAAAGCTGTAGTCGCGCATAAGGACCTGTCCGCAGGAAAGCGAGCGGCTCTTGGGGCGGATGGAGCGCATGCCTTGAAGCGTGGCATTCTCAAGGCCCCAGGCGTGATCGATAAGGTACTCCCCCACCTTGCCAAACTCTCGGCGCACTACTTGAGGATCAAGGGCGCAAATGCCCGCCAAGTCATAGACCCCGCGCTTGGCAAGCCGCCGGGCAGTGCCGCCAGAGATCATCCAGATGTCTGTGATAGGCCTATGGAACCAAAGGCGCTGGCGAAAGCCGTGTTCATCGAGCTCCGCAATGCCGTCCGGCTCATGCTTGGCCAACACGTCTAGGGCTGCTTTGGCCACAAAGGCGTTGGGGCCTATACCGGCAGTGGCAGCAATGCCCGTCTCGCGGTAGACGGCGTCTATAAGATCGCGGGCAAGCTGGCGCGGCGCCTCTGCGTAGTAGTCCAAATAAGCGGTGGCGTCTATAAAGACCTCGTCCACGGAGTAGACGTGGATATCTGCCGGATCTATGTAGCGACGGTAGATGGCCACGATGCGCGCCGACACCCCCATGTAGTAGGCCATGCGGGGTTTGGCCACGATGTAGTTCATGGCGGAGGGAATCTGCCCTACCCGGCAACGGTTTTTGACCCCGGCAGCCTTCATGGCAGGGGTGATGGCCAGGCAAATGGTATTGCGAGAACGTTCTGGATCTGCCACCACCAAGTTGGTGGTAAAGGGGTCGTAGCCGCGAGCTGCACACTCAGCCGAGGCATAGAAGCTCTTGAGGTCGATACAAATAAAGGTGCGGGGGCTTGTATGACCGCCCTTCAGGCCCCTGGGCACAGGCTTTACAGCAATACGTTGTGGCTGCACCCCCATAGATCCTCCTACGCCTCTACACGAACATTTGTTCCTATTATAGAGACCTGCAGACAAATAGCCACCACTTTTTAGAAAGGGTATTTTAGAGAGGTCCACGCAAAGCTTACGGGCAAAGGAGTCCTCTGATGAGCCTTCCCCAAGTTGCCTTTTTCGACATAGACGGCACGCTCATAGACAGCAATCCGGAGATCTATGCGCAGGCTCAAACGCCGGGAGCCCCAAAAGAGCTCGTGGAGAGCGTCTTCTTGCCCTCTCCCCGTGTGAGGGATGCCTTGGAGCGCTTCCTGGCTGCGGGTAACCTCGCCTTTTTGTGCTCGGGGCGGCCGCCAGAGGGGCTCCAGATGCTTTTGGGGGCCATACCTTTTTCTGGTTATATTGCCCTGGCAGGTGCCTATGCCCAACTAGGAGACACCCCTTTGCTGGAATCTGAGGGCCTTTTTGAAAGGCTTATCCCAGCGCTAGACGCCTTTGAAACCTACGACGTAGCGGTGCTCTTCGAGGGGCCTCGAGGATCCGCGGTGTATAGGCGCACCCCCAACCATGCACCCCTAGGCATGGATATCGAGGTTATCGAAGATGCCCAAGAGCTAAAAGAGTGCGGGGACCAGCTCACGCTGGTGAAAGCCTTTTGGACGGCCGAGGAAGACGAGCGGCTGGATCCTGTACGCGAAGAGCTGAATCGCCTCTATAGGATCAGCGATTTAGGAGTGGGTGGCTCAGAGCTCACCTTGCCAGAGTTCTCCAAAGGCACCGCCATGGAAGTTGTGCTGGACGCCATAGGTCCTCATGGGACGGTCTACGGCTTTGGCGATTCAGAAAACGACATCTCCATGTTGGAGGCCGCCGAGGTAGCAGTGGTCATGGACAACGCCACCGATGCTATAAAAGCCTACGGTGACATTATTGCCCCTGCCGTTACCCAAGATGGGGTGGCCCAGGTGCTGGATGCCATCATGCAGGGAAATAAAATGCCGCACCTCGATTAGAGACACGGCATCCAAGAGGCATATTATTTGCAATCACTCGATCGGCACCCATAGCAAGAACCAGGTTTTCGCACAACAGCCCTACTGCTTGATCTCCAGCAGCTTCTTGCGCAGGTCGTCTTCCATGGCGGCCAACTCGCGCTCGGCCTCGGCGCGCTTCTGGCGCCCCTCCTGCTGGATCTGCATGACCTCGTCGAAGGTTTGGATGAGATTCTCGTTGGTGTGCTTGAGGGTCTCGATGTCGACGATGCCGCGCTCGTTTTCGCGTGCGATCTGAGCTGTGGTGGTCTTGAGCTTCTCGGAATTCTTGCGCAAAAGCTCGTTGGTCATGTCGGTCACGGCAGTTTGGGCGCGCACCGCAGCGTCGGCATTGGCAATGCCCAGCGCCAGCACCATCTGCGACTTCCAGAGAGGGATGGTGTTCACGATGGTGGTTTGGATCTTTTCCACCATGAGCATCTCGTTGTTTTGCACGAAGCGAATCTGAGGCGCCGTCTGCATGGCGATGGTGCGCGTGAGTTCCAGATCCGAGAGCTTCTTCTCAAATCGGTCGATAGACGAGGTGAGCTTTTGCACCGCCTCGGCATCCTCTGTGCGGCCAGAGGCCAACGCCTTGGCCTTGAGCTCCTCAAGATCCTTCTCCTTGACCTGGGCAAGACGCTTCTTGCCCGCCAGGATGTACATGGTGAGCTCTTTGTAATAGGTGAGGTTCAAGTCGTAGAGCTTGTCCAAGATCTTGGTGTCCTTCATCAAAGAGATCTGCTGCTCCTGAAGGCTCGCCACGATCTTGTTGACGTTGTTCTCGGCCTTGTCGTATTTGTTCTTGAGGTTCTCCACCTTGTTGGCGCCTCGGCGAAAGAAGCCCAAGAAGCCCTTCTCGTCTTCTACCTCAAAGCCGCGCAGCTCGCCTACCACGCCCGTGATAAGGTCGCCCACCTCGTCCAGGTCTTTGGTACGCACCTTCTCTAAAGCGGTTTGTGAGAAATCCGCCATCTTCTTCTGGGCGCCTGAGCCATAGGTGAGCACCTGGGAGGCGTTGGTGACGTCTATTTGGCGAGAGAACTCGTCTACCTGGGCTTTCTCTGCATCGGAGAGCAGGTCCTCTGCAGTGGCAACCAGCGCGTCGGGCTTCTCTTCTACCAGAGTTGGCTTGACCTCGACCTCGTCTACCTGGGTGAGGGTGAGCTGGGGAACGTCGTCAAAGTTAAGATCATCCATAAGAGCTCCTAGAGTATCCAGTGGACCCAATAGCGATACGTGCGTTCAAACAGGCAGTGCCCTGGGCGAGCACCCAGCCTGGTTAAGACTCCTGGGGGACTTCAGAGCCATTGCCAGAAGAGCTATGCTGCTTGCGGAGGAGCCCCTGCTGTTTGAGCACATCTTGAAGCACCGAAGCATCAGCGGAGACATCCCAGGCCATGTCGCGAAAGAGACCGTCTAACAGGTTCTCGTAAGCCTCGGTGAGCATATCGAGCGTGCGAGAGATCTCTTGGCGAGAGGAGGTGATGTTGGCCCCCTGCACGGGCTGCTCCTCTAGTTTGTCATAGGCATCCAGCAATTTGACAGTGGTAGGCAGATAGTAGGTATTGAGCATAGAGATGTCATCGGCAGTCTCGGGATGGGTGCCCACATAGTCATAGATGCGCTCCACGATGGATATGATGGCATCTACTTTAGAACTGATAGCCGGATCGTCGATGTCGACTTTTGCCGCAGAGATCTGCGCCGCATAGGCGTCCCCAGCAGCCACAAGCTTTGCCACCTCAGGAGCCACCTGGCGCGGCGGCTTTTGAGACGTTGTCGAAGCAGGCTGCGACGAAGCCGTTGCAGCGGCTCGTGGATCAACAGGGGTATTGGCTTTCTCCACGCGCTCCACCTTGGCCTCTACTGGAATGCCGGCCTCACGCGCCTTTTGGTCTTGCTCCAAGAACTCCTCGTAAGCACTGCGGGAGAGGATGTATTCGCGATCTGTGTCCACCAGGTAGGTGTCACACAAAAGGCCGCGGCTAATAAGCATCGTCAAGTCTTCGTGCACCTCTGCCACAGGCAGATCCAGCTGATCTGCCAGCTCTTCCACCGGATAACGGTCGAAGATGCCTACCACAGAGCGGTACCCCTGATAGCGCTTGGAAAGCCGCACGCGCCTGTAGCCTGCCACGGTGACCCTCAGGCACAGGATGAACAACACCAAAAAGAGCACCAGCGAAGCAATGCCAGCGGCGCCTAGATACTCCACCTCGACCAGGGCGGTAATACAAGACAAGAGCATGCCAAAGCTGAAGAATCCGCCTAGGATCTCCATGGTGTAGCCAGAGGCAGAGAGGCCTACCCCGTTCTTGTAGCGCCGGGAAAGCAGCTTTCGCTCCTGGGCAGCCGTAAGGGTGCCTCTGCCTGCAGCAGGTCTCGAGGCTTTGCGCTTAGGAGGCTGAGGGGAGCCAGGCTTGATTGTGGCCTCGGGCTTTGCGGGGGCGCCAGGCTTTCTTGTGGCGGCGGGGCTTGCAGGCCCCTGCGAATTGGCTTGAGCTGAAGCGGCCATAGACTGAGCGGCTTTGCCTACCGCCTCTCCCACCTGCGATCCTGTGGTGCGAGCCATCTGTTTGGCCGCGTCTACCGTAGCGCCCACCGCGTCGCGCAGCCGAGCGAAATCCTCGCTGCTCACAGCCTGCTGGATTGCCTGAGAGAACTCGTCAGCGGCCTGCGCAAGAGGGTCTTCTGCGCGCCCTGGGCGGTTCTTGTTCTTAGGGTCCTGTGCCATTGAGCTGCCCGTCCTTGCGAAATGAGGTTTGCGGTATCCCCGCGGGGATAGATATGAGTCGAGTATTGATTCTACTCTATGGGCTTCGTCTCCCCGCCCTTGTCAGCAGGCTTTCATGAATCTAGGAATCGTGAGCGCGACCCATCCTCTTAGAGGCTCTCTAAAGTGGCTATCCTAGAAAACGCATGCAGCCTCTCGTAGGAAGAACAGGATTGGTCCCATGGTGATTCTTGGTGCATTGGTGAATGGGCTGGCTACCGTGGCCGGCGGCCTCATTGGCCTTTGCGGACGCTCCTTTGTCTCTCAGGAACTGGGAGACTTTTTAATGAGCGGATTGGGTCTCTGCGTCATCTTGGTGGGCATCGACGGCATGCTGGGCGACACCAGCATTCTTGTGGTCATCGCCTCCATGGTCATAGGCAGCCTTGTAGGCTATGCCATCGATCTGGATGGCCTCATCACCAGGCTAGGCCAAGCCATCCAGTCCAAGCTTACTTCGAAGTTCTCTGGATCTGCCAAGCTTGGCCGCTTCTCCGAGGGCTTTGTAGCCGCCACGCTCTTCATTTGCGTAGGCTCCATGGCAGTGGTGGGATCGCTTCAGAGCGGTCTCCAGCTGGATCACTCGACCCTTTTTGCCAAAGCCGTCATAGACATGGTGGTAGTTGCGGTGATGGCCGCCACCCTAGGTATTGGGGTGCCCTTCTCGGGCATTTGCGTCTTTTTCTATGAGGCTGCACTGAGTTTGGCGGCCTCGGCGCTCTCTCCCCTGCTCACCGAGCCTGTCATTGGCGCCATGACCACTACGGGCTCTCTGCTGCTCTTGGCAGTGGGGCTCAACATGTTGGACATCACCCACATCAAAGTGGCCAACATGCTGCCGGCAGCCTTCGCCCCCCTGCTGTTTATCCCGTGGCTGTAGAGGCGGGTCCTCAGAGCCAGCGGCGACGCTCTTCGAGATAATCTCGGACAAACTGCTCTTCGCTGCGGCTCGCGTAGATAACCCCTTCAATTGCCGAGAAAAGCACCGCCACGACCAGAGGCAGCCAGCTGTCTATCACAAAGGCCGCAGCCAGGGAAGTGAGGGTGAGCGTAATGTGCACGCAGCCTTCTGCCAGGTGCCCCAAATAGAACTTATGGACTCCCAACGCGCCTAAAAAGATGGCTAGAAGCGATGCCTTCTGACGACAGGTGAGGGAATCTTCCTTTTGAGGGGCTTCTAAAAACGAAGGTCCGTCAACAGCGGGTTGGAACGGCAATACCTGTGCGGGCTGATGGTGGTACTTCCGCTGTGCCATAGGCCCACCTTCCTCGCCAAAGGCTGCTCAGTCAAGGCTGCCCAGTCGCTCATATTGATGGATTTAGAACTAATATTACTGTAAGCGAGCTGAATTGTGCACCCTCAAAATCGGAGAAGGCCAAAATGCTCTGCACGATTTAGAGGCCCATGGCGCTTCTTGCGCCATGGGCCCTGTCAAAGGGTTCTCCATTGCAAAGCAAGCCCTGCCTAGCGCTTCTCCGGAGCCTCCTCTGCCAGGATCTCTTGACGAGCGATCTCTGCATCTCTTGCCACATACTCTGCAGCGGCCTCATCGCTGGTCAGAGCGCCAGACTCATAGCCTAAAGAAGAGCCAAGCAGGCCCTCGATCTGCCCATCTTCTTGATCCAGATTGGCATCTGCAGAAGAGGAGTCGCTGCCTTGGTCAGACACCGGGCCTACTGTCTGATCGCAGGGGTCGAACTCTTTGCCGCGGTAAGGCGTATCTTTCTCAAACTTCATGGTCTGTCCAATCGATTAAACCCTAGGGGATGGAAATGGCGCTAACGCAGGCGAGGAGTGCCTTTGGTACGCTTGGAATCCCGAGATGTTTTGCGGGCGCCTTCGCGGGGATGAGCCACAGCCACGCTTCCTGTGCCGACCGCCATAGCATAGGCCGGCTGAGCGGCGCCCTCACCAGAGACCTCTAACTCCTCGACCTGGGCTTCGCCGGCCGATTCCTCTGGCAAAGCAACATCCACTGACGTCTCAGGCAGCGGCAAAGGCCCTAAAGGCCCAGACAGGCGCCTCTCCAGCTTCCAGAAACGCGCAGGGATAGAAGGCAGCACCGAGGGATCGTAGCCCTTTACGCCAGCCCCCGCCAAAACCAGCGCTAAAGGCGGCGCCACGATGGCAACAAGGATCAGTGCCGGGCTGCCATGGAAACACTCCGCTACAGAAACAGCGACAAGCACCGCCAGCGACCAGAGTAAGCCCAAGGGCAGAATGCCCAGCTGTTGAAGATCGCCTGTAGGCAGCGACCAGCAAAAGAGCGTTGCCCCTACGCACAGCACGATGGCCCAAAACAGCGTCACTACTTTGCCGGCATGCGCCAACCGATAGGGACCATAGACAGGTATCAGTATTTTCAAGGGATTCTCGCCAGCACGGGCCAGCACCAGGCCCCCGCCTATAAAGCACAGGATGCTGCCAACAATGGCCGCTGCACCTAATATCCCCATAGCTGCCGAGAAGAGATGGGCATTCACACGCAGGTCCTTTCCCCGTCAAAAACCTTGAGGATAGATACCCGCCGGTAGTCTCCCCTTTACCAAAGTTGCAGCTCAGACGTCGCTCTATACAAAAGCCGACCATAAAAGAAAGGAAGTTGAAGGCGCCTTCGAACCGTTGGCGAAGCCACGGCCACCGCTGGGCTTATATGTATGGTTTTCGATATATTCTGAAGGCTTGTTGAAGCGATAATCTTAAATATATATAGGCGGCATCAGCACTGTCCGTACATTTATTCTGCAATTGTTTACAGGTGGGATATTCCTCTATTTTCCTAAATCTTCCCAGTTCAATAAGGTACGTGGTCGTCCTATGAACAAATATTTGGCAGCTTATGGAGTTGGAAGTTGAGGCCCATTACCGCCTGGCTTTATCAGATTATAGATACCGGTACGTAGTGGGACTAGCCAAAAGGGGTGGCCCTATGATGCGACAAGCTGCTGGAAAAGCGCGCATTGCCCTCGCCGGCATCGCCGCGGTGGCTGCCGCTGCTTTTCTTATCACCACATTCAGCCAAAGCCCTGCCAAGCCTACGGTCACTGTGCAACTGCCGGCTAATGAGGCGGCGGGCTACACCTGGGTATGCGCTGTGCAACCCAAGGGATCCTTTGTGACGTTGGAAGAGTCCTACGCTTCCGACGACGCCAGCGACCCTGCATGCGGCGGCATCCAAACCTTCGTGCTTCAAAGCCAGCTGGAGGGTGACTCCTCTGTCTCCTTCGCGTGCTTGGATGCCGGCGGCAACATCGACTCCACCGCCACCTACGAGTTTGAGACGGTGGACGCCACTATCGTGTCGCGGGATACCAAGGCGCAGATCTCTGAGAAGCTGCTGGCTCCCTTCCAAGACGAGGCTCAGGAGTCTTAGCCTGAAAAAGTGCGCTCTCGCACGCCCAGCCCAGATGCTGCACCCTAAGGTGCAGGCCCTCACTCAGAAGGCCTGCACCTTAGGCTTTGTTGCGCGCAGAACCAACCTGCATGCAAAACCCTCAGCTCGCCGCAGGCCTCTCCGCCAAGAGGGCGCAGAGGCTTTGGAGAATGTCCACAGTGACCTCCAGGCTGCGCACTGGGATGAACTCTCGGACCGAGTGCGCCAGGTATCCGCCGGTGGCGATGTTGGGGCACAGCAAGCCGCGAAAGGTGAGCTGGGCGCCGTCGGTGCCACCGCGCACCGGCACGCAGCGAGGCTCGACGCCCTGCTGGCGGTTGGCCATCAAGGCGGCATCGATCAAGAACTCCGAGCCCTTGAAATGCTCGGCCATGTTGCGGTACTGGGGCTTCACCGCCACCTGCACGCGGGCCTTTCCCTCCCGCTCGTTGATCATGGAAGCTGCGTCTTGAAGGAGCTTCAGGCGGCGCTCGAAGCCCACGGCATCAAAGTCGCGAATGAGGTAGTGGGCCTTCACCTGGGCCGGCGTGCCCTCGATAGAGTGGCAATGGAAGTAGCCCTCGCGGCCTTCTGTATGCTCCGGGCGCTCGGCGGCCGGCAGCATAGAGTCCAGGTCGCGCCAGAGGCTGATGGCGTTGACCATGCGATCTTTGGCAGCCCCAGGATGCACCATGACCCCCTCGATGGTCACCAGCGCGTCTGCTGCCGAGAAGCATTCGTAATTGATCTCGCCCAACTGCTCGCCGTCCACCGTAAAGGCATAGGCGGCGCCAAAGTCTTCCAGATTCAAGAGGGCGGCTCCGTGGCCTATCTCCTCGTCGGGCACGAAGGCCACCGCCAGCGGAGGATGCGGAAGGCGGGGGTCTTTTTGGTAGCGGGCCAGAAGCGCCATGATCTCGGCCACTCCAGCCTTGTCGTCTGCCGATAAAAGCGTGGTGCCGTCGCTGGTCACGATGGGTTGCCCCGCCATCTGGGCCAGGTCGGGCACAGAATCTGCCGTGACGCGCACCCTGCGGCCGTCCACCTCGCCCATCACCAGGTCGCCGCCCTCATAGGCCACGATCTGGGGCTTCACCCCATGAGCAGGAGCATCCGATGTGGAATCGATGTGGGCGATGAGGCCCAGGCGCGGAGCCTGGGCCGCCTCTGGCGACCCGTCGAGCTTGGCGGTCACATAGCCGTGTCCGTCCACCTTGACGTCCTTGGCGCCCAGCTCCTCCAGCTCCTTGCCGAGAAGCGCCGCCATCGCCAACTCCTCTTCATTGGAGGGGGTGGTCTCTTCTCGGTCAGGATTGCTGGGAGAGTCTACCTGCACATAGCGAAAGAAGCGCTTGACCACGTCGCTTATGTCGGGGCTTTGGGCCACCTGGGATGCGTCCATCACGCAAACCTCCTCATCAAGGAAGGCCCGCCTCATGCGAGGCGGGCCTTGCTGTCTCATGCTATGAGAAGTGTAAGCCTTACGGGCTCAGGGGCCGGCTTAAAGGCCCATCTCCTTTTTAAGGGCAGCCAGCTCGTCATCCACCGCCGCCGAAGCGCCGGAGGCCGCGTACTTCTCTTCCAGGCTGGTGACGGGATCCTCGGGCTGGGCGTCCAGCTCTTCCATGGCCTCGCTCTTGTCCAGCATGGCGTCGGTCTTGGCCTCCATGCGCTCGAAGGCAGAGATGGCGCTCTCGGCGCGATCGGCGCCGCCGGTCATCTTGGAGACCTTCTCCTTGGTCTTGGCCACAGCCGCCTTGGCCTTGATGGTGTCGCGGCGCCCCTTCAAGGTATTGATGTCGTTTACCAGCTTGTCGTGCATCTGGCGCATCTTTTGGGCGTTCTCATGAGCCGCCTCATAGGCCATCAGGGCGCCTTCGTTTTTACCTACCAGCTCCTGCTTCTTGGCCAAAAAGGCGCGGGCGTCGTCCTCGTTGCCTGCCGCCAGAGCCTTGCGGGCCAGCCCGTCGTACTTGTCGATCTGCGCCTGGTTCTCATCCACCATGCGGCGGCAGCGCTTCTCCTCGGCCATGACGCCCGCGGTGGCGTCTTTGACCTCGGCCAGGCTCTCGGTAAGGTCGCGCAGATACTGGTCTACCATCTTGGAAGGATCCTCAGCGCGATCCAAAAGCTCGTTGACGTTGGCCTTCACGATGGTGCTAAAACGATCGAGGATTCCCATGGCGAGACTCCCTTCCCGGCTCTTGCGAGCCTTAAGAAAACTGGACCTGTCCTAGGTCTACCCGTGCAACTTGGCTACTCCGAAGGTCCCTTGTCAGTGTACTTTTTCTCCAGATCCTCCAGCTCTTGGTCCCCAAAGGTTTCGAGCGGCTGGTTGAGCAGGTCGTCGAGGCGCTTCTGCTCGGCCTGGCGCTTTTTTTCACGATTCTTGTGCGCGCCGTAAAGAGTGACGGCTACTGCCAGCACGACTATGGCCACGGCTCCCACAATGAGCGGGCGCTTGGCCTCGGCAGGGTCTGCCATGATCTCTTGGGCTGTCTCAGAAAAGGCCTTCGAGAAGATCTCTTCCTCGCTCAACGATTGATTGGCGTAGGCAGCGTCGAGATTCTTGGCTAACACAGAGACCGCCTCGTCGTCCATGACGCTTCTGGCAGCAGAGCCCACGCAGTAGCCGCAGTTGTAGCCTCCGGAGCCGTTGTCGCAAAACACCAGCACAAAGTGGCCCTCATCATCGAAGTTCTGTGCGTAGACCTCCTCTGCCGTCTGGGTGAGCTCGGCGGTGGAGGTGGTGTCGCCGTTGGGCAGGATGTAGACATAGGGCATCACGCCGGTCTCATCTGCAAAGGCGCGAAGACCGGTCTCCAGCACAGCGGCGTTATGGATCCAGTCGCCATCCAGATCGTTGTAATAGGGCGTGATTTGCGCCGTGCCAGCCGGCAGTTTCTCCCGCTGGTGGGTGGAGCTGACACTGGCATAGACCCCCGATCCAGCGCCATCGCCGGATCCGGTGCAACCAAAGGCCGAGAAGAGCGCCCATGCCAAAAGGGCCGCGCACAAAAGGATGAACAGCGTGCCGCATCCGCATCCGCCGGTGCTCTCTTGGGGTGCGGCGGGTGGCGTAGAGCCAGCATCAGGATTCGAGGAAGCGGCAGGAGCTGGCTGAGAACTCGAGGCAGTGGCGGTTCTTTTGCTGTTGTTGCCCATGGAGCTTCCCAGCATGGAGCCTAAGAAGCCACCCATAAAGCTGCCGCCTCTATAGCGGCGGCGAGGGTAACCCATAGGCGGGCCGCCAAACCCGCCCAGAGGCCCAAATCCGGGGCCAAAGCCGCCGTGGGAGCCAGAGCTTGGCCGTGCGCTGCGGCCGCCTGAGCGCGACCCTCCAGAAAAGCCGCCAGAGGAGCGGCCGCCACCGGAGAAGCCGCCGCCTCCCCCTCCGCCTGATCCTGCACCGCTCGACCTGCCCATAGGGACCTCCCATCGTTTGCTAGATGAAAGTGTACCCGAGTGCCGGCAAAGCTTCAGATGGGCGCGCAGAACCAGCCGGGCGCCCGGTCCCTGTGGACGAGAGGATCCTCTGGAGCACCCCGTCCCAGGAGAGGGCGGTGGCGTCTAGGACAGGCGAAGGATCAGCCAGGGAGGCCGCGATCTTCTCGGCAAGGCGAACCTCGAAAGCCGGGAGGTCTGAGGGCTTGGGCTTGTCCACGTCGGCGATGGCAGGGGGCGCCACCCAGCGCACCGACGCCTTGGGCAGCCCTGAGGAAAGCCAGGGGCGGATGCCGGGAAGGTCGGTGAGCACCGCCTTGCAGCCGCAGGCCAAAGCCTCCACCGCCACCAACGGGAGCCCCTCGAAAAACGAGGGGAGCACAAAGGTGCTCGCAGCTCGATACTCCTGGGCGAGATGCCCTGGATCCAGGCGCCCAAGAAACTCCACCGGGGTCGCAAGGCGCGCTGCCTGGGCGCGGATGGCGTCGCACTGGGCCTGGGCGCTGCCCCAGCCCCCGGCCAGGCGCAGCCGGGAGGGCGCCTCCCCTTGACGCTCCAGCCGAGCCACCGCGTTCAAGAGCGACGGGACGCCTTTGGCGCCGCAGATCTTTCCTACGAACAGCAGCGACCTGGAACGCCGCGGGCTCGCAGCATCGGCATAGAACACCTCTGGGTCATAGCCCACGCCCACCGTAGCGATCTGGGACCGATCCACCGGGAGCACCTGGGCGATCTCTTGCGCCTGAGCCTCATGAAGGGCGCAGATGCCGTCCAGGGACCGCGCTGCGTCGGCGATCTTTTGCCTGCCAAGGCCGTGTTGTTGGAGCTGGCGCAAGTCGGTGGAATGGCTGATGCCCACCACCGGCACCCCGCTCACGCATCTGCGCACCACCGCCATGAGCAGGTAAAGGTGGTGGCAAATGACGATGTCGGGCCTGAACAGCGCCACCGCCGAACGCACCGTCTCAGAGAACTCCCGCTCGAAGGCCTGCTCCATAGCGGGAGTGAGATCGCGGTAGCGGGTGGCCGGATAAGGCATGACGTCGCTCATGCCGCATACATGAAACGGCAGTCTCTCGGTGCAAAAGCGCACGGGAAAGGTTCGGGCAGCTGCAGGCAGGGCGTCCAGGGGGTCGCCGTCGTCGATGCCGCAGACCACCGCTGCGCTGTGCCCGGCGGCCAGCTGGCTTCGCACCAGGGCGGCCAAGTAGGTGCCGCTGCCGGTAGAGTCGGGCTTTTGGGCCGAGACGTTGAGGATGCGCATGGCTTAGGCCTCCGCGCAGTCTGCGGGGCCTCCCCGCAGCATGGCAAGCCCATGGGCAAGCGCGCCCGTCACGGCAGAGAGGTTCTCCACCGCCGCCCGAGGGCTTCCAGGGACGTTGACGATGAGCGTGCGCCCGCAGATGCCCGCCACCTCCCGCGACAGGCATCCGTGAGGCGTCTTTGCCAGAGACACCGCGCGCATGGCCTCCGGGATGCCGGGGCAGAGTCGCTCCACCACTGAGAGCGTGGCCTCGGGAGTGAGGTCTCGAGGCGAGAAGCCTGTGCCGCCCACAGTCACCACCAGGGCCACGTCTTGGGCCACATAGGCACGGAGCGCCTCTGCCACCGGTCCGATGCCGTCAGGCACAAGGTCGGCGGCTGCCACGCGAAAGCCCTTCTCGGCAAGGAGCGCCTCCACTGCCGGGCCGCTGGCGTCTGCGCGCTCTCCCTGAAAGCCTCGGTCGGACACTGTGAGGACGGCGGCGCTGAACGGGGTGTCACTGGTGGAAGCCTGAGCCATGGAGGCTCCTTTCTCGACGCACTTTGGACAAGGCCAGCCGCATCAACGGCCAAAGGGGCAATGGGGGTAGGTGCAAGGCGTGCAGCGCAGGCAGAGCCCGCCCTCTCCCAGCTCGATGAAGTCTTGGCGCGTCAGAGGCACCCGAGCCGCCAGGCGAGGCAGCATCAAATCGAAGATCGTGGCATCTGCATACATGACGCAGCCAGGGAGGCCCACCACAGGGGTCCCGTCGTCGAAGTACGCAAGGCACATCATGGCGCCGGGCAGCACCGGAGCGCCGTAGGTCACCACCTGAGCGCCGCTGCGGCGGATGGCGCCGGGGGTGTTGTCGTCGGGATCCACCGACATGCCGCCCGTGCACACCACCAGGTCTGCCCCGGCTTCCTTGGCGTCCAAGATGGCGGCGCAGACGTCTTCGATGTCGTCGCCGGGGGTAGCCACGGAGACGGTCTCGATGCCGAAGGCCGCCAGCTTTGACCGGACCACAGGGGTGAAGCGGTCCTGGATCAGCCCCGAGGCCACCTCGGAGCCGGTGGCGATGACGGCTGCCGTCTTCACCGAGAAAGGCCTCACCTCCAGCAGGGGATCGCCGGCTGCCGCGGCCTCTGCCGCCTCGAGGACCGAAGCATCCACTGCCAAGGGGATCACGCGGGTGCCCGCCACGGCATCGCCCGCAGCCACCGCGAAGTTGCCGCGACGGGTGGCCACCATGACCTCGGGTACCGAGTTCACCGCCCTAAGCCGCGCAGAGTCCACCAGCAACACGCCGTCTTGGGCAGCCGAAAGGCCGATCTTGCCTTCGCTGGGATCGCCGTCGCGAGAAACCCCAGGGCCCGCACAGAGGGCAGCCAGACGCTCGGCAGCCTCGTTTTCGTGGAGCATGCCCGGCTCCATCTCCCAGACGTAGAGCGAGCGCTTGCCCATGGAGAGCAGCACCGGGACGTCCTCTTGGGCCACCACATGGCCCTTGCGAAACCTGGGGCCTTTGTAGCGGTCGGGCCCCTCGGGGATGATTTGGGTCATATCATGGACGAGGATATGGCCTACGGCCTGCTCGGTTGGAATCTGCTTCATGAGGCTCGTCCTCTCCCTAGATCTCGATGACGGAGACTTCGTCTCCGGGACGCACCGCGCCCGATCGCACCACCACGGCAAAGATGCCGTCGGTAGGCATGACGCACATGCCTACCGTGCGACGTATCTCGCAGTCGTTATGGCAGGTCTTGCCAATCTGGGTCACCGCCACTACCGCATCGCCCACCTTGAGCAATGTGCCCACAGGCAACTCGTAGAGGGCCAGCCCTTGGGTGAGGATATTCTCGGCAAAGTCGCCGGCGCCAAGGGTAAAACCATGGTCCCGCATGCGGTCCACCGACTCATCGGGCAGCAGGCTCACCTGCCTGTGCCAAGGGCCTGCATGGGCGTCCCCTTGCACACCGGCGCCTACCACCAGCTCGATGGAGTCTTGAGGCGCCTTGCGGGTGCCCTTTTTAGTGCTGACGCTCGTGGCTACCACGGTTCCCAACAGGTCGCTCATCGGCCTTCCTCCCTGATAAAATGCCCGCTCTTGCCGCCGTCCTTCTCGAGGAGGCGCACATTGTCTATGACCATGTCTCGCTGGTGGGCCTTGCACATGTCGTAGATGGCGAGCCCTGCCACCGAGGCCGCGCAGAGCGCCTCCATCTCGACCCCGGTCTCGCCGCGGCAGCTGCAGACAGCCTCGATTGCGATGCCGTCGTCTTCCAAGACAAAGGAGATGTCTACGCCGGTGAGCGCCACCGGATGGCACATGGGGACCATCTCCCAGCAATGCTTGGCGGCCTGGATGCCTGCCACCTGGGCCACGGCGAGCACGTCGCCCTTCTTGGCGCCTCCAGTGCGCACCAGCTCCAAGGTGGAGGAGGCCATGAGCACCTTCCCGGCGGCTCGTGCGCGCCTGAAGGTGGCGTCTTTGGCAGAGACGTCCACCATGCGGGCGCGCCCCTGCGGGTTAATGTGAGTGAGATCCTCCATAGGTCAACCTCCGATGGCGTTCATCGATCGAGTGCTTTGGCTTGCATGCTGGGCGTCCATGGTGTGGCGCTCCGGCTTGCGGGCAATCTCTGCGGCAATGGCATCCACCAGCTGATGAGGCTCCAATCCTCTCAGCGGCACCTCCCTGGCCGAATGCAGGCAGGCCTTGAGCATGCCGTCCGAAGTGACCCGGATGCGGTTGCACGCCGAGCAGAACTTATGGCTCATGGGCCGGATGAGCCCCACAGTCCCTGCCCATCCAGGCGCAGAGAAGGTCTCGCTCACCCCGTCGGCGCCCACGAATGCCAGCTCGGGAAGCTCTTGAAGCACCCGCTCGGCAGGCACAAAGGAGGCCTGAGGCCAGCGGGCCGCCTCGCCGATGGGCATGAGCTCGATGAAGCGTACCGAGGAGGCCGCGCCTTCTTTGGCCAGATGCGCCAAAGGCACGATGTCGGCCTCGTTGACGCCACCCATGAGCACTGCGTTCACCTTAATGGGCCCAAGGCCCGCCTCCCGGGCGGCAGCCAGCCCATCCAATGCGTCTTCTAGGCTCCCCGTGCGCGTGATCGCGTGGTAGCGCTGCGGGTCCAAAGAGTCCAGGCTCACGTTCACCCGGTCAAGCCCGGCCTCTGCCAGGGCTTGAGCCTTAGGCGCAAGCAGGGTGGCGTTGGTGGTCATGGCCACTTCTTGGATGCCCTGGATGTCGTGGATGAGGCTCACCAACCTCTCTACGCCCAGGCGAGCCAAAGGCTCGCCGCCGGTAATGCGTACCTTGGTGACTCCTAAGCGCGCACAGGCCTCGACTACGGCGGCCATCTCCTCAAGGCTCATGACCTCTGAGTGGCAGACCTTCTTCACGCCGGCAGCGGGCATGCAATAGCGGCAACGGCAGTTGCAGCGATCTGTCACTGAAAGGCGCAGGTAGGTGATGGAGCGACCGGTTTCATCGATCATTGGCCACCGCCTCCGTCAGCCTTGGGCGCCGATCGTCTGTGAGGGGCATCACATGCTCGGGCGCGATATATAAAGTGAGCGAATGGGGGTCGCCCAGGGCAGCCCACCTGTCCTTATCGAGCTCGTAGCGGATCTTCCCTCCCCCTTTGGTGGACAGCATCACGATGGTGGAAAAGGTGCTGTCGATGACCCGATCCACCGTGCAAGGGATGGGGTTCTTGTGGCCTGCAACCGTGAAGTAGTGGGCGCGCAGCCCCACATAGGCAGTGGACCCATCCGCCTTCTCTTCGCATTCCAAAGTGACGCCCCAATCCTCGCAGGCCACTCGATGAGGCCCTGCGGCCCGAGCAGCCGAGATGTTCTTGCAGCCGGAGATGACAGCCGCCGCCCGGGTCCCAGGCTCTTCGAAGAAGCGCCCAGTAGGCACTGCCGCATCTGACAGGCCGTGGTCGATGGCGCACACTTGGTCGCAGAGGCGATAGACCTCGTCGCGGTCATGGCTCACATAGACGGCGCCCCCAGGAAAACTTTTGAGGGTGTCCGCGAGCGCCATCTCCAAAGTCCAACGCAAGTGGCCGTCCAATGCCGAGAAAGGCTCATCCAGCAGCACAAGCGCTGGTCTGCTGGCAAGCATGCGCGCCAAGGCTACCCGCTGCTGCTGGCCGCCAGACAGCTCGGAAGGGCGGCGATCCTCTAGGCCATCGAGCTCCATGGCAGCCAACTGGGCCTTGGCAGCCTCGCGGCGGCGCGCACGAGCGGCAGGGCCCCGCAAGCCTGGGGTAGGCACGGCGCACATGACATTTTGAAGCACCGACATAGTGGGGAACAGCGCGTAGTTCTGGAAGAGATACCCCACATGGCGCTCTTGAGGCGGCAGGTTGATTTTGGCATCTGAGTCAAAGAGCACGCGGCCGTCGAGCACGATGCGCCCCTCATCTGGACGCACAGTGCCGGCAATGCAGCCTAAAGTGAGGGACTTGCCGCAGCCCGAGGGGCCTAGAAGCGCCAACACACCGTCGCCTTCCAGCCTGAAGGCGACGTCCAGCTTAAACGAGCCTAGATCCTTTTTTACCGCAACATCCAACGCCATGGGCTACGCCGCCTTCCGAAAGCGAGCGCGCCGCTCGAACAGGTTCATAGCCATGAGCACCACGGCAGAAATGGCAAGGTTCACCAGCACCCACTGGAGGGCCCCAACATCATCGCCTGTGCGCCAAAGCTGGTAGACCGTAGTGGAGATGGTGGCCGTTTGATTAGGGATATAGCCTGCCGCCATGGAGGTGGCGCCGTACTCGCCCAGTGCGCGGGCAAAAGCAAGCACGGCGCCCGCCACGATGCCAGACGCACAGGCGGGAAGCTTGACGCGCCAAAACACCCAGGCGTTGGACTTTCCCAGCGTACGGCCGGCTTGTGCAAGCCGCTCGTCAAACCCCTCGAATGCTCCCCGCGCCGTGCGATACATGAGCGGGAAGCTCACTACCACCGTTGCGAAGACCGCCGAGTACCAGGTCATCACGAGCCGCAGGTCAAAGGTGTCGAGCATCCATTCCCCCAGAGGACGCCTGGGCCCCAAAACCAACAAGAGCAGATAGCCCACTACGGTGGGAGGCAACACCAGAGGAAGGGTAAGCACCACGTCCAGGACTCCCTTGAGCCAGCGCGGGGCGCGAGCCACCACGTCGGCCAAGCCAATGCCGAGAAAGAACACCACCGCCGTCGCGATGGCGGCTATGCGCAGGGAGTTGAGCAGGGGGAAGAGGTCCATGGCGCGCCTTTCCTACTCGGCTAGAGGCGTGAAGCCCACAGCCTCGAACTCGGCGGCTGCCTTGGGGCCGCGGCAGAACTCCAAGAATTTTTTGGCCTCATCCAAGTGCGCAGCCCCCTTGATGGCGGCGGCAGGATATACCACCTTGCCGCACATCTCCTCGGTAGCCTCCGCCACAGAGTCAAGCCCTGCGGAGAACGCATCGGTGGCGTAGACGATGCCGCAGCTCACTGCAGCCTCGCTCACCTGGGTAGTCACCTCTTTGACGTTGGATCCATAGGTGATGGATCCGGCATCGGCCAGAGTCTTCTCATCGAGGTTGAGATAGGCAAGGATCTTCTGGGTGTATTGGCCCACGGGCACATCCTCATTGCCCATGGCGAGCACGATGTCGCCCGCGGATAGTTTTTGCGCCATGTCTTCAAAGGAATTCACCGAGGCCGGGTTGCCGTCTGGCACCACGAGCACCACCTTGTTCTCCAATAAGTCGAAACGGGTGTCGGGTTCCACTAGGTCGAGACCCTCAGCATTGCCCTCGTTGCCCGCCTCCAGCTGGTTCATCTGCTTTTGAGCGGCAGAGATGAACACGTCGCAGGGAGCGCCCTCTTGAATCTGGGTCTTGAGGGTGCCCGAAGAATCGAAGTTGAAGCTGGGCTCAGAGGAGCTCTCCTCGGCAAAAAGCTCGCCGATCTTGGTCAAAGACTCGGTAAGGGACGCAGCGGCAAAGACGACCAACTCCTGCTTGGGATTGTCTTGAGCCCCTTGTTTGGAGTCGGTTTGGGCATCGTTTGCGTGCTCTGGCTGGGAATTTCCGCAACCGGCAAGGACACCGGCTGCTGCGGCAGAGGCAGTGGCACAGAAGGCGCGACGAGACACAGGTTTCATAGGATTCCCTTTTCTTGTGTGGCCCTGACCCCTATGGCACAGGCCGAAAAACGAATGGATGTCTACTGTTGGTAATGGGTGCCACCGGCTCGATGGCGGACCATCTGGGCCACCACCGATACGGCAATCTCGGCTGGCGTGACAGCGCCGATGTCATCGCCGATGGGCAGATGAAGGGCCGCCACCTCGGCAGGCGAAATCCCCGCACGCGCAAGCTCCGCGTCGAACAAGGCACGCTTGGATCGGCTGCCGATGCAACCCACATAGGTGGGATGGCGGGTCATGGCAGCTTTGAGCACGTCGAGGTCTGCCACATGGCCATGGGTCATGACCACCACATAGTCGCTGGGGCCTATGGGCAGGCTTTGAGCCAGCGGGACAAAGTCGCCACAGCGCACCGCGCGAGCCAGCGGAAACCTCTCTGGCCGCGCAAGCTCCGGGCGATCGTCGGCCACTTCGCACACAAACCCCACCGCGGCCAGTGCGGGCACCAAGGCCGCCGAGACATGGCCGGCGCCAAAGATATAGACCACCGGCTCTGCCACCGGCTCTTCAACGTAGATGCGGGCGTCTGGGTACCAGCGGGTGGCATTGGCCCCTGGGATGCATGGCCCTGCCATCTCGGGCTCCTGGCTGCGCACCGCGAGGGTTGCCGGGCCTTGCTCGGGCCAATGGGCCTCCAGCCATAGCTGTGCCCCCTCGTCGAAGGCGTCGAGCAGCTGGGCGAGAAAGACAGAGTCTGAAGGGGCCAGCCGATGGATGCCTATCAAGGCATCGCCCCCGCATGCCATATGCGTGATGGAGTGGGTGTACCAGGTGAGGTCATCGGTTGGCCCCGTGCCGCTGGCGGCTGCCAGGCAACGTTCTTGTGCCATAGCCTCGACCTTGCCTCCGCCCACAGTGCCCACAAAAACGCCGTCGTCCACCAAGGCCATGGCAGCCGAGGCCTCGCGAGGCATGGACCCGCGGCAGGACAGCACCGCCGCCAGGACCGTTGGCGCCCCTTGGGCAAAGGAACGGGCGACTCGCTCCACAAAGCGAGGGTCGCGCAGGGTGCCGGTGAAATCTGCCATCTTAGGCCTCCTGTGTTTCACGAGGGAATGCACGGAAGTGTTCCACTGCCTCCAACACGCCGCCCGCCACGGCCCTGGCTTTATCGGAGACCGAGAAGCAATGGGAGACCTCGCAACGAGGGTCGATGTCGCCGGACTTCATCCCGCGGGTCACCCTCAGGCCATCTTGAAGAAGGCCGCGCAAGACGCCATCGATAGTGGCGACAAGCGGGACGCCGTCCACCGTGGCCACCACATCGCCCGCGGACACCACGTCGCCTATAGCACGCACGCCCAGAAAGGCGCCGTCGGCAGGTGCGCGGAGCACGCGCTCTGTGGTGTATCCGCCTATATTTCCCGGAATGCCCGTATTGGGCGCAGGCGAGCCCTGATAATACACGCGGCCCAAGTCATGGCCACGCTGGGTCTCCACGGCGGCATCCACGTCTATTGAGGCGGTGAAGCCGGGGCCCACTCCCACCACGATGGGGGCCATGGAGCGTGTGGTGCCCAAGTTGCGCTTGGCGAGGATGGCATCTACCAGGGCATCCGGCGCCAGATCCGGGACAAAGCGGCCGTCAGGGTCCACCATCACCGCCACGTTGCCCGCGGCCAACGCCTCAAACGCGCTTTTGGGCCCGTCGACCGCCACACCGCGTATGTCCTCCACGGTAGCCTCCCCTAGACGCACTGCCTCAGAAAAGCACACCGACCGCCTCACAGAAGTGGGCTCTGCAACGTCGAGCATGACCACATCCATACCCGCACGACTGAGTCGCACTGCACATCCTGAGGCAAGGTCGCCGGCGCCGCGTATACAGACGAGCATGAAGCCCCTTTCTTTTCGTTGTAGCAACGAACGACCAACGCTTGCAAGAACAATCCCCAGGTTGCTTTCCTCCCCCATCGTGGCGAAGGCAAACCGTCAGACCTTCTGGCACCCAGGAATGAGCGCGATGACACGCTAAACGGTGACGACCCCTGACTGCCCTGAGAGAATCTGCGCGATCTCATAGAGATTGGTGACAGAGCCCACCGCAAGAGCGTCTCTCAGATGATGGAAGTCCAGGCATGTACCGCAGGTAAGGATGGCGCACCCTCGACGTTCCAGTGCACGGATGTCTTCCACCGTGTCGCTCCCCTGGCAGGTAAGGCGAGCGCCGTCGTTGAAAAACAGGCAGCACGCAGGCACTTTTTCCTGCTGAGATAGTGCATAGATGAGGCCTTTTACCAGGATATGGCCCAATTCAGGGTTGCCTTGGCCCATGGAAGCAGAGCCAAAGGCAAAAATTGCCGGTCCGCTGGCAGGGATGTCACACAGCCCCTCTGCCTCTTGATCTGGCGAACCCACCTCGACAACGCCCTGAGGCACCAACGTCATAAGGGTGTAGCCGCCCTTAGCCCTCACCTGAAGGGAGCAGCCCTTCTCGGCAGCCAAACGAGTGAGGTTTCCCTGGGCGGTCTCATCGTCCACGAGCACTTCCAAGACCTCGCCGGCTGGAAGGTCTTTGAGAGCTTGGAGGGTCATGATGACAGGCTTGGGACAGGTGATGCCACGGGCGTCGATCTGCATGAGAGCTCCTTTGCCAATGGGGTATCGTTGTATATATGAATACTTAACGATGGCTGGAAATGACCCAGTCCCTCCGTATCTTTCAAGAACCCTACCAGACTCTAAGTGAGGGGGCCAAATGAATATTCTTGACTTTCTCCAAACGGCACCCAGTAGCACCTATGTGGCGGGGAGCGGGGGAAAGACCTCGTTGATAGCCCATCTGGCAAGGGTTCTGCCAGGCACCTGCGTGCTGACGACCACCACTCGGGTGCTCCCTTTCGAGGGGATCCCCTTGCTGGGCGATGCGGACCCCAACCAAGTGGCCTTGGCGCTCAGGAGCCATCGGGCGGTGTGCGTGGGGGCGCCGGCAGACCAGGGCAAGCTGGCTGAGCCTTCCTGCGGGGTGGAGGCGCTCGCCTCGGCAGCTGACTACCTGCTGGTGGAAGCCGACGGCTCCAAGCGCCTCCCCCTCAAGGCCCACGAGCGCTTCGAGCCAGCGATTCCCTCTCACGCCCAATCGCGCGTGCTGGTAGTAGGCGCCTCTGGCTTTGATCGGCCCATCGCCCAGGCAGTGCACCGGCCCCACATCTTTTGCAGCCTCACGGGCAGCTCCTTAGAGGATGCGGCCACCCCCGAGCTTGTGGCGCGGGCAGTGGCGGCTGAGGCTCTGGCAGACGCGGTCTTGGTGAATCAGGTGGACCCCCATGACCGAGCCGCCCTCGAAGCTTCCCAAAGGTTTGCCGCAGCCCTTCGCAAAGCAGGCTTTAGAGGACGGCTGGGCGCAGGCTCGGTCCTGGCCGATTGGGCCATGGAGCTGTGACCTTCCGGCCATCGCGAAACCGCGATCCTTAAAAGCTCGATCACCTGGGCACCCGCCAAAAAGCCCCATGCTGCCCAAGACTGAACCGCCCCCCTTGGACTTTGGCCCTTTATCCAAGATTGGAAGACGCATCCACAGGAAGCATGAGGCCTAGGGGCGGGCGTGAGGGCACTAGACCCTGGCTACAGCCTTGATCTCGACTTTTGCGCCCTTGGGAAGCGCCACTACCTGGAAAGCCGCGCGTGCCGGGAAGGGCTCGGAGAAGAACTCGGCATAGACTTCGTTCATGGCGCCGAACTCGGCGATGTCGGTGAGCAGGACGGTGGTCTCTACTACGTCCGCCATAGAGGCGCCGGCCTCGGCCAGGATGTGCTTGATGTTGGTGAGGCTCTGACGGGTCTGGCTGGCGATGTCGTCGCCGGCAAATTCGCCGGTGGCAGGGTCGATAGGCAGCTGGCCCGACACGTTGATCGACAGGCCTTCAGCTGCCACAGCCTGGCTGTAAGGGCCGATGGCGGCAGGGGCGTTGGTGCTGGTGATGGCGCGGTTGTTCATGAGGTTCTCCTAACGTTGTCTCACCCGCCAGAAAGCGGGGCAGTGACCCATGGGATAGCGAGGCTGCCGAGAAGATCGGCAACCAGTGAGTGTTAAGGGATATCTGGCCCGTCATCGACGCGCCGAGGCTCGCAGCCCGGATGGCGATGCACGTAACGGCCTGGTTTTGAGCCGGTAGGCTCGCCCTTCTCGGCAGCCAGCTGCCCGTTGACAAAGACGAAGCGCGGCATGCCTTGGGCCTCGAAGCCCTCGTAGGGGGTATAGTCCACGGCCTGATGCTGGTTTTTCACCGAGATGACCCACTCCACGGACGGGTCCCAGACGCAGATGTCGGCATCGGATCCCGCAGCCAGGCGCCCCTTTTGAGGATACATGCCAAAGACTCGAGCCGGGTTCTCGCTCATCAGGCGGCAGAGATCCTCGGGGCCCAGCTCATTGGCGAAGAGCGTGTGGATAAGGGCTGGACGGTGCTCAACCCCTGGACCGCCGTTGGGGATCTGACGGAAATCGTTGAGCCCGCGATCCTTTTGGCCAAAAAGGTTGAAGGAGCAATGGTCGGTGGCAAGCGTGTCGATGGCGCCCTGCACCAGGGCTTCCTGAAGCACCAGCCGATCCTTGGGCTTTCGCGGCGGCGGGCTCATCACGTACTTCGCACCCTGGAAGTCAGGCTCCAAGAAGCACGTGTCATCAAGCAAAAGATACTGAGGGCACGACTCCACGCATACATCGACGCCGCGGGCCTTGGCCGCCTCGATGGCCTCGAGCCCCAACGCCGTGGAAAGATGCACCACGTTGACCCTCGCTCCGGAGAGCTCGGCCAAATAGAGCAGCCGGGAGATCGCCTCGGCCTCGCAGATGGAAGGCCTGCTCATAGGATGACCTTCAGGCCCGGTGATGCCAGCTTCGAAAACGCGTTTCTGGAGGCTGTCTACCAAGTCGCCGTTCTCACAGTGCACGCAAAGGATTCCGCCGGCCGGCTTGATCGTCTCAAGGACGTCGAGCATCTGGTCGTCGGTGAGACGGAGGTGGTCATAGGCGAAGTAGGTCTTGAACGAAGTGACGCCAGCCTCGAACATGGCGGGGATGTCGGCCTTGGTCTGCTCGTTCCACTCGGCGATGGCCATATGAAAGCCGTAATTGGCGGTGCAGGTGCCATCAGCGCGGCGATGCCACTCAGCCAAGGCCTCAGGCATCGTGGTGCCGCGGTCTTGAGTGGCGTAGTCCACGATGGTGGTAGTGCCTCCACAGGCAGCGGCTCGAGTGCCCGTCTCGAAGGAATCGGCGGTCCAATCCATGCCGGTCCAGCATTGCATATGGGTGTGAGCATCGATGAAGCCCGGATAGACATAGCAGCCCGAAGCATCAAAGACTTCCTCATACCCCTCCCGAGAAGAAACGCCGCCGGGAACCACGCTGGCGATGGTGTCACCCTCGATAACGAGGTCGCCGCTGACGAGACCGGCTGGGGTGACAAGGATGCCGTTGGCGATGAGTTTCATAATGCGCTTGTCCTCCTTCACGAACGAGTGTCAAGGCGCCGAAGCTGTTCAGGCGTGTCGATGTCTGCCACAGAGGCAGGACTGGCCGCCTCTACCAAGATCACGCGACTGGCTATATCCGGGCGCGATTCGATGAGAGACGCCCCGCCCCTGTCGCCTTGCAGCCCTTCCAGCGCGCTCAAGAGGTCGCGGGGCCAGAGCACAGGATTGGCCGCCCGCCCTCTGGCAGCCAGCCGCACGACCGCTGTGGGGTGAGTGCGATGGGCAGCCACCAGCGCTTCTACGTCTGCCTGTGACAGCTGAGGCTGATCGCCGCACACAAACAGGCAGCCCGCAGCGTCTCCTATGGCCCCAAGCCCTGCCTTCACCGAGTCTGAGATGTCAGGGCCTGCAGGAGCCACGCATCGATACCCTGCTGCCTCTGCCAGCTCGGCCACAGGGCCGGGAGCGGCGGCCACCACAGTGTCCAGAAGGCCGCCAGGCAGCGCCGCAAGGGTGTGTTCCAGCACGGGCTTGCCGTCGAGTTGAGCCAGAAGCTTCTGGGACCCAAATCGCGTGGCACGCCCGTTGGCCAGCACCACGCAGGCACAGCGAGGCACCTCGAGTAGGCCTTCGAAACAGGTAGAGAACGCAGCCTCTGCAGCTTGCTCGCAGACAGCTTCGAAATCCTGATAGCGAGTGAGGAAGTCGAGCCCCTGAGGCGTGAGCTCCGATGAGCCGCCGTCAGCCCCGCCGATGCGGCGGGTCAAAAGAGGGAAGCCCAGCGCAGACTCCGCATTCTTGATTATGCGATTGGCCTTGGAATAGCTCATGCTCATCTCACGGGAGACGGCTGAGAGGCTTCCCAATCGGGCGACTCCTTCCAAGAGCCTCTGGGGGCCAGGGCCAAAGAAACGGGCTCCATCGTTATCAAGGATCGACGCGTGTACTGACGGCCTCATCTCTCTCCCCTCGTCGGTCAGGCCGGATCCATCGACTGCGGGCCGGGCACGCAAACGCACGCACCCGGCCCGCCTAGACTTCAAACGACCTCAGATCACACAGGTGTATGAACCCAGTTTACTTCTCCTGGAAGAGGCGGGGCTTATCGGCAGCATCGAGGGCGCGCAGGGTGGCCTGAGGGTCCTTGCACTTGGCCAAGAAGATCATGGCTGCGATGGCATAGGGCTTGTAGCTGGCCTCCTTGTACATGCCTACACGATGGGCCTCGAAGACCTCGTTGGTGACCTCGCCATGCTCGCAGGAGACGCCCTCGATGTCGGCGGGCAGGGGATGCATGTAGATGGCGTTGTTGGTGGTAGCCATGAGCTCGGGGGTGGTCACCCAGTCCATATGCTGCTTGTTTTGCTCGAGGAGCTTCTGCTCGAGGGCGTCGATGCCGTCGAAATCGCCCGCAGCATAGAGCTTGGTGCGCTCTTCCATGCCCACGAACGGAGCCCAGCTCTTGGGGATGACGATGTCGGCGTCCTTGAAGGCCTCGGCCATATTGTTGGTCTTGGTGAAGGAGCCGCCGGACTCCTGGGCGTTCTTGCGCGCAACCTCTTCGACCTCGGGCATGACATCGTAGCCCTCGGGATGGGCTAGGACCACGTCCATGCCAAAACGGGTCATGAGGCCGATGATGGCCTGGGGCACGGAGAGGGGCTTGGCGTAGCTGGGCGAGTAGGCCCAAGACATGGCGATCTTCTTACCTTTGAGGTTCTCGACGCCGCCAAACTGGTCAGCGATGTAGAGGAGGTCGGCCATGGACTGTGTGGGGTGGTCGATGTCGCACTGGAGGGAGACGAGCGTAGGCTTCTGGTTGAGGATGCCGTCCTTGTAGGACTCGTCTACAGAGGCGATGACCTCTTTTTGATACTTATGGCCCTCGCCGATGTACATGTCGTCGCGCACGCCAATGACGTCGGCCATAAAGGAGACCATGGTAGCCGTCTCGCGCACGGTCTCGCCGTGAGCGATCTGGGACTTCTTCTCGTCGAGGTCCTGGACGGTCAGGCCGAGCATGTTGCAGGCGCTCGCGAAGGAGAAGCGGGTGCGGGTGGAGTTGTCGCGGAAGATGGAGATGCCCAGACCCGAGTCAAAGATACGCGGGCTGATATTGCGCTCGCGGAGGTTGCGCAGGGCGTTTGCAACGGCGATGACGGCCTCAAGATCATCCTTGGACTTGTCCCAGGTGAGCAGGAAGTCATTCTCGTACATGTCAGAGAAGTCGAGGGTGTCGAGCTTGTCGATGAGCTTCTGAAGTTGAGCGTCCATGAGTGCCTTTCTTCGAAATCTGAAGGCGGCGGGGCCCGGTTGGTCCCGCCGCAGAGTGCCAGTGTTACTCGCCGTCGTTGTCGGTGCCAAGATTGTCGGCGCGGAACTCGGTAGCCGACTCGCACACGGCGTCGCCGTCGTAGAGGTTGACAGAAGCCACGTACAGAGCAGCGGCATTCACAAGGTCGTCCTTATAGGTGACCTCGTTGGGGGCGTGGGCCTGGGACTCGGCGCCGGGGCCGTAGCCTACGCAGGGGATGCCGTAGCGGCCTTGGATGGCTACACAGTTAGTGGAGAAGGTCCACTTGTCTACCAAGGGACGGTGACGCAAGTCCATGGCGCAATCGGGTCCCTGGCGGCCGTCGCCGAAGAGGGCCTTGTGAGCCTCCACCATAGCGGCCACATGAGGCGCGGACTCTTTGTTGATCCACGTGGGGAAGTAAGCCTCGGTCTCGTAGACCTCGCCCGTCCAGCTAGGACGGTCGTAGTTGTACATAGAGACCTGGACATCGTCGCCATACTTCTTCACTGCGGGAAGGTCGCGGATCTCCTGCAGGCAGCTCTCCCAGGTCTCGCCTGCGGTCATGCGGCGGTCGATGGAGATGGAGCAAGAGTCGGCCACAGCGCAGCGGGAAGGCGAGGTATAGAAGATCTGAGAGACGGTGCAGGTTCCACGACCCAGGAAGCGGGCGTCTTCATAGTGCTCGGGGTTGTACTTGGGATCGAGCATCTTCACCAGGCCGCGGATCTCGGTGGACTCATCGCAGCCGTTGTTGTTGAGGTCGCGCACATTGTCGATGATGTCGGCCATCTTGTAGATGGCGTTGTCGCCGCGCTCGGGGGCAGACCCGTGGCAGGAAACGCCCTTGACGTCCACGCGAATCTCCATGCGGCCACGGTGACCGCGATAGATGCCGCCGTCCGTGGGCTCGGTGGAGATGACGAACTCAGGCTTGATGCCGTCCTTGTTGTAGATGTACTGCCAGCACATGCCGTCGCAGTCCTCTTCTTGGACGGTGCCCACGACCATGATCTTGTAGCCCTCGGGAATGAGGTTGAGGTCCTTCATGATCTTGGCGGCATAGGTAGCGGAGCACACGCCGCCTTCCTGGTCGGATCCACCGCGGCCATAGATGATGTCGTCGGTCTCATAGCCCTCGTAGGGATCGGCATTCCAATTGTCGATGTTGCCGATGCCTACCGTGTCGATGTGGCCGTCGAGGGCGATGATCTTGTCGCCCTCGCCCATGAAGCCCATGACGTTGCCCAACCCGTCGACCTTGACCTCGTCGAAGCCGAGCTTCTCCATCTCGTTCTTGATGACGGCGACAACCTCGCCCTCCTCGCAGCTTTCACTGGGCTTGGAGATCATGGCGCGCAAGAAAGCCGTCATCTGGGGACGGTATGCCTCGGCAGCGTCCTTGATCTTTTGGTAGTCGAGCTCTTTGTTCACTGCAGTTCCTCCTTGCTATGGTACCTGTGCCGTTGCGGGCCCCCTCTTTGAAGGAGGGTCGAAGGGGGCGGCAAGACCCGGCCCGCAGCCGGTCCTGCCACGCTCTGCTAAAAAGTGACTACCCCTCAACCTCAACCGTGGGGTATGCACCGCCCCAGACCACTTCGCGATAACGAATGGGATCGGTGTCGCCTTCGGTGGAGAAGAGCAGTACGCGAGAGTTGCCGTCGAGGCCCAGGGCATCCCTGAGCTCGGCATAAGCCGGATCCTCCATGAGGGTGGAAATCACTCCCATGCCAACGGCTCCAGACTCGCCAGAGGTCACAGCAGGATCGCCAGCCAACGGGGCGGCGAGCATGCGCATGCCCTTGGCGCTCACCCAGTCCGGGCAGCTGATAAAAGCCGTGACATGGTTGCGCAGGATGTCCCAGCCAATGGTGTTGGGCTCGCCGCATGCCAACCCAGCCATGATGGTTTCCAGGTCGCCACCCACAATGCGCGGGTCGCCGTCTGCGGCTTTTGCGCTCTGGTAAAGGCAATCGGCAGCGCCGGCTTCCATCACCACGAAAGTGGGAGGGCAGCTGGGGAAAAGGTTGGCAAAATAACCCACTACAGAGCTGGCCAACGAGCCTACGCCGGCCTGGACAAAGACATGGGTGGGACGGTTTACCTCAAGGGCGCGAAGCTGCTCTGCAGCCTCAGAGCTCATGGTGCCGTAACCCTGCATAATCCAAGAGGGGATCTCCTCATAGCCATCCCATGCAGTGTCTTGAACGATGACGCCATGCTCGGTCTCATCGGCCTCTTTAGCGGCCAAGCGCACGCAATCGTCGTAGTTGAGCTCTTCGATGGTGACCTGAGCGCCCTCTTTGGCGATGTTGTCCAAGCGCGTTTGGGTAGACCCCTTGGGCATATGCACTACCGCCTTTTGGCCAAGGCGGTTGGCTGCCCATGCGACGCCGCGACCATGGTTGCCGTCGGTGGCGGTGAAGAAGGTGGCCTGACCAAAGTCTTTTTGCAGCTCATCGCTGGTGAGATACTCAAACGTGGTGTCGGCGATGTCGCGACCGGTCTGCTGGGCAATATAGCGGGCCATGGCAAACGAGCCGCCTAACACCTTGAAGGCGTTCAAGCCAAAGCGGTAGCTTTCATCTTTTACATAGAGGCCGCCAAGCCCCAGACGCCTGGCCATGCCTTCAAGGTCTGCCAGAGGGGTGACGGAGTACTGCGGAAAGCCCTGGTGGAAGGCGCGAGCTGCTGCAACGTTTTCCAACGACATGATGGGCAGGTTGGCGTCCTCGCTCTTAGGACACTCGTTGAGAACCCATTTCATCTCTGGCAGCTTCATGGACATTCCCTTCCCTAGCAGGTAAAACGCGGATTCATTGCGGGAACCAAACTTTTTGTTTGGTTGTCTTAACTATAGTCTGTTTCTTAGGGGTTGCAAGGCTCATCCCCCGGAGTCCATCTCCCAGCACTCGTTTACCGGTAGACGGTTGTTTGATAACTGTGAGCGGGGGTTTTCGCTCTGCTCTCCCCTTCTGCCTCTTTTAAGAAATGGGCCCCAGGCCTTCGCCCGGGGCCCATTTAGAACAACATGCGATGGGGCCTAGAGGGGCGAAGCGGCTTAGAATGTGCCGTTCTTCAACTGGTCCACGTACTCCTCGAACTTGGCCTTGGTGTCGGCATCCACGATCTTGTCAGACACAGCGCCGGCATACACGCCGCCGTTGGAGAGGTCGCCTTTGATGGTCTTCTTGCCAAAGGAGCCGCTCTCCACGTCGTCCATGACCTGGTTGGTCATCTTCACGTTGTCGGTCACCACAGAGACCAAGATAAGCTCGGGGTCCGTGTCGGTGATGTCGCCAGGCTGGCCGATGTCGTAGTGGCCAGCGCCTGCGTCCTTGAGGGCCTCGCGGGCGCCGGTGTCCACGATGGAGGCGTCGCCAAACATGACGTCGACGTTGTTGGAGTTGATCATGGTGGTGGCCAGCTCCTTGCCCTTGGCGGCATCGGAGAAGCTGTTGGAGTAAGCGGTGGTCACCTTGATTTCAGGATTGATTTTCTGGGCGGCGTCCGTATAGCCCTTGATCTTGTTGAGGGTGGTGTCGAGCTCCATGGCGCCGATAAAGCCGATGTTGTTGGTCTTGGAAGTCAGGCCAGCCATAATGCCGGCGATCTGGCCGATTTGCACTGTGTCGGGCATGGTGCACTCGATGTTGTCGTAATCGTCGACCTGGTCGTTGAAGATGCAGAACTTGGCATCGGGATTGGCCTTGGCGCAGTCCTCGACGGAAGCAGTGTACTGGTTGCCCGGGGCGATGATGAGATCATAGCCCTGATCCACATAGTCCTGCATGGTGGTGGTCCAGTCGGCCTGGGCGATGTTCTCGGTATAAGCCGTCTCCCAGCCATGATCCTTGGCAGCCTGCACCATAGCGTCATAGCAGGAGGCGCCCCAGCCGCCGTCGTTCACGGGGCCGTCGAGGATCATTGCCACCTTCTTGCCGGAGCCGGCGCCCTCGGTGCCCGAGTCGCCGGAACCGGAGTCGCCGGAGCCGCCGCAGGCGCTGAGGCCCACCACGCACACCACGGCAAGCACGGAGCACATGAGTAAACCGAGCCACTTCTTGACGTTCTTCATAGAGACACCTTTCTCTGCGCGCCTCTCTTTTACGAGGCGCATTCCAGAGTCCGCTGCAAGGCGGACCCGTAAGGACCTAAAAGGAGGTACAGGTCAGCGTTCTTCTCGGAAATAGGGCTTTCCATTGGCCTTGGGACCGCCCTTCTGGGCGTTAAAGAAGAACAGGGCGACAATGGTGAAGACGTAGGGGATCATGGCGAAGAATTGATAGGGCACCGTAGGTGCAGATACTTGAAGAGCGATCTGCACGGCATCAAAAAAGCCAAAGAGCAGCGTGGCGCCCAGGATGCCCACCGAGCTCCAGCGGCCAAAGATCACGGCGGCCAAGGCGATGAAGCCGCGGCCTGCCACCACACCGGTGGCATAGGTGCTGGTGTAACAAAGGGTAAGGAAGGCGCCGCCAATCCCCGCCAGAGCGCCACAGACGATGGAAGCAAGATACTTGGTCTTGATAGCATCGATGCCCAGAGTCTCAGCCGCCTGGGGGTTCTCGCCCACGGAGCGGAAATTCAGGCCCCCGCGAGTGCGAGCGAAATAGAACCAGCACAAAGGCACTGCAATGTAGGCCAGGTAGGCCAAGAGCGTCTGATTGAACAGGATGTCGCCCACGAAGGGAATGGCCGAGAGGCCAGGGATAGCCAGCTTGTCCATAGTGGTGCCCTGCACCAGAGTGGAGCCGTCGCCAAAGATGACCTTATAGGCGAAGGTGGCTATGCCGGGGGCCAAAATGTTGATGGCCATGCCCGTCACCGTTTGGTCGACGCGCAAAGAGACGGTGCAGAAGGCATAGATCAGATTGACGGCTATGCCCGCCACGGCGCCGCAGAGCACGCCCAGCCAGAGGTTGCCGGTTTGATAGCCCACCACGAAGCCAGTGAAGGCGCCGATGGTCATGAGGCCGTCCAGGCCGATGTTGACCAAGCCGGCGCGCTCGGAGAAGAGTTCGCCCAACGCCACAAAAAGCAGGGGCACGGTCATGCGGATGGTTGTGGCAAGCACGTCGGGCATAGAGCCGAGAAAGACGTCCATTACTCGCTCACCTCCACTTTCTTGTCACCGGTGGCAGGAGGCATGAGGCCTTCCTGGTCCATAGGCCTGCGGTTAAGCAGGTTCTTGAAGGTGGGCAGCTTCATCAAGGCCATGCCAGACACCGCAAAGATGATGATGAGCGCGCGGATGATGTCGAGGATGGCCGAGGGGACCATGATGCCCACCTGCATGGAGGAGGCGCCAGTGGTGAGCATGCCAAAGAACAGCGCCACCACCATGGAGCCAATGGGATTGAGTTGGGCGATAAGCGCGATGGCGACGCCGGAGAATCCAAAACCAGATCCAAATCCGGTCATTAGGCGATACTGACGGCCCAGCAGGTCGACAGAGCCGCCAAAGCCTGCAATAGCGCCAGAGATGATGAAGGACAAAAGCACCAGGCGCTTGACGGGGAAGCCAGCCACTCTCGCTGCGGTGGGATTGATGCCCACGGCGCGAATCTTGAATCCAAAGCTCGTCTTATAGATGACGTACCACACCACCACAGCCATCAAAATAGCGATGATCACGCCAAAGTGCATGCGGTCGACGCGGATGAGGTTGACGCTGTCGGCTACGGCTGGGGTTTGGAGGTTGCCGGAGTCGGGGTCATGGAAGGGTCCCGAGTAGATGTAGTTCATGAACAGCGTGGCCACATAGTTGAGCATGATGGTGGTGATGAGCTCGTTGAGGCCGCGGGTGATTTTCATGATGCCTGGGAGCAGGCCCCAAATGCCGCCGGCGATGATGCCCACCAGGATTCCAAGCAAAATGCCAGGCACTCCTTGGATGCCGGTGACCTGCAGCACCATCATGGTCACAGTGGCGCCCATGATGAACTGGCCCTCGCCGCCGAGGTTGAAAACACCGCACTTGTAGGCAAACGCCACTGCCAGGGAGGTGAAGATGAGCGGGCAGGCGCTCATGAGGGACTGGGCGACACGGCCTGGGTTGCCCAGGGCTCCCGAGAAGAGCAGCCCATAGCCCTCGATGGGGTTCTTGCCTAGGAACAAAATGATGACAGCGCCTACCACGAAGGCCAGGAGGATGGCGACGATGGGGATGACGATGCCCAAGGCTTTGTCGCGATAGCGCTTTCCAAACTTAGTGAATCTACTCATAGGGTCTCACCTACTTTCCTGCCATCGCGAGGCTGATCTGATCGATGGGCGGGTTCTCGCCCGAGTATTGGCCCATGATCTCTCCCTCAAAAAGCACCGCAATATGGTCGGAAAGCTTGAGGACCTCGTCGAAGTCTGCAGAAATCAGCAGCACTGCGCACCCCTTGTCGCGCTGGGCGACGATGGAGTCATGGATGAAGTTCGTTGCGCCGATGTCCAGACCGCGAGTGGGATAGACCGCTATCAATACTTCAGGGTCGCCGTCGAGCTCACGAGCGAGGATGACCTTTTGCTGGTTTCCGCCAGACAGGCTTCGGGCTGTCTGGTTGACCGAGGTGCAGCGAATGTCGTTCTGCTCGCGCTTGGCATCGGCAAACTCCTGGATCGCCTTGGACTTAAGCCAAAGCCCATGGCCAAAGGAGAAGCGGTCGGACTCGGTCTCTTTGAGGATGAGGTTCTGGGCCACGGTCATGTCTCCCACCAGGCCCATCTTGTTGCGATCCTCCGGGATGTTGCCAAGGCCTTGGTCGATAAAGTCCTCTGGCGAGAACACGGCCACCTTCTCGCCATTGCGCCAGACCTCGCCCGACTCGGGGGCGATGAGCCCGGCGACCAGGGCAGCCAGCTGTGACTGGCCGTTGCCGTCGATGCCGGCGATGCCCACGATCTCACCGGCGTGCACCGTCAGGTCGACATTCTTGAGGCCACCGTGTTTCTCGGCAGGGTGATAGGAAACATCCTTGATCTCCAAGACCGGCTTGCCACCGTCCACCTTCTTGTAGGTGCTCTCGACATAATGGTGGCCGATCATGAGGTCGGAAAGCTCCTGGCCATTGGTATCGGCCATCTCAAGGGTCTCCACCGACTCGCCGGCCCGCAGGACGGTGACACGATTGGAGATACGGGTGACCTCGCGCATCTTGTGGGAGATGAAAATCACCGACTTGCCCTCGTCCGTGAGGGATTTGAGGATCTCGAAGAGGCCCTCCACCTCCTGATCGGTAAGGACGGCCGTGGGCTCGTCGAGGATAAGCAGCTCGGCTCCACGGTAGAGGACCTTGAGGATCTCTACGCGCTGCTGCATGCCGATGGACATCTCGCTCACCGGCAAGTCCAAGTCCACCTCAAGGCCGTAGCGGTCGGCGAGCTCCATGATGGCCTTCTTGTCCTTGGCTTCCTCGATGAGAGCCGAAGGATTGACCTTGGAGCCCAAGATGATGTTCTCGAAGCCCGTCATGGCCTCGATGAGCATGAAGTGCTGGTGCACCATGCCAATGCCGTGCTCGACGGCGACTGCCGGAGAGGTGATGTGGACCTCTTCGCCTCCCATGAATATCTTTCCCTCAGTGGGCTGATAGAGCCCGATGAGGATATTCATGAGTGTCGACTTTCCAGCTCCGTTCTCTCCGAGGAGTGTGTGGACCTCGCCGCGCCTGATGTCGAGGTTTACGCCGCGGTTGGCGTAAAACGTCCCAAAGCGCTTGCTGATCCCCTCCATTCGCAGCATTTCTTCCATACGACCGCCTTTCCCAGGGTGCCGTTGAACAGATGCCAAAAAATGAATGTGTCACCAGGTACATCGATATATAGGGAACTTGTAGGAGTATATTCCCTATTTTCAATTACCTTGCGATAGTGCTCTGTAGGCGTGTGCCTTAGTTCTCTAAACGGATGTCAAAAGGGCGTTGCTCATGCCTTTTAGCCTCAAGGGCTCGAGAGTGAGCAACGCCCGTCGAGCTTGCTCACACCAATCCTGCCGCCTGGAAGCCTTCATAGAGCCGTTGAGGCGTCATTGGGGCCTCGTAGAGCTTCACGCCGGTGGCGTCAAGAATGGCGTCGCGGATGGCTGGGGCAGCCGGGATGGCCGGCGGCTCGCCCAGCGACTTGTTGCCAAAGGGTCCCGTAGGATCCCAGGTCTCCACAAACTCGGCAGTGAGGTCGGGGATGTCCAGGGTGGTGGGAATCTTGTAATCCAAGAAGTTGTCGTTGAGCGTGCGCCCGGTGGCCGGATCTTCCAGAAGCTCCTCGTAAAGGCCAAAACCAATGGACTGGGCAATACCGCCATGGACTTGGCCTGCCGCTGTGGCAGGATTGATGATCTGGCCGGAATCGTGCACCTGCACCACGTTCTTCACCTGTACCTTGCACAAGGGGATGTCAACCTCCACCTCCACGAAGGAGGCTCCCAGGCAGAAGGAGTTGAGATCGGTTTGAGCAGTGCCTTCGGCGCTGATCTGCTGGGAGTTGGTGCGCGAGTAATAGGCGATGCAAGACAGCTCGCCGAGCTCCATGAGGGGTTGGGGATTGTCGCGATCCGGCCCCCCTACGATCCAGCCGTCGCGAAGATCCAGGTTGACCCCATCGGGAATGAGCTCGGCCGCGTAGGCGAGGATCTTTTCCCTGAGCTCGGCAGCCACCTTCTTGATGGCGATGCCGGTGACGTAGGTCTGGCGGCTGGCGTAGGCGCCGGCGCCGTAGGGGCTCACATCGGTGTCCTGGGTAGACAGGATATGCACCGCCTCCAGGGGCACGCCTACGGCATCGGCGCACATCTGGCTCATAACCGTGTCGCAACCCTGCCCGATCTCAGTGGCGCCAAGCTCCAACATGACCGAGCCGTCTTCAGCCAAAAGCATTCGGGCGCTGGCGGTTTCCAGCTCCAGGCCCGCCACCGAGCATTTATAGCAGAGCAGGGCCATGCCTACGCCATGGCGGATAGGCCCGGTTTCATTGGCATAAAGCTTTTTCTTTTCTTCCCAACCGATAAGCTCCTTCCCTCGCTGGATGCATTCGGGAAGGCCGTTGGAGACGCAGACCAGAGGTGCAGGCCAGAAGGGATCGGAATATCCCAGCTTGATCGCGTTCTTGAGACGGAAATCCGCCCCATCCCAGCCCATGTCGTAGGCGATGTCGCTCATCATGCATTCTGCCGCCCACGTGCTCTCGGGCACGCCGTAGGCACGCATGGCGCCGGCGGTGGACTGATTGGAGTAATAGGTGAGAGCCTTGGTATAGCAGGCCTTCTCTTGGCCTGAGTACATATAACGGAACGATCCCTGGCCGTTAGCCACGATGGCTTGGCCATGGCTGGCGTAGCCGCCGGAGTTTGAGTAGCCTTCGCAAGAACGGGCAACGAGGTTCATGTCGTCGTCCCATGTCGCTTTGGCCTCGAAGCGCTTGGGTTGGCGCGAACGAGTATAGGCAAAGACCTCCTCGCGGGAGAGCTCAAGCAACACGCAGCGGCCTCCCAGCTTCTTGCAGACCCAAGCATTGAGGGGCTCATAGAGAACGTCCTGCTTGTTGCCAAAGCCGCCGCCCACACAGGGCTTGACGACACGCACCTTTCCCCAAGGAATCTCTAGTGCCAAGCCTATGGACTGCCTGATGATGTGGGGGATCTGGGTAGAGGTGACGCATACGAGGCGGTCGCCTTCCATATAGCAATATGACAGGCATGTCTCTATATGCGCCTGCTGCTGTCGAGGGGTGCGCATGGTGTAGCTGCCATGATGGTATGCAGGATCGCCATGGATCTCCTCGATGGAGTCATAGCCAGTGCCTTCGAGACTGGTTTGGGTGTCCCACTCGGCTTGCACATTGCTGGGACACTCCTCATGGATGGGCGGAGTGCCCGCAGGCGGCTGTACGGCGTCTTCGTAGTCGAAGATGATGGGATACTCCTCATACTCCACCTTGATACGCCGGAGGGCGCGGTCGGCAGCCACAGTGTCCTCGGCCACCACCACCGCAATATTGTCTCCATATTGACGCACGCGGGCATCAAGAATGTGGCGATCCTCAATGTCGCCGCGATGCGCAGGGTCGACCACCCAAGGATGGCCGGCAGTATAGATCTGATAGCTTGGTAGATCCGGATCAAAGCAGGTGAAGATGGCTATGACGCCTTCGACTTTCTGAGCCTCAGAAACGTCAATCGACAACACTCTGCCCGATGCGATGGCGGATCTCACGACCTTGGCCACCAAGTGCTGGTGAGGGACCAGGTCTGCCGTGAACAATGCACGGCCAGTAACTTTGTCGACAGCATCAACGCGCGTCGCGCTTTTTCCAATGGCCATAGTTGCCCCTTTTAGAAAACGTGAGTAAAACGCGGGTGCTACAGCGGGACTCAAGGTATATGCTCTGAAATTGAGGTGCGGTTTGGCACGGGGTTGGGTCTGCAGGCCCACTCCTGTGCCAACCAGCATCCGCGTGGCCATGCGGCGCCCCTCTTCCACCAAGATCGAGGGCGCCGCATGGCCGCCGTTCACTAGGCTGCGTCGCCATCCTCACCAACAAAGCCGTTGACCAAGTCCACCGCACGCTCCACAGCAGTAATGATGTTTTGATAACCGGTGCAGCGGCAAAGGTGCCCAGAAAGCGCCTTGCGGATCTCGTCGCGCGTGTAGGTCTTGCCAGTACGCACAAGCTCTTCGGCCGACATGATGATGCCGGGGATGCAGAATCCGCATTGAACCGCGAACTCATCCACGAAAGCCTGCTGAACGGGGTCCAAGGTGCCATCCGGAGCCTGAAGCCCCTCTACCGTCTCGATAGTCTTGCCTTCTGCCCATGCAGTGAGATAGAGACAGGTATCTGTGGCGACGCCATCGATGAGGACAGTGCACGCACCGCACTCCCCCACTTCGCAGCCGCGCTTGACAGAGGTGAGGCCTAGACGATCGTGCAGAGTGTCCAGGAGGCACTCGCGAACGTCATATCCCACCTGGACGGGTTTTCCGTTAACGGTACAGCTTAGGATTTTCATTTCCATGATGCGCTGGAACCTCCCTTGTTGGCGGCGTTCACCAGAGCGCGCTTGGTCATCTCTTTGATAAGTTGCATACGGAAGTCTTTAGAGGCACGCCAAGAGTCACGTGGATGCAGGTCTTCCAGAGCAGCATCTCCCACTAGCTCGGCGGCTTCTGCCACCGTCTTGCCTCGTGCTGCCTCCTCTGCTGCGTGAGAGCGGCAGGGAGTGGGTCCCGCTACGCCGTAGGCAAAGCGCACGTCCTCGATGGTCTCATGGTCATCTGTGAGTTTGACCAAACAGCAGCAGCCCATGGTGGCAATCTCCAGGGCATTGCGCTTGCCATATTTGATGTAGTCACCATAGAAACCCTCATAGTGATCGCGCGGGATTTGGATGGAGACGAGAATCTCATCGTGCTCGCGGACAGTCTTGCCCGGGCCCGCATACCACTCCTCGATAGGCACCGTGCGACGGCCGTGTGGGCCTTCGAGCACCAAGCGAGCGCCATATGCGAAGAGCGTAGAGGCTGTATCTGCCGATGTGATGCCATTAGCCACATTGCCGCCGATGGTGCCCGAGACACGCAGCTGAGGGCCGCCTGGGGTATCGCAAGCTTCACAGAGCACGGGAATGCGCTCTTGGCAGATAGGGTCTTGATTCACCGCGTGGAACCAGGTGATGGGGCCTATGCAAATAGTCTCGTCTTCATCAAGGACGACGCCCCAAAGCTCATCGCGCAATTCATGGATGGACACGAGCTCGGTAGGGCCAAAACGGCCTTCGCGAATCTGAACCAGCACGTCAGTGCCACCAGCAATCACCTTGGCCTCGGGGTGCTCTGTGAGGGCTTTCACTGCGTCTTGGACGCTTGTAGCCTCATGGAAGTAGGTAATGTCATACATGGGTTAAACCAATCCCTCCTTCTTGAATCCCTCAAAGAGCCTCTGAGGGGTCATGGGTGCCTCGTAGAACTTGACGCCTGTTGCGTTGAGAATGGCGTCGCGCACTGCAGGTGCAGCGGGGATACAGGGGGTTTCGCCGAGCGCCTTATTTCCGTAGGGGCCCGTGGGATCGTAGGTTTCCACGAAGTCTGCCCTAAGGTCAGGCAAATCCATCATGGTAGGGATCTTGTAGTCAAGCAGGTTGTTATTGCGGATGGAGCCATCCTTGGGGTTGGTGAGCAACTCCTCTGAGAGGGCCATGCCAATGGACTGCGCTATGCCGCCATGCACCTGCTGTTCTGCGGTTTTAGGATTGATAATCACACCAGAGTCATGCACTTCCACCACATCGTTGACCGTGACTTTGGCTAAGGGGATATCTACCGTGAGATCCACGAAACAAGCGCCCATAGCAAAGGTGTTCTCTTGCACATTGACGCCGTCTTGGGCCTCGATCTGCTTGGCGTTGGTAGGATGGTAGTAGGACTGAATGGAGACGTCGGCAATGGTGGTCACCTCGTTGCCGGCGATGTCGTAGATCACACCGTCACGCATGTCGAAAGGCGTCTGATGCGTGGGATAGAGGAAGTGCGCATAGTCGAGGATTTTCTCCCGCAGCTCCTCTGCCACCTTGCGGCAAGCCGTGCCAGCCACATAGGTCTGACGGCTGGCATAGGCACCCGAGTCATAGGGCGTCACATCGGTGTCCTGCTGGCTCACGATGTGCACCATCTCGGTGGGCACGCCCACGGTCTCAGCAGCCATCTGAGAGAAGACCGTGTCGGCGCCTTGGCCAATCTCGGTGGCGCCCATCTGCAGCATGATGGAGCCGTCCTGGGCGAGGTTCATGCGGACGTTGGAAGTCTCCAGCGAAAGTCCGGCGACTGAGGTCTTGTAAGAGAAGAGAGCCACGCCCACGCCATGGCGAATGGGGCCGGTCTGGTTCTTGTAGGCAGCACGCTTTTCATCCCACCCGATGAGCTCCTTGCCTTTGGCGACGCACTCATCGATGCCGCGAGAGTAGCAGCAGAGGGGCCCAGGCCAGAATGGGTCGCGATAACCCAACTCCATGAAGTTGTTGAGGCGGAACTCGGCGCCATCCCAGCCCATATCGTAAGCGATGTCGCTCATGAGCACCTCGGCCGCCCAATTGCCCTCGGGCACGCCGTAGGCACGCATGGCGCCGGCGCAGGTCTCATTGGAGTAGAAGGTGGTGGCGATGCCATGATGCGCCAGCTCTTTGGCCGAGTACTCCTGGCGGAACGAATTGGCGGTGTTGGCCATAAGCGCGTGGCCATGGGCAGCATAGGAGCCCTGGTTGGACCAACCCTCAAGACTGCGGGCCTTGAGGTTCATGTCGTCATCCCATGCGGCGTCGATGTGGCACTCCTTGGGCTGGCGCGACCGTGTGTAGGCGAAGACCTCCTCGCGGGTGAGCTCGAGTAGCACGCAGCGGCCGCCGACCTTCTCGCAGAGCCAGGCATTAAGGGGCTCGTAGAGGATGTCCTGCTTGTTGCCGAAGCCGCCGCCGATATAGGGCTTGATGACGCGCACGTCGCCCCAAGGACGTCCCAGGGCTTGGGCCACGATGCGACGGCAGATGTGGGGCAGCTGGGTCGAGGAGACGACGACGATACGGTCGCCCTCAGCGTAGGCAAAGGAGAGGCAGAGCTCGATGTGTGCCTGAGACTGGCGCGGCGTCTTCACCTCGATATGGGTGCGGTGCCATTGCGGGTCCTCGAGGATTTGCTCCACGGAGTCGTAACCACCCTTGACCTCGGTGCGGTTATCCACATGGGCGATGATGTTGTTGGGTCTGGCCTCGTGCAGCGGCGGGAAGTCCTCCGCATGATCGATCGCCTCAAGGCGCGTGAGCTCGAGCGGATACTCCTCGTACTCCACCTTCACCGCGCGCACAGCGCGATCGGCAGCTACTGTATCCTCTGCCACAACCGCGGCGACAACGTCGCCGTACTGGCGCACGCGCTGTGTCAAGATGTTGCGGTCCTGGATGTCTTGATGGGCTGGATCGCAGGACCAGGGATGGCCTGCCGTGCCAAAAGGTTGAGTTGGCAGATCGGGATCGAAGCACGTGAAGACACCTACCACACCGGGCACCTTCTCGGCTTCGCTGGTGTCGATGGACACGACGCGGCCGTTACCCACGGTGGCGAGCACCATTTTGGCCACCAGGTGATCGGTGGGCAAAAGGTCATAGCAGTACTTTGCCCTGCCTGTAACCTTATCGAAGGCGTCCACTCGCGTGAGCGGCCTTCCTACCTCCTTGAACTCCTTCATTGATTGACCTTCTTTCAAAAGATCCCAGCGCGGCGTTGTCGCGCCGCGCATCGTAGATTGGTCGAGGGCCTACTCATCCGATTTGGCAGCCTTCTTTGCTGCGATGGCAGCGGCAATCTGCTCAGGCGTCATCTTCGGTGCCTTTTTGGGCTTCTTGGCATAGGGGGTGTCTTCCATTGGGAGCTTGGTGCGGGCTTTGCCGTCTCGGGCCATGTAGGCCCCTGCGATGGCTTGAGCTGTGGGAATGGAGCTGATCTCACCGATGCCTTTGGCTCCATAGGCAAACGGCAAAAGCTCGTCCTTCTCGACGTAGATAGCATGGATGTCAGGGATGCGGTCGGCACGCAGCAGCCCCAGCGTGCCGTATTTTGCCGTAGGGACGCAGTCTTTGAGCGGGAAGTCCTCGGTAAGGCCATAGCCCATGGACATAAGCACGCCGCCTTCGATCTGGCCTTGAATGGCAATGGGGTTGACCACCTTGCCAGAGTCATGGGCTTGCCAGATCTCAGAAACGTAGCCGTCCTCGTCGAGGATAGCCACTGAGGTAGCAAATCCATAGGCTACATGGCTCTTGGGGTAAGGCACGTCGGCGCCCAGCTTGTCGGTGGGATCAAAGAATTCCTCGTAATACTCGCGGCCTTCAAGGGCGGCAAGGTCGCCTGCCGCCTCGTCAAGGTCGTGCTTGAGGTCCACGCCCACCATGCGGATTGCCTCGCCGGAGATAAGGGTCTGCCGAGAGCCCGAAGTGGTGCCGGAGTCTGGCCCCAACTCGCTGCTTACGGGCATCATACGGATCTTATCAAGGGGTAGCCCTGTGGCTTCGCAGGCCATTTGGGCGAAGACGGTCTTGCAGCCCTGGCCGATGTCGGAGGCGGCGCAATAGACGCAAGCCAACCCGTCGCGCACCACGATGCGGGCGCGGCCCTTATCGGGAAGGCCAACGCCAACGCCGGCGTTCTTCATCGCACAGGCGACGCCTGCGTGGTCTGCGTTGGCCTCGTAGACGTCGCGAACAGCCTCGAGAGTCTCTTTGAGGGCAGTGGAGCAGTCGGCGATCTGGCCGTTAGGCAGCACCTTGCCAGGCTCGATGGCGTTGCGATAGCGGATCTCCCAAGGCGAGAGGCCGGCCTTTTGAGCGAGAAGGTCGAGGCAGACTTCGAGGGCATACTCGGTCTGGCACACGCCAAAGCCGCGGAAGGCTCCCGCAGGCGGGTTATTGGTGTAGTAGCCATAACCTCGGATATCGGTGTTCTGGTAGCAGTAGGGGCCCGGGGCATGGGTGCAGGCGCGTTCAAGCACGGGACCGCAGAGCGACGCATAGGCGCCGGTGTCGAAGTAGACGTCGCAGTCCAGGCCCACAAGCACGCCGTCTGCGTCGCAGCCCACGGTGAACGTGGCCTCCATGGCATGACGCTTGGGATGGAAGCGGATGGACTCGTCGCGGGTGAGCTTGGCCTTCACCGGGCGCCTCACGGCACGGGCAGCCAGGGCGGCCAGGTGCTGCACCGAGACGTCTTCCTTGCCGCCAAAGCCGCCGCCCACCAAGGCATTTTCCACCACCACGCGCTCAGGCTCGTCGTCCCAGCCAAACATGTGCGCGACCTCTTTGCGGGTGTCGTACACGCTTTGGTCGGTGGTGACGATGCGCACGCCGTCGTCGGTAGGCCAGGCAACGGCACACTCGGGCTCAAGGAAGGCGTGCTCGGTGAAGGGAGTGGTGAATTTCTCGGTGACGGTGTAGGCAGCCTCAGCAAGCGCGGCCTTGGCGTCTCCACGCGTGATATGGCGTTGTTGGCAGAGATTGCCGCCCTCGTGGATGGCGGGAGCGCCCTCGGCGGCAGCCTCGTGCACGTTGCGCACCGGCTCGAGGACCTCGTACTCGACCTTGACGGCGCGCTTGCCCTCCTCAAGGGCGCGCTCGTTCTCTGCCACGACGAGGGCCACGGCATCGCCCACACAACGGGTGATGTCGCCTTCGGCGATCATGACGTCCCAATCCTGCTGGAGGTGGCCCACCTTATTGACCGGGACATCCTTGGCAGTGAGCACTGCCAGGACGCCGGGGACCTCAAGAGCCGCAGAGGGATCCACCGAAAGCACGCGGGCACGGGGATGCGGAGTGCGCACCGCGCTCGCCAGCGCCATGCTGTCAGCGTAGATGTCATCAGGATACAGGCCATAGCCTAGGACCTTCTCGCGCACGTCTAAACGGAACGCGAGATCGCCTACGCCAAAGCCGTCCTGCCCGGACTCCAAAGCCTCATCCACTGTCGCATCGCCGCGCAAGACGGCGGCGGCAAGCTGGATAGCCTCGATGATCTTCTTGTAGCCGGTGCAACGGCAGATGTTGTTCTTGATGGCCTTTTTGACGTCGTCTTCTGAGGGGTTGGGATTGGCGTCGATGAGGGCTTTGGCAGCCATGACCATGCCTGGCGTGCAGAAGCCGCACTGCACGGCGCCTTTAGCGCCAAAGGCATATACGAAGGCGTCTTTCTCGGCAGGAGTCAGACCCTCGCAGGTGACGATGTCTTTGCCCTCCGCTTTTTCGGTAGTGAGCACGCAGGCCTTTTGCGCCCTGCCGTCGACCACGATGGTGCAGGTGCCGCAAGCCCCCTGGCTGCAGCCGTCTTTGACGGAGGTAAGGTGCAGGTCGTCGCGCAGGAAGCGAAGGAGCGGCTTCTTCTCGGTTGTGGAGACGGTCTGGCCGTTGACGGTGAAGGTGTGGGTCTCTTCCACGGCGATCTCCTTCCTACTGAAATATCTGTTCCCAACAAACGAAGTCTTAGAAGAAGGACCGTTCGACTAATTGAAGTCGAACGGTCCTCAGTTGCCTTTACCTGCAGAGGAGGTAGGCGTAATCCCTCCGAACTGCTTGGATGGTCCTGCGGACCCCCTCGGGAAGCCCGCATGTGCCGTCATCGGGATCGAAGATGGCCACCTGGCCGTCGAGGCGCACTTTCACACCTCCGTCTACCTCCAGGAACCCCTCGTTCTCAGAGTTCTCGAAATCCTCGTCGCTCCAGAACACCGTGAGCTTGTCTTTGTAGGGACGACCCTCCGAGTAGGGGCAGAATACGGCGCAGTTGCCGCATTCGTTGCACATGCCATCTATATGGACGATCTGGCGTTGACGCATGCCGGGCACGCGCACAGCCACGTTTGCGCGGTTGGGGCAGACCTCGGCACAGACCTCGCAGACCGTGGGGCACTCAAGGCAGCGGCTCGGTTCGCAACGGCTGCAGTGGTGGTACACGTTGCCACGGGTGGCGAGGGTGCGATCGTACTCAGGGTCGATGTTTTGGGCCGACTGCCCATTGAAGTCGCATCCCGAGATAGCTGCAGCCACCACGGCCGCATCGGCAATGGCCTCGACGATAGTGGCAGGGCCGCGACGGGCATCGCCGGCAACCCATACGCCCTCGACGTTGCTGGCAAGGTTGTCGGACACCGCAGGAATGCCGCGGTCAGTGAGCTTGACGCCGGCAGACTCGAACAACCCGCGCTCGACCTTCTCGCCCACAGCCACGATGACTGCGGTGGCAGGCACCTCGACGGTCTCGCCCGTGGGCTCTGGCCGGCGGCGGCCCGAGGCATCAGGCGCGCCTAGGGCCATGACATCGCAGGAGAGCATTCCGCCGCGCAGCGCGCCAGGGCTCAAAAGCTCCATGAACTCGACGCCGTCTTCCAGGGCGAAGACCAGCTCCTCCTCATCGGCCGGCATATAGCGACGGTTGCGACGGTACACCAAGCGCACGTTTTCGACGCCAGGCACACGTTTGGCGGCACGGGCGACGTCCATAGCGGTGTTGCCGCCGCCGATGACCACGACGTCGGTGCCAAGGTCAAGGGTTTCCGGAGACTCTTTGGCCTGGGCCAAGAACTCCAGGGCGTCGTACTCGTCGCCCTCGGCAAGAACCTTTGACGAGGGCGCCCACGCGCCGGTGGCTACCACCACATCGGTGAAGCCGTCATCTTTTAGCGACTCGATGGAGTCGACCTCCACGCCGCAACGCACCTCGGCGCCATAAGCCAGGCAAAGGTCGATGTCTTTCTGGATGTCCTCGTCAGGAATGCGGAAGCCGGGGATCACGTGGCGCACGACGCCGCCGAGGGACTCGGAGCGCTCGAAGATAGTGGCAGGCACGCCGGCGCGGGTCAAAAAGCTTGCGCAGGCAAGGCCGGCCGGGCCGCCGCCAATGATGGCGACTCGGCGGTCGGAGCTCTTCTCGGAGGGTCCAAGGGTGGGAGCCACAGCGGCAAACCCGCGCTTGGCAGCCTCAAGCTTGGCTTCGCGGATGAGCACGTGGGCGTCCACATAGTTGCGCATGCAGGAATCGGCGCAATGGTGGGGGCACAGGGTGCCTGTCATGAACGGCAGCGCATTGCGCTCGAGGACGATGCGCAGGGCATCGGCGTAGCGGCCTTCGTCGACGGCGCGGAGGTACCCCGGGATGTCCTGGTGGATGGGGCAGTCGTGACGGCAGGGAGCCGTGAAGCAGTCGGTCATGGGCAATGCGCCAGGAATATGGCGCTCAGGCAGCGGCTTTATAGGCTTGCGGTAGGCGTCGCCCCTCGCAGCATCATCTGCGAGCTCTGCCACACGCTCCACATTGGCGCCCTGGAAAGGCTTGCCCGGAAGCTCGGTAAGCAGGCCGGTGATCTGAGAGAGGCGCTGGTAGCCGCCGGGCTTGAGGATGGTGGTAGCAACCGTGACAGGCCAGATGCCGGCCGAAACAAGGTCTTCGATGTTGGTGGCGTCGGCGCCGCCGGAATAGGACATGCGCAGCGTGCCGTCGAACTCGTTGGCGATCTTCGAAGCCAGGGCCATGGAGAGGGGGAAGAGCGAGCGGCCGCTCATGTACATCTCCTCGCTGGGCAGCTCAGAGCGGGTGACGTCCACGGGGAATGTATTGGTGAGCTTCACGCCAAACTCCAGGCCGCGCTCCTGGCAAAGCGCACGCAGGCGCTTGATCATAGGAACGGCATCGGCCCACTGCAGATCCTCGAGGAAGTGATGGTCGTCGAAGGCGATGTAGCCGTAGCCCAGGCCGTCGAGGGTGGTGCGGGCGAACTCGTAGCCCAGCAGCGTGGGGTTGCACTTGACGTAGGTGTTGAGGCCCTTCTCGCAAATGAGGTGCGTGGCGATCTTCTCGATCTCCTCAGGCGGGCAGCCATGGAGCGTGGACTCGGTGATAGATGCAGACACATGGGGGGTGATCGAGTCGATAAACGCGTCATCCACCACCTGGAAGAGGTCTACGTGCGCATGGGCCCAGGCGATAGCCTCCCGGAAGACCTCGGTGCGAGAAGCGTCTTTCATGCCCTCGATGTAGTTGTCGATCTTGGGAGTAGTGATGCCCTCGTAGTCGTAGCCCACGCTCATGTTGAAGACAAAGCCGTCAGGATCGCCAAAGCCAAACTCGCGAGCCAGGAGCTTGCAGGCCACCCAGGCCTTAACATACTCGCAGAATGCCTGAGGCACGGTGAGCTCAGTCGACCATTCGCAGTTGTAGCCCTCATCGGAAGCAAGGATGCAGGGCTTGGCCACGCAGGCCGAAAGCTCGGCGCCATCCATCTTTTGCACGGTCTTGAGCTCGAAGAAGCGTGCGCCGCACACATACCCGGCCACGATGTTTTGGGCAAGCTGGGTGTTGGGGCCGGCAGCCATGCCGAAGGGGGTCTCGATGCGCTCGTCGAAGATGGGGAATGCGCGGTGAGGGTCGCAGCGCACTATACGCTTCTCGCCAAAGATGGTGCCTTGGGTGCGGTACTCGTCAAGAATCCAGGTCATGAGGTGGTCAAAACCAATGGGTCGCATGATATCGCTCATGGGAGTCCTATCTATGAGAGTTTTTATGTGGGCAGGGAGGCCCCACTAAAGAAAACGGGGCGAGGATTGAGGCAAAGGCTTAGTACTGCCTGTCGTTGAGCGCGCCCCAGAGCAGCTTGGACTGCTCCAGCGTCCACGCATTGATGGCCTCCTCATCGACATCCACAAACTCGCGGTCGCGATAGACCACACGGCCGTTGATGATGGTGGTGCGGCAGTTCTTGCCCATCATGCCAAAGAGCATGTGGCCGTCGACGTTCTCATCGGAGAACGGGGTGAAGACGTGGTAGTCGAAGATCGCGACGTCTGCGGCAGCCCCTGGGGCCAGCTTGCCCAGAGTGCGGCCAAAATACTTCTCCCCCATGGCAGGGTTGTTTTGGAAGAGCATGGTCATGGCCTCGCCCCAAGCCACATTGGGCATTCCTGCGTTATGGCGTTGGATGGCGACGAAGACTTTGAGGCTCTCAAGCATGTCGTTGGTATAGGCATCGGTTCCCAGGCATACAGGGATGCCGCGGCGGAAGAACTCCAGTACCGGCGAGCAACCCACGGCATTGCCCATGTTGGACTCCGGGTTGTTCACGAGCCAAGTGCCAGTCTCTTTGATGATGTCCATTTCGCCAGGGGTGACATGGATGCAGTGCCCCAACATTGTCTTGGGCCCTAAAAGGCCATGGTTGAGCAGACGCTCTACCGGGCGTACGCCGTAATGGTTCTCAAGGGAGTCATAGACATCGTTCATGCCCTCGGATACGTGGATATGAAAGCCGGTAAGGCCGTCGTTGGCCTCACGCATGAGATCCATGGTCTCATCAGAGAGGGTGAATGTGGCATGGCCGCCAAACATGGCTGCGATCATGGAAGATCCCTGCTTGGCGCACCAACGCGCGAAGTCAGCATTCTCCTTGATACCCTGGTCGCGTTTCTCCACGCCGTCGCGGTCGGAGACCTCGTAGCACAGGCATGCGCGCATGCCCAGCTCTGCGCACACGTCTTTGATGGCGAAAAGGGAGCCTGGAATCTCCTTGAAACTCGCGTGGTGATCGAAGATGCAGGTCACGCCGTCGCGAATGGAATCGAGCACCGTGGCGTAAGCGCTCGCGCGCGTGCCGTCCAAAGTGAGGTGGCGATCGATGTTCCACCACTGCTGTTCGAGGTTCTCCAGGAAGTTGTGCGGGTTGCATCCCTTGATCGCAAGGCCGCGGGCAAGTCCGGAGTAGATGTGGGTGTGGCAGTTCACCAATCCCGGCATGATGACGCCGCCGTGGGCGTCGACGTACTCTGCGCCGGGATAAGCCCCTTTGAGAGCGGCCTCATCACCTACCTCAACAATGGTGTCGCCGTCGACAAGGACAGCGCCCCTCTCGAGATAGGGGTTGGCGACGTCGCGTGTGATGACCTTTCCGTTACCGATGAGCAGCATAGGGAATCTCCTCGTGCCGTGTCGCAGATCAGCTACGACGAAAACAGGTATGACGCAGGCCCTCTCATGCCTCGCCATCCGTGTTTGCCCCACTGAGGCCCGGACCGGATGTCCGCACTTTCAGACAAGATAAAGTTTTGGTGATGTAACCTAACTTTTTGTCTGACTATTATCTTGGCATCGACCGTCACCAGGGGCTACGCGCTCTCGGCGTGCGGTCGAAATAGGCCGCCAGCGGCCTAAAATAGCCAGCAACAAGGGCATACTCTCTTTTTCTACCGTTCCCCGCCCCTTACCCGCCGTCTGCCTAACGCACAGTCCTCTAATCATTACTTTTAGCATGGAAAAGAGTGCGGCGCAGAAAATACCTTCCCGAACCGGATCGAATGCGGTCTATACTTTGCATTCATTGTCCCTCGTTGCAAGGAGCGTGCCGTGTCATCTGCACGAATAGAGTTTCTAAGCCGCCTCGCCAAAGGCCTAGCCTGCGAGTTTGGCTCCAACTGCGAGGTAGTGATCCACGACCTGGAGGCTGAAGACCTTCAGCACACCGTCGTGGCCATCGAGAACGGCCACGTGAGCGGGCGCAATCTAGGCGACGGCCCTTCCAATGTGGTGCTTCAATCGCTCCGCAGGGATCCCGAGGCCCTCAAAGACCGCTACGCCTATATCACCCGCACAGAAGATGGCCGAATCCTCAAGTCCACCACCATCTTCTACCGTGAGGAAGACGGCAATCCCTCGGCCTTGCTCTCCATCAACTTTGACATCACCATGCTCATCGCAGCCCAGAGCTCCATCAATGCCCTTACCGCCCATGAAGCCTCGGCGGAGGAGAACGCCCCCACCATCCCCCATAACGTCTCCGACCTTTTGGACGACCTCATCGAGCAGAGCGTGAAGCTGGTAGGCAAACCCGTCGCCCTCATGAACAAGGCCGAGCGCATCAAAGCCATCGGCTTTCTCAACGACGCAGGAGCCTTCCTGGTGCGCCAATCCAGCCAGAAGGTGTGCTCCTACTTTGGCATTTCCAAATACACCCTCTACAGCTACTTGGATGAGGCCAAAGCCGCTGCCGAGCAGAGCTAGCCTTTGGCGGCTTTCACCTTTCCCCACTCCCGCTATCGCACAGAAAAAGACCGCGCCCTTTGTGGGGGCGCGGTCTTTTGCGAGAGAGGAGGCGTCTTTAGAAGATCTGCGTGCCTGCCACGAACTTGGCATCCACGCGACCGCCGGCGTTGGCCTCATAGCAGAAGCGCTCAAGTCGATGTTTGGTGTCAAGATCGACGGTGGAGCGAATGCCGGAATCGTCAAGCACGAGGATATCGGCCTCGTAGCCCGGATCGAAAGTGCCCACGTTGCCAAAGAACGAGCCGCCGCCCACCGTGGCCATGTAAATTGCCTCGGGAATGGTGATGGGCTTGAGAGACTCGTCCACACAGCGCCAACGCAGCTTGGACACCGACACAGTGTGGGTGATGGCCGAGAACATGGACAGGTGCGGGCCGCCGGCCACGTCGGAGCCTAGAGCGAGGTTCATGCCCAAATCGAAGTACATGCGCACAGGGGCGATGCCGCTGGCGAGATCGGAGTTGGACTCGGGGCAAAGGGCGATGTAGCAGCCGGTGCCTTTGAGAATCTCCACCTCATTGGTGGTGGAGTAGACGCAATGGGCCATGATGGATTTAGCCGGGCCTGCGAGCTGGCCGGTTTGCAGGTACGTGTCGCCATAGCAGCTTGCCCAGGGACAAAGCTCTGCCACCCAGTCGATCTCCGAGAGGTTTTCAGAAAGATGGCTCTGGAGAGGCACGTTCTGCTCGGCTTTGAGGCGGCCGATTCCCTCCATGAGCTCGTCGGTGCAACTGGGGGTGAAACGAGGGGTCAAGATAGGCTTGGTGTTCTGGTAGCGGTCCCGGGTGTCGGCCAGCCAACGCTCGGTGTCGGCCAGCGATTGGCGGGTGTCTTCCTCGAGGCCAGGGGCGCCGTTGCGGTCCATGTTCACCTTGCCCACATAGCTCTTCAGACCGGTGGCCTCAAGCTTGTCCATGAGCAGCTCAGTTGCCGGGACATGGAGGGTGCCAAATACGATGGCACGACAGGTCTCAGAGTTCTTGAGGTCCTCCGCAAAGATGCTGTAGGCGCGATCGGCGTATTCGATGTCGGCGTACTTGGCCTCCTCGGGGAAGGTATAGGTATTGAGCCAGTCGAGGAGCTCGAGGTCCAGGCCAGTGCCGCGGAAGGCGTATTGAGGAGCATGGACGTGGGCGTCGACGATGCCGGGCATCACCAGCATGCCGGTCTTGTCGATGATCTCGATGCCCTCATACTCAGCGGGCAGCGTGGGGAACACGCCTGCCACAAGGCCGTCGACGACCACCAGGTAGCCGTCCTTGACGGCGGTGAGCTCGGAGGGGCCGGCCGACCAGACGATGTCGCCCTTGATGGTGAAGGTCTTCTCTGCCATGGTGCTTCCTTTCCTGCGGGGGCCCCGCGCCCACCGTGGGCGCGGGAGACGTTTCCGCGATGCCGTCTAATGTCAGATGAAGAAGTACTTGATTATGAAGAGCACGGTGAGCACCCAAAGCAGCGGGCTTACCTTTTTGCCCCTGCCAGCAAGGGCATTGATGAGCGTATAGGAAATGATGCCCAGGAACACACCTTCGGCGATGGAGTAGAAGAACGGCATGGCAGCCAAGGTGATGAATGCAGGGACGCCCTCGGTGGGATCGTCCCAATCCACGGCGCAGCAGGCGCCGATCATCAGGAAGCCAACGATGACCAGGGCAGGGGCGGTAGCAAAACTGGGGATGGCCAAGAAAATCGGGCTCAAGAACAGCGCGATGGCGAACATAAGCGCGCCAAAGACTGCGGTGAGTCCGGTGCGGCCGCCTTCAGCCACGCCCGCATTGGACTCCACAGCCACGCAAGTAGGGCTGGAGCCAATGAAGCCGGCGTAGATGGTGGTGACGGCTTCTGCGATCAGGCCCTTGCCGATACCGGGGATATTGCCGTCGGCATCTGCCAAGCCGGCCTTGGTGGCGGTGCCGATAAGGGTGCCCAGAGTGTCGAAGATGGAGGCAAACAGGATGGCGATGACCACTGCAATAAAGCCCACGGTGGCAAACTGGGAAAAGTCGGCCTGGAAGGCCACAGGCGCTAACGAGGGAATGGCAAGGCCGTTGGCAAAGCTGGGGAACAGCGTGTAGAACCCGGCGTCAGGGTTGGGAACGTAGAGACCGCAGACTTCGCAAATCATGCCCAAAACCCATGTGGCCACAATGCCGATGAGAATGTTGCCCTTGACGTTTTTAGCCATGAGCACCGCGGTGATGACAATGCCGGCAAGAGCCAGCAGCGCGCAGATGCCCAGGGTGGAGAAAGTGCCTTCTTGGACGGTGCCGTTGAACGAGATCATGGAGACATAGGTGGACTCGTTGGGCTGGAGCAGGCCAGAACCCTTGAGGCCGATGATGGTGATGAACAAGCCGATGCCCGCAGTGATGGCCTTCTTCAAGCCGAAGGGAATGGCGTCGGCCAGCAAATCGCGCAGCTTGGTAAGGGAGATAATGGCAAATACCACACCTTCGATGATTACCGCTGCCAGCGAAACCTGCCAGGAGTAGCCCATGCCGATCACAATGGTGTAGGTGAAATAGGCGTTAAGGCCCATAGACGGCACCAACAAGAAGGGGAAGTTGGTGAGAAATGCCATGAGCAGGGAGCCGATGATGCAGATCAGGCAGGACGCCGTGAAGACGGCGCCATGATCCATGCCTGCGTCGGCGAGTACCGAAGGGTTGACGGCGAGCACGTAGGCGACCGTCACAAAAGTGGTGAGTCCGGCTATGAACTCCGTTTTAACGTTCGTTCCACGCTCTTTAAGGTGGAACAAGGAGTCGAGTTTCTCTTCCATTTCGATTCCAATCAAAACGATGTAACTGACTTGCTCACGATGCACCTGAGGCATCCACAGCCCCAATGCGTGGTAAATCCCGAAGTGCCCACGAGGGCACGCGGCTCACAGCCCCGCCTTCACCTCCAGTCAAAGGGCTGCCTACAGAGGATCGGCTGTGTAAAAGCCGGGCCCGACCTGCGAGACCGTACTCTTTGTTAGTGCATATGACTTTTGGTCTGCCCCATCGTCCTCTGATCACACCGCGCTTGGAATGAGTTCTAGACAGACGGACCCTAATTGTCGATAAGTGGTATATCTGATTATATTTTGAAAGTTTTATGAAAAGAATCTGACAATGTCGTTATTATGCAGCGCTTGGATTGGTGGCAAAAAAAGGGCTACCGTATGCCTAGCAAAAAGATAACGAGGGGCGATTCGGCCACCGGATGGGGTAGCACTAAACCACGACAATAGCCCCTGTTGCCCAACGGAGAAAACGCTTTGAGACCAACCGCCTCACATATCCAGAGCATAGGTCGCCGAGTGGCCCTACAGGCCACCGGGGCAGACGGAGCGTTGGCGTTGGCGGTGGGCCTTGTAGCCGTATTCTCGGTGTGGCCCGTAGTAGCCATGCTCGCACGCAGTCTCGACGGCGGCCCCGCAACAGCAGCGGCGCGCTACGGTGAGGTAGTAGGAGCCTCTCTCCCTCTCATAGGCAATTCTCTATTTAGTGGCATCCTTGCCTCTCTCCTCTCATGCGCGATTGCCCTTGCCGTGGCAGTAATGGGTGCGTTCGGGCCAAAGGGGTTAGGGGCAGCCTCGCGAGGCGCCGCGCTCCTCTCAATGGTCTCCCCGCCGTTTTTAGCGTCCTTGGCCTACATACAGCTCTTTGGGCGCAGAGGCCTGATAACCCACGGGATCCTTGGGCTTTCGGTGGACCCCTATGGCTGGGTGGGCGTCGTGCTCATGCAGGGTCTCTTCTTCTGCGCGGTGAATGTGATGCTCCTCTCTGCGAGCTTAGGACGCATCGATCGACGCCTTATGGCCGCCGCGACAGATCTAGGAGCCTCGGGGAGCCGAGTGTTCCTCGATGTGGTGATGCCCCTCATCCGCCCTACCCTTGTAGCCTGCTTCCTACTTACTTTCGTTCGCTCGATCTCTGACTACGGCACTCCTGTGGTGATCGGCGGCGCCTTCGAGACTGTGGCGTCACGCATCTATGTGCAGCTCACCGGCTACTCTGACCTTGCAGGGGCCGCAGTGCTCAACGTGTGCCTTCTTGCCTGCGCTGTGGCTGTCTACTGGGCGCGCAGGCACTTGGACGCCAAAGCAGAGCGACTGGCTGCTGGCACCATGGATGGCGGTGGAGGGACCCCCTTCACAATTACAGGGGTCCCGGCCGGATTGCTTGGAATAATAGCGGCCGCCTTCGCCGTCTTTGTAGGAGTCCTCTACCTCGCCATCCTGCGCTGCGCCTTTGTGCGCGGCATGGGGTGGGACGCCCCGTTCACACTGGAAAACTTCCAGCATCTTGTGGATTTTGACCTCGCGCCCCTTGGGCGAGGCATCGTCTATGCGGCTTTGGCGGCTCTTATAGGTTGCGCGCTAGGGGCTGCCGTGGCCTATTTCTGCCGTCGCCGACAGATGCCGGGCTCGTCGTTGTTCGCGTTCGCCGCCGCGACGCCCTATATGCTGCCAGGCACGTGCTTGGGGCTGGGATATATCCTCTCCTTCAACTCGGAGCCCCTCAAGCTCACGGGCACCGGCGCCATCATCGTGGCGGTGCTTGTGGCCAAGCAGCTCACGGTGTCGGTGGACGCGTTCTCCAACGCCCTCGCCCAAGTGCCCCGCGACCTCGACCGCGCCGCTGCAGACTTGGGCGCCGGCGAGCTCTCTCGCTTTGGCGATGTGCTATGGCCCAACCTGCGCGAAGCTGTGGCAGTGAGCCTGCTCAACGGGTTTTCCAGCGCCATGATGGCCTATGGCGCCGTGGTCTTCCTTGTGGCGCCTCGCACGAAAACCGGCATCGTCCAACTCTTCGACGCACTGGCCAGCGGCCGCTACGGCTATGCCGCTGCCATCGCCGTCGTGCTTATCACCATCACCCTGGCCGTGAACGCTGTCTGCTGGCGGCTGGCAGGAAGGGGTCGTCGCTGACATGTTCCTCAAAATCGCCGGGCTCACCAAGCGCTATGGCGCCACGTGCGTGGTGGACTCCATGGATCTTTCTGTAGAAAAAGGCGCCGTATGCTGCTTGCTCGGCCCATCGGGCTGCGGCAAGACCACGACCTTGCGCATGGTGGGAGGCTACCTTGCCCCAGATGCTGGCAGCATAGAGGTAGACGGCATCGACATCACTGGCCTCGCCCCTGAGGAACGCCCAGTATCAACGGTGTTCCAGTCCTATGCGCTCTTTCCGCATATGACGGTGCTAGAAAACGTGGCCTATGGACTCAAATGCCATGGGATGAGCCGGGCCGAGCGCACCGCAGAAGCCCGTTCCATGCTCGCCTCGGTAGCTATGGCGGGGCTCGAGAAGTCGTATCCAGGCGAGCTTTCCGGAGGCCAGCAGCAGCGCGTCGCCCTCGCAAGGTCTCTAGTGCTCCATCCCAAGGTGCTGCTGCTGGACGAACCTCTCAGCAATCTTGACACAGGGCTTAGGGCCACCATGCGTACCGAGATCCGCTCTATCCAACAAGAGTTCGACCTCACCATGCTCTTTGTCACTCACGATCGCCGGGAAGCCATGGCATTGGGCGACACGGTGGCAGTCATGGACGGGGGCCGCATCTTGCAGCAAGGCACGCCTGAGCAGGTCTACTTTCACCCTGCAGACGAGTTTTGCGCCCGTTTTCTTGGGCCTGTGGACGAGCTTCCGGGACCCGACGGACCCATCTATGCCCGCCTGGAAGACGTCGTCGTTGCCCCCCAGGGCCCTTGGCAGGGCACCGTGAAATCCTGCACTTTTTTGGGCGACGAGCTTTCTTACGAGGTGTCGGTGCAGGGGCGCCTCATCTCCCTCAGGTCGCAGAACCGCGAGCGCTTGGATATAGGCGCTCCCGTGTCTCTCGATATCAGGCACAAGCTCACGTGGAAAGGACAGTCACTATGAAGTTCAACGTCTCGAGAAGGTCGTTCATCGCCGGCGCTGCGGCATTGGTGCCCATGGCCGTGCTCGCCGGTTGCGGCAACAACGCCTCCTCTGACGGCGCCTCTGCCAATCAAGAGGCCTCCTCTGACAAGACGCTCCAAGTAGTGTGCACCAATGAGTCTTATAAAGCGCTCTTCGACATGTTCACCAAGGACAAGGGCATGCCGGTGGAATTCGTCTCCATGTCCAGCGGCGACGTGCTCTCCAAGCTCCGAGCTGAGGGCGGCACACCCAGCGCCGACCTATGGTTTGGCGGCGGCATCGACTCCTTCATGGCAGCCGCAAAAGACGGCCTGCTGGAGCCGGTAGACTTCCCTGCTGCCGACAAGTTCGCCGAAGGTTTCAAGAGCCCTGACAATTACTGGTTCTCAAAGGGCGTGACCGTCGTTGGCTTCATTGCCAACGACGACCTCCTCAAGGAGACCGGCGCTCCCGCACCGGCGGCCTGGACCGATCTGGTGAAAAGCGAGTACAAGGATGAGATCATCATGAGCTCGCCGGCAGTTTCTGGCACCAACTATGCCGCCGTGGCCGCCATCCTCCAGAACATGGGCGAGATCGACGGTTGGAAGTATCTCGAGGAACTCAACGCCAACATCCCCTTCTACACCAAGCGCGGAAGCGATCCGTCCACTCGCGTCTCCCAGGGAGAGGTCGCGGTGGGCATCACCTACCTCGACCGCACTTTGGACGATCTTCTCACCGACTCCATCCATACCATCCAACCCTCAGACGGCATGCCCTACATGCCCGACGGCGTGGCGGCCTTCAAGGGGGCTGCCAACGTGGATGGCGCCAAGGAGTTCATCGAGTGGCTCTTCTCCAGCGATGAGAACCTCAAGGAGCTCGCCGCCATCGACAAGAAGAACACCATCAAACTCTGCATCCCGTCGCTTGAGGGCGTGGAGCTGGACTTCGACGAGAAGGCCCTCATGAAGGAAGATATCTCCCAGTTTGGCGAGATGCGCGACGCAGTGCTGGAGAAATGGGACGATATGACCAGCGGCAAGGAAGTCAAGGAGAAGTAAGCGGCTTCCCATCGAGCCCATGTACCATGGAGCCCATTGGACGGGGGCCGCGCACCGCCTGATGCGCGGCCCCGTCCCCCTATCTCACAAAGATCAGCTTTTGGGCGTCGCGGGGCGCCACCATCCGCCCCACTGCGCAGGCGGCCAAGACCTTATCGGCAGCGTTGAGAGCTGTCACAAAGGCGTCGGCTTTATGAGCGGGCACGGCGAAGAGCAGACCGCCGGAAGTCTCAGGAGTGAAAAGCAGGTCGAGAAGTGCAAGCTCGGTATCGCCGCCGTCCACATAGTCTGCGGCGAAATGCCGGTTGCGGTAGGTGCCTGCGGGCAAAAGTCCCAGCCGGGCCGCCTCAAGGGCTCCGGGCAGCAGCTGGAAGGCGCCCGCCTTAAGCTCGCAGGCAAGGCCTGCGCCTTGGACCATCTCCAGCAGGTGTCCCAAAACGCCAAAACCCGTGATGTCGGTGGCGGCATCCACCGCGAAGCCGCCCTCGAGAGCGACGTCGTGAGGCCAGCGATTGAGGCGCATCATGGCCTGCTCAGCGTATTCTAGCTGCTCAGAGGTCGCAAGGCCGCCCTTTGCCGCCGTCACCGTGACACCGATCCCCAAAGGCTTGGTGTAGACCAAGACGTCGCCTTCTTTGGCGCCCGCATTGGTCCACAGCTTGGCAGGGTCCACAAAGCCGGTGACCGACAAGCCGTATTTGGGCTCCTCATCGTAGATGGAATGGCCGCCCACGATAGAAGCTCCCGCTTCATAGACCTTCTCATAGCCGCCGCGAAGGATCTGGTGCACCACGTCTTTGGGCATATCCTCAGGCACCGCCATGATATTGAGGGCGACCTTGGGCTCTCCGCCCATAGCCCAGACGTCGGAAAGCGCGTTGGCCGCGGCAATGGCGCCGTAGGTATAGGGGTCGTCGGCGATGGGAGGAAAGAAGTCGAGCGTCTCCACGATGGCAAGATGATCTGATACTTGATAGACTGCAGCGTCATCGCTTTTGTCAAAGCCCACCAGCAGGCGCGGGTCATGGCGCACATCGAGCCCCTCAAGCAACTTCGCCAGCGCACCCGCCCCCACTTTGGCGCCGCAGCCGGCGCATTCCGCAAGCTTGGTTAGTTTGACGGTCTGGGCCATATACGCTCCATCTCCTCTGGGACCGGCGGTCAAATCATGATCTCTTGAATATCTTCCACCACGAGACGCCCTCTGATCGCATTGGCAAACGCAGAACGGTCGCCGGGGTCCATAGACCAGGATAGACCACAGGTAGCCCGTATGGATACCGGCGTGGGAATGAGCCGGCCAGGAACGCAGGCGTCTTGACAGAGGGCCTCAGCCTCGATGGCGTCATGAGTGGACGAGAAGGTGGCTATGGCGCGCAAGCGTTTAGTCCGTGCCATCTGCGCCTCCCTCGGCTGCCATCGCTGCCAAAGCCTCCAGCGCTCGATCGACATCTTCGGGGGTGGTAAATGCGCCAAAGGAGAAGCGCACGGCGCCCGTGCGGGCGGTGCCCAGCGCCTGATGCATGCGCGGCGCGCAGTGAAGTCCCGCGCGGACAGCGATGCCAAAGGATTGCTCCAACTCGTCGGCAGCTTCTGAGGAGTCCCATCCAGCCAGGTTCAAGGCCACGGTGGCCCCATGGTCGCAGGCAACGCCGTCCAGCTGGCCGAGGTCCCAAGGAACGTCGCCGTACACCGTCACGCCTTCCAAGGTGCGCAGGCCGCCCACAAAGCGGCGGACCAGCCCAAGGTCGTGGCGATGGACCGCTTCGACGCCCCGTTCCAACAGCCACCGGGCCGCAGCCCCCAACCCGGCGATCCCATGGCCGTTGAGGGTGCCCGCTTCCAGATGCTCAGGATAGGCGTCCGGTTGGTGGGGCAACCCCGAGGCCACGCCGGTGCCGCCGGTCAAAACCGGCTCTACCTCCACGCCAGGAGCCACTATGAGGCCACCGGTGCCCTGAGGGCCCAGCAACGCCTTGTGACCCGTGAACGCCACAAGGTCGGCGCCGGTTTCTTTCATTGAAAAAGGGACAGCGCCCGCTGTTTGGGCGCAATCCACCAGGAGCCAGGCGCCCGCAGCATGGGCTATCTGGGCGCAGGCAGCCACGTCCAGCAAGTTGCCCGTGAGATTGGAGCCATGGGTGACGACCACCAGCCGCGTGCCCGGCACGCAGAGGCGCTCGAGATCTTCCAGGTCGAGACGGCCGCGCTTATCGGCGCCCCAAAAGGAGAGTCGCACCCCTTGGCTGCGCTGAAGGCCATAGAGCGGGCGCAGCACCGAGTTGTGGTCCCAGTCGGTGGCCACCACAGAATCGCCGGGGCGCACGCAACCCAAGATGGCCATGTTCAGCGCGTGGGTGGCGTTGGCGCAAAAGACCACGCGCTCGCTGGCAGGCGCGCCCATGAGCTGGGCCAACGCATCACGGGCGCGGGCAACGACGCGGGCAGCGCCGAGCTCGGCAGAGCCCGCTCCCCTGCCGGAGCTTCCCAGTCCGGCCATAGCCTCCGCCACCGCCTGCGCCACGCAGGGCGGCCGGTCATAGGATGTCGCAGCGCAATTGAGATAGATCATGGGCCTCCCCTCCTTTGGGGCATCACTCTCTGGTTTACCAGAGTTCGCCCTCTGAGGGCCCTTACGGTCTAGGCCCCAGCTGCAAGCCCAGGCCCATGAGGCGCAATCCCTTCCCTCTCGACGGGAGTCGCCTCCTCCTTAGCATCGGGCACTGCCTCCTCGCGGCCAGGAAGTACCAGGTTGAGCGCGATGGCGGTCAGGGTGGTGACCACCAGCGAGGATGAGCCCAACACGCTCTGGATCCACTCGGGCATGCCGGGGCCCGCCAGGGCGCCGGAGGTAAGGGCGATGCCCATCCCCAGCGCGATGGAAAGTCCGGCGATGGAGGCGGTGCGCTGGGGCAGCCCGTCTTTGGTGAGCAGGCGCACGCCCGTCATGGTGATAGTGGCAAAGACGTTGATGGTGGCGCCGCCGATGACCGCCTTGGGAATGCCCGAGAGCACGAAGGCCACCTTGGGCATGAGGCCAGCGCAGAGCATGATGAGGCAGGCGCACACCATGACGCTGCGGTTGATGACCTTGTTTTGGTTCACGATGCCGATGTTTTGGGAGTAGGTGCCGGTGGGCAGCGCGCCAAAGAGGGAGCCTATCACCGTGAGCGCGCCCTGAGACAGAATGGCGCCGGTGACCTCGCGCTCGGTGGGTGCGCGGTCCAAAGCGCCGACGCAGGCCCCGTTGAGATCGCCCACTATCTGCACGGCGCCCACGATAAAGACGATGGAGAGCGAGGCGATGGCTGCCGGATGGAACTCCAAAGGAAACGGCAGAAGCGCGGGGAGCGCCACCCAGGCTTCCTGAGCCAGCCCGTCAAAAGACACCATGCCCAGCGCCAGCGACGCCCCATAGCCCACCAGAAGCCCCCAGAGCAACGAGCCTAGCTTGAGCACGCCCTTTCCAAAGTTCGCAAAGGCGACACAGGCTACCAGGGTCACCAGGGCCACCAGCCAGTTGCGCGCGCTGCCAAAGTCCTCGGCGCCGGCGCCTCCTGCCATATAGCCAACCGCCACTGTATAAAGGGACAGGCCTATGGACAGCACCACGGTGCCGGTGACCACCGGCGGGAACAGCCGCCGAATATACTTGAAGAAGAGGCCGAACACCACCGCCACGATGCCGCCGATGATCTGCGCCCCAAAGATGGCTCCTATGCCGCCCATGCCGGCCACAGAGGTCAACGTGGGCACAAAGGCGAAGGCCGCCCCCATGAAGACCGGGAGGCCCGATCCCAAGCGCCCAAAAAGCGGGTGGCTCTGGAGCAGGCTCAAGACCCCGGCCATGACCAGAGACGCCTGGATGAGCAGGCTGCGATCAGCCTGGCTGAGGCCAAAGGCGTTGGCCACTATGATGGCCGGCGTGATGATTCCCACCACTGCTGCCACGACATGCTGCAGCGAGAGCGGGATGAGCTGCGAGATCTGGGGCGTGCCCTCCTGGGTGAAGAGGACCGAAGAACGATCTTCCTGCGTCATGATTCCCCTTACAAGTTGCGGTCCCGGGTGCCGATAGGTTGTCCCTAGAGAGATGCTAAGCAAAAAGCAACCTGAAACCAACATTTTTTCAGCCAACCGACCTTTTTGTTAGGTTGTGCGGCGACCGGCATGAAGCTGCCGAGAAACCCTGCCCTCCCACTCGCCCATCCTCTGTCCTTGCAGGCTCTTAAGCCTGGGTATGAAGGTCTTTGAGAATTGCCCCGATGAGGGGCCAGCGACTCTGGGAGGGGACGTCCATGGAAGGCCAACAGGAAACGCGACTCTGCGCCAAGCTCGTGCAATGTGAGAGCACAGACCCAGGCGCCTTTGAGGGAGCCATGGAGCGGCTGGTCAAAGCTTGGCTCAAAGAGCATGTAAGCCACGCCGGCTTGGATGACGTCGTGGTCTTCCAAGAACTCCAAGCGCTGCCAGGGCGCCCGTGCCTCTCTGCCACCATCCCCGACCGCAACGGCTCTTGCCAAGGTGCGCTGGTCTTCTGCTGCCACCTGGACACCGTGGTGGCAGGCGACGGATGGTCCGCCTCCATAGACCCATTTGGCGGCCAGGTGAAAGACGGGCTTCTCTATGGGCGGGGATCTTGCGACATGAAGGGAGGACTCGCCTGCGCGCTCCTGGCCTTCGACGACCTGTTGCAAGAGGTGTCCCGCGCCCGCTGGGAGGCAGGCTGCCACCAGACATGTGCCTGCTCTGGCGACGAGGACCCTCAGAAAGACCTCGGCTGGCTGCCGAGAAGAGCGCTCACCATGCTCCTCACCGTAGATGAGGAAGACTTCATGCGCGGCATCGAGGCCGTGCTTGATGCCGGCTGGCTCGATCGCAATTGCTGGGTTGTGGACACCGAGCCCACCGACGGCTGCGCCAGGATCTCCCACAAAGGGCGCACCTGGTTTGAAGTGGACATACAAGGCGTGACCGCCCACGCCTCCACCCCTTGGAAGGGCGCCGACGCCGTAGCCGCGGCCGCTGAGTTCGTCTGCCACCTGCGCGCTGCCATCGCCGCCCTGCCCTCCCATCCGGAATTAGGGGCGAGCACGGTGACCTTTGGGCAGATCCAAGGAGGCTACCGCCCCTATGTGGTGCCGGATCACGCGCACCTGTGGATAGACATGCGCTTGGTGCCTCCCGCCACCACCGAATTGGCCCAAAAGCTCGTAGCAAAAGCCCTGGACGAGGCATCGCAGGCAGTGCCAGGAACCCAGGGCTCGTTCACCGTCACCGGAGACAGGGCGCCTGTGGAGCGCGATCCTGACTCGCGGCTGCTCGCCTCTTTGGAGGCCGCCTCCAAAGAGGCGACCGGCGCCGCCGCGCCCATCGACATCTTCACGGGCTACACCGACACCGCGGTCATGGCAGCCGCTACCGGCAACTTGGAATTCTTAAGCTATGGACCCGGCAGCCTGGAAGTGGCGCACAAACCCAACGAGCATGTGCCGGTGGCAGACCTTGTCCGGGTCCGCCGGGTCCTCTCGCAGCTCGCAGCCGACTGTTGCCTCTAGCTGCGTGCAGCCTCTGAGCACTCAGCCTCTGCGTCTTGCGCCTTGGCCTGTGCGCGCTGCGCAGCCTCGGCCTCGGCTGCCGCGATCATGCGCAGCTGGGCATCGGAGAGGCGAATGGGTTCTGCAGCGTTCATGTGGGCGTGGCAAAGGGAGGCGGCGCCTCGGCGCAGCTCGCGCTCATCCACCGGCTCATAGCCCAGGGTGGGGTCTTCAGGGTTCACCAGCTTGAATGCGCCTTCGCCCTTGCCCTGAGCTTGAGCAGCCCGGAAGTTCTCCTTGGCCACCGAGATCATGAGCTTGATGCGGTTGAGCTGGTTGACCTCGGAGGCGCCGGGGTCGTAGTCCACAGCCACGATGTTCGACTCCGGATACATCTGGCGCAGGCGCTTGATGACGCTCTTGCCCACCACGTGGTTGGGCAGGCAGGCGAAGGGGCTGCAGCACACGATGTTGGGACAGCCGGTCTCGATGAGGTCCACCATCTCGGCTGTGAGCAGCCAGCCCTCGCCCATGGTGTTGCACAGGGACAGGATCTGGCTGGCCTTCTCGGCCAGCTCGAAGATCTGGGCGTAGGGCTCGAAGCGGGCAGTCTCCTCGAGCATGCGGTTGATGGGGGCGCGCAAAGAGTCGATGAGCTTGATGCCCGCCATGTGGGTGGCGCGGCGCTTGAAAGAGCTGCCCAGCTCGCCCTTCATGTTGATGGGGCTGGTGAGGCCAAAGAGGAAGAAGTCCACCAGGCCGGGCACCACCGCTTCGCAGCCCTCAGACTCGATGACCTTGACCACCTCGTTGTTGGCGGTGGGATGGAACTTCACCAGGATCTCTCCCACCACGCCCACGCGGGGCTTGGAGCGGTCGTTGACCAGCGGCAGGATCTCGAAGGCGTCGATGGTGCGCTGGCAGAGGCGGTAGAAGTCACGAGGGCCCATGGCGGGCATGGCGGCCTCAGCCTCGGCCATGATCTGCTCGAAGAGCTCGTTGGCGCTGCCAGGCACGTCCTCGTAGGGGCGGGTGCGGTAGAGCAGCTGCATGATGAGGTCGCCAAAGAGCAGCGCATAGCAGGCCTTGACCAAGATGGCCGGCTTGAGCAGGTTGAAGCCAGGGTTGTCCTCGTCCAGGCCGCCGGCCACTGCCAGAGAGATCACGGGAATGTGGCCGTTGCCGGAGTCTTTGAGCGCCTTGCGGATGAGGGCGATGTAGTTGGTGGCGCGGCAGCCGCCGCCGGTCTGGGTGATGAGGACGGCGGTCTTGTCAAGGTCGTACTTGCCGCTCTCGATGGCCTCCATGATCTGGCCGGTCACCAGGATGGAGGGGTAGCAGATGTCGTTGTTCACATACTTGAGGCCGGCGTCCACGGCGCCGCGGTCCACCGAGGGCAGAAGCACCATGTTATAACCGGCAGCCTTGATGATGGGCTCCACCAGGGCAAAGTGGATGGGAGCCATCTGGGGCACCAGGATGGTGTAGCCCTCTTCGAACATCTCCTGGGTGTAGCGGGGCTTGGCGAAGGCCGCGCTTGCTGCCTCGCGCTCCTGCGGCAGGTGCTCGGCGCCGGGGTTTTGGGCTTCCAGCTCGGCGCGCTGCTCTTTCAGGGCCGCCATGAGGGAGCGGATGCGGATGCGGGCCGCGCCCAGGTTTGAGACCTCGTCGATCTTCAAGACGGTATAGATCTTGCCGGCAGCCTCCAGGATCTCCTGCACCTGGTCGGTGGTGAGGGCGTCCAGGCCGCAGCCAAAGGAGTTGAGCTGGATGAGGTCCAGGTCGTTGCGGCTGGCCACAAAGCGGGCGGCGCGGTAGAGGCGGCTGTGGAACATCCACTGGTCCACCACGCGGATGGGGCGCTCGGGACGCATGTGATGGGCCACCGAGTCCTCGGTGAGCACCGCGAAGCCAAAGGAAGCCACCAGCTCGGGGATGGCATGGTTGATCTCAGGGTCGTTGTGGTAGGGGCGGCCGGCCAGCACGATGCCGTGGGCGTCGTTGGCCTCGATCCAAGCCAGAGCCTCGTCGCCCGCCACCTCCATGGCGCGCTTGAAGTCCAGGTCAGCCTGCCAAGCGACGTTCACCGCAGCGTCGATCTCGGCGCGGGTGATGTGCTCGCCGCGCACCCGGCCGCGACCCGAGGCCGCGTCGGCCTCGCGCTGGACGCTCACCACCTCGTAGAGGCGGCGCTTGAGCTCGTTCTTGTCGTCATAGGGCACGAAGGGCGCCAGATACTCCACAGAAGGATCTGCCAGCTCGTCCATGTTGAGCTCCAGCGCCTGGGGATAGCTCATGACGATGGGGCAGTTGTAGTGGTTGCCTGCGGTGGGATCCTCCTGGCGCTCCCAGCGCACGCAGGGCATCCAGATGAAGTCCACGTCTTTTTGGAGCAGGTTCACCACATGGCCGTGGGAGAGCTTGGCAGGGTAGCACACACTCTCGGAGGGCATGGACTCGATACCCGCCTCGTAGGTGGCCTTGGTGGAATTGTCGGAAGGAATGACCGAGAAGCCCAACTCCGTGAAGAAGGCATGCCAGAAGGGATAGTTCTCGTACATGTTCAGAGCGCGGGGGATGCCTACGGTGCCGCGGGGGGCATGCTCGGGATCCAAGGAAGGACGGTCGAAGAGCAGGCGGTTCTTCACCTCGAAGAGGTTGGGGGCTTGCGACTTCTGCTTGTGGGAGCCTGCACCCTTCTCGCAGCGGTTGCCGGTGATGAAGCGGCGCCCTCCGCCAAAGTCGTTGATGGTGAGCAGGCAGTTGTTGGAGCAGCGGCCGCAGTGGGCCTTGATGTGCTTGACCTCAAGGTTGTCGATCTCGGCGCGGGTGAGCAGGCTCGAGGTGCCGTCCTTGCCGGCACGGTCGCGGGCCAAGAGGGCGGCGCCGTAGGCACCCATGCAGCCGGCGATGTCGGGGCGGATGGCCTCGCGGCCGGTGAGCAGCTCGAAGGCGCGCAGCGTCGCGTCGCTCATGAAGGTGCCGCCCTGAACCACCACCGAGGCGCCGATCTCTTCTGCGTCGCGGAGCTTGATGACTTTGAAGAGGGCGTTCTTGATGACCGAGTAGGACAGGCCTGCTGCGATGTCGCCTACGGTAGCGCCCTCTTTCTGGGCCTGCTTCACGCGGCTGTTCATGAACACCGTGCAGCGGCTGCCCAAATCCACCGGTTTGTCGGCGCCCACTGCGGCGGCGGCAAAGTCGCGCACGTCCATGCCCATGGAATCGGCGAAGCTCTCGATGAAGGAGCCGCAGCCAGAAGAGCAGGCCTCGTTGAGCATGATGGAGTCGATGACGCCGTCTTTTACCCGCAGGCATTTCATGTCCTGGCCGCCGATGTCCAAGATGAACTCCACCTGAGGCACGAAGGCCTTGGCGCCCCGCAGGTGAGCCACGGTCTCGATCTCGCCGGAATCCGCCTGAAGCGCCTCGATGAGCAGCGCCTCGCCATAGCCGGTGGTAGTCACGTGCCCTATGACGCAGCCCTCGGGCAGCGCGTCATAGAAGTCGTCCATGATGATGGTGGCGGTGCCCAGCACGTCTCCGTTGTTGTTGCCGTACCAAGTGCGAAGCAGCTGGCCCTCCTCGCCTACCATGGCGGCTTTCATGGTGGTGGAGCCAGCATCGATGCCGATAAACACGCGTCCTTGGTAGCTGGCAATATCTGCGGTGGGCACTACCTCGCGACTGTGGCGCTCGTGGAACTCGTCCAGGTCTTTCTGGGTGGCAAAGAGCGGATCTAGGCGCTCGACCTCAGAGCCCTGGGTGTCGCCCAGCGAGTCCAGCGCATCGATCACCTGGCTAAAGGTGGAGCGCTTAGAGGACTCGCCTGCCAGCGCGGCGCCCGTGGCGACAAAGAGATGGGCGTTCTCGGGCACGATGCGGCAGTCCTCAGGCAGCTCCAGCGTCTCGTAGAAGCGCTCGCGCAGCTGGGGCAGGTACTGGAGGGGGCCACCCAAGAAGGCCACGTGGCCGCGGATGGGATGGCCGCAGGCCAGGCCGGAGACCGTCTGGTTGGCCACCGACTGGAAGATGGAGGCAGCGATGTCTGCCGGAGCAGCGCCCTCGTTGAGCAGGGGCTGCACGTCGGATTTGGCAAAGACGCCGCAGCGAGAGGCGATGGGGTAGATGTGGGTGGCCTTCTCGGCCAGGGTGTTGAGACCCGAGGCGTCGGTATGCAAAAGGGAGGCCATCTGATCGATGAAGGCGCCGGTGCCGCCTGCGCAGGTGCCGTTCATGCGCTGCTCGATGCCGTTGTCGAAGTAGATGATCTTGGCGTCCTCGCCGCCCAGCTCGATGGCGCAGTCAGTCTGGGGGATGAGGGTCTCCACGGCGCGCTTGGAGGCGATGACCTCTTGGACAAACTCCAGGTCCAGCCACTGGGAGAGCAGAAGGCCGCCGGAGCCTGTGATGGACACGCGCATGGGGGTGTCGCCCACCCAGGCCTGGGCCTTCAGGAAGAGGTCCTTGGCGCAGGCGCGGATGTCGGTGTGGTGGCGCTGGTAGTTGGCGTAGACCAGCTGGCCCTGAGAGTCGATGACCGCCACCTTCACGGTGGTGGAGCCCACGTCGATGCCCAGACGGAGGCCCTCAAGGGATGGCGCGGGCTTCTCGGCAGCAGCAGAGAGCGCGCAGGGCACCAGCTCGGCGCCGCGGGGCTCAAGGCCGTAGGGGTTTTCTTGGATGTCAGTCACGGTGTTCCTCCAGGAAAGTCATCAGGGCGAGGCCGTAGAGGGGGATGTTCAAGTCGTAAGAGTTGTTATAGAGGTCGCCGGGGCGCACGAACATAAGCAGGGTCATCAGGCGCGCCATGGCCTCGACGGGCTCGGACATGCCGCCTATGATCCAGCGTTCGAGCACGCCGCATTCGGCGCTTACGGCGAAGGTGATGTAGTAGTCGAAGAAGGTGCCTAGGGCCCGCTCGTCGATGCCGCTGAGGGCTCTCGCCGAGAAGCTCGCATGCAACTGGGCTTTGAGTCGCTCCATGAAACGGGGGTCGCCCGAGGGTCCCAAAAGGGGCGCCAGATAGCTGCCGCGCTCCTTGAAGTAGGTGAGCAGCTCTACGGCCCCGGGCACCGGCTCCAGGTTGTCGCAGGCGGAAAAGACGTCTTCCAGATGCGTTTCGCAGATGGTCCAGGTGAGGCCTTGGATGTCTGAGAGGGTCTCGTCCTCGATGGAGCTCACCAGGTCTTGGATGTCTTTGTAGTGGGAGTAGAACGTGCGGCGGGTAAGCCCTGCGATGTCTGCCACGCAGGTGACGGTTACCCGAGAGAGGTCCCCTTCCTGGACCACTGCCTGGCCCAGTGCAGCCCGCAGCCGCTCGCGGGTGCGCACGCAGCGAGGATCTGCGTTGGTCTGAGAGATAGTGGGCACGAAGCTCCTTTGGATCGCGGCGCGAGTCCAGGGGCAAGCCGAGGCGCTTTATGCGCTTGAGCTCGAAGGATGGCAGAAGCGCCGGCAGCGAGGGCGCGGGCTTCTCGGCAGCCGTAGCCTGAAAGCTCCCTGGACTTACTACACAGTGTGTGCACTAAGTAACAGCATGAGTAGTATTGCACAGCCTGTGAAATAGTGGAATAGGCGCGATGTCCCCATGAGGTGCTCACAATTGCCTAGACGGGGGGGATCTCCACAAGGCAGCTGGAAGCAGCCTTGTGGACGCGTGCCACTGGGAGATGCCGCCATGGGAGAGGACGGTCTTTGGAGAGGCATGGCTGATTTGGAGAGGCATAGCTAAAAATAACCTCAAAAGCAGAAAAATCGGCATTCTATGCATGAGGGCGCATCTTTAAAGAAAGCTTTGCGTCCTGCTGCACAATCATAGCTATTTGATAAACGCTTTGTAACGGATGGCCCAATGGCCCTTAATGGCAGATGAAAGGTGGCACTATAGGCTCCACGCACTGGCCCCACGCCTAAAGTTTGATGGATGAGCCCACGAATGGCCAGCCATCGCCCTTTGGGATAGGACTGCATTGGTTCTGGCCGCAGTGCGTGCGCTTTTGGCGAAGACCTACCACACAAGGAGTCCTCATGAAAAAGAACGCGTTCATCAAGGTGTTTGGCTGCCTTATGGCCTGCACCCTGGCGGTAGTGCTGGCGGCCTGCGGCTCTGCCAACAACCAGTCGGCCAACCAGTCCTCCTCCACAGGCGGCGACAGCGCTCAGGCGTCCACCGACGCCGCAGCGACCGACGACTACACCCTGGTGCAGGACGGCAAGCTCACCATGATCTCCAACTTCTACTTCCCGCCCTTCGTGTCCATGAACAGCAACGGCGGCGACTTCGAAGGCTTTGACGTGGACGTCTACAAGGCCGTCTGCGACAAGCTGGGGCTCGAGCCCAACATCTTGCCCTCGGTGCAGTTCGACACCATCGTGCCCACCATCAAGCAGGGCGGCAAGGCAGACGTCTCCATCGGCGCCATCACCATCACCGACGAGCGCCAGCAGGAGGTGGACATGACCGACCCCTACATGGACTCCAACCAGGCCATCGTGGTGAAGAAGGACGCCACCGCCACCGACATCGACACCCTCAATGTCTCCGGCATGCAGATTGCCGTCCAGGCCGGCACCACCGGCGAGGCTTGGGCCAAGGAGAACCTGCCCAACGCCACCGTCGTGCCGCTGGACGACATCATCCAGTGCCTCACCGGCGTGCAGACCGGCCTCTACAATGCCGTGGTCTGCGACCTGCCTGTAGCCGAGTACGAGATCAACGTGGCCTACTCCGACCTGCAGATCACCACCGAGATCCCCACCGGCGAGCAGTACGGCATCGTGGTCTCCAAGGACAACCCCGGCCTCGCCAAGGCCATCAACCAGGCCCTCCAGGAGCTGCAGGACGACGGCACCATGGACGAGCTTGAGCAGAAGTGGTTTGGCACCACCCTCTAAGGAGCCGCCAGCCCTAAGGTTGTAGCTGCAATCGCGATCTCTTGCTGCAACCGCGAGCTCTCAGGTTGCTGGGATATGGCAAGCACCCCAAAAGCCCAGGCTTTTGGGGTGCTTTCTTGTGGCGAGGCGCCGGGAGGCATATGGGCGGGCCGGGAGATGCGTGGGCCGGCCGGAAGATGCGTGGACGGAGGCATTTCTCGTTATAAGCGGGTCCAGTTGCACTGGGGTTTTACAAAACCCCAGTGCAGAAAACCCACTTATAACGTATCAGCTGCCAAAAAACCTCTTCTGCTGCCAAAAACTCGTTATTAGCGCCTTGACTGCATGGATGCCAGATCCCAGCGCAGCCAAAAGCCACGTGACCAGGGCATCTCTTGGCCATAGGCGCTAGGCCCCCGCCCGAGTCATCTCTTCTGGGGTGAGCGGGGTCACCGCGGCGCCTTCGGCGATCATCTGAGGAGCTACCGCTCGAGAGATGGTGTCGAGGTAGGCGCGGGCCCCCTCAGGGCGCAGATGGGTGCCGTCGCCCCAGAGGTATTCCTGCTCGTGGCCGGCCACTGCGCTGGGCCAATCCACATAGGCAACGTTGCCGTACTTGGCGGCGCAGGCTTGAAGGTTGGCGTTTTGCTCGTCCTGGAAACCGTCGCTGTTGACCGTGCCTACCAGATAGATCTGCACGTTCTCGCCGGCGGCAGCCACCATCTCGTCCAGCTGCTCGGGCTTGGCGGTGGAGTTGGAGAAGGTCGCCAGCACCAGGCAGTCGGAGAGCGCCCCTTGCTCCACATAGCCCTTGAGCACGCTTAAGGCCTGGGAGGGATGGCGGCCGATGTAGGCATCCATAAAGCCCGAGGGAAACCACAGGTTAAAGGGGCTGTCCCCCGGCACCGAATCGCCAATGAGCAACGGCGCGAATGCTCCGTTTTGAATCTCCTGAGCACCGGCGGCAAGCGAGAAGGGCTCTTGGGGCAGCTGGGCCGAAGGATCTGCAGCCTCGCCTTGGGCAGCCTCGCCCCCAGCGGCCTCTGATCGATCGATCCTAGAAGTATCCACTGCGGCATCGGCGGCGTCGCCGGTGGATTTGATCGCCTCCTGGGGAACCAGATAGGTCTCTGGCACCAGCGCCAAGCCCACAGCGGCCACACCCACCACCACAAGGGCCGCCAAGACGGCTTTGCGATGGCGAGCATCGGCCAACCGCGCCACCAGCGCGCCCGACTGGAACGGGCGCTCGATAAAGCGAAACGACAGCATAGCCGCACCGCAGGCCACGCCCACCGCCGCCACGAACTGTGCCAGCTGGCCTTTGGCCAGGTTGCCGCCGATGAGCAGCAACAGCGGGTAGTGCCACAGATAGAGCCCGTAGGAGCGCGCGCCCACCCACGCAGCCGCAGGCAGCCCAAAGAAGCGCGTCACCCAAAGCCCAGGCACCACCAAGGCCCCCAGAAGCACGCAGGCAGCCACCGTCACCAGGCCCATGCCGCCCCAGTAGAAGAAGGGGGCATCGGCAGGCACCAGCACCATGACGAGCGCCAGGAAAGCCAGGGCGCCCAGAGAGGCTCCCTGCATGGCCTGCCGAGAAACCCGTACCGCCTGGGGTTGGGCGGCAGCGCGGGAAGTCGCGGGCTTCTCGGCAGCAGAGGCGCCGGAAGCTCTGCGGGCTTTGAGCAAAGGCAGCAGGCGCGAGGCGAAGGTGAAGCCTTGGGCCTTGGAAGCCGCTAGGTTGGGAGGCCACACCACGGCCAGCCAGGCGCCGGCGAGGAAGGAGAAGGCGCGGGTGTCGGTGCCGTAATAGACGCGGGAAGGGTCGGCGGCGGGGTTGTAGAGCAGCGCCATGGCCGCCAGCGAGGCAAGGGCTCCCAGCAAAGCGAGCCGGCGGATCCAGGCAAGCGATCGGCGGGGAGCCAGCTTGGCCGCCAGCCATACCGCCGCCGCCCACATGAGGCAGAGCTGGGCATCCAAGGACACATACCACAGCGGGGTGAGCGGCGAGGGCGAGCCTATGGCATCGAAGTAGCTTTGGCCCGAAGCGATGTAGTGCCAGTTGTCGAAGAAGAGCAGGGAGGGCACGATGTCGGGGCGGAGCTTGGTGAGCAGCACGTGATTGGCCACCACGCAAAGAGCGGTGAGGGCGACCACCATGGCGGCCATGGACGGCCATACGCGCAGGAAGCGGCGGCGTCCAATGGCCGCAAGCGAATAGCGCCGAGCGCGAAGGCGGCGCAGAAGCGACACAGTGAACAGGTAGCCCGTGAGCACCAAGAACATCACCACGCCCATGTGCCCTGAGGGAAGCCAGGGGCAGTTGGCGTGATAGAGCACGATGGCCACGACAGCCAAGGTGCGAAGGCCGTCGAGGGAGGCCACGCGCGCCTGAGGACGGCGAGGCGCAGGCTGGGCGGGTCGCCCATGAGAGGGCTTGGCAGATCTATGGGGAGCGCGGCGGGAGGCTTCCCGAGCGCTGGAAGAGGCTGTGATGCGGACACGAGAAGACGAGGTCACCTATGAGCACTCCTTGAAGACGTCGGACATGAAAACCTGCATGGCGCTTGAGAGTTCCATTATTCCATGGTTTGGTACCATGCAAAATGAAAGGGCGTTGCCGAGAAGAGCCGCAACCTGAGGATGCAAGGGTTTCTCGGCAGGAGCGCCTTGAGATGTTGGCTCGTAAAGACAAGGAGTGTTCATGGCCATTACGCCAGAAGAGGTGTTTGAGACTCTCAACATGGTGTCCCAGCAGAATCTCGACATTCGCACCATCACCATGGGCATCTCTTTAGCAGGGTGCGCAGATCCTTCCATGGACGCCCTTTGCCGCAAGATCTACGACCGCATTTGCGCCACCGCCCAAAACCTGGTGCCTACCGCAGAGGCCCTGGAGCGCGAGTACGGCATCCCCATCATAAACAAGCGCATCTCGGTCTCCCCCATCGCCCAGGTGGCTGCCTGCTGCCCGGACGAGAGCTTCGTGCCGGTGGCCCATGCGCTCGATCGCGCAGCTCAGACGCTGGGCATCGATTATCTGGGCGGCTTCTCGGCCATGGTGCAAAAAGGCATTGGCGACGGCGACCGCCGGCTCATCCACTCCATCCCTGAGGCGCTGGCCACCACCCAGAGGGTGTGCTCCTCGGTGAACGTGGCAACCCTTCGCGCCGGCGTCAACATGGACGCCGTGGACCTCATGGCCCACAAGATCTTCGAGTGCGCCGAGCTCACCCGCGACGAGCAGTGCGTGGCCGCCTCCAAGCTGGTGGTCTTTGCCAACATGGTGGAAGACTCGCCCTTTATGGCCGGCGCCGTCCATGGCCCCGGCGAGGCAGACGCCGTCATCAACGTGGGCGTCTCGGGCCCCGGCGTCATGGCAGCCGCGCTGGAAGAACTCCCTGCCACCGCCAGCCTGGGCGAGGTGGCCGAGCGCATCAAGCAGACCGCCTTCAAGATCACCCGTGCCGGCGAGCTCATGAGCCGCGAGGCTGCCCGGCGCCTAGGCGTGGCCAAGGGCATCGTGGACCTGTCGCTGGCCCCCACCCCTGCCGTGGGCGACTCGGTGGCCCGCATCATCGAGATCATCGGCGTGGGCCAATGCGGCGGCCCCGGCACCACGGCCGCGCTGGCCATGCTCAACGACGCGGTGAAGAAGGGCGGCGTCATGGCCAGCTCCAGCGTGGGCGGCCTCTCCGGCGCCTTCATCCCCGTCTCCGAGGACGCCGACATGATCCGCGCCGCTCAAGACGGCGCCATCTCCCTGGAAAAGCTCGAGGCCATGACCTGCGTATGCTCGGTGGGCCTGGACATGATCGCCATCCCCGGCGACACCCCCGTGGAGGCCCTGGCCGGCATCATCGCCGACGAGATGGCCATTGGCGTCATCAACAACAAAACCACTGCCGTGCGCATCATCCCGGCCATCGGCAAGAAGGCCGGCGACACGCTGGTCTTTGGCGGCCTCTTTGGCGAGGCCCCGGTCATGGAGGTGAACCCCCACGCGGGCACCGTCTTCGCCCACCGCGGCGGCCACATCCCCGCGCCTCTGAACTCCCTCAAAAACTGACGGCCATGAGCGACTCCGGACCCTCTCCGCACCCAGGCGCACACCCTCGCAGGCGCCCTTCCGGCTCTCGAGCCCGCGGCTACACTTCCCGCTCCGGCGACCCCGGCGATCGCTACAGCTCGCGGCGAGCTCACGGCTCTTGGCGACTTTCTCCTGCCGAGAAACGCTCGGCTGCCGCCTCGACGCCTTCCTCTCGTCCCAACCCGGCTCCTGGCGCGGCCACCCGGGGCCGCTCGGGCTCTTCGCAGCGAGAGGCCTCCGCTCGCCATAGGGCCGAGCGCCAACAGCGCAAGGCCTCCCGGCAAAGGCCTCGTCGCAGCCGGCCTATGCCCCAACTCCCCTCTTGGTCGCGGAGGGCAGGGCGCGGGTTTCTCGGCAGGAAACCCGGGCGAGCCCCTCAAGGGTCTCTGAGCCAGCGCTTTGTGAGGGAGTGGCGCAGAAGCGCGCACTTCCGCAAGCTGGCGACCAGCGCCGCCGGGCTGCTGGCAGCGTTGGCGGTGGGCTTGGCTATCCTGGGCATACAGCACCATGGGGCGAGGGTCGCCGAGCACACGCGCGCTCAGACCAATCTGGAGGCCCTGGGGACTTTCGAAAACGCGCTCGTAGAGAGCTACAGCTCCATCGCACCTTTGTATGTGCAGGTAGGCACAGATATTGAGGCTATCCAAGCCTCGGGCAGCCAATGCGGCTTTTATATTTGCACTGCCGATGGCCAAGAGCTGACGGCCTACAACGCCCAGCAGCCTTTTTATAGCGCGAGCTCCATCAAGGGGCCCTATGTGCTCTCGGTGCTCTCGGAGCTTGAAAGCCCAAGCCAGCTGGGCTCTTTGGAAGACAGCGTGACGCTGGCCATCACCGAGTCGGACAACAACAGCTACATCGCCGCCAAGAATGCCTTTGGCACCGCCACCATCAACCAGTGGCTCACCGAGGCAGGCTCCTCCGAGACCTTGGGTGACAACTGGGGCTCCTACGTGGATCTGAGCTGCGAGCAGCTGGCGGGCCTTTGGGTGGAGTCGGCGGCCTGGTGTCTGGGCGACAGCGCGTCCGAGGACCTTCACGACTACGGGGCCGCCATCTTCTCAGAGCCGCTCAACAGCCCCATCGCCCAGCTGCCCGATGCAGTCACCTGGTCGAAGCCCGGCTGGATCGCCACCGAGTCCCAGAACTCCACAGTGGACGCCGGCCTGGTGGTTCGCGGCGGCGACGCCTACATCATGGCGGTGATGACCAACAAGGGCGACGACTTTGACACCCTCGACCCCCTGGTAGCCTCTCTGGACACCCTGGCCCAACAGCTCATCGAGGCACGTGCTTCTCGGCTGGCCTAGCGGCAAGCATCAACGATCCTTAGGGCCCTCGTGCTCATGGCCCTCGTGTTCGGGCTGCGCGCGGCGCCCAGGTTCGTGGCCCTCATGGCCATGCTGGCCATGCTCGCAGTAGCCGCCCTCATGGTCGCAGCGGGAATGGTCGTGCTGGCCCCCCCGTCTCCTGACGGCGCTCCTCGGCATGCCACTTGAGGGGCAAGAAAGCCTCGCGCAAGAAATTGCGCTCCAAACCCTTGCCGATAAACACTGCCTTGGCTTCCTCGGCGTCGAGCTCTTCTCCCAGCTCCTCCGCACCGGTGACGGCCCAGCGGCGGGCCACCACGTCAAAGCGCAGCAGGCCGTCTGAGGTGCGCACGAAGCCCTTGGCACGCGCCACCTTGCCAAAGACCCCTGCCACCAGGGCATCCAGAAGCCACGCCAGATGAGCTGCAGTAGGCACAGAGGCATGGCCCAGGGCGAAGGTCTCAAGTCCGGGATCCTCGTCGGGTGAGGGCGCCGGCTCAGCGGCTGCCTGCTCAGGGTTGAGGTCGCGATGGAGCAACGACTCAAACCACTCATCGGGAATCTCTGAGAGCGGGACTGCCTTGATATCGACGCCGGGCTTGGCGTCGCAGATGGACCCCACCAGATCGTCTAGGCCTTCGTCAACACCCTCTGCCTGGGCCTCATCCCGAGTGGGCACCTTGGAGACCACCACGGTGGGAGCGGTTTCCAGCTGGTCGTTGAAGATCTCTGGGTAGGCCTCTTTCTCAGATTGCCAAGACTCCCAATCCACAATGCACACGGGCTCAAGAAGGCCGATGCGCTCGTAGGTGACCTTGTCCACGTTGTCGAGCACCGCAGAAAGCTTGGCGACGCCCGTAGGCTCGACCACCAGGTACTCAGGGTCCAAGGTGTTGGCGATGGTGAGCACGCTGGTGGCGAAATCCTGTTTGCCGGTGCAGCAAATGCAACGATCGAGCGATTCCCAGACCTCAAGACCAGTGCCTTCTTTGAGCACCTGGCTATCGATATCGGTCTGGCCGTATTCGTTCTCATAGATCACAAAGTCGCGGCGGGTGCGCCGCGCCAGCTCCTGGATAAAGGTGGTCTTGCCTGCTCCCAGAAAGCCTGAGATCACGAGTACCTTCATGGTGCCTCCCCTAGAAAAAAGGGCGGCGCCACAGTCTGTGACACCGCCCGCATTGCTGCAAATAGCGAGAGGCTGGCGCGCCCTCAGAGCGCATCAACCTTTATAAGACCTAGTCTTCCTCGATGACCACGACGGGCTTGATGAGGTCAGCAGGCTTGTCGCGCATCAGGAAGAGGGCCTCCTCCAGGTGGTCCCAGCCATGGAAGACATGGGACAGGAGGGGCTTCAAGTCCAGACGGCCGCAGGTGACCAGGCTGGCAAGCTTCTCCATGCGCAGACGGCCACCGGGCATCAGGCCGCCATTGATCTCCTTATGCCCCATGCCAACGCCCCACTCGACACGAGGGATGTCGATGTAGTCGCCGGAGCCAAGATAATTTACATTGCCGATCTTGCCGCCGGGCTTCACCGCGATGACAGCCTCCTTGAAGGTATCCACGTCGCCGCCGGCGATGAGGACCTTGTCGACGCCCTTGCCATCGGTCATAGCCAGCACCTGCTCGCCGATGGGGCCGTTCTTGTAGGAGATGAAGTCGGTGGCGCCATAGCCGCGAGCAGCCTCGATGCAGTTGGGACGGGTGCCCACGGCGATGATGCGGGAGGCGCCGCGGAGGGCGGCGCCGGCCACGGCCATGAGGCCCACGGGGCCGATGCCGATGACCAGGCAGGTGTCGCCAAACTGGACGTCAGCCAGCTCGGAGGCATGGAAGCCGGTGGGGACCATGTCGGACAGCATGCAGGCCTCAGCCACACCCATGCCCTCGGGCATGAGAGCCAGGTTGCCGTCAGCGTCGTTCACGTGGATGAGCTCTGCGAAGACGCCGTCCTTGAAGTTGGAGAACTTCCAGCCAGCCAGCATGCCGCCGGAGTGCATGGAGTAGCCGGCCTGGGCCTCCAGGGAGTTCCAATCAGGGGTGATGGCGGGAAGAAGCACGCGATCGCCGGGCTTGAAGTCGTGCACGCACTCGCCCACCTCGACGACCTCGGCGCAACCCTCATGACCTAGGATCATGTTGTGACGCTCGCCGATGGCGCCCTCCCAGAGGGTATGCACATCGGAGGTGCAGATGGCTACCGCCAGGGGCTTGACGATGGCGTCGTTGGGGCCGCAGACGGGGGCATCTTTCTCGATCCACCCCGACTCGCCGATCTTGAGCATTGCATAACCCTTCATGACACACTTCCTCTCTTTGGTGGCACTCTAAAAGGGCGTTTGTTACAAACTAAATGCAAGCTTAAGGATAATAGCCATTTCTCGAAGCAAAACCACTGGCGGTCTGAACGGAGTGATTCTGGGCTACGAGCAGTAAATGGCATGCCAATGGCACCCTATATCCCTAAATAATAGACTATAATTTATTTTACTTTTATGTGAAAATACTTGGCATATAACCCCATGTCAGAGCCGTAAGTTATAACAGGCTCCATATTGCTGAATATTCCTTTTATATCTATTTTCATCTATACTTTCCCTAGACCTGGTTCTTTGAGCCCTCTGCCCTCTTACACTTCCTCCACAACTAAGAGGGCGCGGCTGTCCAGTCCTACTCTATAGAGACAGGACGGGCCAAGGAGTCTTTCTCACCCCTTGGGTACAGTCCTAGAGGCGTTCAGTAAGCAACCGAGTTTGCGGCCCTAGGCCGTGGTGGGAGGTTTTTAAACATGAGCGAGATGGTGAAGTGGGGCATTTTGGGCTCAGGCGGCATCGCGCGCCGCTTTGCCGCATCCTGCGCGCAGGAACCCAATTGTGAACTGGTTGCCCTATGGAGTCCCACCCAAGACCATTGCGAGAAATTCGCCGCTGAATATGGCATGGAGGCTCAAAGCTCTGCCCAAGAGCTTTTGGCGCGCCAGGATATCGATGCCATCTATATCGCCCTGCCCCCGGCTTCGCATGCACCCTATTCGTTGGAGGCCATCGAAGCCGGCAAAGCCGTCCTGTGCGAGAAGCCTTGCGCCCTTACCGCCGCAGAGTTCAGCCAGGTGGCCAAAGCCGCTCTGGAGCATGACCGCTTTTACATGGAGGCTATGAAGCCCCGCTTCACCCCTCTCTACCAGCTAGTGCGCCAGCGGGTGAGCCAAGGGGCCATTGGCGAGGTCTCAGGCGTCGAGGCATCCCTTGTCCGCAAGGTGGATCCTTCGCAGGCGCGTCCCTGGTTTACAGAACCTGTAGGCGGTGGCCAGGCGCTCGATATGGGCGTCTATGGCGCCACTTACCTCGCAGAGTATTGCTCAGGCGATATCAAGGTGCACAAAGCCAGCCATCTCTATCGCGACGAGGTGGACTGGCAGGACAGCGCCACCATGGGCATTGGCACCTATGGATGCACCCTCACCTGCGATGCCACCCAGGACTTAGGCTGCGCTGCCACCATCTTTGGCAACGAGGGATCCATTGAGATCTCCGATATAACCCGTCCGGTGCGCGCGGTGCTCCATCGCCAAGGCGGCGAGGACGAGCTTCTAAAAGCACCGCTGCCTGGCGACGACTTTAGCGCGCAGATCCAGCACTTCTGCTCCTGCTTCTTGTCGGGCGCCAAGGAAAGCCCGCTTATGGGCTTGAACGACTCCTTGCGCGAAGCCCGCATCTTAGACGCCCTTGTCAGCGGCTTCGATCGCTATGCCATCGCCCAAGAACTGGGCGATATCCTAGGCAAGGACGGCGTCACCTTGGGCGAGCCCATGAAAGATCACACCACGTTCAAGATCGGCGGCCCGGCAGACGTCTACATCACCCCTAAGAGCCGCGGCCAGCTCATAGATTCCGTGCGCCTTCTGCGCGACAAGGAGGTCCCCTTCTTCGTCTTGGGCAAAGGCAGCGATCTTTTGGTCTCTGACGCCGGATACCGCGGCGTCATGGTGGATGTGTCCAGCGGGCTTTTAGATGTAGCCCATGACGGCGCCCGCCTCACCTGCCAAGCCGGCGTGGCGCTCGCGGATGCCGCAGAGATGGCGGCAGCCCTTTCTCTGAGCGGCTTGGAGTTTTCCTGCGGCATCCCTGGCACCGTAGGCGGCGCCGTCTTCATGAATGCAGGAGCCTACGACGGCTGCATAGCCGACGTGCTGGAGAGCGCAGAGGTGCTCTTCGACGACGGCCACACAGAAACCTTGGCAGTCAAAGACCTGGATTTGGGCTATCGCACCAGCCGCGTGAAGACAGACCATCTGGTGGTCATCTCTGCCACCTTCCGCCTCACACCCGCCGACAGCGGCGACATTCGCTCCAAGATGGACGACCTCACTTGCCGCCGAGAAGAAAAGCAACCTCTTGAGATGCCCAGCGCAGGTTCGACCTTCAAGCGTCCCGAGGGCCACTTCGCCGGCAAGCTCATCAGCGAGGCGGGCTGCCAAGGGGCTCGCATAGGCGGCGCCGAGGTCTCTCCTAAGCATGCAGGCTTTGTGGTGAACGCCCACGATGCCACTGCTCGCGACGTGAAGGCATTGATCGAACGTGTCCAACAACAGGTGCTCGAGCACTCCGGCGTAACGCTTGAGCCCGAAGTGAGATTTGTAGGGCCCTATACATCATGACCAGTGGAAACCCCATGCCAGATACCCCACAACTTCACTGCCCCGCTTCCTGGAGCGACCTGGCAGAGCTGCTTGGCAGCCCTGAGGCCTCAGGCACCGTGGCGCTGCCTGCCGTGGTCTATGCCGACGCGCCCGTGACCATCCCCGAGGGCACGCGCATCGACCTGCTCTGCTGCGCCACGCAGCTGCGCGTGGCCCCTGGCATAAAGACGCTCTTCAGCGTGCCCGCCAACGCCACGCTCCATGTGGCGGGGTCCATCCTCTTGGAGCCTCCCTTCCCGGTAGGAGAGGCGCTCTTCTCGGTAGCCCCAGAGGGGTTGCTGGAGCTGGATGTGGCCTTGTTGGCCCAGGCGCCCAAGGCAAAAGAGGAGCTTCCCCAGGGCTCGGTGGTGGAGTGCCGGGGCACGCTGGTCATGGGGCACTGCGCCGCCATCGAGGGCTGGCAGGTGAAGCCCCAAGATGACAAAGCTTCAGGGTGTGCGGTGAGGGTCAGCGGCGAGAGTGCCAAGTTCTTTATGGGTGGCGGCCGCATCACCAACTGCTCTACGGCCCAAGCCAGCTCGGCGGTGCCCGGCGCGGCCGTGCAGATTCTGGAGGGAGCCTGCTTCACCCTGTCTGGCGGCGCCATCGCCAACAACAACCGCGGGGGTTCGGAGGCGCGCCCCTTTGGCGGCGGCGTCTACTGCGACCATGCCACCTTCAAGATGACCGGCGGCACCATCGAGGGCAACGCCGCCACCCATGGAGGCGGCGTCTACTGCGTGGGCAAGGGCTCGGTGGATGTCTCTGGCGGCCGCATCACCGCCAATGAGGCAGACCATCGCGGCGGCGGCATCTATTCCACCGGCGAAGTGATGCTTGCTGGCGGAGACGTCTCCCATAACTCTGCCGCCATGGGCGGCGGCGTCTTCAATTCCGGCCGCCTCCAGGAGGCAGGCGCGGTGATCACCGCCAACGAGGCCGACTCCGGCGCAGGCATCTACAACCGCGGCAGCCTGGCCATGGAAGGCGGCTCCATCGTGAAAAACGCGGCCGAGGGCACGCAGGGCTCGGGTGGCGGCGTCTTCAACACTGGGCGCCTGTCTCTGGCCGACGGCACCATCGCCGGCAACTGCGCCCTCTATACCGGCGGCGGCATCTACAACACCCGCACCGGCTCCATCGAGATCGCAGGCGCCGGGCTTTCCCGCAACCGCGCCCTCTACGGAGGCGGCATTTACAACGCCTCCGGCCGCGTGCACATCACCCAGGGCGACATCGTGGACAACCAGGCCAACTCCACCCAATATGGCGGCGGCGGCATCTACAACACCGGCAAGCTGGAATGCGTGAGCGCCACTATCGTGCACAACGCCTCCCAGGGCATGGGCGGCGGCATCTACAACACCGGCACGGTGCTTTTGGGTTCCTCGGGCCTGTCGCACAACGCCGCTCAAAACGGCGGCGGCGTCTTCAACCGCGGGCATCTGGCCACCGAGGGCGCAGTGCTTGTCTACAACATGGTGGAGGACATGGGCGGCGGCATTGTGAACACCGGCTCGCTCACCATGGCCAGAGGCACCGTGGCCCATAACACCGCCCGTCGAGGCGGCGGCATCTTGAACGCCGGCAACGCCCAAGTCCAAGGCACCCTGCTGGGCCGCAACCGCGCCGGCCGCGCCCGGGACTTCTACAACTACCGCGACGACGGGGCCAGGGGCACCTTCACCTTGACCCTTCCCGAGAATGACCCTGCCTACCAGGGTTTTGGCTGGCTTGAGGAGGGAGCGGCCACAACCGGCGATCCCGATCCCTCAGACCAGTTTGTAGACGACCACGAGGAGCGGCTCTTATCGGCACGTCCCGTATGCGAAGTGTGCTTCTATACCTCTGACGGCGCGCTCATCGACACCCATCTGGTGGCCCCTGGCTCTCTGATCGAGAAGCCCGGCGAGCCCGGCGTGCCCTCGGGCCAGCCTTTGGCGGTCTTCAGCGGCTGGGCCAACGCCAAAGACGGAGAATCCTTTGACTTTGACACCCCAGTGGAGACGGATTTGCAGCTGGTAGCCCTCTACGACGAGCCTGTCGCCCAGCAACCTTTGGAAGAGGATCCGCTGCCAACATTGGGCTCGGCAGCCCAAGACGGCATCTCGGCCGCAGCGCAAAAAAACGTAGCCGCAGCCGCGGGAACCCTCCATCCTTTCCCCGCCACGGCGTTCCCTCGCGTGCCTCAAGAAAACGAGACGTCCACCGAGCTCTCCCCTATGGTGGCCGGCCTTCTCTGGGGAGCCAGGGCCATGGGCACCGTCGCGGGATTCGTGCGCTCCCGCGCTCCTCGCAGGCAGGATTCAGCCTCTTAGGGGTTTGACGCCCTTTTTTGCAATGATTGTTCTGACTCCTCTCGAAGGTTGCGTTTGGCCCTTTGAGAGGAGTAGAGTCTCACCTGACGTTTCAGGGCGGGGTGCAATTCCCCACTGGCGGTAAGGCGTCTATGCCAAGCCCGCAAACCGCGCAAGCGGCCGATCCAGTGCAAGTCTGGAGCCAACGGTGACAGTCCGGATGGAAGAAACGGGGTGTAGCCATGACGTGGCAAGCTTCCTCATCTAAAACCAAATCATCTACCCAACCTGCCAACAGGCAGAGGCCCTCGGCCCACGCCACTTCAAAGGGTGCGAGTTCCTGGAACTCCAGGCGTGTGGCGATCTCGGCGCTCTTTTGCGCTGCAGCTCTGGTGGCCAGCTTCGTCGAGATCCCCATCTTTCCTTTGGCCCCCTACCTCAAGTACGATCCCTCCGGCGTGGTGTGCCTGGTGGCAGGCCTTCTGTTTGGACCGGCCATCGGCGCCTGCACCGCAGTGCTTCCCTGGGTGATCCGCCTGTTCACAGACCCCTTTGGCGCCGTCATGGCCATGGCCTGCTCTCTGGCAGCCACCCTGCCCGCAGCCTTTATCTACAGGCGCCATCACAGTTTCAAAGGCGCCGTGGCAGGGTTGCTTTTCGCGGCAGCCATCACCCTTGCAGTGGCCATCTTGGGAAACCTGGTGATCACGCCCCTCTACTCGGGCATGCCGCCGGAGGCTGTGGCTTCTCTCATCGTGCCAGTGCTTTTGCCCTTCAACCTGCTCAAGATCGCCATCAACACCGCCCTCACGCTGGCGGTCTATAAGCCCGTCTCCACCATGGTAGGCCAATGAGCTCTGGGAAAGGCTTGCAGGTAGCCAAGCTCGAGCATGTGCGCTTTTCCTACGACGGCGGAGCCACCTGGGCGCTTGATGATGTGTCCTTGTCGGTAGAAGCCGGGGAGCGCCTCTGCCTTTTGGGGGCGAACGGCTCGGGGAAGTCCACGCTGGCGCGCCTTTTGGCAGGCATCCTGGCGCCCGACGAGGGCACCGTGGAGCTCATGGGCCGTACCTGCTTTGTGGACGGCGCCCCTGACGGCGAGGCCTATCAGCAGGCGCGGGACAGAAGCGCCATGGTCTTTCAAACCCCCGAGGACGCCGTTTTGACCACTCGGGTGGATCAAGACGTGGCCTTTGGCCCAGAGAACCTGGGCTGGAACCCTGCCGCCATCGATCAGGCGGTCGACGGCGCCCTTGAGGCCACGCACCTGGAAACGCTGGCAAGCCAAGATCCCACTCGCCTTTCTGGCGGCCAGCAGCAACGGGTGGCCATTGCAGGGGCGCTGGCCTGCGACCCGGCGCTCTTGGTGCTGGACGAGCCTGGCGCGCGCCTCGATGTGGAGGGGCGCCGTCAAGTGGCCGCCACACTGGCCTCGCTGGGCGCTCAGCATGCCTGCGTGCTGGTGACCCACTCCATGGACGAAGCAGCCGCCGCCGACCGCATCGTCGTGCTCTCACAAGGAAAGATCGCGCTGCAGGGCGCCCCTGAGCAGGTGCTCACTCAGGCGAGCCGCCTCGCCTCGCTCTCGCTGGAGCCTCCCTTCGCCGCCTCGCTGGCATTGGCGCTGGCTCGCTCTGGCATGCCCGTGAGTCCCACCGTCTCTGCTGCGGCCCTTTTGGACCAGCTGGCGGGTGGCGCCTCATGAGCCTCGACTTTTCCCAGGTGACCTTTGGCTATGAGTCCCAGCCGGTAATCTCCAACCTGAGCCTTGCTGTGCCTGACGGCGCCCTCACCGTGCTGGCAGGGGCAACTGGCTCGGGCAAATCCACGATGCTCAAACTTGCTGCCGGCCTGTTGCGTCCCAAGAGCGGCACTATCGAGGTCGACGGAGCCCCCATTTGGCGCTCGGGTATTCTGGGGCGCCCTAGGCGCGACCCTGAGCTTCCCTGGCGCCTGGGCTATGTGATGCAGCGCCCGGAGCGCCAGCTCTTCGCCGCCACCGTGCTCGACGACGTGGCTTTTGGCCCCAAAAATGCCGGCCTCTCTGCCCAGGAGGCCGCCTGCGCCGCCACCGAGGCCCTGGAGCTTTTGGAGGTCTCGCATCTCGCTCGCCGCTCGCCCTTCGAGCTCTCCGGAGGCCAGCAGCGCCTGGTGGCCATCGCAGGCGTGCTGGCCATGAAGCCGCGCAACCTGGTGCTCGACGAGCCCCTCTCTGCGCTCGACCCTGAGGGCCGGTCCCTGGTAGAGCGCGCCCTGTCCCAGCTGGTCACCCCCACCGGCGCCCTGCTCATGGTGTGCCACGACATGGATGCTGCCGGACGCATCGCCTCCAGGATGGCGGTGCTCGACCAGGGCGCCGTCGCCCTAGAGGGCCCTTGTGCCCAGGTCTTTTCCCACGCCAAGAAACTCCGTCGCCTGGGGCTGGGCCTCCCTGCCCCCCTGGCCTTCGCCCATCGGCTGGAAGCGCGCACCGGAGCCTCCCTAGGCGCCCCACTCACAGAAGATGCCCTGGTAAAAGCCATCCTCGCACAGCGGGATTCGATACCTGGCGCCCGTTGCGCCACCTTGGAGACTCCCGGCTCTGCGGCCTCCCCTGAGAACGCGCCCTCGAGCAGCGACACTGCCAGCGGCCCGCCTTTGGGAGGCGCCTCATGAGCGCACTAGGGGAGTTTGGTCGCTACCAGAGAGGCTCCTCGCCTCTCCACAGAGCCGACGCCCGCGCCAAGATCTTGGTAACCGCGGCATTTATGACCACCATCTTCTTGATCGTCTCACCGGCGCAGGCCCTCTGGGCACTGGCAGGCTTTTTGGGACTCTGCACTCTGGGGCGCATCTCGCCGATGTCGCTTTTGGCTTCCTCGGCGCCCCTTTTGGCATTGCTGGCAGTCTTCTCGCTGCTCAACCTGTTCGTGAATCCAGAAGGCCCGCTGCTTTGGAGCTGGGGGGCGCTCGCAATTCATGAGGGCGGGCTCTTCTCGGCAGCCCTCACCGCCAGCAGGCTGGGGCTTTTGGTGGTGGACGGAGCGCTGCTCTTGGCCGTAACCGAGCCGCTGCAGCTCACCCGCGCCCTTTCGTCGCTGCTCTCGCCTCTGGGCCGCCTGGGCGTGCCGGTGGAGCAGCTGGCCTTTGTGCTGGCGCTGGCGCTGCGGTTTGTGCCCACCCTCACCTCGGAGATCCAAAGCGTCATGGATGCCCAGCGCGCTCGCGGCGCCGCCTTTGACTCCGGGAGCCCAGTGAAGCGCCTGCAGGCGCTTTTGAGCATTCTGGTGCCCACGTTCGCCGGCGCGCTGCGTCATGCCCAGGGGCTGTCATTGGCCCTAGAGGCGCGCCATTACGACCCCAACCGCCCGCGCACCATTTGGAAGAAGCCGCATCCGGGGCAGGTGGACGCGGTATTATGCATCTATGGCCTTATATATGTGATAGGGCTGTCCCTGCTTTAATTCTCCATGGGGAGTGGACGCGAGGGCCGCAAGGGACTACCATATGTGAGCTCAAGGAATCCCCCGCTATGCATCTGGTATCCTGATTTGTAGCTTAAAGATTCTCACTACACGACAGGCACACGCAATTTGAATGGAGCCGCCATGTCGCACACGCTTTCCGACGGCTCCGGCCGTCAACCGCTTTACCGTCGTCCTGTCGGAGATAGATCCGCTGTTTTCTCTCCCATGAATCAAAACTCAACCCTTTCACGCCGCTGCCTCCTCAAGGCGACCGCCATTGGCACCCTTGGCGCAGCTTTTGCATTCACGCCTTCTGTCGCTTTCGCACGGCCCTCAGCCTCTCAATCCACCCTGGACGCGTTGGCCTCCGCCCAAGAGCAGCTGGACCAAGTCCAGGGGCAGCTCGACCAGCTAGGCGAGGAATACGAAGCCATCGCCGAGAAGCTCTCGGCCACCATGGACCAAATCGAAGAGGTCAACGGCCAGATCTCTGAGACCGAGGCCACCATCGCCCAAAAAGAGGAGGAGCTCGCAGCCAAAAAAGAGGTGCTGGCTCGCCGCGTCAACGCCAGTTACAAAGCCGGCGACTCCAACCTCTTGGAAGTGCTGCTCGCCTCCTCCAGCTTTGATGAGCTGACCTCGAACATCTATTACATGAACAAGGTGACGCAAAACGACGTCTCCTTGATCGACTCTGTGACCCAGGCCAAAGAGGCTCTAGCCCGCACCAAGGCCGAGCTGGAGAGCCGCAAGAGCCAGCTGGAAGAGCTCAAAGCCCAGCAGGGCGACGATCTTGCCGCCGCCCAGGCCAAGCAGCAGGAGGCCCAACAGCTCTTAGACAGCCTCTCTGGCGAGGTCCGCGACCTCATGGCCCAGCGCGACGCAGAGATCTTGGCCTCAGCAGAAGAGGAGAAGGCCGAGCGCGAGAAGGCCCGTGCCGCGGCCGCTGCTGCGGCCAGCCGCCCAGCCGCTTCTGGATCCAGCGGCACCACACCGAATGCCGCAGGCTCTGCCTCTGGCAAAGGCGCGGCCATCGTGGCCGCCTGCTCCCGGGTTGGCTCCCCTGGCGGCGGCCTGTGCGCCATGTGGGTGAGCCAGGTCTACCAGGCAGCCGGCTGCGGGTACCCTGGCGGCAACGCCGTGGACCAGTACTATGCCTACTGCTCTAGCTCCGATCGCTCTACCCTTCAGCCTGGCATGCTCATCGCTGTGCCTTCCCACCCCCACACCGCTGCCGGCCGCATCTATGGCCATGTAGGCATCTACATTGGCGGCGGGCTGGTGATGGACAATGTAGGTTATATCCGCACCATCAGCCTGGACTCTTGGATCTCCTACTACGAGTCCGGCGGAGTACGCGCTCGCTGGGGCTTCGCCTAAGATCTCACAGGTTCATGCGTTTTCAGTGCCTTGCAGCACCTTCTTTGGGCTGCAAGGCATTTTTATGAGGGGCGGCCTCTGCGGTTTTCCCCTGCAGACCTGGGCGCAACCCGCATTAGGCGCCCTGTTTGCACTATGTTTTGCTTACCAGCTATGCCAGGAGGCACCGCATAAAGGCGCCGCCCGGAAGGTCTCATGAAGAAAGGACCCTCATGGAAGCCAAGAAGCCCGAGGACACCTGCGTCCTCGTCACCGGTGGCGCCGGTTTTATCGGCAGCCATACCTGCATCGACCTGCTCGAGAACGGCTACCAGGTAGTCGTGGTGGACGATCTGTCCAACTCCAACCCCAAGGTGTTCGACCGCATGCGCCAGATCGTGGGCGACAAAGCCTTCGAGCGCCTAAGCTTTCACCAGGTAAACATCTGCGACCGCGCCGCCCTCGAAGAGGTCTTCGCCAACTACGACGTCGACCGCGTGATCCACTTCGCCGGCTTCAAGGCCGTGGGCGAATCGGTGGCAAAGCCATTGGAGTACTATTCCAACAACATTGGGGGCACCCTCACCCTGTGCGAGGTCATGCGCAACGCCGGCTGCAAGGCCATCATCTTCTCCAGCTCGGCCACGGTCTACGGCGATCCTGACAGCCTCCCCCTCACCGAGCAGTCCCCCAAGAAACCTGCCACCAACCCCTATGGCTGGTCCAAGTGGATGATCGAGCAGATCTTGACCGACCTCTACACTGCCGACCCCGAGTGGGACGTCGTCCTGCTTCGCTACTTCAACCCCATTGGCGCCCATCCTTCAGGGCTCATCGGCGAGGACCCCAAAGGTATCCCCAACAACCTGGTGCCCTACGTGGCCCAGACGGCTGTGGGCAAGCGCGAGGCCGTGCACGTCTATGGCGACGACTACCCCACCCCCGACGGCACCGGCGTCCGCGACTACATCCACGTGAGCGACCTGGCCTCGGGCCACGTTGCCGCCTTGGCTTGGATGAACGGCAAGACCGGCGTGGAGGTCTTCAACCTGGGCACCGGCGTGGGCTCCTCGGTCCTCGACGTGATCCACGAGTTCTCCCGCGCCTGCGGCCATGAGGTCCCCTACGTCATCGATCCTCGTCGAGACGGCGACGTTGCCGAGAATTACGCCAACTGCGACAAGGCGGCCCGGGAGATGGGTTGGCACGCCAAAAACAACCTGGCCGACATGTGCCGCGACTCTTGGAACTGGCAGTCCAAAAACCCCGACGGCTTGGGAGACTAGCATGGACCTTGAGAGTCCCGCGCCCCGCACCGGTGCCGACGACAATCCCTTTGCCATCTATGTGGCTTCTCAGCGCGATGCCATCGACAGCGAGCTGGCCGGCTGCTATGCCCTCTCCTTCAACCCCGACGTGAAGCGCTACCTCACTCGCCCCCTGCAGGACTTTTGCGCCCATGGCGGCAAGCGCGTGCGCCCTGCGTTGGTGCTTTTGTCGGCAGAATGCCTAGGCGGCTCCAGGGCCGCCGCCCTGCCTGCAGGCGCAGCCATCGAACAGTTCCAGACGGCAGCCCTGATCCATGACGACATCGCCGACGAGTCCGACACGCGCCGCGGTCTGCCCGCCATGCACATCACCCAAGGTGCCGGGCTTGCCATCAATGACGGCGACTATGCCTTGGTTGAGAGCTTTAGCTCGGTTTTGGAAGATGAGCGCATCGACGACAGCCACAAGCTCTTGGTGCTCACCGAGATCTCCGAAATGATGCTTCGCACCGTCGAGGGCCAGGCGCTGGATTTGGGCTGGGCGAGAGACGGCCGTTGGGACCTTGACGTCGAGGACTACCTGGCCATGGCCACTCTTAAGACCGCCTACTACTCTGCCGGCTCGCCGCTGGCCATTGGCGCCATCCTCTCCAACGCCAACAATGAGGTGGTCGAAGAGCTTCGCCAGGCAGGCTTGGATGCAGGCCTGGCCTTCCAGATCAAGGACGACCTCCTCAATCTTTACGGCAACCCCGAGGCGGTGGGCAAAGACTATCGCGGCGACGTCACCGAGGGGAAGCGCACCTTCTGCGCGCTCTGGGCCATCTCTCAGGGCTCCCAAGAGCAGCGGGATAGCTTAGTATCCATCCTCTCCTCTCATACTGCCGATCCTGCCCAGCTGGAAGAAGCGGTGCATATCATGGAAGAGACCGGCGCCATCAGGCGCGCCAACCAAACGGCACAAGACTACGCCCGGCGCGCCCAAAAGCGCCTCGAGGGATTGGATTTGGCAGACACCCCGGCCAAGAAAGCCCTTTTGGCCATGCCCAGCTTCTTTGTGGATCGAAAGATCTAATTAAAGGAGCACTCTGGCATCGGACGCTTTGCCTGTCTTTGGAGTGCCGTGGTCCAGACCACGTAGGCCTCTGGCCTTGTGCCATCTTTTGCAATGCCTTCGTCTTTACCCTTCAGATAAAGACGTGAACTTATAAAGGAGCAACATGGAACCCATCCACGAAGGGATGAGCGGCATAGCGGTGGAAGACGTCCAAGATCGCTTGGCCTCTTTGGGCTATGCCATCGACACCGGGGAGCGTGAAGGCGACCTCTTTGGCCCCTCCACCGCCAGCGCCGTGGCGCGCTTCAAGGCTGACCACTCCCTGCCTGCTGGCGATGTGGTAGATACCGACACTTGGTCTGAACTGGTGGACGAGTGCTATCACATGGGCGACCGCACCCTCTACCTTCGCTTGCCCAACTTCCATGGCAACGACGTGCGCACCGTGCAAACCGCCCTCTCCATCCTTGGCTTTTCCTGCGGAGCGGTTGACGGCTACTTTGGCGCCCATACCGAGGCCGCAGTGAAGCAGTTCCAAGAGAACGTGGGCATGTTCGCTGATGGCATGTGCTTCCAGGACACTTTCAGAGCTCTTTGGCGCCTCTACCATGTGTGGGGCGGCAAAGAAGCCAATGTTCCCCCCGATCCCATGGGCATTGGCTTCGCCCGGGCTGCCTCGGTCCTCGAGGAGAGCTCCATCGCGCTGTTCGCCTCTGATCCGGTAGGTCGCACAGTTGCCAGCCGCATTTGGAATCTGGCAAGCGCCACCAGCGAGAACTCCGGACTCGTGTTGCTCAATGACGGTTCTGAGATCCCCGAGGGCGCCACTGCCATCTTCGAGCTGGTATGCGAAGCTCCCGCACCTGAGCCCGGCATCACCACGGTGCGTATCGACGAGGCCGCCGACCTTCCCCGTCGCATTCGCACCTCCTATGCGGCCAGCCGCCACAAGCCGCCCTACGTGCGCATCCAGCTTCCGGCTTCTGCGAGCGCCTATGACGGCACCTTTACCGCCAACAGCGCCCAAACCATCGCCGGCCTCATCCTAGACGGCATCTGCGCCGCCTTTGACGAGCAGGGCTAGGTCATCAATTAAGCCCTGGGCCCTCCTCAAGCGCAGGCCTTCCACCCTTTGCAGGATGGAAGGCCTTTTTGCGCCCAGGGTGGCGACACGCAGCTCGAATAAAAAAAGATCCCGCAGACAGGCTGCGGGATCTTATCAAGAGCTATGGCTGGGGTACTAGGATTCGAACCTAGATAACTGGTACCAAAAACCAGGGTCCTGCCATTGAACGATACCCCAAGGGACAACCTAGTGTAGCATGCCACGGCTGCGAGCCCAGCGAAAATATCTGCTGCATTTTTGATGCTTTGATCGAGGGACATGCGACAGGCTTGAAGGACATGGGTTTCTCGGCAAAGAGAGGCGCGAAGCGGTTAAGCATTCCTTCTGAAAGATGTGCTGACGGTCTCAGATGGCATTGCAAGGGCTCGAACCTTAAGCACCTGCGCTATGATGGCAATGGTGCGCTGTTTTTTGAGCGCCCGGCTTAGGAATAAGAGTCCTGATAAGACCCTCGTTTAAGCAACGCCTTGGAGGCGCATTCATGGAAACTACTGCCATCGTCTTAGCCGCTGGCGAAGGTACCCGTATGAAATCCAAACATCCCAAGGTAGCCCACAAGATGCTGGGGCGCCCTTTGGTGAGGTGGGCGGTAGAGGCTGCAAAGCAAGCTGGCGCCCAACGCGTCATCGCCGTCATCGGCAACGGCGCCAGCGAGGTGAGAGAGATCCTCGCTGGCGAGCATGTGGAATGCGTGCTGCAACAAGAACGTCTAGGAACCGGCCACGCCCTCCGCGTCGCATTGGACCAAGCCAATGTAGAGAGCGGATGCGTGGTTGTTTTATATGGCGACACTCCCCTGGTTGAGCCTGCCACTATCAACGCCCTGTCTCAAAAGGTGATTCAAGAGGGCTATGCCGCAGCGGTGCTCACCATGGAGCCGCAAGACCCCACCGGCTATGGGCGCATCCTCTTTGACGAGAACGGCGCGGTGGCCGCCATCATCGAGCACAAAGACTGCACGCCAGAGCAGCAAGAAGAGCTGCGGGAGTGCAACTCGGGCATCTATGCCTTCGACGGGAGGCTGCTTAAGGCCCACGTGGGCGAGATCACCAATGACAACGCCCAGGGAGAGTACTACATCACCGACATGGTGGAGATCTTGAACCGTGCAGGCGAGCGCGTGGTGACCGTTCATGTGGATGACGACACAGAGCTTCTGGGAGTGAACTCCCGGCGTCAGCTGGCAGAGGCAACCAAGATCATGCAGAGGCGCATCAACGGCCGCCTGATGGATGCTGGCGTCACCATGCTGGATCCCGAGTGCGTGTGGGTAGGGCCCGAGGTCACCGTGGGCCGCGACACCGAGCTATTACCGGGCACCTTCCTGTGGGGTTCCACCGCCATTGGCGAAGACTGTGTAGTAGGCCCCAACACCCGCCTCACCAATACCCAGGTGGGCGATGGCTGCACCATCGACGAGACGGTGGCCCAAGACGTGGTCATCGAGAACCAGGTGGAGTGCGGTCCTCGCGCCTATCTGCGCCCGGGCACCCACATGCTGGACCATTCCAAGGCAGGCACCCACGTGGAGATCAAGAAATCCACCATTGGCCAAGGATCCAAGGTGCCCCACCTCTCCTACATTGGCGATACCACCATGGGCGAGGGCGTCAATGTGGGCGCCGGCTCCATTACCTGCAATTATGACGGCTACTCCAAGCATGCCACCACCATTGGAGACCATGCGTTCATTGGCTCCAACACCATGATGGTCGCCCCTGTTGCCATTGGCGAAGGCGCCCTCACCGGCGCCGCCAGCTGCATTGTCGAAGACGTCCCTGCAGGAGACCTGGGCATCGCCCGGGCCCGCCAGGTCAATGTCGAAGGGTACGCTGCCAAGCGCGCCGCCGCTCACGAGACTCATTAAGGAAAGGTAGCCATGAACTTGGATCAGGACCTCAACAAGCTCACGCCCATGGTAAAACGCTTCAAGCTCTATTCGGGCTCAAGCAATCCCGGGCTTGCCCAGCGCATCGCCGACGACCTTGGTGTCGAGCTTTCCGGCCTGCTGCTCGAGAAATTTGCCAACGGCGAGATCTATGCACGCTTTGATGAGTCGGTACGTGGCGCAGACGTCTTCTTCATCCAGTCTATCGTGGGCACCAACGTCAACGACATGCTCATGGAGACCCTCATCGCAGCCGATGCTGCACGCAGGGCCTCCTGCCGCACCTTCACCGCAGTAATCCCCCACTACGGCTATGCGCGCCAAGACCGCAAAGCCGCCCCTCGTGAGCCCATCACCGCCCGCCTGGTCGCCAACCTGCTGGAGACCGCCGGCGTCGACCGCGTGGTCACGCTTGATCTGCATCAAAACCAGATCCAGGGCTTCTTTGACATCCCGGTGAACCACCTCACCGCCCTGCCCCTCTTTGGCAACTACTACAACGCCATGGGCTTCGACACCGACAACCTGGTGGTAGTCTCCCCCGACGTGGGCCGCGCCAAGGCTGCCAAGAAGCTCTCTGACATGCTGGGCTGCTCGCTGGCCATCGCCCACAAGGGCCGTCCTCGCCACAACCAGGCCGCCGTCACGGGGATCATCGGCGACATCGAAGGCAAGACCTGCATCGTCAACGACGACATGATCGACACCGCAGGCACCCTATGCGCCGGTGTGACAGAGCTCAAGAAGATGGGCGCCGGCGACATCTATGTATGCGCCACCCATGGCATCTTCTCGGGCCCCGGCGTCCAACGCATCGAGGAAGCCCCCATCGTGGAGTGCGTGGTCACCGACGCAGTGCCACTGGACCCCACCTGCCATGACGACAAGATCAAGGTCATCTCTGTGGCTGACGAGTTTGCCGAGTGCATCCAGCGCATCTACAACGAGATCTCTGTTTCCGGCATGTTTGGCGCCGACATGAACCTGTAGCAGCTCTTTGCAATCCCTGCTCGCCTTTTGTGCCCGCCCCGTCGCCTTCCCTCGGGCGAACGGGGCCCCGGCTTCGCCCCCGTTCGCCTAGGGGAAGTCTCCGGGATGTACGACCCTGTCATGCTTGCGGCATCTGTCGTTCCTGCAGACGCTTGCTTGAACTATCTCGCCAATGAAAGACGCCTCACATTGGGCTTACAGGACAGAAAACATGCTATGAATTGGGACGTTGACGCAGGTCAACGTCCCTTTTTTGGGCGTGTAAAACTGGAAGGCTAATTTGAACACGGGGACCCGGACAGAGGGTGTGCTGCCAAATACAGTATTGCCCCAGCTAAAGACTGCAAAATCGAGCCGTTACATCCTGAAGGCAGGATGGCTCGATGAACAAAGGTGATCTGTGGGGTCTGCGGGGCCAAGATGCAAAAGAACGACAATGCTTGCGCCTACTAAGTACATTTCCCCCGTACATCTCCTCCGGCACGCGCCTACTAAGTACAGGCATGCGCCTACTAAGTACAATTGAATTTGAAACCAACTCTGTGAGCTTGGGTGATGTAATACTCAAATAAAAAGTGACGCAGATTTTGGGCAAAATCGGCCTACTAAGTACTTAGTAGGCGCGAAGTGGCGCTCAGCCCAAACCTCATCTGCCCTGCATCCCCATTTCAAAGGCAGGTCTACTTTTGACTTTCCAAAATTTACCTGGGGTTTTGCGGTTTGAAAGTAGTTCTACTTTCAAACCGCCCCCCTCTGAGCACAAAGAGTACTTGTGAACAAAGAGTATTTGTAAATAGTGAAGGTAGATTTGGCCTACAGATTAAGGGGGTGCTGACGCAGGTTTGATGCAGGCCACCATTCCTTGCCACAGCATACTTTTGGTCCTATAAGCCTCCTGTGGTGGGGCGGCTTTTTTGCGCACATCTAAGCGCTTTGGCCGCCAGCCTTGCGCACATTTGCGCGCTTTTGCTGCGAATCTTGCGCACATTCGCTTCACATTTTCACGTACTACTCCCAATTATGCCCATATTTGCTTGTTTCTGCTCGCACTTTCAGACCGCTTACAGGATATATCCTACCATTCATCCCCAATTCACGCATTTTTACGCATATCGAGCAATTTTGCGCAATAATCGTCACTGAGCAGACGCAAAGCCGACTCTCAAGGAAGTCACCCCAAGGCGCACACCTCGAGAAGGCGGGCTCTTCTCGGCAGGAAAGAGTGCCGAGAAGCCCGTAAGCCCCAGGCCTTGCAGCTTATGAGTATCCCTTCATCCATCGTTATTGGGAGGTCCCATGGTAGATGCACCCAAACCTCTGGATGCCGCACAGGCTGCAGACGCCGCCTTTGCCCGCGCGAAAGAGAAGCCCTTCCCCACCTCTGAAGTCTTTACTGCCCCTGAGCTTAGGTGGGCAGTGATTGGCTGCGGCGTCATCGCCAACCAAATGGCAGAGTCGCTGGCGTTGGCTGGCCGCACCATCCACGGCGTCGTCAATCGCACCCGCTCCAAGGCTGAGGCCTTTGCCGAGCGCTATGGCGTAGAGCGCGTCTATGACTCCTGCGAGGAGCTGTACCAGGATCCCGAGGTGGACGCGATCTATATCACCACGCCGCACAACACCCATATCCACTATCTGCGCGATGCGCTGGCAGCCGGCAAGCATGTGCTCTGCGAGAAGGCCATCACGCTCAACAGCGCCGAGCTGGACGAGGCCCGCGCTCTCGCTCAGGCCAACGGCGTGCAGCTGGTGGACGCCACCACCATCTGGCACATGCCCCTCTACCATGAGTTGGTCCGTCGTGCCCAGGAGGGCGAGTTTGGCCCCCTCAACCTGGTGCAGGCTTCCTTTGGCAGCTACAAGGAGTACGGCGACCTCACCAACCGCTTCTACAACCCCAAACTGGCCGGCGGCGCCATGCTCGACATCGGCGTCTATGCCCTGACCTTTGCCCGCACCTTCATGAGCTCCAACCCCACAGAGCTGGTGTCTTTGGGCAACCTGGCCTCCACTGGCGTTGATGAGGCAGGCGGCATCGTGGCCCGCAACGCCGAGCAGCAGCTGGCCGTGGTAAGCCTGTCGCTCCACTCCAAACAGCCCAAGCGCGCCGTGGCCTCCTTTGACAAGTGCTACATCCAGGTGGACAGCTATCCCCGCGCCGACGAGGCCACCATCGTGTGGACTGCCGACGGCCGCCAGGAGACCGTCAAGTGCGGCGAGGAGGCCTACGCCCTCTGCTACGAGATCGCCGATCTGGAGCGTGCCGTGGCCGGCGACGAGGCTTGCCGCGCCATCACCTCCAAGGCAGCCGACGTCATGGACCTCATGACCGCCCTGCGTGCCAGCTGGGGCGTCGTCTACCCCGAGGAGCGCTGAACATGATCGCCCGCCAGCGCCACGACCTCATCGTCGAGGCGGTCAAGCGCGCCGGCACTGTCACCGTGCCAGAGCTGGCTGAGTCCTTCAATATCAGTCAGTCAACCATTCGCCGAGACCTGGAGAAGCTGGACGCCGCCGGCCGCCTGGTGAAGGTCCACGGAGGCGCAGTGAGCTTGGAGGACGAGCATGTGCGCCGCGACCTCACGCTCCCTGAGCGCGCAGAGCTCCACACTGCCGAGAAGCTCTCCATCGTGCGCTATGCGGCCTCTTTGGTGGGTCCCGACGACTTCGTCTACATCGACGCCGGCACCACCTGCCGCGCCCTGGTAGATGTTTTGCAGGAACGCTCGGCCACCTACGTCACCGACTCGTTGGGCACCGCCCTGGCCCTTTGCGACCGCGGCTTTTCCACCATCGTGCTGGGCGGCCAGGTGAAAAACGCCACCGAGGCCGTCATTGGCCCCGAGGCCGTCGACGCCCTCTCCCGCTTCCACTTCTCTTTAGGCTTCTGGGGCACCAACGGCATCGACCTTGCCCAAGGCTTCACCACCGTGGAGCGCCAAGAAGCTCAGATAAAAGCCTTGTCTATGGCCCAAACCCAGGCCTCCGGCCGCTACGTGGTCTGCGATGCCACTAAATTCGACCGCATCGCCCCCATCTCTTTTGCGCCCATTGATTTTGCTCATGTGCTTACCAACGATCTCCCTGCTGCTTATCGTGATCTTGATTCGATGATCGTCGTCGCAGGTTAGAAGGCTTAAGGGGCCTCACTCTGAGGCCCCAGCCACCCCTCCACAACTCCATAAGGCTTCTCATCGCTGTCGTCACTTCAAGGACTACGGGTTCTCTCCCCGTGACTCAATTAGAGGAAGGAATGAACATGGCAACACCCGCACCCGAGCCCACTACCTACGACCTTGTAGGCGTCACTGCCTGCCCCACAGGCATCGCCCACACCTTCATGGCCGCCGAGGCGCTCACCTCCAAGGCCAAGTCCATGGGTCTCTCCATGAGGGTGGAGACCCAGGGCCAAGGAGGCGCTGACAACGTGCTCACCGCCGATGATATCCAGGGAGCCAAGGGCATCATCATTGCTGCCGACAAGAACGTGGAGCTGGACCGCTTTTGCGGCAAGCCGGTCTACAGCTGCTCGGTGACCCGCGGCATCAAAGAGCCCGAGGAGCTCATCTCCATCATCATGGACGGCCGCGCCCCCATCCATGGCGAGGCTCCCAAGGCCAACGCCGACGCCCCCGTGGCCCAGAAGGAAGGCGCCGGCCGCCAGATCTACAAGCACCTGATGAACGGCGTCTCCCACATGCTGCCCTTCGTGGTAGGCGGCGGCCGATCGCCCCGGCCTCGCCGCCGGTTTTGTAGGCGGCTGGCTCGCCAAGCAGGGCTATACCTTCGCTTATCTGGCCACCGATATGGGTGCAGAAGCCCAGGCTTCCCTGGTCTCTGGCGGCTTTCTGGGCGCCTTGCTCGCAGGCTTCCTTGCCGGCTACCTGGTGCTGGGTCTTGAGCGTGCCTGCAAGATGCTTCCGGCTTCGCTGGAGGGCGTCAAGCCCGTGCTCATCTATCCTGTGCTGGGACTCTTTGCCACCGCTCTGGTCATGATGGCCGTCAACCCTGTCATGGGCACCATCAACCTGGCCCTCTCCGACTTCCTTAACAGCCTCTCCGGCTCCTCCATCGTGCTTCTGGGCGTCGTCGTCGCTGCCATGCAGGCCACCGACATGGGCGGCCCCATCAACAAGGCTGCCTACGTCTTTGGTACCGCCGCCCTGGCCGAGCAGACCCTCACCGGCAACATGATCATGGCCGCGGTCATGGCAGGCGGCATGGTGCCTCCTCTGGGTATCGCTCTGTCCACCACCTTCTTCAAGAACCGTTGGACCAAGAAGGAGCGCGACGCCGGCATTGCCAACTACGTCATGGGCCTCTCCTTCATCACCGAGGGAGCCATCCCCTTCGCCGCCTCCGACCCCCTGCGCGTCCTGCCCGCCATGATCGCCGGCTCTGCTACCGCCGGCGGCCTCTCCATGCTCTTTGGCTGCGCCAGCCCCGCTCCCCACGGCGGCGCCTGGGTGATCCCCGTGCTCACCAACCCCGGCATGTACCTGGTGGCTCTGGCTGTAGGCGCCGTGGTAGGCTGCCTGGTGCTCTCTGCCTTAAAGAAGCCGCTGCCCGCTTCTGAGAGTGGCCTTGCCGAGAAGGACCCCTTCTCTTCCGCCAACTCTTCCGGCGCGGGCACGCTCACCGCTGCCTAAGCCATTCCGCCACACCCCTTAAGCTCCAACCCGGAAGGCATGGGCTTCTCGGCAAAGGCTTGAGTCTCTCTGCCACCAACCCTCTCTTCCTCGCCCAGAACTTCCCATCTTGGGCATACTAAAGAGGTTGCCAGGTCGCATCGCTGGCAGCCTCTTTTCATGGTTAGGAGCCACACATGGCAGACAAGTACGCAGGCAAAGAAGCTGCCGAGAAGGCCGCCCGCCAAAACGCGCCCGCATCTAAGAAGCCTCGGGGAGCCAATCCCAAAGCGGCAGCCAAGCCCATCGTGCTCATTGCGGGGCTGGGAAACCCGGGGGCAGAGTATGCCCAGAGTCGACACAACTCCGGCTTTCAGGTGGTGGACCTTCTGTCCCAGCGTTGGGGTGGCAGTTACTGGAAGCAGCAGCTGGGCTCGCTGACCTGCGAGGCCACCATCGAGGGCGCGCAGGTGGTGCTGGCTAAGCCACAGTCATACATGAACGTGTGCGGAGGGCCGGTGTCCAAGCTGTTGTCCCAGCTCAAAGCTGCCCCAGAGCAATTGCTGGTGGTCCACGACATGCTGGATATCCCCGCCGGCACGGTGAAGTACAAGCTCGATGGAGGCCTGGACGGCCATAACGGCTTGCGCTCCATCGCGGCCAAGCTCAAGACCCGCGACTTCAAGCGGATGCAAGTGGGCATTGGCCGACCTCCCGGACGCATGGATCCCGGGGTCTTCGTGCTCAAGCAGCTCAAGGGCAAAGACTGGCAAGCCCAAGAGGATGTCGTGGCTCTGGCCGCCAACGAGATCGAGCAAGTGCTGCACCAGCAGGCTGCGAAGTAAGCACTTAACCAACCCACTAAATTGCGCAATATACAGCAACCTAATACCTAGGATCCTATTTTGGGTATTAGGCTGCTGTATTATTATTTATGTTTTACATACCTTATATACATATTAATATTATTATATAATTCCGCATTCTATCCATTTTTGTCTCTACCATTGACACCCCCCCCCATTCAGATATTTTTCTGTCAATGTTCTGAATATTTTCTGGACAAATTGTTGGAAGAGAAAATAAGTTTCCTAAGTATGAGGGGGCATAATGAAAATCGCGGGAAAAGAAATCAACAATAAATTAATCATAGTTGTCGTAGTGGTACTCCTGCTGGCAGCTATTGGTTCCGGAGGTAAAAACAACTCAGCAAGCTCCTCAAGCAAGTCAAACGAGACTCCTCAAGCCGCAGCAACAACCAGCAAAAGCGAAGATACCAGCAGCACTAAGAAAGAGAAGAAACCAGAAAAGCCCACGGTAGACAAGAAAACTCTCGAAGGTGTAGTGACAAATGCATCCAGCCTTCCAAACGAAAACTATACCGATGAGAGTTGGGCAGCCTTCCAAACGGCACTTCAAACAGCACAAGCTACTGTAGACGATGAGAATGCCACTCAAGACCAGGTTGACAGCGCAAGGACAGCACTCACGGATGCTATCTCGGCACTTCAGGAAAAGCCTAAGACTCCTGAGGATTATCAGGTAATTGCTTACGAAGATTTAGCACGTGACCCCGATTCCTATACTGGCCAAGATGTTAAAATAACTGGTAGGGTTCTACAGGTTCTAGAAGGTGATACTGAAACCACCCTTCGCGTGGCAACGAGCGGCAACTACGATGATGTCGTAATGGTTGGATTTGATCCTACAATTCTCAACGGCACTCGTGTTCTAGAAGAGGACAATGTAACTGTGTGCGGTACGTATATTGGAATCTATAAATATCAATCCGCAATTGGAACTACGATTAGTGTTCCTGGACTCTATGGCGAGCTTGTCACCATTAACTAACTAGCTTCCACTGAATAATTAACTACTCTTCTAATACTAGGCTCTGTCCACAAGTTATCAAGGCTTGTGAACAGAGCCTTTAATTACAATAAATGGGAAGCCTATATCTTACAAAGCGGGCCTGCCATGTCTAACATCGTCCTCATCGATTCCCTCGCTCATCCCCTGCCGTTGCCGCAGGACTTATCGCTCACATCGCAGCTCATTCGCTATCCAGTGGATGATTGGGAGGACGCCCTTACCCCTTGGCCTGCCCCTGCGCTCTTTGCAGGTGAGCCTCCCTTTGGCGGCCAGGCAACCTCCACGTTGGCTGCCATCGAACGATCGCTTCCCACCAACGAGCCTGTCGCCCTCTGCGGCTACTCGCTGAGCGGCCTCTTCGCCCTCTGGGCTTTCATGTCCAGCGCGCGTTTCTGTGCCGCTGCCAGCCTCTCAGGATCGCTTTGGTATCCCGGCTGGCTGGACTGGCTCACCGCCCATCCTCGCGATCTTTCTGGGTGCGCAGCGTTTCTCGGCCTGGGCTCCAAAGAAGCCCGAGGTCCTCGCCCTCTCATGCGCACGGTGGATGTAGCTACCGAGAAAACCAAACAACTGCTGGCAGGCTACGGCGCCAGAACTTTTTTTCGCTCCTTTGCCGGAGGCCATACCCACCACATGGAAGAGCGCCTGAGCTGGGGCTTGGGGCAGCTGGACAGGTTTTTGAATCGATAGCGCACCAAAATGTGGGCTGCAGACATCAAGCGCTTCTTGGTGAGATTGGCTTTTGAGCGCGTGCTGGGCTTTTTGGGTTCGAACGCCGGATTGTTCCATAAGTGGCGAACTATTGAGCTGGCAACCCGGTTCTTCTCCCTAGGTATGACTGGGTTGCCATAGCCCAGACAGTCGCGCCCTAGGGGTATGACTGTCTCTTTCGCGATTTGCAGGCTATTTTCCCAGTCCAACCCATAGGGTGTGACTGGATTTTGCTCAACTGGCCCAGTCACACTATGGGGGCATGACTGGATGGGTCATGCAAACCCGGTCCTGCCCTATGGGTAGGACCGATCGCAGATCAGAGATCTTTGCATCAAAACCTCTAGATCCTGCATGTTTCCATAATCATGCAGAACGGGAGTGACCCACCGCAGTGGATCACTCCCGTTCTCATAACGCGTGCGTGCGCAAATAGGCTGCTAACGGCTACTCGGCGTCGTCGCCCAAGAGGGTCTTGGCAATGGAGGCAGCAGCCTGCTTGCCGGCGCCCATGGCCAAAATGACGGTAGCGGCGCCGGTGACGATGTCGCCGCCAGCCCAGACCTTGGGGTTGGAGGTCTTGCCGTCTTCGTCGGCCTCGATGTAGCCCCACTTGTTGAGGTCTACGTCGGCAGCCATGTTGGCGAAGGGATTGGCATTGGTGCCGATGGCGGTGACCGCTACGTCGCAGGGAAGCTCGAACTCGCTGCCCTCGACGCGCACCGGACGACGGCGCCCGGACTCGTCGGGCTCGCCCAGCTCCATGCGCTCCAGCTTGACCTTGGCCACAAAGCCGTCCTCGCCAGCCTCGAACTCCAGCGGGGAGACGAGCTCCATCACGCGGACGCCCTCCTCCTTGGCGTGATGCAGCTCGGCCACACGGGCAGGCATCTCCTTCTCGGTGCGGCGGTAGGCCAAGGTCACGGAGTCGGCGCCTAGGCGCAGCGCGGTGCGGGCGGCGTCCATGGCCACATTGCCGCCGCCAAAGACCACGACGTTCTTGCCGTGCTTGATGGGAGTGTCATAGACGGGGAAGTCCATGGCCTTCATGAGGTTCACGCGGGTGAGGTACTCGTTGGCGCAGAAGACGCCGGGAAGGTTCTCGCCGGGAATGTTCAAGAACTTGGGCAGGCCGGCGCCCACGGCCATGTACATGGCATCGTAGCCCATGTCGTTGAAGAACTCGTCGCCGTCGTAGAGGCGGCCCACCACGGCGTCGTACTCGAACTTGACGCCCAGGTCCTTGAGGCCGTCGATCTCGCGCTTGACGATGGCCTTGGGCAGACGGAACTCGGGGATGCCATAGGTAAGCACGCCGCCGCCGGTCTGGAAGGCCTCGTAGACGGTGACGTCGAAGCCTTCGCGCGCCAGCGCGCCGGCGCAGGCGATGCCAGAGGGGCCAGAACCCACTACGGCCACCTTCTTGCCGTTGGCAGGCTTGCATACGGGAGTGGCGCCTACAGACTCGGTCATGTCGCCCAAGAAGCGCTCCAGCTGGCCGATGGCGATGGGATCGTTGCCGGTGCGATTGAGGATGCAGTTGCCCTCGCACTGGTTCTCCTGCGGGCACACGCGGCCGCAGACGGAGGGAAGCATGTTGGACTCGCGGATGGTGGCCAGGCCGGCCGCGAAATCCTCTTCGCGGATCTGACGGATGAACGTGGGGATGTCGATGCCCACAGGGCAGCCCTTCACGCACATGGGCTTTTTGCAGTCCAGGCAGCGATTGGCCTCTTCCAAGGCGTCCTCGGTGGTGTAGCCGGTATCTACAGGCTCGAAGTTCTTAGCGCGAACCTCGGCAGGCACCTCATTGGCCGGCACGCGCGGATCCTTGTTGTTCGCGCGGTACTTTCCGTTTACGAGTGGCATTTGCAACCCCCCTCATGAGCGTGCTCGAGAGCCACGTGCTCCTCGGCACGGTAGGAACCCTGACGAGCGGCCAGGTCGGCCCAGTCCACCTGAGTGGCATCGAAGTCAGGACCGTCCACGCAGGCGAACTTGGTCTCGCCGCCCACGGTGACGCGGCAGCAGCCGCACATGCCGGTGCCGTCCACCATGATGGGGTTGAGGCTGGCGGTGATGGGCATGTCGTATTTCTCGCAGGTAAGGGCAGAGAACTTCATCATGGGCACAGGGCCTACGGCAAAGACCTGGTCGATGGCGTGGTCCTCGCAGAGGCGCTCCAGCGGAGCAGTGACGACGCCCTTCTCGCCCTCAGAGCCGTCGTCGGTGGTGATGATGAGATTCTCCAGCGGCAGCTCGCGGAACTGCTCGGTCAGGATGAGCAGGTCCTTGGTGCGGGCGCCCATGATGACGGTGACCTTGTTGCCAGCGTCCACCAGAGCACGGGCTACGGGATAGGCGATGGCCAGGCCAACGCCGCCGCCAATGACGCACCAGTTGCCCGGCTTCATCTCGGTGGGCTGACCCAGAGGACCGGTGACATCCAGGATGGAGTCGCCTGCCTGAAGCTGAGACAAGTCCTCGGTGGTCTTGCCAATGACCATGAAGATGAACTCGATCCAGCCCTCCTCAGGATTCCAGTCTGCGAAGGTGAAGGGCACGCGCTCGCCGTGCTCATCGGTGCGCACCATCAAAAATTGGCCGGCGTGAGCCTTCTTGGCCATTTGCGGCGCATGCACGCGGAACTTAAACACCTTCTCCGAGTACTGCGTCTTTTCGAGGATTTCGAACATGCAATCTCCTCTCTCTTCCTCGATGCCTTCTCTGCATAAAAAGAGGCGACGACCCAAGGCATCGCCCCAACGCACGCACGCATCCCAAACCTACCTGAGGCGGCAGGATGTCATTTGCGATCTGTGCTTAAGTTTACCGCAAAGCCAACAGGCGGCTTGCCACAATGAGCGGAGAGCCCTTCATTATCGACAGGCAATGGGTTGGCATGCTCAAAAAAACCTGGTGCCTCCCAAGGGATGCTTCACCGGCGCCCACAAGAACCGCCTTTGTGCCTAGAGCCCTTCCATAGGCGCATAGTCCACCAGCCGCACCTCATGGGCGTCTTGCTCCAGCGTCGCCTGCCACAGCTCCACCCCCGCAGCCCGCGCCGCTGCGACACCAGCCACCACCTCGTCGTAGGTGGTGCCGTGGTAAAAATGGAACCCGTGGTTTTGATAGTACATGCAATACAAGATGATGGCTCGCTCATGGGTGTCCATGGATCGGGCAAGCTCTTCCAGATGCCGCAACGCGCGGTCGGTGGAGGAGAATTTTGGCTGAGGCAGCCGCGCCACAGACGCAGGGACTTCGCACTCCAGTTGCCTCAACGGCGTCTTTACCTCCAGATAGAGATTCTCATCGATCAAAAAGTCCAACCGAGAAGAGCCCACCTTCACCTCTCGGCGCACCGACTCTGGATGGGGCGCCAACTGCCCAAAGGCCCCAGTGCGCAAAAAGTGCTCGACATAGCGGTTCGAGGCCGTCTGGTTGAGCCCAACCCAGCGTTTGGAGGGTTTCTCGGGCTCATCGAAGGAGAGCGCCTCCACGGTATGGGCGAACTTGCGACGAGGGTTGTCGCTTGCCGAGAAAAGACAGGGCCTGCCAGCCGTATCGATATCCCCTATGCGAGTCACCACAGGGCAGTGGGCGCGAAAGACCTCGCCATTTGCCTCGACATCCATGATGAAGCGGTTGGGCCTGCCTAAGATGACACCCTCCAAAAGAGGCGTAGCGAAGCGATAGGGTTGCAATACCGCAGGTTTCATAGGAGCGCTCCTCACAGCGTGCGCAGGAAGGATGGCAGGCACTTCCAAAGAGCCTGCCCAAAAACACCTCAGATCGTCTCAAAAATCACGGGATTTGCTAAGCTTCTGTCCCATAATGGACAGAAGGTCAGACAACGCCAACCCTAGGGGGCATCTGTGGAGGTTCTTGAAGAGCGCATCCGTCGTGACGGCATCGTCCGCGAGGGCAACATCCTCAAGGTCGACAACTTCCTCAACCACCAGTGCGACACCGAGCTCTACGAGGAGCTCGGAGCCGAGTGGGCGCGCCTGTTTGCAGACTGCCCTGTAGACAAGATCCTCACCATCGAGTCCTCAGGCATCGGCCTCGCCTGCGTGGCGGCCCGGCACTTTGGCAATGTGCCGGTGGTCTTTGCCAGAAAGACCGAGTCGCTCAACCTCGACGGCAGCCAATACCGCACCCACATCGTGAGCTACACCAAGAAGCGCGAGTACGACGTCATCGTTGCGAAGCGTTTCATCCAAAATGGCGAGCATGTGCTTATCATCGACGACTTTTTGGCCATGGGCTGCGCCCTCAACGGACTTTTGGAGATCTGCCAGGATGCAGGCGCCATTGTCGAGGGCATAGGCATCGCCATCGAGAAGGGCTTCCAACCGGGCGGCCAGAGCCTTCGCGAGCGAGGCTATCACCTGGAGTCGTTGGCCATAGTGAAGTCCATGGACCCTGCCACAGGCGCCATCGAGTTTGCCTAAGCCCAAGCCTGAGGGAAAGAGCCCCACACTAGGCGCCAAAGATCGAGAACGCCGCGCACCTCTGCGAGCTGCGCCCTAAGTCTTGGGCGCAGCTCATGGAAGGCGCGCGGCTTTTATCGGCCAAAACATGGCGCAAGAGCCCTACTCCACGCTCACCAGCTCGATCTCGAAGTTCAGGGGCTTCCCTGCCAGCTCCGGGTTGGCGTCGGCGGTGATAGTGCCGTCATTGATGGCGGTTACCGTGGCAGTGCCGGTAGTCCCGTTGCTGCCGGTGAAGGTCAGGCGGTCCCCTACTTGCAACTGGTCGCCATCGCGCACATCGGCCTGGGGGATCTCGAAGACCAACGACTCGTCGCGCTCTCCGTAGGCCTCGGAGGGCTCTAGGTGCACGGTCTTTTTCTCCCCTACCTTCATGCCCTCGACCGCAGAGTCAAAGCCGCTGATCATCTGACCTGCGCCCACGGTGAACTCCAGAGGAGTGCCGCGGTCGTAAGAACTGTCGAACTTGGTGCCGTCATCCAGGGTGCCTGTGTAGTGCACCTTGACCTTGTCGCCCTTGGCGGCCTGGGTCTTGGCCTCAGAAGACTCTTGGGCAGCCGCCTCGGAAGCGTTGTTTTGCTCGGTGGTGGCAGCTTGCCCAGAGCAACCCGTCAGTGCCACAAGAGATGCCAGCGCCAGCGCACAGGCGCAGCGCGCCACAGTGTGAGTCATAGAAATCCTCCTCTAAAGAAGCTCAGACTCCCATGGTAAATGAGCGTCTGAGATTTCGCAGAGACAAACACCGATATGTTATGAGTGCGTGGGCGCCCTGGGCGAGAATGCGCCTTGGGTCGGAGGCGCGCCCTAGGTCCAGAGAGTGAAAGCGCAGCTAAGCAGAGTGGGCCGCCGCCTCTTCCAGGAACTTCACCCACTCGTCAGCCACCTGGCGGCAGTCTGCCACTGCACCTGCTTGGGCCACAGAGAAGATAGGGGCGTCGGGGTCTTCATTGACCGCGATGACGGTCTTTGCCCCCGAAATGCCCGCCAAATGCTGGATGGCTCCCGAGACGCCCATAGAGACGAGCACCCGCGGCGCCACGGAGACACCCGTCTGTCCCACCTGGCTCTCATGGCCCATCCAGCCGGCTTCCACCACCGGGCGGGTGCAGGCCACCTGCCCTCCCAACAGCGCAGCCAAACGCTCCATGGTAGGCAGCGCCTTCTTGTCGCGGATGCCGCGGCCAACCACCACGAGCACCTCTGCATCGGCGATGGAAGCGCCCGAAGAGGCCGGCTCTTCTGAGAGCACTTGGATGCCTGGCACAGAAGAAGGCGCCGCTGTCAGATGATAGATGGTGCCGCAACGGCCCTTCTGCGGCTCCGGCCGAGAAAAGACTCCCGGGCGTACTGTGGCCATCTGGGGCCTCGTAGCAGGGCTTGCGATAGTGGCCAGCAAGTTGCCGCCAAAGGCTGGGCGGGTTTGCAGCAGCAAGCCCTCTTGATCGAGCGCCAACTGGGTGCAGTCAGCCGTCAGGCCGCAGGAAAGCTCCCGAGCCACCCGCGGCGCCACCTCGCGTCCCAGATCGGTAGCCCCAAAGAGCACCGCTTCGGGCTTGAGCTGTTCGATGACCTGGGCCACCGCCTGCCCGATAGCTGCCCCATCGGGGATGGCGAAGGCGGGATCCTTCACCACCAGCACCTCGTCGGCGCCGGCATCTATAAGCGGCGCATAGCCTCCGGTGCACTGGCATCCCGGCTGCGACCCAGAGACCACCAGCACGCGCAAAGAGCAGCCGCGCTCGTGTGCCAGGTCGCGAGCCGCCCCCACCAACTCATAGGCCACTGGCAGCGGCGTTGCGCTCTTATCGGTTTGAGCCACCACCATCATGCCGCTCCACGCGGAGAGGTCGGCAGAGGCGTGGGAAGCCTCGCGGGAGAGGGCGCCTTTGGGACAGGCATCGATGCACAGGCCGCAGGCTATGCAATTCTCGGTAATGGAGGCGCGGCGGCTCTCCACCTTCACACCGTCGTTGGCGCAGACGCGCACGCAGAGGCCGCAGCCTATGCACAGATCCTGATCTATCCTAATGGCTGCCATGGGATCTACGCCCCCTCTGACTGGTCGACGATGGCGCTGAGCTGCTCGGCGATCTGGGCCGGGCTGCCGGCGAGGAGGCGGCAGGCCCCGCTGGTCTCCGGCACGCAGCAGCGCACTACCTGCGTGGGCGAGCCTTCGAGGCCGCATTGGGCGAGATCGGCGCCCAATTGGGCGGCTCCGCGCACCTCTACCTGGCTCTTTTGGGCTTCGAGCACCCCCGTGACAGAGGGCATGCGCAGAGCAGCCGCGTCTTTGTCCACGGTCACCACACAGGGAAGCGGCACTCCTACGCGCCTTTTCTCGCCCTCGAAAACCTGGCTTGCCACCAGGCCTGCCTCTGCAAGCGCGGCACGGGTCATCTGCGGCAAAGGCGCCGGCTCCACCGAGAGGGCACCGGTGACGCAGGGCCAACGGCGGCCTGCCGCCACCTCGGGGCCGATTTGAGCCGTGTCGCCATCCACCGCCATCTTGCCGCAGAGCACCAGGTCTTGATCGCCCAGCTCGCGAAGCCCCAGCTCCAGCGCATAGCTGGTGGCCAGGGTGTCGCTGCCGGCAAAGGCACGGTCGGAAAGCAGCAGGGCCCGATTGGCGCCGCGGGCAACGGCGTCGCGCAGCAGATCGGCCGTAGCTGAGATGCCCATGGAAAGCACCGAGACCACCACCGGCACCCCCTCCCCCTCTAGCTGGGCTTTAAGCTCTAAGGCCAGCTCAAGGGCGGCAGTGTCGTAGGGGTTGAGCACCGCGGCTCCCCCGTCGCGCACGATGGTGTGGGTCACAGGGTCCATGGCCACCTCGGTGGAGGCCGGGACCGCCTTCATCAACACGGTTACCGAGAAGGGCGCGCCTTCCCAAGTCGTCTGCTTGTCAAAGCTCACGGAATCCTCCTTGGAGGGGCGGACGGGTTCGCAGGACATGGCTAACACCCCTTGCCAGAGACGCCTTGGCGCGCCGCTTCTTCTTGGAGAAGCTCGAGGCTGAAGAGGGTACCCTGGCCAAAGAGCCCCTCGGGATCCAGCGCCAATTTGGTGCGGGCCATGGCCCGCACGCCCTCAGGGCCATACATGGGCATCAAGAAGTCGCGCTTGATCTTGCCTACGCCATGCTCGGCAGAGACAGCGCCGCCCATGGCAGAGATCTCTTTGGCCCAAAGCGCCAGCAGGTCTTTGGCTTGATGCCATTGGGCCTCGTTGCGAGGCAGCAGGTTCACATGGAGGTGGTTGTCGCCGATGTGGCCCCAGGCGGCGCTTTGAAGGCCCGACGCCTGGATGGTGGAGCGATAGAGCTCCATGACCTGGCGCAGCTTGCCCCGAGGCACGCTCATGTCGCTGCCCACCTTGGTGACCGCCGGGTCTTTGGCACGGTAGCTGTCGATAAGCAGGTTCACTGACTCAGGCACGGCATGGCGGAAGAAGCGCTGGCGCTCGCGGTCGGCAGCCATGGTGCCCACCCAGCTCAAGTCCGGCTGTGCCCCCACGGATTCCATGGCCTCCGAGATCTTAGCCACCGCCTCAATCATCAGGCCGTGGTCAGAGGCCGCCAGCTCGCAGTAGACGCAGACGCGCTCCTGGCAGCGCAGTTCCGGCAGCGAGCTGAAGGCTGGGTCCTGCGCGCGTTGGGCTCGCAGGATATCGAGGGCATCGCCATCAAAGTATTCCAGCGCCACTATGGCGTCTTGCAACACAGAAGTCCCCGCTTCTGAGGCCACGGGTTTCTCGGCAGCGGGAACGTAGGCAGGCGCCGACGCAGCCTCTTGGAGCAGCTCCACAAAGGAGAGGGCGGCGTCCTCTGCAGAAAAGAAGCAGTTGACGCCCCAGGTAAGGGCGGGCACCGGCAAAAGGTCGCAGGTAAGCTGGGTGATGACGCCCAGGGTGCCGTCGGAGCCAATTATTAGATCCACGGCGTCCATGGCAGGCGAGGCAAAGTAACCGCTGGCACATTTGGCCTGAGGCATCTCATAGGAGGGCACGGGGATCTCAAGGCTCGCGCCGCTTTGGGTGGCAAGGGCAAGGATGCCGTCTTGAGCGCGCACCTGGCCGCGCACAAGGTCGATGACGTCGCCTGCGGCTGTCACCAGACGCAGGCCCGAGATATGGGGGCGCACCGGGCCATAGCGAAAGGAGCGGGCGCCAGAGGCATTGCAGGCCGCCATGCCTCCTAGACAAGCCGAGGTCTCTGTGGGATCGGTAGGGAAAAACTGCGCCGGCGCTGCCTTGAAGGCTTCCAGGGCATCCAGGGAGTCTTGGCTCCAGCCGGTGGTATCGAAGCTTTTGCGCTCCAGGTCTCGGCGCAGGTCTTGGAGCACCACGCCCGGCTGCACCTGCACGGAGAAGCTGCCGTCGCCATGGCTCACGAGCCCTGTGACCCTATTCATGCGGCTGGTGTTGAGCACCGTGCCGCCATAGGGCACCGCGCCGGCGGCCAGCCCCGTGCGAGCGCCTTGAATGGTGATGGGGCCGCTCGCATCCTGGCGCACCTGGCACACCACCTCGACGACCTCTGCCTCAGAGACAGGAAACGCGATGGCCTGGGCGGCGCCGTGGGTTCTTGACTCGTCTGCCAGATACCCCGCCAAAGTCTCGTCCATGGGCTTGAGGGCCGCCATAGCCAAACCTCCTGGGTCGCAAGGGTTAAGGAGGCGGTTGGGCCCCTGCCGCACCGGCGCCAGAGATCCCAGCCCGCCTCATAGTGCTACCTAGCCTAGAGACTCTTGGTTGCCGAGGAGTTACCAAGTGTTGCCAAGTCGCACACCGCTCGCCAAGCCAGCCTTAAAGGCGCCCTGCGACAGCAGCCACACTGCCGCACCTGAACCCCTTGTGAGCCAGGGCCCCTCATCGGGCGCCCACAAAAAAGGCCGGCCCCCTTCTGGAGACCGGCCCCAAGGATCAGGCGAGCCTATAGCGAAGACTGGCTAGTCTTCTACCTCCACCAGCTCAAGGTCAAAGTTCAGCGGCTTGCCTGCCAGATCATGGTTGGCGTCAACGGTTACAGCCTCGTCGGTGATCTTGGTGACCGTAGCCGGGATGGGCTGGCCGGCAGGGCCTTGCAAGAAGATCTTGGTGCCCTCAGAGAGCTGATCCACGTTGGGCACTTGGTCGATGGGGAAATCGATGATGAGCTCAGGGCGCACGTCGCCGTAGGCCTCAGCGGGCTCCAGATGGATGGTCTTCTTGTCGCCGGGCTCCATATCGACCACCGCGTCGTCGAACCCCTTGATCATCATGCCCGAGCCAGCCACAAACTCGATGGGCTCGTCGCGATCGTAGGAGCTATCAAACTGCGTACCGTCATCTAGGGTGCCGCGATAATGTACCTTTACCTTTTTGCCTTCATTAGACATAGGATGTCCTTTCCTAAGGGAAGCGGATGCGCCTCCCGCCAGTGACGCTAAAGGCTAGCCTACCCGCTTAGAAGTGACTCTGTCGCAGACTCTCTCAAACGGCAGGATTGCGACAGGGAGTCCCCGCAATCTCCTCGCTTCTCCCCTTGCCGAGAAGCCCTGCCGTCCTTGGCAGCGCGTTTGTGGGATGTCCCGGCTATCTGCGAGCTTTGAGCAGGGCGAAGATGCGCCCGTTGGAGCGCTTGACCATAGAGATGAAGTTGCCCTCTGCGATGGCCAGGGAGACGTCTTTGCGGCGAATGGGGATGAGCATGAGCTGCATCATGGTTGAACGCGGGCGAGCCAGCTCCACGGCCAGCTGGGCGCGAGGCGAGGCGATCATGGCGCTCACCTGAGCGCGGCGCTCCTCAGGAGTGAGGTCGCAGGCAGGATTGCACACATTCTCGATGCAGCCTATGAGGCGCTCGATATAGCGGCGCTGCACCATCTCGACGCTGGCAGGGTCTGCGGCCAAATCCCAATGGTCATAGAGGTCCAACATCCAGCTATGCTCTTCTTCGCGCTTCTCGTACATATTGGGGCGCCAGCGGGCGGTCTCAGACTCTGCCCGGCTGCGGGAGAAGTGGTAATAGCAGCGGCTGGTGACCCCTACGCGCTCCACGTCCCGGATGTAGTCCAGCACAAAGGGGAAGTCGTCCCAAAAGGTGGGGCGAAAGCGCAGGTGCAGCTCCTCGATGCGGCTGCGCAGGAAGAGCTTGTTCCAAGGCACATAGAGCAGGTTTTGGTCGAACAGGCGATAGGCTGCAGCTCTAAAGGCCTTTTGACTGGAGAAGATCACGTCGTCCACCGACTTCTCCTCTACCAAATGCTCGCCGTCATCGCCGTAGTAGGTCTCGATGGTGAAGCCGGCGATCACCAGTTCCAGATCATGCTCCTCTGCCAGAGCCACCTCGTCGGCAAGCATGGTGGGCTCCACCCAGTCATCGCCATCGATAAAGTGCACATAGCGGCCGCGGGCACGATCCAAGGCCAGATTGCGGGCAGCGGGAGCGCCGCGGTTCTCAGTATGGATGACCTCGATGCGCCAGTCGCGAGACGCCAGGCGGTCGAGGATCTCGCCAGAGCGATCCGTAGAGCCGTCGTCGATGCAGAACAGCTCCCAATCGCGAAGGGTCTGGTTTTGGATGGACTCCACTGCACGGGTGACATAGGACTCGATGTTGTACACCGGCATGATCACCGACACGCGGGGCTGCTTTGGCACCATAGGCGATCTCCTCCCCTCGCATCCTCGAACACGCCATCCGTTCACCCCACGATACCAGCCGATTTATACAAGAGTTTGATGCAGGCCAACCCTCACATCACATACACGCGACATCCAGGGAATGCCCATAAGGGAGTTTTATGAACGCTCGTAGCCGTCAAATGTGCTAGAAGGCAAACCCCGAAAGATTGACGATAAAGCCGCAGAGCACCGCCACAAAGAAGAGCAGGGTTGCAATGCCAAAGTTGGAGCGCATGGGGCGATTGGCCCTAAAGAGCACCAGCAGGCCCACGCCAGCTCCCACTAAAAGCCCGGAAATCATGGCGCCAGAGCCCAGCGCACCCTGAAGGTAGAGCTCGGAGATGAGCACCGAAGCCGCGCAGTTAGGGACAAGCCCTACCAGCGCAGAATAGAGCACCGCTTGATCAGGATGGGCCAAAAGGAAGGCGGCAAAGACGTCCTCGCCCACGCCGTCGATGACGAACTCCAACACCAGCGTGATCACAAAAATGAACAGCGTCACCTGCGCCGTATGAACGAGGGCGCTCTTCCAAATGGAGCCATGGCCATGGCTATGGCCATGGGCGCAGCAGTGGTCGTGGCCGACAGCCCCATGATCGCAAACGTGGCCCTGGTGGCCATGGCCGCCCTTCTCGGCAGCCGAGAAGGGCCCTTCGCACTCAGGGTCATGAGCGCATTGGCCCTCAGCCTCTGCCAGATTGCCATCGTCCAAATAGACGTCCTTGGCCAAGGCTTCCACCTCATGGTCTCTGCCCTCTTGGGCAGCGCGGCTCTCGCAGAGCTGCCTACAGGCAGCTGAGCGGCCTGTAGGCTGGGCAGACTCTTGATCCAGCTGGTCGCAGCCGCAATGGTCCTGCTCGCACAGCTCATGGATGCGCAGCGCAGAATGGGTGGGGATATGGAAGATGCGCACGGCCAGGTCCACCAGAAGGCCTGCCACCATGCCGACGATCACCTTGAATGCCAGAATGGCGACGATTTGGGCAGCCGGGGCGCCGTTGGCTATGAATACGGGCAGCATCTCGTCTGAAGTGGACAGAAACACCGCGATGAGGGTGCCCAGCGTGACCACTCGACCGCTGTAAAGAGTGGCGCCCATGGCCGAAAAGCCGCACTGGGGCAGCGCGCCCAACAGAGCGCCCAGTATGGGGCCTGCTTTGCCGGCTTTCAAGATAATGCGCTCAGAGAATCCCTGAGCGCTGTGTTCCAGCCACTCCATGGCGAGATAGGTGACGTAGAGGAACGGCATGAGCACCAGGGTGTCATGCACCGACTCGCCCACTACCTCGCCAATGAACGCGACCATGTCTTGCATACTACAACCTCGACTTTAGAAACGAAGGCCCTCTGCTCCTTAGGCCTCTTCGCTCCCAAAAGTGTCGCGATCAGGCGCTATGGCTTTCATACCCTCAATCACCATGGCGAACAGCTCATCCAGCTCAAGTTCATTGATTTCTGCGCCGCGGCGAATATCGTCGCGGTTGCAGCCGGCTGCAAAGCTCTTGGTCTTGAACTTCTTCTTGAGCGACTTCACATTGAAGTCCATGACGCTCTTGGAGGGGCGCATAGCCACACAGGCAGTAATGAGGCCCGAAAGCTCGTCTGAGGCATAGAGCATCTTTTCCATCTTGGACTCCGGCTGAGGCAGGTCGGGATTGAGATCCGACTGATGGGTCTGGATGGAATGGGCCAGCTCCTCAGAGGCTCCGGCCTCTTTGAGCAGGCGCGCCGTCTCGATGGTGTGAAGATCGGGGTCGAACATCTCCCAATCCAGGTCGTGAAGCAGCCCCACCTGAGTCCAAAAGTCCACGTTCTCGGGATCATACTCGGCCGCAAAGTAACCCATGAGACCGCCTACGGTCTCGCCGTGCTGCACATGGAAGGGATCCTTGTTGTACTGGCACAAAAGGTCATGGGCCTGCTCGTAGGTAAGCCCGCTTTCGAGTTTCGCCATTGTGCTCCTCCTTCGCATTCGCTCTCACAGCCCAAGGCGCCCTCTCGCAGCTGCCTTGAACCCATAAATCCAGTCTAGCCCAGGCCTGCGCGAATCCCTACCAGGGGCGCAACAGCCCATTGGGGTAGTGTACCTCAATAAAGAACAGGCCTTCAGGAGGAGCGGTGGGCCCAGCGGCCCTGCGATCGGCTGCCGATAAGACCTCGCCCACCCAACTGGGGGCACGCCTGCCGGCCCCCACTTCCAGCAGGGTGCCCGTGATGATGCGCACCATATTGTGCAAGAAGGCGTTACCCTCCACGTCTATATAGACCAACGGCTCGCCATACTCCTGGCCCGCACTCACCTGACAACGCAGGATCTCGCGACAGGTAGACTTCCCTTCAGCCGAGGCTGCCTTACAAAAGCTTTTGAAGTCATGCTCCCCCACCAGATAGCCGGCGGCCTCATCCATGGACGCCACGTCCAGCCCCTGGCGCACCCACAGGGCCGTTCCTTGCGCCATGACGGGCCGAGGGCCCGTGGCGATGCGGTAGCGATAGCAGCGTTTCTCGGCATCGAAACGAGCCGAGAATCCCGCCGGAGCCTCCCAGACCCCTCGAAGCGAAATATCGTCGGAGGTGAGGGCATCCAGCGAACGCAGCAATCGAGCAGCGGAGTAATCCCTGCGCTCCTGAGGACTCACCGGCAAAGATACATATTGGCCCAGCGCGCTCACGCCGGCATCAGTGCGGCCGGCACAGACCACCTCGGCAGGGCGCCGCAAAAGCACCGACAGTGCCTCGTTGAGTTCGCCGGCAATGGTAGGCTGGCCTTCTTGGGCTGCGAAACCCGAAAAGCTCGCCCCGCGGTAACCCACCTTTAGCACCAAGGTGCTTGAGCCTGATCCCAGCTCCTCCAGGCTGCAGGCTCCGCTGTTGTCCAGAGGCATGTCCGCTCCTGGGTTTGCGAGAGGCTCCTGGGTGTGTAGGAAGCGTGCTTGAGGCTCCATGGGTTTCTCCTTGAGGGCGGAATTGAATGCGGTGTTGCGAGGCGGTTGCGCAGGCGCTTAAGGGAGCCAGATTGCGAGGACCACCAATGCCACAGAACCTGCGATCACTCCCCACCCGGAGGCTCCCAATGGTTTAGGGGCTACCTGTGGCTCCTTATAGCCCCAGCAGCGGCCTGTCATTGCCTGTGCGGTGTGCTGCGCCCGCGCAAAGAGTGACACGGTTACCGGTATAAGCACTGACACCCAGCTCTTGAGGCGGGTGACCGCCGACCCCCCATCAAGGTCGAGGCCACGGGCTCGCTGGGCATCGCGCAGCTTATGGATCTGCGTGCCACAAAGGGGCAGGAAGCGCAGGACCAGCGAGAGCATCATGCCCGCTTGGGCAGCAGAGACGCCCAAATGCTTGAGGGGCCTAGCCATAGCTACGAACCCGTCGACCAGAGACTGGGAGCTTGTGGCGCAGGCCAAGGTGAGCGACCAAGCCACTAGGCACAGTATGCGCGCTACGGCATGAAGGCCGCGGCCAAAGCCTGCCCAGGAGATGCCCCAAGGGCCCCAAAGAGCGATGTCGCCGCCACCATCGACCACCAGGGCGTTCGACAGAAATGCCAGCAGCAAAATGACCAGCGCAGGCCCAAAGGCTCCCGCCAGCGACCTTAACGGCACCCCTTCGCGCTTGGCAGCCACAAGCGACAACAGCAGCAAGAGAGCGGGCACCCAAGCAGAGGCAGCGCAAAACGCCGCGATGGTCACTGCGAGCAGCCAGCAAAGCTTCGCCCTCGCGTCCAACCGATGAAGAGGCCCGTTTCCAAGAAGGTAGGTACCATAGCTGCTGGTAATCATAGGGCGCCTTCCCCTGTGTTTGGGGTGTTTGAGAGGCTCTGAAGCTTTGCAGGGCGTGATTCTATGCCTGCAGCCAATTGGCGGCGCAGCCTAAGCGACAAGGGCTCTCCTGCCGCCGAGGAGGCCAGAGGCGCTTGGGCCACCAGCTCGTAAGGACTTCCTTGCCATGTCACCGCACCCGTCTCAAGGATCACCACCTGATGGGCTACTTGAAGCCAAGGCTCAGGATCATGGGTGGTCACCAACACCGCTGCCCCCGCATTGGCCTGGGCAGCCAAGGCTTTCACTACCTGCGCGACACCTTGAGGATCGAGATTGGCGCAGGGCTCATCGCAAATGAGGGCCGGAGCCTGCTGGGCGATGACCGCCGCAAGGGCCGCCTTTCGACGCTGGCCGCCCGATAGCTCATAGGGTGACCGTCGGGCTAAAGACTCGTCTAGCCCCACCGCGGCGAGCGCCTCTTCCACTCGCATGCGAAGCGCCTCGCCAGAAAGCCCCGCCAAACGGGGCCCATAGGCCACATCCTCTGCCACCTGGTCGCAAAAGAGCATATCCTCAGACCTCTGGGCGCTGTAGGCCACCATCCCTGCCTTCACAGGCATCCCATGAAGCGAGGCTTGGCCCTTATCGGCAGCCAAAAGCCCTGCTGCCACCCGGCACGTGCAGGTTTTACCGGCCCCAGAAGCCCCCAACAGCAAAGTGATCTGGCCTGCAGGAACGCTGAAGGACACATCCTTGAGAAGGACGCCCGTCTCACTCGCAAGGGTGACCTTGTGCAACGTGAGACCCTCTGGTGTAGGATGGGATGTCGCGTGCGAAGGCATCGAAGGCACAGGGAAACAGGCTTGTTGCCAAGCTTGCATACAAGACTTGGGGTTGGTGATGGCTGCCACGGGCTTGTGTGTGAGGGCGAGTGCTCGAGCCGCCTGCCCCAGGAAGCTGCGATGGTAGCCCATAAGGCGCCAGAGAGCTTCATCTTCGAAGAGCTGCTGAGGACTGAGGATGCGCTGGATACGACCCTCATGCATGAGCACCACTTGCTGTGCCTGACACACCTCGACAATGTCATGGGTGCTTAAAAGCTGGCCACAGGCTGCAGGATCGCCTTTGTAAAGCAGCTGGCGGATGGTTTGGGCAGCCGCGGCATTGAGCGATGAGGTGACCTCGTCAAGCAAGAGGAATTGGGGATGGAGCGCCAAGAGGCCTGCGAGCTGCAGGCGCTGAAGCTGCCCACCGGAAAGGGCGTCGGTGCGTTGGGAAGCGATGGAGCCTAGTCCCACGGCATCAAGAGCCGCACGAACCCGCTGTTGAACCAAAGTTGGGGCCAGGCCTAAATTGCGGGGGCCAAAAGCCACCTCGTCTTCTACCAGCGAAGCCACGATGCTTGCCTCTGCATCTTGGGACGCAAAAGCCACCTGCTGAAAGAACTGCGAAGGCTGGAGATCTTGGCCAAACGCATTCCCATCGAGGGTGAGTAGGCCTTGTTGAGGAGCAAGCCTTCCCGCCAAAAGCTGCAGCAGCGTGGATTTTCCTGACCCGTTGGGCCCCACCAATGCCCAATGAGTGCCCGAGGACAGCGAGAGCGTATCTACGGAAAGCTGGGGCTTCTCGGCAGAGGTATAGCCAAACTGCGCTGCGTTGAGTGCCAGTTCCATAGGAGATCTCCTTTAGGGCTACCAGGACGGACGGGGTGCAGGATGAGATGGGGCGGGCTTCTCGGCAGGAAATGAGGGCGCTAGAGAAAAAGGGAGATCCCGCACAAGGCGAGACCTCCCTTCATAATTGTGCGCAGAGACAGCGGCTACTCAGCGTCTGCCTCGGCAGGAGCCTCCTCAGCGGGAGCCTCGTCCTTGGCAGGTGCCTCCTCAGCCTCGGTGGTCTCGGGCTCGTCGGCCTTGACGGGCTCAACCTTCTCCACCTTGGTGGGGGCTGCCTTGACCTTGGCCTGGACAGGCTCAGTCACGAGCTCGATGAGCGCCATCTCAGCGTTGTCGCCCTTGCGGGGACCGAGCTTCATGATGCGGGTGTAGCCACCGTTGCGGTCAGCCCACATGCCCTGCTCGACCTTCTCGAAGATCTCGCGAACGAGCTGAGGGTCGCCCACCTTGGCAATGGCCAGGCGACGAGAGTGCAGGTCGCCCTTCTTTGCCCAGGTAATAATGCGATCCACATCGCCACGGATGGCCTTGGCGCGCGGCAGGGTGGTTTTAATACGGTCGTTTGCAAGCAGAGCGCCGACCAGGCTCTTCTTCATGGCTTTGGTATGGCTGGCATCGGTGCCGAGCTTCATACCATGCTTCTTCTGGTGCCTCATGGTGTATTACTCCTCAGTGGTTCTTTAAGTGTTGGTCGCAGGGTTAAGCCTTGAGGCCCAGGCCCATAGACTCGAGCTTATCCTTGACTTCCTCGATGGACTTCACGCCGAAGTTGCGGATGTTGAGGAGGTCGTTCTCCGAGTAGTCCACCAGCTGGCGCACGGTATGGATGCCGGCACGCTTGAGGCAATTGTAGGAACGCACGCTGAGGTCGAGGCCCTCGATGGGCTTGTCGAGCTCAGAGTTGTCGTCCTCCTCGTTGCTCACGAAGATGGACACTTCTTCCTCGTGGTCGCCTTCTTCGTTCAGCGTCATGAATGCGCTCATGTGCTGATTGATGATGTTGGCAGCCTCGACCACAGCCTCACGAGGATCCTTGGCGCCGTTGGTCTCCACCTCGAGCACCAGGCGATCGAAGTCAGTGTGCTGACCCACGCGGCAAGGCTCGACGGTCTTAGCGCAACGGCGCACAGGAGAGTAGAGGGAATCTACGTGGATGATACCGATGGCATCGTTGTCGCCCTCGTTGTTCTCACCGGAGACATAGCCGCGGCCACAGCCCAGATAGAGGGTCATCTTGAGATGGGCGCCCTCGCCCAGGTGGCAGATGACGAGCTCGGGATTGACCAGCTCAAAACCTGCAGGCACCAAGAAATCCGCACCAGAGACGGTGGCGGGACCCTCGATGTTGACCTCAGCCTCAGCTTCCTCGGCAGAGCCGGTGCGCTGGAAGACGAGTTTCTTCACATTGAGGACGATGTCGGTGACGTCCTCATAGACGCCCTCTACCGTAGAGAACTCATGCTGCACGCCGTCGATGCGAATAGCACGAACAGCTGCGCCCTCCAGGCTAGACAAGAGCACGCGGCGAATGGAGTTGCCGAGGGTGTCGCCAAAGCCGCCTTCCAGGGGCTCGACGGTCACGCGGGCGACGTTGGTCTTGACCTCTTCTACCGACACCTGCGGTCGGATGAATTCGGACATGTATACCTCCAACCGGGGTTGCTCGTTACTTGGAGTAGAGCTCGACGATGAGCTGGGCGTTGATGTCGAGATCGATCTGATCGCGGGAAGGGATCTGCAGCACCTTGCCCGAGAGCTTCTCGATGTCGACCTCAAGCCATGCAGGAACGGCCATGTGTTCAGAAGCGATGATGGCCTCCTTGATGGGGAGCAGGTCAGAGTACTTGGGGGCGACAGAAACCACGTCGCCGGCCTTTACGCGGTAAGAGGGAATGTCCACGCGCTTGCCATCGACCTGAATGTGGCCGTGACGCACGGTCTGGCGAGCCTCTTTACGGGTGCGGGCAAAGCCAAGGCGGAACACCACATTGTCCAGGCGAGTCTCAAGAATGCTCATGAGGTTGTCGCCGGTGATGCCCTCGACCTTAAGAGCCTGCTCATAGTAGCCATGGAACTGGTTCTCGAGCACGCCATAGATGAACTTGGCCTTCTGCTTCTCGCGAAGCTGACGACCATATTCGCTCTCCTGCCGACGCTGGCGCTTGGGCTGACGGTTGGACTTTTTGTTAATGCCCATCACGATGGGGTCGATGTCCAAAGCCCTGCAGCGCTTCAGGACAGGAGTCCTATCAACTGCCATGTTAGCTATCCTTCCTGATCCTGATTACTGGCGACGACGCTTGCGCGGACGGCAACCGTTGTGCGGAATGGGCGTCTTGTCCTGAATGCTCTTCACCTCAAGGCCAGCGGCCTGGAGTGAGCGAATAGCAGTCTCACGGCCAGAGCCAGGGCCCTTGGTGAAGACGGCTACAGAGTGCATGCCGTGCTCCATAGCGGTCTTGGCACAGGCTTCAGCGGCCATCTGGGCGGCAAAGGGGGTGGACTTGCGAGAGCCCTTGAATCCCACGGTGCCAGCAGACTGCCAAGCAATGACGTTGCCCTGCGGATCGGTGATGGAAATAATCGTGTTATTGAACGTGCTCTTGATGTGGGCCTGACCCACAGCAATGTTCTTGCGCTCGGCGCGACGGATGCGCGTCGTCTTAGCGTTCTTCTTCTGAGCCATCTGTCTCCCTTAGCCCCTCTTCTTGGCACCGATCTGGCGCTTCTTACCCTTACGGGTGCGAGCGTTAGTATGGGTGCGCTGACCGCGGACAGGAAGACCCTTGCGATGGCGAAGACCGCGATAGCAGCCGATCTCCATCAGGCGGGCGATATTTTGACGAGTCTCACGACGGAGATCGCCTTCGACGGTGTAGTGAGCGTCGATGTAATCACGCATCTTGGCAACCTCTTCATCAGTGAGGTCGCGGACGCGGGTATCGGGGTCCACGCCAGTGGCGGCGCAGATCTTCTCGGCTGTAGTGCGGCCGATGCCATAGATATAGGTAAGACCGATCTCAACGCGCTTCTCGCGCGGGAGGTCGACACCGTTAATACGGGCCACCTTGTAGCTCCTCTCGTTCTGCTTTAACCCTGACGCTGCTTGTGGCGGGGGTTCTCGCAGATTACGAGCACCTTGCCATGGCGCCTAATGATCTTGCACTTGTCGCACATCTTCTTGACAGAGGGACGGACCTTCATCTGTCTTCCTTCCATTGATGCTTTCTATATCTTCGCCCAGCCGCTGGCGGTTATATCCACAGCTGTGGCCGACTCTATATAAGAGGGCCGGCTTGTATCGCTTCACAATCTTCAAGGCAACCACTGGACGTTGCCGCCTCAAACACTGCTATTTGTAGCGGTAGGTAATGCGACCACGCGTAAGGTCGTAGGGAGACATCTCCACTACCACGCGGTCACCTGGCAAAATACGAATGTAGTTCATACGGATCTTGCCTGAAATGGTGCAGAGAATCGTGTGTCCATTCTCCAGCTCCACATTGAACATGGCATTGGGCAGCGGCTCAAGCACCTTGCCCTCCAGTTCGATTGCGTCTTGTTTGCTCACGCAACTACCTCTCTTCACAGCGAACAGCAGCTAATCAGTCTATCTCATGGTTTTGTGCGAGTCCATGCTCAAAAGCTCAATTTGCCCCTACCGAGAAAAGACCACACAGCACATTCATTTATATATGCTGCAGAAGCACGATCTTGCATGCACAGATGCCATGGGCAATCCCGGCGTGCTAGGCCACTCCGCCTTCCATGGGGCACCAAGGTCCCTTCCCATCAGAGGTGAGGATCACCGGACCGTCTGCCGTCACGGCCACCGTGTTCTCATAATGGGCTGCTGTAGAATGATCGCAAGTCACCACTGTCCAACGATTGCGTTCGACTCGAGTTTGGTAAGCACCCCGCACGATCATGGGTTCAATGGCTAACACCATGCCTTCTTGGATTTTGATGCCACGCCTTTTATGACCAAAATTTCTTACAGAAGGCTCTTCATGCATCTCGCGACCAATACCATGACCTGTATAGTCGCGAATGACTCCAAAACCATGACGCTCCGCATGTTCTTGAACCGCATGGCCGATGTCGCCCAGATGATTCCCTGGCACAGCTTGCTTAATGGCAATCTTCAAACAGTCGCGAGTAACTTCGCAGAGCTCTTTGTCTTGAGGGCTAGGAGTGCCGCAAAAGAACGTCCAAGCGTTATCTCCCACCCAACCGTTGACAATGGCACCGGTATCTACAGAGACGATATCGCCGTTCTTAAGAATCACGTCGTCAGTAGGAATGCCATGAACTATCTGATCGTTGATGGAACAACAGATAGAGGACGGAAAGCCCAAGTAGCCCTTAAACGCAGGAACGCCGCCATTGGCTCGAATGACTGACTCTGCAATCCTATCTAGATCGAGGGCTCTCACTCCTGGGACAATTGCCGCTCCAACGCAACGCAGGGCCGCTTTAGAAACGGCCCCGGCTGCTTTCATCGACTCAATCTCTGCCGATGTTTTAAATTTGATCATAGAGGTAGTCCCTAGAGACCTAGAAGGGTGACGACGTCATCAAATACCTCGGCTTGGGGTCGATCGCCGTCCACTTCGCGAAGGATGCCACTCTCACGGTAATAATCCACTAAAGGGGCCGTCTTCTCTTCATAGACGTCCAAGCGGTTCTTTATAGTTTCAGGTTTGTCGTCGTCGCGCTGATACATTTCGCCACCGTCACGAGGGCAGACCTTATCGGCAGCGGTGCCGGTATAACCACAGGTACGGCACACACGGCGAGAGCTCAAACGACCAATGATGACCTCAGGGGCAACGTCGACAAGAAGTGCTGCATCGAGCTTCTTTCCCATACCCTCAAGTTCGATATCCAAAGTCTGTGCTTGGGCGGTGTTGCGAGGGAACCCATCAAGAATGAATCCCTTTTGAGCCGCTGGAGTAGCGAGACGCTCTTTTACAAGACCAATGACAACAGAGTCAGGAACAAGCTGGCCTGAATCCATATAACCCTTGGCTTCAAGACCCAAAGGAGTCCCTTCTTTCACGGCAGCCCGCAATAAGTCGCCAGTGGAGATGTGATCAAAGCCATAGCGCTCAGCCAGCATCTGTGCCTGAGTACCCTTGCCGGCGCCAGGCGCCCCGAGCAGGACGATATTCATGGAAGTTCTCCTTACCTCGGGGCACCTAGGCCCACCGGACATTAGCGAATGAACAGTCCCTCGTAGTTGTGAGTCTCCAGCTGGCTCTGAACCTGAGTCAAAGTATCCAGAGCAACACCCACCATGATGAGGATGGATGTCCCACCGAAGGCCTGAATGAGGGTATTTGAAGTGAACGTAAACAGGATCGAGGGAACCACTGCGATGAGGGCCAAGAAAATGGCGCCCGGCAGAGTAATGTGATCCAGAACGCTCTTGATATAGGCGGCAGTAGCAGCACCAGGACGTACACCAGGGATATAGCCGCCCTGCTTGCGCAGCTGATCTGCAGTCTCATCGGGGTTGAATACCATAGAGGTATAGAAATACGCGAAGACTACGATCAGAACTACAGACAGGATCCAGTTGAGCCAGCCTGCAGACACTGCATTGGCAAAGACCTGCATCCATCCCACTGTAGGGAAGAACACTGCGATCTGCGCTGGGAAATAAAGGATAGCCGAGGCGAAAATGATGGGAATAACGCCTGCGGTGTTCACCTTTACGGGTAGATAGGTGGACTGGCCACCCATCACGCGGCGACCGGATACCCGCTTCGCATAAGACACCGGGATACGACGCTGGCCACGCTCTATATAGATGATGAAGGGAATGACTGCCAGGATCACAATGATCACCAGCACAGTCATAACCACACCATTCTCAGAAGAGGACACAGAGCTGAAGATGGCCGTAGGCAGACCACTCATGATGTTGGCAAAGATAATGAGAGACATACCGTTGCCCACACCACGCTGAGTGATAACCTCGCCAAGCCACATGATAATCATGGCGCCAGCAAGCATGGTGAGCACCACCATGGTATCCAGCAGCCATGCAGGAGCAGCAATGGCAGAGAAATCGATGCCATAGGCGTCGCTCTTGAACAAAAATAGATACCCAATGGCGTTGAGCAGTGCCAGGCCCACAGTGACGTAGCGGGTGTACTGCGTGATCTTGCGCTGGCCAGCATCGCCCTCCTTGGCCATCTCGCCCAGAGATGGAATCACGGCCTGAAGCATCTGCATGATGATTTGGGCAGTGATGTAGGGCATGATGCCCAGAGCGAACACCGATACGCGCGCGAGCGCGCCGCCGCTGAACAAGTTCAGGAGAGCGAGCGCGCTCTGGTCGTCCAGGGCAGTCTGAAACTGGTTCAGCATGCCCTGGAAGGGAATACCAGGCACCGGCAGATAGGCGCCGATGCGATAGATCACGAGGATGCCGATCGTCAGCAGGATCTTGTCACGGAGCTCCTTGACATGGAACGCGTTGGCAATACCTTTGAGCACGATTAGTCGACCTTTCCTCCTGCGGCCTCGATCTTGGCCTGGGCGGAGGCAGACACCTTGTCTACCTTGACAGTAAGGGCCTTGGTCAGCTCACCGTCGCCGAGAACCTTCACTGGTTGAGTGGCCTTCTTGATGATGCCCTTCTCAACCAGAGTAGCACCGTCTACCACATCGCCGGCGTTGAAGCAGGCCTCAAGGCGAGCAATGTTTACGGGTGCATACTGGATGCGGCTGTGATTGGTGAAGCCAGGGAGCTTAGGAAGGCGCATAGCCAGGGGATTCTGGCCGCCCTCGAACCCAGCGCCCTTGCCGCCACCGGAGCGAGAAAGCTGACCCTTGGTGCCGCGGCCGGCTGTGGTGCCTTTGCCGGAAGAATTGCCGCGGCCCACGCGCTTGCGATTCTTACGGGAGCCCTCGGCGGGGCGAAGATCATTGAGTTGCATTGCTATTTACTCCTAGTTCTCTTCCACCTCGACCAGGTGCTTGATCTTGAAGATCATGCCCCTGATGCTCTCGTTATCTGGCTGCTCGACAACGTCGCCAATGCGGCGGAGACCCAGGGCACGAGCGGTGCGAGTCTGATCCTGCTTCACCTGGGTGACGGCGCTCCTCACGAGCTTAATCTTGAGGGTGTTCGCCATGGTTAGGCCTCCTTCGTGCCGAACATTTGGGCAACGGTGATGCCACGACGATCGGCGACTTGCTCGGGGCTCTCCAACTGCTTGAGGCCCTCTGCGGCGGCCTTGATGACGTTCATGGAGTTAGCGGTGCCGAGGGACTTGGACATAACGTTCTTGATGCCAGCCAGCTCGAAAAGCGGACGCACAGAGCCACCGGAGATGACACCGGTACCCTCGATAGCCGGCTGAATGAGCACGCGACCGGCGCCAAAGTGACCAGTCACAGCATGAGGCACAGAGCCTTCGTCGGTCACAGGCACGTGGAACATGTTCTTCTTGGCATCGTCCACGGCCTTCTGGATAGCCAGAGGCACCTCGGCGGATTTACCCATGCCAAGGCCCACATTGCCCTTGCCGTCACCTACGACGACCAGTGCGACCAGAGAGAAGCGGCGACCGCCTTTGACTACCTTGGACACACGGTGAATGAAGACAACGCGCTCCTGAAGATCGGAGGCGTCGCGCTGCTTAGGATTACGAGCCATCTGCAATACCTCCTAGAACTTCAGGCCCGCTTTGCGGGCGCCGTCAGCGAGGGCCTTAACACGGCCATGGTAGATGCGACCGCCACGATCGAAGGTGACGGTGGTAACGCCCTTGTCCAGAGCGCGCTTGCCGATAAGCTCGCCTACGAGCTCGGCAGCTTCTTTGTTGGAACCGAGCTTGCCAGTAGCACGGAACTCGGGATCAAGGGTAGAGCAGGTGCAGATGGTCTTGGAATCGACGTCATCGATGACCTGCGCATAGATGTTGGCATTGGTGCGGTGCACGGAGAGGCGGGGGCGCTCAGCGGTACCGTTGATTTTGCTACGGACGCGACGCTCGCGGCGCTTGAGCCCGAGCTTCTTCGCCTTTTGCTTGTTCATACGGACTTACTCCTTCTTTCACGCCGCCACCTGACGGGGTGGCGGTCTTTTTGAGGCAGAATCGCTACTTAGCAGCCTTGCCAAGCTTACGGCGGACATGCTCGTCGATATAGCGGATGCCCTTGCCCTTGTAAGGCTCGGGAGGACGCTTGGCGCGAATCTCAGCAGCCACTTGGCCCACCTGCTCCTTGGAAATGCCCTTCACCACGATATGGGTGTTGTCGGGCACCTCAAAGGTGATGTTCTCAGGGGCAGGCATAATCACAGGATGAGAGTAGCCCAGGGAAAGATCCAGGTCGCGGCCTTTAAGGGTGGCGCGATAGCCAACGCCTACCAGTTGCAAGCGCTTCTCAAAGCCTTCGGACACGCCCAGCACCATATTGTGCACCAGGGTACGGGAAAGGCCCCACTGCGCATTGGCTTCCTTCTCGTCATTCTCAGGGGTGACAACAACCTCGTTGTCCTTGACCTCAAAGCTCACCAGAGGAGAGAAGGTACGAACCAGCTCGCCCTTAGGACCTTTCACAGTCACGGTCTTGTTGTCAACTGTCACGGTGACTCCGGCTGGAATCTGGACAGGCATTTTACCGATACGGGACACGGTAGCTCCTTTCAGTCCTGCCGGTTACCAAACGTAGGCGATGATCTCGCCGCCGATGCCCTGGGTACGAGCATCGCGGTCGCACATCATGCCCTTAGAGGTGGAAATGATGGCAGTGCCCAAACCGCCCAACACGCGCGGCAGGTCGGCAGCTGCAGAATATTTACGCAGGCCAGGCTTAGAAATACGCTTGATGCCCTTGATGACACGAGCGCGCTTCTTGCCATACTTGAGCGTAATGACAAGGGTCTTCTGGGGCTTGGTGTCGTTTACCACATAGCCCTCGATGTAGCCCTCCTCTGCCAACACGCGGGCAACCTCGACCAGCACCTTGGTGGAAGGCATGGAAACATCTGCCTTGCCAGCACTGTTAGCGTTGCGAATGCGTGTGAGCATATCGCTGATGGGATCGTTCACGTTCATTGAGATTCTCCTTCGTACCAGATGAAATCCCTGCATGCGGTTCGCCTGCACCCGTGGCACAGACGCCTAAATGCGGGTTCTCCGTGAGGTCTTAGAGGCAGCAGGAATTACCAGCTAGCCTTGCGGACGCCAGGGAGATCGCCCTTGTTCGCCAGCTCACGCAGGCAGACACGGCACAGCCCAAACTTGCGGTACACCGAGTGCGGACGACCGCAGCGCTGACAACGGCGCTGAAGACGCGTCGAGTACTTGGGCGTGCGCTGGGACTTGACGATCATCGAAGTCTTAGCCACAAATCCTCCTTCACATTGCAGCCCCTCGCTTTACTGGGGCAACAAAGATTGAAACCTTTTGACGCTTGGGAGTTACTTGCCGTTCTTCTTGAAGGGGAAGTTGAAGCCCTCAAGCAGAGCTTTACCTTCCTCGTCTGTCTTAGCGGTAGTAACGATGGTGATATCCATGCCACGCACATGATCGACTTTGTCAAAATCGATCTCGGGGAAGATGGTTTGCTCAGTCACGCCCAGTGAGTAGTTGCCACGGCCGTCGAAGCTCTTGACGGGCAAACCGCGGAAGTCGCGGATGCGAGGAGTGGCGATGTCAATGAGGCGATCCAGGAAATCCCACATGCGGTCCTTGCGCAGAGTGACCTTTGCGCCAATGGGCATACCCGCACGCAGGTGGAAGGTAGCGATCGACTTGCGAGCACGGGTTACCATGGGCTGCTGACCAGTAATCTGACGAAGGTCAGCCACAGCGGCGTCGATAGCCTTCGCATCGGTTGCAGCCTCTCCCACACCCATATTTACCACGATCTTCTCAATCTGAGGAACGGTCATGGGGTTGGTGTAGCCAAACTGCTCTACAAGCTTGGGACGGACCTCTTCCTCATAACGGGTCTTGAGGCGAGGAACATACTTCTCTTCTGCCATGTAAAACTCCTTTGGGGTTTTTCAGTGCGGGGTGTCTTGGCAGCCCAAGATCCTCGCACCCCCACAACCTATTGGCATAAAGGTAGTGGGGCCAGACACAGTGCAATTCCAAATCATAGGCCATAGCAAGGGTGATCAGAACGAGAAAATCTCTTTGTGTAGCCGCATTCATGCTTTGGCCATCTGAGCTTCACCCAATAGAAAAAGCGCCTCGATGCCAGAGCATCGAGGCGCGTAGGTGCATCAACTATGCGCGCTTAGAATTGGTTGCCGCACTTCTTGCATACGCGGACCTTCTTGCCCTCATCGTTGACGGCATGGCCGACGCGAGTGGCCTTGTCGCAGGAAGGGCATACCAGAGCGACGTTGGACACGTCGATGGCAGCCTCCTGACTTACAAAACCGCCCTGTTGGTTGGCCTGAGTGGGGCGCTGAGCCTTCTTGACCAGCGCAACACCCTCGACCACGACTTTGCCGTCGGCGGGAAGAGCACGCAGCACGTGGCCGCGAGCACCCTTATCCTTGCCGGAGAGGACCTCGACGAGGTCGCCCTTCTTGATATTCATCTTAGGCATGTCGTCTCACTCCTCTTACAGCGTCTCGGGTGCGAGCGAGACGATCTTCATGTACTTGTGGTCGCGCAGCTCGCGGGCGACAGGCCCAAAGATACGAGTACCTACGGGGTTGCCGTCTTTGTCGATCAGGACACAAGCGTTCTGATCGAAACGAATGTAGCTGCCGTCCTTGCGGCGGTTCTCCTTGACGGTGCGCACAACGACGCAACGCACTACGTCGCCCTTTTTCACGTTGCCGCCAGGAGTAGCCTCCTGTACAGCGGCAACGATGACGTCGGCGATGCCGGCGTAACGGCGCTTGGAGCCGCCGAGGACCTTGATGCACTTCACCTTACGAGCGCCGGAGTTATCGGCGACGGTGAGCATGGTCTCCTGCTGAATCATGTTTCTATCCTCCGTGCCTAAAAAGTACCAGAGGTGCGCCCTGGCGTGCGACGCACATGGTCTTCTGGGCCATATTGCGGGTGGCTACTTGGCCTTCTCGACGATCTCGACGAGGCGCCAGCGCTTGGTCTTGGACAAGGGACGAGTCTCCATTACGGTGACGGTGTCGCCGAGGCCAGCCTCGTTGTTCTCGTCATGGGCGTGGAGCTTCTTGGAGACGGTGATCATCTTGCCGTACTTGGGGTGCGGCTTGCGCTCGGTGATCTGGACCGTGATGGTCTTGTCGCCGGAGATGGACGACACGACACCGGTGCGAACCTTGCGCGAATTGCGGGAATCGCTCATGTTTCTTCTTCTCCCCTCGCGTCTAGTTTGCAGCATTGGCGGCCGCGATCTCGCGGGCACGCATCTCGGTCTGTATACGAGCAATGTCACGCTTGACGTGGGACACACGGGCGGTGTTGTCAAGCTGGCTCGTGGCCATCTGGAAGCGGAGGTTGAAGAGCTCCGCGCGGGCCTCATCGAGCTTCGAAGCGAGCTGCTCGTCAGTAAGCTCGCGAATCTCTTTGGACTTCATAGGGGTTACTCCTCCTCGGCCTGGTCGGCGCGGGAGACGATCTTGGTGCGGATGGGAAGCTTGTGCTGCGCCAGACGCAGAGCCTCCTTGGCGACCTCTTCGCTCACGCCGTCGATCTCGAACATAATACGGCCGGGCTTGACGACGGCCACCCACTCCTCGGGGTTGCCCTTACCGGAACCCATGCGGGTCTCAGCGGGCTTCTTGGTGATGGGCTTGTCGGGGAAGATGGTGATCCAAACCTTACCGCCACGCCTCATCTGACGGGTCATGGCGATACGGGCAGCCTCAATCTGGCGGTTGGTGATCCAGTGAGCCTCCTCGGCACGGATGCCCCAGGAGCCAAAGTTGAGCTTGGTGCCACCCTTGGCATGGCCCTTCATAGAGCCACGCTGAACCTTGCGGTGAAGGACGCGTTTAGGAGCCAGCATTAGTTGCCCCTCCTCTCATTGCGGCGACGAGGGCGAGAAGTGCCCTCGAGTGCGGGATTGGGTGCAGGCTGGCCGGGGAGCTTCTCGCCCACGTAGATCCAGGTCTTCACGCCGCAGGCGCCCATGATGGTGCGGGCGGTAGCCTCGGAGAAGTCGATCTTGGCGCGCAGGGTCTGCAGAGGCACGCGGCCTTCGCGGTACCACTCGCGACGACCCATCTCAGCGCCGCCCAGACGACCGGAGCACTGAATACGGATGCCCTTGGCGCCAGACTTGCGAGCAGACTGCACGGCCTTGCGCATGGCGCGGCGGAAGGCGATACGCTGCTCCAGCTGCTCGGCGATGGACTGAGAGACCAGGCTGGCATCGAGCTCGGGACGCTTGATCTCAATGACGTCTACGTTGACGTCGCCCTTGCCCACGCCGGCGATCTTCTCAAGCTCGCGGCGCAGGGCGTCGATCTCGGAGCCCTTCTTGCCAATGACCAGGCCGGGACGGGCGGTATAGATGGTGACCTTCACCTTTTTGCCAGCGCGCTCGATGTCTACGCGGGACAAGGCGGCGCGCTCGAGGCGCTTGGTCAGATACTTGCGGATCTTGAGGTCGTTGCCGACGTTCTTGGAGTAGTCCTTATCGGCGTACCAACGGGAGCGCCAGTTCTCAGTGACGCCCAGGCGGAACCCGGTGGGAGATACCTTGTGTCCCATGGATCTGCTACGCCTCCTTTCGAGGAGCGACGGTGACGGTAATGTGGCTGGTGCGCTTGTTGATGCGCGAAGCCGAGCCCTTGGCGCGAGGACGGATGCGCTTGAGGGTGGGGCCCTCGTCCACATAGGTCTCAACGATTACGAGGTCGTCAGGACGGAAGCCCTTGTTCTCGTAGGCGTTGGAGACAGCGGAGCGCAGAACCTTCTCGACATCCACAGCCACTGCGCGATTGGAGAACTGGAGGATCTCCACGGCTTGAGCCACGGACTTGTTGCGAATCTGGTCTACGACCAGGCGTGCCTTGCGGGGGGCAACGCGAACGTACTTGGCAGTCGCGGAAACGTGCGACGCGTTATCGGAATGCTTCATGCTTGTTCATCCCCTCTTTAAGCCTTGTGCCCGCGGAAGGTGCGGGTCGGGGCGAACTCGCCGAGCTTGTGCCCGACCATGGACTCGGTAATGTACACGGGCACGTGCTTGCGGCCGTCGTGTACGGCAATGGTGTGGCCCACCATGTCGGGGAAGATGGTGGAGGCACGAGACCAAGTCTTGATGACCTCCTTGGTGCCAGCCTCGTTCTGCGCGACCACGCGCTGGAGGAGGCGGGTCTCGACGTACGGGCCCTTCTTGAGACTCCTGCTCATAAATGATGACTCCTACTTCTCGCGGATGCGCTACTTCGTCTTGCGACGACGGATGATGAGGCGGTTCGAACCCTTCTTGGGATCGCGGGTCTTGGCGCCCTTGGAAGGCTTGCCCCAGGGGGACACAGAGGGACGGCCAGAGGTGTGGTTCTTGCCCTCGCCGCCGCCGTGGGGGTGGTCCACAGGGTTCATGACGGTACCGCGGACAGTGGGGCGCACACCCTTGTAGCGGTTGCGGCCAGCCTTGCCGATGGTGATGTTGGAGTGCTCGGCATTGCCCACTTCGCCTACAGTGGCGCGGCAGGTGATGAGCACGCGACGCATCTCGGAGGAAGGCATACGCAGCACGGCGTAGTTACCTTCCTTGCCCATGAGCTGCACGGAAGTGCCGGCAGAACGGGCGATGGCAGCGCCTTTGCCCGGCTGGAACTCGATGGCGTGGACAAGAGTACCTACAGGGATATTGGCGAGGGGCAGCGCGTTGCCGGGCTTGATGTCGGCGTCAGGGCCACTCAGCACGGTGTCGCCCACCTTGAGGCCGCGAGGGGCCAGAATGTAGGCCTTTGCGCCGTCTGCATAGTGAAGCAGAGCGATGCGAGCAGAGCGGTTGGGGTCGTACTCGATGGTGGCAACCTTGGCGGGCACGCCGTCCTTGTTGCGCTTGAAGTCAATCTTGCGGAACTTGCGCTTCACACGGCCGCCCTGATGGCGGGTGGTGATGCGACCGGTGTTGTTGCGACCGGCCTTGACGGGCAGCGGCTCGAGAAGGGACTTCTCGGGCGTAGTGCAGGTGACCTCAGAGAAGTCCGAGATCGTCTGGAAACGCCTGCCGGGGCTCGTCGGCTTGAGGTGCTTGATTCCCATGGTTAAATTCCCTTTCGTATGTTCCGATGGCCACAGGCTTCTAAGGGAAGAGGGCTACCGATAAGCCCAAACACCTGTGACGCCGGATTACCACGGCTCCGCGCGTATCCATAGCGAAGCCGTAAAGACAGGCCCTCAGTGGTTGCAGAGCCTGACATTGACGGTGGTTACTCGGCGACCGATTGGCCGAAGATCTCGATGGAGTCGCCCTCGGCCAGCGTGACGATGGCCTTCTTCCAGCGGCGGGTCTTGCCGGCGACATAGCGCACGCGCTTGGTCTTAGGCTTCACCCAGGCGGTGTTCACCTTGGTGACCTTGACGCCAAAGATCTTCTCAACGGCCTGAGCGATCTCCTCTTTGGGGGCCTGAGGGGCCACCTCGAAGGTGTACTTGTTCTCGCCCATCTGATCGAAGGTGCGCTCAGACACGACAGGGCGAATGATGACGTTGTAGACGGAGTTCATTAGACGAGCGCCTCCTCAAGGGTCGTAGCAACGGCCTCAGGCATGACCAGGGCGGCGTTGTCAACGAGATTGTGGGTGTTAGCCTCGCGCACGCCAATGACACGCACCTTGGGAAGGTTGCGGAAGGACAGGAAGGCCTCCACCGCGTCATTGGGAAGCACCACAGTGACGCGCTTGTCGGCGACGCCCAGGGCAGCCAGCAGGGCCTTGGCCTGCTTGGTGCAAGGCTTGTCGAAAGCCATCTCGTCTACCACATAAAGCTCGCCGTCGGCCAGCTTGGCGGAGAGAGCCGAACGCATGGCCAGCTTGGCCTCTTTGTTGTTGGTGCGCTTGTTGTGGGTGCGAGGGGTGGGGCCAAAGGGCACGCCGCCGCCTACCCACTGGGTGGCGCGAATGGAACCCTGGCGGGCACGACCGGTGCCCTTCTGACGCCAAGGCTTCTTGCCGCCACCGGAGACCTCAGAGCGGCCCTTGGTGTCGTGGGTGCCTTGACGCAGCGAAGAGAGGTAGTTCTTCACGACTAGGTGCATCACCGGGATATTTGGCTCAATGCCAAAGACGCGAGAGTCGAGCTCGGCCGTGCGAACCGCCTGCCCCTCTGCGTTCTTGATTTCGATGTTGGACATCTTCACTCCTTGAATAGCCTAAGAGGTTCTACTAGAGATAAGGGCCCTTAGGCCATGCGGATCTGAACCAGCGCGTTCTTGCCACCAGGTACCGCACCCTTGATGAGCATGAGGTTTTGCTCGGGATCGACGGAGACCAGCTTGAGGTTCTTGACCGTGACGCGCTCGTCGCCCATGTGACCGGCCATGTGCAGGCCCTTGCGCACGCGGGCGGGATAGGCACACTGACCAATGGAGCCGGGCTTGCGCTGGTTGCGGGAGCCGTGGGTGATGGGGCCGCAAGCGAAGTTCCAGCGCTTGATGGTGCCCTGGAAGCCCTTGCCCTTGGAGGTGCCGGTGACGTCTACCGCAGCAACCTCTGCGAAATCAGCCACGGTAACCACGTCGCCCACCTTGTGATCGGCGGCGTTCTCCAAGCGCACCTCGCGCAGATAGCGCATAGGCTCGACGCCGGCCTTGGCGAAATGGCCCTTCATAGGCTTGTTCACGCGGGAAGGCTTGATCTCGCCAAAGCCGATCTGCACGGCATCGTAGCCGTCGGTGGCTTCAGACTTGACCTGGGAGACAACGCAGGGGCCGGCCTGAACGACCGTCACGGGAACGACGTTGTCGTCCTCGTCCCACACCTGAGTCATCCCGATCTTGCGGCCGAGAATCGTGTTGACCATACGTATTCCTTACCTTTGGTGGTCATGGGACCGCAGGCGCTGTTTGTGCCTGTCCCCAGCGGACCACATCCTGTGGGAATGTGCCAAAAGGGATACGCCCGGTGCCGTGGTATAGACGCGGCACAGAAATACCCAAATTGACAGCTTGATCAGTATAGGGCTTAGAAGCCGTTTCCACGACTTCTCCCAAATCTTTTTTCGAAGCCCAAAAACCCTGCATATCACTTCCTTGAGAGGCGGGAGTGTTTCTCGGCATTGAAAAGAGCTGCCGAGAAACGCTCTACGTTGCTCGCAGTGGGCGTTTTGGGCAAGAAAAGCGCTCCCCTCCTGGCTTTGGAAGGGAGCGCCAATTGTGCAGCAACCGGTGAGCTATGAGCTTACCTGGGGTGCGCAGGCCTTAGGCATCGAGCTTGATGTCGATCTCTACGCCAGCGGGAAGGTCGAGACGCATGAGGGAGTCGACGGTCTCAGAGGGGGGATCAAGGATGTCGATGAGGCGCTTGTGGGTGCGCATCTCGAATTCCTCGCGGGAGTCCTTGTCCTTGTGGGGCGAGCGGATGACGCAGTAGACGTTGCGCTCGGTGGGCAGGGGGATGGGGCCGGACACGCGAGCGCCGGTCTTCTGAGCGGTTTCGACGATCTGCTTAGAGGACTGATCCACCAGCTCGTGGTCGAATCCCTTCAGACGGATCCTGATCTTTTGGCTAGACACTTGGTACCTCCATTGGTGAGCGGTAATGCCCGCGGTTATCTTTAGGCGTTGCCGCCGGCTTTGCTAATGATTTCGTCGGCGACACCCTTGGGCACCGGCTCGTACTCAGCGAACTGCATGGTGTAGCTAGCGCGACCCTGCGTTTGCGAGCGGAGGTCGGTAGCGTAGCCAAACATCTCGCCCAGGGGCACCTTGGCCTTGATGACCTTGGTGTTACGACGGTCCTCCATGCCCTCGATCTTGCCGCGGCGGGAGGACAGGTTGCCCATGACGTCACCCATGTACTCCTCGGGAGTCTCAACCTCGACGGCCTCGATGGGCTCGAGCAGCACGGGCTTGGACTTGCGCAGGGCGTCCTTGATGGCCATGGAACCGGCGATCTTAAAGGCAGCCTCGGAGGAGTCGACCTCGTGGTAGGAGCCGTCGGTAAGGGTCACCTTGACGTCCACGACGGGGTAGCCGGCGACCACGCCGGACTCCAGGGCCTCCTGGATGCCTTTGTCAATGGAGGGGATGTACTCCTTGGGCACCACGCCGCCCACGATGGCGTTGACAAACTCGTAGCCGGCGCCGGGCTCCTGGGGCTCCAGGTCGATGATGGCGTGACCATACTGGCCACGGCCGCCGGACTGGCGAACGAACTTGCCTTCGGCATGCTTGACGGGCTGGCCAGCGGTCTCGCGGTAGGCCACCTGAGGCTTGCCTACGTTGCACTCCACCTTGAACTCGCGACGCAGGCGGTCGACGATGATCTCCAGGTGCAGCTCGCCCATGCCGGCGATGATGGTCTGGCCGGTCTCGGGATCGGTGTGCACCTTGAAGGTGGGGTCTTCCTCGGCCAGTTTGGCCAGACCCACGCTCATCTTCTCCTGGTTAGCCTTGTCCTTGGGCTCCACGGCCACATCGATGACGGGCTCGGCGAACTCGATGGACTCCAGGATGATGGGATGATGCTGATCGCAAAGGGTCTCGCCGGTGGTGGTGTTCTTGAGGCCCACCACGGCCACGATGTCTGCAGTGGAGCAAGACTCGCGGTCCACGCGGTCGTTGGCGTTCATCTCGAGGATGCGGCCAAAGCGCTCGCGATCTTCCTTCACGGAGTTGTAGACATAGCTACCGGACTCGGCGACGCCCGAGTAGACGCGCACATAGGTGAGCTTGCCCACGTAGGGGTCGGTCATGATCTTGAAGGCCAAGGCCGAGAAGGGCTCGTCATTGGAGGGCTTGCGGATCTCGGTCTCGCCGGTCTTGGGGTTGACGCCTTCCACGGGAGGAATGTCCAGGGGGCTGGGCAGATAGTCGATGACGGCGTCCAAGAGCTCCTGAATGCCCTTGTTCTTGTAGGCGGAGCCCACGAATACGGGGTTCATGCCATTGGCAAGAACGGCAGCGCGGATAGCGGCTTTGAGGACGTCTACAGGGATCTCCTCGTCCTCCAGGACCAGCTCCATGAGCTCGTCGGAGTAGTCGGCGGCAGCGTCTACCAGCTCGCCGCGCTTCTCCTCGGCCAGCTCAGCGAACTCGTCGGGGATGGAATCCAAGGGCTCGGGATAGATCATGCCCTTGGCATCCTCTTTGAAGTCCCAGGCGGTCATGGTGACCAGGTCGATAATGCCCCAGAAGTTGTTCTCGGCGCCCATGGGGACCTGAGCGGCCACCGCAGGAGCAGAGAGACGGTCCTTCATGGTCTCGATGGCATTGAAGAAGTCGGCGCCCACACGGTCGTACTTGTTGATGAAGGCGATGCGGGGGACGTTGTAGGTAGAGGCCTGGCGCCACACGGTCTCAGATTGGGGCTGCACGCCGGCCACGGCGTCAAAGACGGCCACGGCGCCATCGAGCACGCGCAGGGAACGCTCGACCTCAGAGGTGAAGTCCACGTGGCCCGGGGTGTCGATGATCTGAATGACGTGGTCCTTCCAGAAGCAGGTGGTAGCGGCGGAGGTAATGGTTACGCCACGCTCCTGCTCCTGCACCATCCAGTCCATGGTGGCAGCACCGTCATGGACCTCGCCGATCTTGTGGGTCTTGCCGGTGTAATAAAGAATGCGCTCGGTCGTGGTGGTCTTACCGGCATCGATGTGGGCCATGATGCCGATGTTGCGCATGTTTTCTAGCGTGTACTTACTTTTGGCCATAGGTATTAGCTCTCCTCTAGGCTGTGTGGGTTACCAGCGGTAGTGCGAGAAAGCACGGTTGGCCTCGGCCATCTTGAAGACGTCCTCGCGCTTCTTCACCGAGGCGCCGACGCCATTGGAGGCGTCGATGATCTCGTTGGCGAGACGGTCGGCCATGGTCTTCTCCTTGCGGGAGCGAGAGAAGCCCACGATCCAACGGATGGCAAGCGTGGTGGAACGGCGGGAGTTGACCTCCATGGGCACCTGATAGGTGGCGCCACCCACGCGCTTAGGCTTGACCTCGAGGGTAGGACGCACGTTGTCCATAGCCTTCTTGAAGACGGTCAGAGGATCCTGGCCTGTCTTCTCAGCGACCTGATCGAAGGCACTGTAGACAATGCGCTCAGCGACGGACTTCTTGCCGTCGAGGAGAACCTTGTTGATAAGCTGAGTGACCAAACGGTTGTTGTAGACGGCATCGGGCGCGATTTCGCGACGGGTTGCAGCTGCACGACGCGGCATATAAATCTCCTTAAATGTGCTTTAGTGACGGGAGCGGGTGCTAGGAGCGCTTGGCGCCGTAGCGGGAACGGGACTGCTTGCGGTTCTGCACGGCTGCGCAGTCGTAAGCGCCACGGATGATCTTGTAACGCACGCCAGGCAGGTCGCGTACACGGCCGCCACGCACGAGCACGATGGAGTGCTCCTGGAGGTTGTGGCCCTCACCAGGGATGTAAGCCGTAACCTCGATGCCGTTTACCAGGCGCACACGGGCGACCTTACGGAGTGCGGAGTTAGGCTTCTTAGGGGTGGTGGTGAACACGCGGGTGCATACGCCACGCTTCTGGGGGTTGCCCTGAAGTGCGGGCTTTTGGGACTTAGCCTTGGTGCTCTTGCGGCCCTGACGGACCAGCTGGTTGATGGTAGGCAAGTTTTTTCTCCTTCGTACCTTTTGACGCTCACATCGACCGTATGTAAGAGGCGACGCAGCACAACATCGCCTGGATCGGCGCAAGTGAGAATACTATGACTGGTTTTATTTGATGTCAATTGCACACCGGCCCGGGCGTATCCCATTTCACTGGGCCTCCACGGAAGCCCTTTCTAGAAAGCTCTCCCCTATCCGTGCGCGACACCCAAACACAAAAAGGAAGTCTCCCTATAGAGAGACTTCCTTTCCACCAAGGACTCACGAAAACCCATGCAAGGGCTTCTCGGTATTTGCGAAGTATAGAAGCACCTCGCAAGGCACCGTTCATCCCATAGCGCTCAACTAGGCATTCTTGCGAGGACGGCCGCGCTTCTTGGGACGCAGTGCCGCGGCACCGCCGTCACGATAGGAAGCGCACCAACGGAAGAATGCGCTCTTGGAAGCCACACCGTGGCTCTGCATGGCGTCGCTTGCCGTCATACCGCGATCCAGATGATCCTCGACGGCCTTGAGCTTAGTCTCGTAGGTGTACGAGTTACGCTGAGCTCCGGTTTGCATAATCCCACCCCGTTACTTTTGACGCTTGCACGCCAGGGGCCTATCCCCCAGTTTTGCAAGTTAGTCCAGGTAATCGAACGTTGCTGATTTGTGGTTACCCGTGTGAAACCTTATATTGCAAGCCAACGCGAAATAGAGCGGATAGAACCCCATTTCACACAAAAGGGAGTCAGTTTCTACGCGAACCTGACTCCCTTTTTTATGTGTCTTGAGACTTGCTGAGTCTTATTCGCCCAGCATCTCCTCTTGATGGGTCACCTGGGCCAGAATGTCATCCAGCGAGTCGATATCCTCGTTGATCGCTTGAGGATTGATGTTGTCGGTCGCAGTGCCGCCGATAAGCTCCTCCTCATAACCCTGGTGCGTGGAGGGGGCGCGTGTGCCGATCATGATGTTGTCGTCGGGAGCAAACACCATGTTGAGCAGCTGGGACAGATCGTCCTCGTCGGCCTGGTCTTCCTCGTCGGGCTCCAGGATGTAGAGCAGGTTGCGAGCCTCCAGACCGTCGCGCAGCTCCTCGATGGCCTTGGCGCCGATGCCGTCGATGTGGAGCAGGTCGTCCTCGGTCTTGCCGATAAGATCGCCCACCGTCTCGATGCCCACCTCGCTGAACTTGTTGGTCCAGCGCTGGGACACCCCAAGATCGTCGAAGAGATAAAGCTTGCTCTCCTCGGAGGACAGCTTGTGGCCGTTCTTGGAGTAGGTGCCGGGAATGTACTCGTCGCCAGTCCACTCCAGCTGCTGAGGCAGCTCGGACTCCAGCGCCTTGAGCTCGTCGGGAGCCCACTCGGGCAGCGCCTTGGAAATGGGAGACGTGGAGGTCTCGATGGGCTGGCCGTGATAGGTGAGCTCCACATCGTGGTAGGCCTTGAGGCCGGTGCCCGCGGGGATCTGCTTGCCCACGATGACGTTGGACTTGAGGTCCATGAGGTTGTCCACTTCACCCTTGATGGCAGCCTCAGTGAGGACGCCGGCGGTGCGGATGAAGGAAGCGCTGGAGAGCCAGGAGTCGATGGAGCTGGCCACCTTGAGGGTACCCAGGATGGCAGGCTCAGCGGTAGGAGGCGTTCCCCCGGCCATGGCGATCTCGTTGACCTTGTCAGCGAACTCGTAGCGGTCCACATACTGGCCCAGCAAGTACTTGGAGTCGCCGGGGTTGGTGATCTGCACGCGGCGCAGCATCTGGCGGGCGATGACCTCGATGTGCTTGTCGTTGAGGTCGACGCCCTGAGAGGTGTAGACCGACTTCACCGACTCCACGAAGGTGTGCATGGTGGACTCGATGTCGGTGAGCTTGCGCAGGTTGCGGAAGTTCACGAAGCCATGGGTGAGCTGGTCGCCGGCGCGCACGATGCAGCCGTCTTCGATGCCCGGCATGAAGCGCACGGAGGCAGGCACGTCTTTGGCCCAAAGCTCGCGGCTGGGATCCTGCTCGTCCACAATAGACAGCTTGTAGGTGTTTTGCTCAGGCACGATATGCAGCTCGCCAGAGTAGGGAGCCAGATCTGCCTCGCGGCCCAAGATCTTCTCGTTTACGTTGCCTACCACGTCGAACATACGGCCAACGGTAGGCAGGCCCTGGGTGATGTCCTCGGCGCCGGCCACGCCGCCGGAGTGAATGGTACGCATGGTGAGCTGCGTGCCGGGCTCGCCGATGGACTGAGCGGCGATGATGCCCACTGCGGTGCCAATGTTGACAGGACGGCGAGTGGAAAGGTCCCAGCCATAGCACTTCTGGCAGACGCCGTACTTGGAGCGGCAGGTGAGCAGTGCACGGAACTTGACTTTCTCAAGGCCGGCATCCACCAGGCGCTTGATGTCATCGACGCTCTCGATGTAGCCGTCCTTCTCCATAAGGATCTCGCCGGTGGCAGGATCGACCACGTCCTCCAGCAGGCAGCGGCCTACCAGGTCGACGTTGAGGTCGTCGGTGCCAGGGAGCACCAGGCGATAGGACACGCCCTCGGTGGTGCCGCAGTCAGCTTCGCGCACGATGACGTCTTGGGCCACGTCCACCAGGCGGCGGGTGAGGTAGCCGGAGTCGGAGGTGTGCGAGGAGGTGTCTACCAGACCCTTGCGGGCGCCATAGGTGGAGATGAAGTACTCCAGAGGACGCAGGCCCTCGCGGAAGTTGGCCTTGATGGGAAGGTCGATGGTGTCACCGGACATGTCTGCCATGAGGCCACGCATGCCGGCCAGCTGACGCAGCTGGGTCTTGGAACCACGGGCGCCGGAATCGGCCAGCATGTAGATGGGGTTGTCTTCCGAGAAGCCCTTGAGCATGACGGAGCCCAGCTCGTCGGTGCACTTGGTCCAGGCATCGACGACCTCGGTGTGGCGCTCTGCCTCAGACAGGAAGCCCATCTCGTAGTTCTCGTTGATGGTGTCGACCTGCTCCTGGGTATCGGCCAGCATCTTCTCCTTCTCCTCCGGGATGACAGCATCCCAGACAGAGATGGTAAGGCCCGCGCGAGTGGCGTAGTGGAAGCCGGCGTACTTGATGGCGTCCAGGATGGGCTCGACGTCTGCCAGCGCATAGCGGTCGCAGCAGTCGTTTACCAGACGGCCCATGTCGGAGGAGGTCATCTTGTAGTTGATGAAGGGGTAGTCAGGAGGCAGGCACTGACGGTTGAAGATCACGCGACCTGCGGTGGTCTCCACACGCACGGCGCCTTCGGTGACGTCGTAGTCAACGTGCTCGTTCTTGGAGGTCATGACACGGAAGAAGAGGCGGTCGTCCTCAGTCTGCACATTGGCGTCCTCAGGGCCTACGCGCACAGAGATCTTGGCCTGGATGTCAAGGTCTGCACGAGCGTCATAGGCATGGATGACGTCCTCGAAGTCTGCGAAGACGCGAGCCTCTCCCTGCTCCTGGTTGCTCTCGCTGGTGAGGTAGTAGACGCCAAACACCATGTCCTGGGAAGGCACGGTGAGCACCTTGCCCGAAGCGGGAGTGCGCAGGTTGTTAGAGGAGAGCATAAGCACGCGGGCCTCGGTTTGAGCCTGCGTGGACAGAGGCACATGCACAGACATCTGGTCGCCGTCGAAGTCTGCGTTGAAGGGCTTGCAGACCAGCGGGTGCAGGTGGATAGCCTTGCCCTCGGTAAGCACGGGCTCGAAGGCCTGGATGGAGAGACGGTGCAGCGTAGGAGCGCGGTTGAGGAGCACCAGACGGTCTGCGATGACCTCTTCCAGGACGTCCCAGACACCGGGCTCCATGCGGTCGATAGCGCGCTTGGCGCCCTTGATGTTCTCCACCTTGCCAAGCTCTACCAAGCGACGCATGACGAAGGGCTTGAAGAGCTCCAAAGCCATGGTCTTGGGCAAGCCGCACTGGTGCAGCTTGAGCTGAGGGTCGACCACGATAACCGAGCGGCCAGAGTAATCCACACGCTTGCCCAGCAGGTTTTGGCGGAAGCGGCCCTGCTTGCCCTTGAGGGTCTCGGCGAGGCTCTTGAGAGGACGGCCACCGCGACCGGTGACAGGGCGGCCACGACGGCCGTTGTCAAAGAGGGCGTCCACTGCTTCCTGGAGCATGCGCTTCTCGTTGTTCACGATGATGGCGGGTGCATCCAGATCCAGCAGGCGCTTGAGACGGTTGTTGCGGTTGATCACACGACGGTAGAGGTCGTTGAGGTCAGAGGAGGCAAAGCGGCCACCGTCCAGCTGCACCATGGAGCGCAGGTCGGGCGGAATCACAGGAATGACGTCAAGGATCATGTTGGTGGGGTCGTTGCCACCCTCCATGAAGGCCTCGATGATCTCCAGGCGCTTCACGGCCTTCTCGCGGCGCTGCTTCTGGCCCTTCTCGTCCTGGAGGATGAGGCGCAGCTCTTCGGCGGTCTTCTCCAAGTCGATGTCCGCCAGAAGGTCGCGCACGGCCTCGGCGCCCATACCGCCATCGAAATAGATGGAGTAGTAGCGCTTCATCTCGCGGAAGAGGGCCTCATCGGCGATGAGGTCGCCCTTCTCGATCTCCATGAACTTGTTGTGGGCCTCCTGGCGAAGCTCGATCTCCTCCTGGTACTCGGCCTCAATATCAGCCTTTTCCAAACGAAGGTCCTCGTCGCTCATGGCCTCCAGGCCCTCGGCGCGATCCTCGGCCACCTGCTCCTCGAGCGCGGCGATCTGCTCGTCGCGCTCAGTCTTGAGCTCTTCGATGTCTGCAGCGCAATCGGCCTCAAGCTCGGTGACGTCGGCCTCGCGAGCCTCTTTGTCAACGCGGGTGATCACATAGCTGGCGAAGTAGAGGATCTTCTCCAGATCCTTGGACTTCATATCCAGGATGCGAGCCAGCGGGAAGCTGGTGGGGCTCTTGAAGTACCAAATGTGGCTTACAGGAGCAGCCAGCTCGATGTGGCCCATGCGCTCACGGCGGACCTTGGAGCTAGTAACCTCCACGCCGCAGCGGTCGCACACGATGCCCTTGAAGCGGATGCCCTTGTACTTGCCGCAGGCGCACTCCCAATCCTTAGAGGGGCCAAAGATCTTCTCGCAGAAAAGGCCGTCGCGCTCGGGCTTCAAGGAGCGGTAGTTGATGGTCTCGGGCTTTTTGACCTCGCCATGAGACCAGGAGCGAATCTGATCGGCAGACGCCAAAGAGATCTTAATCGCGTCAAAATCTGTGGTATCGAAATCTGCCACGAGGCTACTCCTTCTCGGAATCGATGTCGGCAACGAGGTCTACGGTGGGGGCGCCAATGAGGTCGTCTGCCCCAGCAAACACGTCCACGGCATCCTCGGTGACCTGAGCGGGCACCTGAGAAGGCGCCTCCTCGGTCTTGTAGACGATAGGCTCGATATCCAGGGCGAGCGAGCGGATCTCTTTCACCAGCACCTTGAAGGCCTCAGGGATAGAGGCGTCAGGCACGTTCTCGCCCTTGACAATAGCCTCGTAGGCCTTCACGCGACCGTTGGTGTCGTCGGACTTGATGGTGAGGATCTCCTGGAGGACGTTGGCCGCACCATAGGCATAGAGGGCCCAGACCTCCATCTCGCCGAAGCGCTGGCCGCCAAACTGCGCCTTGCCTCCCAGGGGCTGCTGGGTGATGAGGCTGTAAGGGCCAGTAGAGCGAGCATGGATCTTGTCGTCGACCATGTGGCCCAGCTTGAGGATGTAGCTGGTACCCACGGTGATCTTGTCGTTGAACGGCTCGCCAGTGCGGCCGTCATAGAGGGTGGTCTTGCCAAAGGAGTTGAGCTGAGGCACGAAGGACTCCATCATGGCGTCGCCGTACTCCTCTTTGGCACGGTTGATGAGATTGGTGTTGGTGCGGCGGATGCACTCAGCCACCTCGTCGCCAGTGGCGCCGTCGAAGACGGGCGTAGAGACCGGCATAGGACCAGGCACATAGGCATCGGAGTCGGCGTTCTCGGTATCCCAGCCATTGGCGGCGCACCAACCGATGTGGCACTCGAGGAGCTGGCCCACGTTCATACGGGAAGGTACGCCCAAGGGGTCCAGAAGGACGTCCACAGGAGTGCCGTCGGCCATGTAGGGCATGTCTTCCACAGGCAGCACCTTGCAGACCACGCCCTTGTTGCCGTGGCGACCGGCGATCTTGTCGCCCTGCTGGATCTTGCGGCGCTGGGCCACAAAGACGCGCACCATCTCGTTGACTCCGGGAGGCAGCTCGTCGCCGTTCTCGCGCGCGAAGCGCACCACGTCCACCACGCGTCCATAGGCGCCGTGAGGCATCTTGAGGGAGGTGTCGCGCACGTCATGGGCCTTAGCGCCAAAGATGGCGTGCAGCAGGCGCTCCTCCACCGTAGGGGTAGTCTGGCCCTTAGGAGTCACTTTGCCCACCAGGATGTCGCCAGGGCCCACCTCGGCGCCAATGCGGATAATGCCGTCTGCGTCCAGGTTGGCCAGCATGTCCTGAGACAGGTTGGGGATCTCGCGGGTGATTTCCTCGGAGCCCAGCTTGGTGTCGCGGGCGTCGATCTCATGACGGGAGATGTTGATGGAGGTAAGCAGGTCCTCTTGCACCACGCGCTCGGAGATGACGATACCGTCCTCGTAGTTGAAGCCCTCCCATGGCATATAGGCCACGGTGAGGTTTGCGCCCAGCGCCAGCTCGGAGTGGTCCACAGAAGTGGAGTCAGCCAGAGGCTGGCCTGCCACCACGCGCTCGCCTACCTCGACGATGGGGCGGTGGTTGATGCAAGTGGACTGGTTGGAGCGCTCGTATTTGGGCAGATCGTAGCGCTCAAGGCCCTCGTCGCCGGCATCGATCACGATGTGAGCGGCGTCTACCTCTACTACGGTGCCGTCGTGTGCCGAGCAGATCAACTCGCCGGAGTCCAAAGCGGCACGATGCTCCATGCCGGTGCCTACCAGAGGAGCCACCGGACGGATGAGGGGCACTGCCTGGCGCTGCATGTTGGCGCCCATGAGGGTGCGCTTGGCGTCGTCATGCTCCAGGAAGGGAATGAGGGTGGCGGCTACCGAGAGCATCTGGCGAGGGGACACGTCCATGTAGTCGATGTCTGCCACGGGAGTCTCAGCAGGGGCGCCAAAGGAGCCGTCATAGTCGCGGGTACGGGCTACGACGCGCTCGGCCTCTACCAGCTTGCCCGAGGGGTCAAGCTCCACAAAGCGACCAGTCTTGTCGTCGATGGGAGTATCGGCAGGGGCGATGATGTGATCTTCTTCCTCATCTGCCGTCATCCAGTCGATGATGTCGGTGGCACAGCCGTCTACCACGCGACGGTAGGGCGTCTCGATGAAGCCGTACTCGTTCACGTGGGCGAAGAGCGCCAACGTGCCGATAAGGCCGATGTTGGGGCCTTCGGGCGTCTCGATGGGGCACATACGCGCATAGTGGGAGTTGTGAACGTCTCGCACTGCGGTAGGCACGTTAGTGCGGCGGCTGGAGCCAGACTTGTGGCCTGCCAGGCCACCAGGTCCCAAGGCAGAGAGACGACGCTTGTGGGTGAGGCCAGAAAGAGGGTTGGCCTGATCCATGAACTGCGACAGCTGAGAAGAGCCAAAGAACTCTTTGATGGCCGCCACAATGGGGCGAATGTTGATGAGGGACTGAGGCGTGATGTCATCGGGATCCTGGGATGCCATGCGCTCGCGCACCACGCGCTCCATACGGCTCATACCAATGCGGAACTGGTTTTGCACCAGCTCGCCAACGGTACGCACGCGACGATTGCCGAAGTGGTCGATGTCGTCCACCTTCTTGGCGGTATCGCCGTCACGCAGAGCCAGCAGGTAGCGAAGGGCGGCCACGATGTCCTCAGGGGTGAGCACATTGACGCCCTCAGCCACATCAAGATCGAGCTTCTTGTTGATCTTGTAACGGCCTACACGAGCCAGGTCGTAACGCTGAGGATTGAAGTACAGGCTGTCCAAAAGCGAACGGGCGGCATCCACCGTGGCGGGCTCGCCAGGGCGCTGGCGCTTGTAGAGCTCGATGAGCGCCTCTTCACGGGTCTTGGCAGTATCAGAGGCCAAGGCGTCAGCCAACACGTCAGACTCACCCAGAAGCTCGGTGATCTCCTCGTCGGTCTCAGCGATGCCCAAGGCGCGCAGCATCAAGGTAGCGCTCTGACGACGTTTGCGGTCAACAGAGACGATGAGCTTGCCCTTCTTGTCGATCTCGAACTCGAGCCAAGCGCCACGGGCAGGAATGAACTGCACCTTATAGACGTCGACGTTGTTGTCGAGTTCTTTAGAGAAGTAGACACCGGGGGAACGCACGAGCTGGGAAACCACCACGCGCTCAGTGCCGTTGATGATGAAGGTGCCGCGGTCTGTCATAAGCGGGAAGTCGCCCATGAACACCAGTTGCTCCTTGATCTCACCGGTCTCCTTGTTGGTGAAGCGGACCTCCACCAAAAGAGGGGCCTGGTAGGTGAGGTCTTTGGCACGGCACTCGGCCAAAGTATGGGCCGGGTCGCCAAACTCGTGGGTGCCAAAGGTAATCTCCATGGTGCCAGCGTTGTTTTCGATAGGAGAGCTCTCTGCGAAGGCATTCGCGAGCCCCTCCCCCATGAAACGCTCGAAGGATTCCTTTTGGACGGTGATGAGGTTGGGCAGCTCCATCGCAGGGCTGATCTTGCTGAAGCTCACGCGGCCCGTAGCGTCTGTGGAGGTGACGGAAGAGTTTGCGGTACGCACCAGGCATTTCCTCCTTTGAAACGGCATATAGCGGCAATTGTCGCAAATTAGTAATCTAGCCAAGAAACAAAGCTGAGTCAATGCAACTATTGACATCAGAACAGATTCAGATAAACTACGGCCCTTCAGGCTCTGACCTGCGGTCTTGTGACCAGAATATATGAAGATTATGTGGATAGCTTTTTCTCGGCAGGAATCGATGCCAAGAACAGCCCCACCTTTTTATGCCAAAAAAGCGGGTCCCCTTCTGCAAGAGAAGAGAACCCGCGGGCTCTTTACAAAAACTAAGAGCTAAGGCCTAGAGACAAGGCGCCAGTTACTTGACGGTAACGGCAGCGCCAACCTTCTCGAGCTGCTCCTTGGCGGCCTCGGCCTCGTCCTTCTTGACACCCTCGAGGATGGGCTTGGGAGCGGACTCCACGAGCTCCTTGGCCTCCTTGAGGCCGAGCTTGGTGAGGCCGCGGACCTCCTTGATGACGGCGATCTTGTTGTCGCCGAAGCCCTCGAGGATGACGTCGAACTCGGTCTTCTCCTCGGCGGGCTCAGCAGAGCCACCGGCGGCGGGCATGGCGCCCATCATGACGGGGGCGGCGGCGGAGACGCCGAAGGTCTCCTCGAGCTCCTTTACGAGCTCAGAGAGCTCCAGGGCGGGCATGGCCTTGATGGCCTCAATGATCTCATCTTTGGTGACAGCCATTGCTGATCTCCTTCTTAAGTAAGTGGGACATGAAAGACGTCCCCCAACGAACGGGTCTGATTAGACCCCTGAAAGACAGTGCAGGCCAACCGTGCGGCTGGCGTGCGGATGCCTGATCGAGCAGACAGACTAGGCAGCCTGCTGACCAGACTCTGCGTTCTCGGCAACAGCCGTGAGCGCGGTAACCAGACCCTGCATAGGACCGTTGCACACACGGGCGATACCGGTGAGCGGAGCAGCACAGGCTGCAGCCAGACGAGCCAGCAGTTCCTCGCGAGAGGGCAGGTCTGCGATGGCCAGCGCCTGCTCGGCGTTGATGGCCTGACCGTCAGAGATACCACCCAGGAACTCGACCTTATTGAGCTCCTTAGAAGTGGTCTTGATGGCCTTGGCAGCCTCTACAGGATCCACGGCGTAGAACACGCAAGCCGTGGTGCCTTCGAGGTACTCGTCGATATTGGGCATATCGTGCTCAGCCAAAGCGATCTTGACGATGTTGTTCTTGTACACCTTCATCTCGGCGTCGGCCTCATGAAGCTTGCGGCGAAGCTCCTGGGCCTCCTTTACGGTAAGGCCGCGATAGTCGATGACAAACAGACCCTTGGAGGAGTCCAGGGAGTTGTTGACCTCCTGGAGCATCTCCACGTTTTTCTTGGACGGCATAGGTACACCTCCTTTATGGGCGGATCGGGCATATCCGTGCGAGCACGGGACCTCTCTGCTCCACAAAGAAAGCCCCGTCCGAAAACCAGACGGGGCCCCGAATGCGATGTATCGAGAACCACCTCGGCAGGCGGGATATCCCATTAAGCCGCAAGCGGCACCGGCTGTCTCTGGCAGCGGACATGCGATGGCATGACGTTGCTAGTATGGACGTTTCTCGCTTCCTGTCAAGCAAAAGCGGTTCATGACACCCCTGTTCACGGAGCTTCCACGAACCCATGGCTCGCAGGGCCTACTTTCTCCACCCCTGCCAAGAAACCCTTCTCACCGAGAAGCGACTGCTGCCAAGGGCTGGTTCTTCTCGGCAAAAAGAAAGCGCCCTGTGGTGAGCAGGGCGCTACACGTGCGATGGCGTGACGGCGAAGTAGCCGTCGGATGGGTCCCTAGTCCTCCAGGAGGTTGCGGATCATGGTGGGGTCAACCTTGACGCCCGGGCCCATGGTGGAAGAGAAGGCTACGCTCTTGACGTACTTGCCCTTTGCAGAAGAGGGCTTGACGCGGATGAGCTCGGTGATGAGGGCGGCGTAGTTCTCAGTGAGGTCCTCGCAGGAGAAGGAAACGCGGCCCATGGGGACATGCACGATGCCGTAGCGGTCGGCACGGTACTCCACACGGCCGGCCTTGAGCTCGCCCACCATCTTGGCCACATCCATGGTGACGGTGCCCAGCTTGGGGTTGGGCATGAGACCGCGGGGGCCCAGGATCTTGCCGATGCGACCAACCTTGGCCATCATGGGAGGCGTGGCGATAGCGGCATCAAAGTCGATGTTGCCAGCCTGGATGGCGGCCACCAGATCGTCGCCGCCCACCACGTCGGCGCCGGCCTCCTCGGCCTCGCGAGCCTTCTCGCCCTCGGCGAAGACGGCGACGCGCACAGACTTGCCGGTGCCATGGGGCAGGGAGATGGAGCCACGAACGTTCTGATCGGCCTTGCGGGTGTCGACGCCCAGGCGAATGGAGGCCTCGACGGTCTCATCGAACTTGGCGAAAGAGAGATCCTTCACGGTCTGCATGGCAGACTTGGGGGTGTAGAGGCGGTTCTCGATCTTGGCCTCTGCGTCGCGATACTGCTTTCCGTGCTTGGGCATAGGAATGCCTTTCTGTGGTCAACGGACGCGCAGGCGCCCTCCCACATCGTTGCTCTGCGGTCTGCAGAGCCGCGCACCTAAGGTGCGCTACAGGACAAGGAGTTCCTCTTGATGAGGTTACTCGGCGATGGTGACTCCCATGGAACGGGCGGTGCCGGCAACGATGCGCTTGGCGTGATCGATGTCGTTGGCATTGAGATCGGGCATCTTGATCTCAGCGATCTTGGTGAGCTGCTCGTCGGTGAGCTGGCCGACCTTGTCGCGCTGAGGGACGGAAGAGCCGCTCTTGATGCCCAGCTCCTTCAAGATGAGCTTGGCTGCGGGAGGGGTCTTGCACACGAAGTCGAAGGTGCGATCTTCGTAGACAGAGATCTCCACAGGGATGATGTCGCCAGCCTGATCCTTGGTGGCAGCGTTAAAAGCCTGGCAGAACTGCATGATGTTGACCTGGGCAGCGCCCAGAGCGGGGCCTACCGGAGGAGCGGGATTAGCAGCGCCAGCGGGGATCTGAAGCTTGATGAACTTAGCGACCTTTTTCTTAGGGGCCATCGTTAGTGCCTTTCGTACGTTGTTGCAATGCTCTATCCAAGATGCCCTACAGAAGCGTTTCTCACCAAAACGAAGGACATCAAAGAAGCCTTGTAGGCATGCCTAAGGCGCCAGGAAATCCTCGCGCCTTAGGCAAAGCTATGGTTAGTGGATGATAGACACCTGGTCGGCATCTACTTCCACCGGAGTCTCGCGGCCAAAGATCATGACCATGACCTTGAGCTTGCCAGTCTCCGGATTGACCTCGGATACCGTACCATCGAAATCTGCCAGAGGGCCAGATTCCACATGGACTGCTTGACCAGGCTCAAAATCGGTGACGGTGCGGCGGGGAGCTGCTTCGCCCTCTTTGGAGCCATGTCCCATCATCTTTTTGAACTCGGCGCGTGTAAGGGGCGCAGGCTTGCCGTCGATACCCACAAAGCCGGTCACGCCAGGGGTATTGCGCACTACAGACCAGGAATTGTCGTCTGCTTCCATGCGCACAAGCACGTAACCCGGAAACACCTTGTTTTCTTTGGTCTCGCGCTTGCCGCCTTCCTTGACCTCAGTGACCTCCTCCACGGGGATCTGGATGTCAGTCACTTGACGGCCCAAGCCATAGGACTCGATACGACGTTCAAGATCGTTCTTGACCTTGTTCTCGTAACCGGAATAGGTGTGAATGACGTACCAATGTTTGGCCATGTTAGCCCCTCAAACCAGAGAAGCCGATAAGGGCAGCCACAACGCCAGAGTCGATGAGCCAAGTGGCAACGCCAAAGATTACGAGGATCACAATGACAGCCACTGTATAGCTCTTGAGATCGGCAGGAGTAGGCCAAGAGACGCGGCGCATCTCCGAGCGGACATCGCCAAAATAGTTGCGCACGCGCTGGAAGAAACCGGGCTTGCCGCTCTTCTTCACAGCCTTAGTGCTCGTATCCTTGGCGGGGGCTGCAGACGTCTGGTTTTGTGCCAGAGTCTGTGCCTCAGCGCGCTGACGCTCAGCCTGACGTGCCTTACGAGCAGCTCGCTTGTTGCGCTCCTTGTTTGCCATGGACGGCATCCTCCGAGAATCAGTGTAGACAGATAAAAAAACCGGCCCGTCCCTTGAGGGAGGGCCGGTGGTAATAGCTGGCAGGCCAGGTAGGACTCGAACCCACAACAAACGGTTTTGGAGACCGCCGCTCTACCATTGGAGCTACTGGCCTGTGAGTGACCCTCTTATCTTAGCGGGTCTCTTTGTGCACCGTGTGGTGACCGCACCAACGGCAGTACTTCTTGAGCTCCATACGCTCAGGATGAGTGCTCTTGTTCTTATAGGTGGTGTAGTTGCGACGCTTGCAATCGCTGCAGGCGAGGGTGACGAGAGTACGCATGAATATGTCCTTCCAGAGGTGCAAGCCGCGATGAGCATGCAGAGTCACGGCGCGAGTGATTACGCTACCATCATTGCGACGGTCCGTCAATGGTAGATAGTGCGAAATCCATCGATACACGGATTGGCCGCAATTGACCCTCCTCCAGAGGGCGCGTGACGCAGCCAGTAAAAAGCCCGACGCACCTGGATAAGATGCGCCGGGCTCACAAAAATCAAAGAGAGAAGTTACTCGATGATGGTGGCAACACGGCCGTCGCCTACGGTGTGGCCGCCCTCGCGGATAGCGAAGCGCAGGCCCTCCTCCATAGCGATGGGGTGAATGAGCTCGCCGGTGATGGTGACGTGATCGCCAGGCATAGCCATCTCGACGCCCTCGGGCAGGGAGATGTTGCCGGTTACGTCAGTGGTGCGGAAGTAGAACTGAGGACGATAGCCATCGAAGAACGGGGTGTGACGGCCGCCCTCCTCCTTGGTCAGAACGTAAACCTCAGCGGTGAACTTCTTGTGGGGGGTCACAGAGCCTGGCTTGCAGAGAACCTGGCCGCGCTCGATCTCCTCGCGCTTGACACCACGAAGCAGGATGCCCACATTGTCGCCAGCCTCGCAGAAGTCCATGGACTTGCGGAACATCTCGATGCCAGTGGCCACAGAAGAAGAGGTGGGCTTGATGCCAACGATCTCGACGGGGTCGTTGAGACGCAGCTGACCGCGCTCGACACGGCCGGTAGCGACGGTGCCACGGCCGGAGATGGTCATAACGTCCTCGACAGCCATCAGGAAGGGCTTCTCGTTGTCGCGGGCGGGGGTGGGAATGTAGTTGTCCACCTCAGTCATGAGAGCGCGGATCTGCTCGACCCACTTCTCCTCGCCATTGAGGGCGCCCAGTGCGGAGCCACGGATGATGGGCAGGTCGTCGCCGGGGAAGTCGTACTCGGACAGCAGGTCACGGGTCTCCATCTCGACCAGGTCGATGAGCTCCTCGTCGTCAACCATGTCGCACTTGTTGAGGAACACGACGATGTAGGGCACGCCCACCTGACGGGCGAGCAGGATGTGCTCGCGGGTCTGAGCCATGGGGCCGTCGGTAGCGGCGATAACCAGGATTGCGCCGTCCATCTGAGCTGCACCAGAGATCATGTTCTTGATGTAGTCAGCGTGGCCAGGGCAGTCCACGTGAGCGTAGTGACGATTCTCGGTCTCGTACTCAACGTGAGCGACGGAGATGGTAATACCACGCTCGCGCTCCTCGGGAGCCTTATCGATGTCCTCGAATGCGGTGAAGTTTGCCTTGCAGCCAGGGGTCTCGGAGAGAACCTTGGTGATAGCGGCCGTCAGCGTGGTCTTGCCGTGGTCGACGTGGCCGATGGTGCCAATGTTGACATGCGGCTTAGTACGCTCAAACTTCTCCTTGGCCATGTGAGTTCCTCCTTCTGGAAACAGGGTTCTCTGTTTCGCAGCCAATGATGCCTAACTTTATATGCCTAACGGCACGCACCCAGAAGGCCCGTGCCGCTTGAACGCTGGTAGCGGTGACTGGATTCGAACCAGTGACGCCGCGGGTATGAACCGCGTGCTCTGACCAACTGAGCTACACCGCCGTGCTTGAAATGGAGCCCGCGACCGGATTCGAACCGGTGACCTCTTCGTTACCAACGAAGTGCTCTACCGACTGAGCTACACGGGCATGGTGGGGATACTTGGACTCGAACCAAGGAACCCAGAGGGAGCGGATTTACAGTCCGCCGCAGTTGCCGCTGTGCCATATCCCCAAGTTTTCAAGCAATGCAAGGCTCGTGGCCCTGCAACGCGGAAAGAATACTACGACCTACGGGGAAAGATGTCAACGTATTCCCCTGAGCCGGGCGTATCCCTCCCATTAGTTCTTCACAGGTGACATAAACCCCCAGGTAAACACAGTGCCCACACTACCTATTTAAGGTACTGTGGGCACGCAATTGCCTGGAGCTGATGACAGGATTCGAACCTGCAACCGGCTGATTACAAGTCAGCTGCTCTACCGTTAGAGCTACATCAGCAACACGGAAGACATTCTAACCCAACCTTGCCTGAGGCTCTACTCTCTCCAAGAATCCGATCTGGCTCTGCTATCGATCTACTAGCCTTTTCGTCTGCCTAAGAGGGCGTCTAGTTTGGCGCGCGTGGCTGGATCTATGCGGTCTGCCAAGGTCATCTTGGACAGAGAGCGCTCTTGGCGCTCCGCCTCGATGCCGGCATTCATCACTTGCACCTCATGGACCATCATCCGGCTGGACATGCGGGTGACGCCCGCTCCTTCCACTGTGGCCTGAATAGTGGCGTCACCGGTCACCACAGTCGCAGGGCGCCCTGCTTCGCGGGCTTGGGTCACCAACTCTTCGATGACAGAGTCTGCAGACACCCCTCGCCGAGAAAAGACAACCCTCACCCCTGCGGCTCTCGTCTCTGGTCTCTCGTCGCTTTGATTGTTGGCGCCGTCATAGACGATCACAGCGTCGAAAGAACCTTGGGCAAAGGCGGCCACGTCGGCCAGGAGCGCCTGGCGCGCCCGGTTAAAAGGATCATTTCCCAGACGGCTCTGAGAAGCCTCTTCGTCGAAGAGTGCCTCATAGCGAGGGTCTGCATAGAGCACGTTGTAGCCATCTACCACAAGCAAAGGTAGAGATGAGCGCTTAGCCATTGATCTTCTCTGCCGCCTCAAACGAGCCAATGCCCGTATCGTCGCCCAGCGGATCAAAGGTGTCCTGGGCCTTCGCCTCCTCAAGATCGGCGGTGTCGGCGCCTCCCGTGGTGCGACGCAGCCACTCGTAGGCCATGACCGTGGCTGCTTGGGCCACGTTGAGAGACTCCACCTGGCCGCGCTGAGGCAGGCGGCAGGAGAAGTCGCAACGGTCCATCACCAGGCGGCTCACGCCATCGCCCTCAGAGCCCATGACCAGGCAGAAGCGGCCGCCCATGGGGGCGCTCCACAGGGTGTCGGCAGCGTGCTCTGACGCTGCTCCGGCCCAAAATCCGGCTTCCTTGAGGCGGTCCACTGCCTTGGCGATATTGGGCACTTGGGCGATGGGCACATGGAATACTGCCCCCGCAGAGGTTTTATAGGCTCCCACGCCCACCGAGGCGGCGCGATCTCGAGCGATGATGACGCCGGAGGCGCCCACAACCTCGGCAGAGCGGACGATAGCCCCCAGGTTGCCTTCGTCCACCACATGGTCGAGCACCACTATCAAGGCGTCCCCGTCGCCGGCGGCGGAGAGTATGTCCTCGATGTCTGCATAGGGGAAGGCTGCCAGCTCCACCATGATGCCTTGGTGGGCGCCGTGGCTCGACAGGCCGTCCAGGCGAGCTTTGGACACCCGGTCCACGCGGATGCCCTCGGCCTCAAACTCCGCAGCCATGCGCGCCAGCTTGGGGTCCTGGTTGCCTTTGCTCACTGCGATGAGTGCGCGCTTGATAGGGATATTGGCTGCCAGCACCTCGTCCACCGCGCGACGGCCTTCCACCAAGTTCTTGCTGTCCACAGAGGAGATGCGGGGGCTGCTGTTTCCCTTGGCTCCACGGGCCGAGAAACCCTTGCCGCCGCGACCTGCTTTGCCTGCGCCCTTCTTAGGAGAGGCGGCCACTTTACCGGCTATGCCCGCCTTGCGGCCGTCCGGGCTTCGCCACTGGCGGCCGTCCTCGCTGCTCCAGGCTCTGGTCCCCTGCGGCTTTGAGTTCTTTTTGGAAGGTCCAAAGCCTTGGGAGCGGCCCGAGCGGCCAGACTGGGCTCCTCGAGAGCCTCCGCGTCCTTGCGTGTGCTGTGCCATGAGTATCCTTTCGACCCGCGCCGTGGCCTTGACGCTCCCCTGCCTGCTCTCAAAGACCGCGCTTCACAAGAGCTCGTCTTGAAGGCCGGCAGAAAAGCGAGCCTGTTTAGGCCTGCTGGCGCGTAATTCGCGTACCGGCAGCCGTATCCTCTACCACGAGACCCAGCGCGCTGATGCCGTCGCGAATGGCATCGGCAGTCGCCCAGTTCTTCTCCTGGCGCGCCTTTGCGCGGGCTTCGATAAGTGCAGACACCGCTTCTATAGGGTCAGTACCCTCATAGCCGGCTGCTTCGTGGGCCAGATCAACGACTTCTAAAGGATATTCATCGTCGGCGGGGCGCACAGACTCTACGCCCAAGACGCCCAGAAGCTCGACGAGAGTATCCATGGCTCGCAAGGCCGCCGAGGTGGAGACCTGGTTTTTCGCCTGGTCCAGATAGGCATTCGCCTTGGTGGCCAGCGCGAAGATCGCAGCCAGCGCCGCCGAAGTATTGAAGTCGTCGTCCATGGCGCCCACAAAAGCCAAGCGCGCCTCGTCGATGGCTGCCGCCAGCTCTTGCGCAGCTTGGGCGTCTTGGGCAGAGACGTCCTCGGACTGCTCGGCGGCCCACTTGAGATTCTTGACGGTGCCGCGCAGGCGCTCCAAGCTCTGGCAGGTGCCCTCAAGACGGCTGAAGGAGAAGTCCAGTGGCGAGCGATAGTGAGTCTGCAGCATCAGCAGGCGCAGGGCGTCGGCCGGATAGCGGTCCAGCACCTCTTTGAGGGTGTAGAAATTACCCAGCGACTTGCTCATCTTCTCGCCGTCCACCCGCAACATGCCCGTATGCATCCAGAGGTTGGCCAGTGGCTCATGCCAGCAGGAGGCAGCCTGCGCGCACTCGTTCTCATGGTGCGGGAAGATAAGGTCAGAGCCACCGCCATGGATATCGATGGGAGTGCCCAAATAGCGATGGACCATGGCCGAGCACTCGGTATGCCAGCCAGGACGCCCAAGTCCCCAAGGAGATTCCCAAGCCGGTTCGCCGGGTTTTGCAGCTTTCCACAGCGCAAAGTCCAGAGGGTCGTTCTTATCGGTGTTTTCTTCGATGCGAGCGCCTACCAAAAGCTCGTCGACATTGCGGCCCGAGAGACTGCCGTAGGTCTCGCAGCTGCGTACCGAGAAGTACACGTCTCCGTTGCCGGCAGAGTAGGCGTGTCCCTGATCGATGAGGCCTGAGATCATGTCGATCATGGCGTCGATCTCTTGGGTGGCGCGGGGGCGGATGTCGGGGGCGAGGACGCCTAGGCGGTCCATCTGCTCGATGAACGCGTCGGAGTAGGTGTGGGCCAGCTCGGCGGCAGAGACGCCCTCCTCCTGGGCGCGCTGGATGATCTTGTCGTCAACGTCGGTGAGGTTTTGGGCGAAGGTCACCTGGTAGCCCTTATAGATGAGGTAGCGGCGAATCACATCGAAGGACAGGAAGGTGCGGCCGTTGCCGATGTGGATCTGGTCGTAGACCGTGGGACCGCAGACATACATGGAAATGTGATCAGGCTCGACGGGCACGAGCTCCTGCTTCTTGTGAGTCTGGCTGTTGTAGATGAGCATGGCTACTCCTTGGAGGCGTCGGCGTCGCTCGCCTGTGCCTTTGGCTTTTGGGCTGTTTGGGATAGTACCGCATCCGCTAAAGGCGCGGCAGCCGCACCGGACTGGCGCAGGGTTGCCTCTGGCGCCTCGAGCTTCGTGGGCGCCTGCGGTGGCTGGGCGCGCAGCTCTGCCACTTCTTCCTCCAGCTGAGCGATGCGTGCGCTCAAGATGTCCATGGTTTGCTCCACGGGGTCTGGCAGGTAGGAGCGGCGGCGGCCGTCGTTGGCGGTAGCGGCCCTGTGCACGCGGACGCCGCAACGGGTGGTGATGTGGCCGGGAATGCCCACCACCGTGCAGCCTTCCGGCACATCCTTTACCACCACGGCGCCGCCGCCCACCTTGGAGTCGTTGCCCAAGGTGATGTCGCCGAGCACGGCGGCTCCCACGCCCACGGTCACACGGTCGCCCAGCGTGGGATGGCGCTTGCCCGTCTGCTTGCCGGTGCCGCCTAAAGTCACCCCCTGATACACCATGCAGTCATCGCCGATGATGCAAGTCTCGCCGATGACGATGCCCATGCCATGGTCGATGATGAAACGGCGCCCGATGGTGGCTCCCGGGTGGATTTCCACACCAAAACGATGGCGGGAGAGCGTGGAGAGGCAGCGGGCCAAAAGCCGGTGGCCGTGGGTCCAGAGCCAATGCTGGCGCCTATAGGCCCAGATAGCCCGCATGCCCGGCGAGTTAAGCAGGATAGAGACGGTTGAGGTGGCGGCGGGGTCATGAACGCGAAAGGCTTCGATATCTTCTTTTAGTCGAGCAAACAAAGGAGATCCAATCGTTAGCGGGGACGGCTTTCAAGAAGGCACACCGCCCAAGCCTCCATACCTTCTTCACGGCCCACAAAACCCAAACGTTCTGTGGTAGTGGCTGCAAGACCCACAGAGTCGACGGGGACTTTGAGGGCACCTGCCATCGCCTGGCGCATGGCCTGACGATAGGGAGCCAGCTTAGGAGCCTGGGCGGCGATGGTACAGTCGCAGTCCAAAAGCTCATAGCCCATGGCTCGAATTCGTTCCATCACCTGGGCGAGCAGCGCCAAGGAATCGGCCCCTTCATAGGCGGGGTCCGTGTCAGGGAACAGCTGGCCGATATCTCCCAGCCGCGCAGCCCCGCAAAGAGCATCCATCAGGGCATGCACGCAGACGTCGGCGTCTGAATGGCCCAAAAGCCCCCGCTCGCAAGGAATGGTGACGCCTCCCAAGACCAGGCGGCGGCCGGCTTCGAACCTATGCACATCGTATCCATGGCCTATCCTGAGCATCTAACACACCCCCCTGAGGCTCCGAGCTCCCAGCTCTGCCTCGATGAACGCAAAATCATCTGGCACAGTGAGCTTGGGGTTGATGCGCTGGGCGCTTACCAATGCCACCGACAAGCCCATGGCCTCCACTACCGAGGCGTCATCGGTCACCGAGAGCCGGCGGGAAGCGGCATGTTGATAGGCTTCGCGCAGCAAAGGCGCCCTGAAGAGCTGGGGCGTCTGTGCGCTCCAAAGGCAGGAGCGGTCTTGGGTGGACTCGATGATCCCCTGGCGCGCCCGTTTGATGGTGTCCGTGACAGGCCAGCCGGCGATGGCCCCCGCCAGGTCCCCATCCTGTCTTACGCGTCGGGCCACCGCATCAAAGGTCTCCGGGGTGGTGAGGGGACGTGCCCCATCCTGCACCGAGATGAAGGGGATCTGCGGCGACACGCACATGACGCCCGCTTCGCAGCTCTCTTGCCGGGTTGCGCCCCCGTCCACCAAAGTCACAGGATGAGTGAGATCCAGCGCTGCCACTGCCTCCACCATGGCGCGGCGATCTTGCGGACGGCACACCAAGGTGAGGGATAGAGTGGATTGGGCCTTATCGGCAGCCAATAGCGACCAGGCCACCAGAGGACGGCCTGCGATGGGGACCAGCGCCTTGCCTCGAGGATCGCCGAAGCGCTCCCCTGAGCCACCGGCCACTATGACCACCGCCACGTCGCTTTGGGCCCCGCACGCTTTGAGGTGGCAGGCGCAAGGGGCTGTCTGGCAGAGCCCCATGGCTACTCCTTTCGACCCCACATGCGGTAGAGGCTGTCGGCCAAGATGCCGGGCTTTTGGACGCCAATGTCGTCCAGGCGGCTGGGATTGTTCTCGATGTCGTCCATGAGCTCTTGGAGGTTGCCGTACTCGTCGACGATCTTGTCGGCCATACCCTCGCGCACCACCGAGATGCGGGAAAGCGTGCGCAGGCCCAGAGGCGCCATGATGGAGTCCTCGTTGAGCCCCTCGTAGCCCAATAGCGTGCCCACCTTTTTGGCGGAGTGGAGCGAGGAGGCTTCCACGTTATGGAAGAGCTCGCGCACCTTGAGGGCGTTTTCCTCGGAGGAGTCGTGGGCGTAGTCGCGGATCATGAGGGTGTATTCCTCATCCATATCGCCCACCAGCTGCTCGCGCTGCATGGCGATGGTGCGGCCCTCGGTGCCTAGCTGGTCGATGAGGTCGTCCAGCTCTTCTGTGGCCACCATGAGCACCTCGAAGTAGAAGAAGATCTTGGAGATGTCTGCCAGGGTGACGTAGTTGTCCAGCTCAAGGGTGGTCAGGCGCAACAGGTTGCGGTCAAGCGACTGGCGCGTGGTTTGAAGGGTCACCAGCAGCTGGTTGACCATGGTCATGAGCTCTGCCACGGTCTTGATCTCGAAGGAGCGGCCTCCTAAAAACACGTTGACCACCTGCCGGCGCTCGGAGACCGAGATCACCATGGCATTGGTGAGCAAGCTCATGCGGGCTGCGGTACGGTGGCGCATGCCCGTCTCGCTGGTGGGCAGCGAAGGGTCGGGGTTCAAGTGGAAATTGGCCCTTAAGATTTGGGTGAGGTCGCGATCGATGACAATGGCGCCGTCCATCTTCGATAGCTCGAAAAGGCGGTTGGCCGTAAAGGAGATGTTGAGCGGGAAGCCGTCGTTTCCTGCCGCAAGCACCGCCTCTTGATCGCCCACGCAGATAAGGGCGCCCAAGCGACCGGCGATGATCATGTCGAGCGCGCGTCTCAGAGCGGTGCCAGGGGCCGTTTCTCGCATGGCGCGCTCCATGCGTTGGTCTAGGGATTGCGTTTCTTGATGCTCGCCCATAACTCACCCTCTTCTGCCTATGGCCGCCCGCCGGCAGCCTTCGCCCTCGGCGCTGTTCTTACCCTAGCAAAGCCGGAGCCTCTTAGCGGCCCGCGACCATAAAGAAAAAAGCGCTCGCCCCACACAGGCGAGCGCTTGGAAGGCCTTAGGCTTAGGCGCCGGCCTCAGCAGAGCCGGTACCCGCGGCGATGGGACCTCGACGAGAAGAAGAGGGGCCCGAAGGCAGGCTCTTGGGGCCTGCCGAAAGCTCGGGGGCAGGGATGTCGCCGGTGCCGTGGGTGAAGGAGAGCTTGTGGCCCTCTTCATCAAAGTCCACCAGGACGATCTCCCCTGCCGACCAGCCTCCCTCTAAAAGCTCCTCGGCCAAAGGATCCTCAATGAGGGTCTGGATGGCGCGGCGCAAAGGACGGGCGCCGTAGACGGCATCGGTGCCCTCTTGGGCCACGAAGTCGCGGGCGGCATCGGTGAGTTCGATGGACATTCCTTCCATCACCAAGCGCCGGCGAAGGTCGGCCACCATGAGATTGACGATGTCGCGCAGCTGCTCTTTGGAGAGCGATTTGAAGACCACGATCTCGTCCACGCGGTTCAGGAACTCCGGGCGGAACTGGCGCTTGAGCTCTGCGGTCACCCTCTGCTTGATGTCCGTGTCGGAGAGCCCGGCGTTGTTGCCAAAGCCCATGGGCGCAGTAGTGGCGATCTCGCGGGCGCCGATGTTGCTGGTCATGATGATGACGGTGTTCGAGAAGTCCACCTTGCGGCCTTGGCCGTCGGTAAGGCGACCCTCGTCCAAGATCTGCAGCAAGATGTTGAAGACGTCGGGATGCGCCTTCTCGATCTCGTCGAACAGCACCACCGAGTACGGCTTGCGACGCACGGCCTTGGTGAGCTCGCCGCCCTCGTCATAGCCCACGTATCCCGGAGGCGCACCCACCAGCTTGGAGACGGCGAACTTCTCCATGAACTCGCTCATGTCGAAGGTGATCAGCGCGTCTTCACTGCCGAAAAGGAATTGCGCCAGGGACTTGGCGAGCTCTGTCTTGCCCACGCCGGAGGGGCCTAGGAAGATGAAGGAGCCGCCAGGACGGCGCGGGTCTTTGAGAGGCGAGCGGCTGCGGCGGATGGCGCGAGCCACGGAGGACACGGCCTCCTCCTGACCTATCACCCGCTCATGGAGGACCTTCTCGGCACGAAGAAGCTTGGAGGCCTCTTCCTCGGTGAGGTTGGAAACCGGCACGCCGGTGATGAAGCTCACCACGTCGGCGATGTCTTGTGCGCCCACCTCGACGCAGACCGAGTCGAGCTCCTCGTGCCATTTCTCTTCCAGCTGCTCGCGACGCTTGCCAAGCTCCTTCTCCTTGTCGCGGAGAAGGGCGGCCTGTTCGAACTCCTGAGCCTTGGCGGCAGCAGCCTTCTCTTCTTTGATGCGGGCCAGCTCGGCGTCGCAGGCCAGGATCTCCTCGGGCACCACCACGCGGTGCACGCGGGTGCGAGCGCCGGCCTCATCGATGACGTCGATGGCCTTGTCGGGCAGGAAGCGGTCTTGGATGTAGCGGCTGGAGAGCACGGCGGCCGAGGTCAGAGCCTCGTCGGTATAATGCACATGATGGTGCTTCTCATAGCGCTCGCGCAGCCCCTCGAGGATCACCACCGTGTCTGCCACGGAGGGCTCGTTGATGTAGACCGGCTGGAAGCGGCGCTCGAAGGCGGAGTCCTTCTCGATATGCTTGCGATATTCATCGATGGTGGTGGCGCCGATGACCTGGATCTCCCCACGGGACAGGGGCGGCTTCAAGATGGAGGCGGCATCGATGGAGCCTTCGGCAGAGCCGGCGCCGATGAGGGTATGGATCTCATCGATGAACAGGATGTCGTCCTGAGACTCCATGACCTCGTTCACCACGTTCTTAAGGCGCTCTTCGAACTCGCCGCGGTACTTGGAGCCGGCCACCAGCGCAGCCATGTCCAGCGTCCAGATTTGCTTGTTGCGCAACACCTCGGGCACCGCGCCGTTGGCGATGAGCTGAGCGAGCCCCTCGGCAATGGCAGTCTTGCCAACACCGGGATCGCCCAGGATGAGCGGGTTGTTCTTTTGGCGGCGTGCCAGCACCTGCATAACACGCTCTACCTCGGAGTCGCGACCAATGACCGGGTCGAGCTTGCCCTCCTGGGCAGACTTGGTGAGGTTGCGGCCATACTCTTCAAGCATGGAGCCGTCCACGCTGGAGGGGCCTCCCATGATGTCAGGCCCCGTACGCACATCTGCCATGGCAGGGCGGCTGCGGGGATCGGAATTCTCGTTCATGAGGCTGTTGACGGCGTTGCGCACGGCGTCGCCGGAGACGCCCATGCGAGAGAGGGCCTCCATAGCCACGCCGTTGCCTTCGCGCACGATGCCCAACAGCAGGTGCTCAGTGGAAATATAGGTTTGGCCGCGAGAGATGGTCTCGCGATAGGCGCCCTCAAGCACGCGCTTGGCGCGAGGGGTGAAGGGGATATGGCCGCCGGGCACAGGCTCGGCTTCGCGGCGGGTAATCTCGCGCACGATGGCCATGGTCTCGTCATAGGACACATCCAAACCTGCCATGGCCTGGGCGGCGATGCCGTCGCCCTCTTTGATGAGGCCGAGCAACAGATGCTCGGTGCCCACATACATTTGGCCCAGCTCGCGCGCCTCGTCTTGAGCGAGGCTCATGACCTTGCGGGCCTTCTCAGTGAATTTGTCAAACATAGAGGTCGGGCCTCCTTTTAGTCGAAAATCTCCGGCCGCATGTGCGGGAAGGGCAGCACGTCGCGGATGGAGGGTTGGTCGCATAGCAGCATGGCCATGCGGTCCATACCGATACCAATGCCGCCGGTGGGCGGCATGCCGTACTCAAGGGCACGGACGTAGTCGTGGTCGTATTCCATAGCCTCGTCGTCGCCGGCTGCCTTGGCAGCTACTTGGTCGGCGAAGCGAGACTCCTGATCTACCGGGTCGTTGAGCTCGGTAAAGGCATTCGCATACTCGTGACCGCAAATCACCAGCTCGAAGCGGTCCGTCAGCCGGGGATCGGAAGGCTTGCGCTTGGCCAGAGGCGACACCTCGACGGGATAGTCGCAGACAAAGGTGGGGTTCACGATAGTCTGCTCTACCAACTCGTCATAGAGGTTGAACAACAGTTTGCCTGCACCCCACGAAGGCTCCCAGGCCAAGGAGTGTTTGTCATTCTCGGCACGAAGCTCTTCTAAAGAGCTGTCGATGGAGAGTTCGCGTCCGCACACCTCGCTTACCAGCTCGGCCATGGTAGCCGAGCGCCAGGTGCCAGAAAGATCGACCGGGGTACCCTGGTAGACGATCTGCTCGCTGTCGCAGACCTCATGGCAGGCAGCCTTGAAGATGCCCTCAGCCAGCTCCTTCATGCCCTCGATGTCGCTATAGGCGCGATAGGCTTCCAGCGTGGTGAACTCGGGGTTATGGGTTTGGTCCATGCCCTCGTTCCTAAACTGGCGGCCGATCTCGTAGACGCGGTCCATACCGCCCACGATGAGGCGCTTCAAATGCAGCTCAGTGGCGATGCGCAGGTAGAAGTCCATGTCCAGCGCATTGTGATGGGTGATGAAGGGACGGGCATTGGCGCCGCCCAGGGTGTACTGCAGGATGGGGGTCTCCACCTCGTAGTAACCCTCGCCGTCCATATAGCGCCTCACTGCAGCGATCATGCGAGAGCGCTTCTTGAAGGTCTCCAGCACGTCAGGGTTCACGATCATGTCGGCGTAGCGCTGACGATAGCGCGTCTCTTTATCCGAGAGGCCGTGGAACTTCTCAGGCAAGGGACGCAGGGCCTTGGAAAGCATCACCAGGCTGTGGGGCGCCACAGAGAGCTGGCCGCGGCGGGAGCGCATCACCGGCCCGGTAACTCCGATGATATCGCCCAAGTCCACCGTCTTGAGCAGCTCCCAGTCTGACTCGGAGAGGTTGTTGACGCGGAAGAACAGCTGGATCTGACCTTGGCGGTCCTGCAAGCTCAAGAAGGCGATCTTGCCCTGGTTGCGAATGGCGCGCACGCGGCCAGCCATAGTCACTACATCGTCGGTGAACTCGCCGTCGGGCAAGTCCTTGTAACGCACTTCAAGATCTGCGGAGAACGCGGTGGGCTCAAAGTGCGACGGATAGGGGCTTACCCCCGCATCCAGCATGGCCTGGCGCTTGGCACGGCGCAGCGTGCGCTCGTCGGTGGTGGTTTGGGTGTCCGTATTCTCAGCCATGGGTGCTCCTTGATGATGGAGGGATTAGTGAGGTGCCATTAACGCAAAGCGCCTGCCCCAGGTATTCCCAAGACAGGACGCTCACAGCTATGAATTGCTACCAGATTAGAGGCGCTCGATATCCTCGATCTGATAAGTCCTGGTCATACCGTTGGGAGAGGTGACAGTAACGATCTCGCCTTTGGAGTGGCCGAGAAGGGCGGCCCCTACCGGGGACTCCGTTGAGATCTTGTGCTCCAACGAATTGGTCTCTGTGGTGCCTACGATAGCCAGGGTGAGCGTTTTGCCTGAATCCTTGTCAAGGACGGTGACCTTGGAGCCGATAGACACCATGTCGCCCAGTGCAGAAGACTCGATGGTTATGGCGTTGGCGAGAATCTGGCGAATCTCATTGCAACGAGCCTCATTGCGGGCCTGCTCCTCCTTTGCAGCGTCATACTCTGCGTTCTCGGAGAGGTCGCCAAAGTCTTTGGCCGTCTTGATAGCCTCAGTGATCTCCTTGGCATGTTCTCCTTCGCGCCACGCAAGCTCATCTACGAGTTTCTGACGGCCTTCGGGAGTGAGCTGGACCTGAGAAGTAGCCACGGGCAAAACCTTTCCTTAGTAAGACACAACACATAGGGGCAACGCTGGTTACCCAAGGCCCTATGATACTCGGGCCATAAGAAGACGGGGGCCTCTTCAGAGATTCCCCGTCTTCTCAAGATAATGCACTAAAGGGCGCTCAGGCCTGTGTGAACAAAACAAAGAGCCAGTTACTCCTGGTCGTCCTTGTCCTCATCCACTATGTCGACATCCTCCGCCTCGATCTTCTTGGGATCTTTGGCGTCTTTGGAGTCTTCGCTCTCCATGCCCTCGCGGATGTTCTTGACGGTCTTGCCCAAAGAAGCGCCGAGCTTGGGAAGGTTTTTGGGCCCGAAGATGACCAGAACGATGACGAGGATAATGATGAGCTCTGCCGGACCCAAACCACCTAACATGGGGACCTCCTAGATAGTGAGCCGCACATCTCTTAAAAGTCAGCGGCAGGTGAGTCAAACGAATTACTCGGAAGAGTATAAGCGCCATTCATTGAAATCACAAACACACCACCAGTCCCCTGAAATAATTCTGCACATCACTCCATCAACAGGACTGCTTTTCTTCAAGGCTTCTTATTCATTTCATTTTTATTAACGATTCTCCTCCCCTCTTTATCCCTCGCCCTAAGGTGCGCACAATGCCTACCTAAGCAAAGGCGCACACCCGCCTATGACAACGGGTCATTTGCGAGGAGCCTTGGTTAAGGAGTAACGCCCATGTTCGTAGCTGCCGCCCTCATTCTTAGCAACCTAATTATTTGCTAGCTCGGGGTGCAGCAAGTTCGCCCCGGGCTCATCTGGGGCGGCTTTCACTGAGTACGAATGTTATAAGCCGCTGGGTATCACCGGGCGGCTTTTTTCATGGCCACCCACAGCGGAACCGGGCGCATCTCACCGCGTTTAGAAAGGGTTGGTTTTTCTTATGAACGGATTAGTACTCGTAGTTTTAGTAGCGGTAGTGTTGGCTGCCGGCTATCTGCTCTATGGCCGATGGCTCGCGCACACCTGGGGCGTAGATCCCGACGCCCTCACCCCCGCACGCCGCATGGAGGACGGGCAGTCCTATACTCCGGCCTCTCGTTTCACCGCCTTTGCCCATCAATTTAGTTCGATCTGCGGCGCAGGGCCGGTTACGGGCACCATCGTGGCCATGATGTTTGGCTGGCTCCCCGTGCTTCTTTGGGTGCTGGTAGGCGGCGTGTTCATGGGCGCAGTCCATGACTTTGGCGCCCTCTATGCATCCATGAAGAACAACGGCAAATCGCTGGCTCAATTGCTAGAGAAATACGTTGGTCGCACAGGCCGTCGCCTCTTCCTTCTGTTCTCCTGGCTCTTCTGCATCATCGTCATTGCCGCCTTCACCTCTATGGTGGCCGGCACCTTTGCCACTGTCGATGGCCCTGACGGCCTTGTCGACTTCACCCGCTCCTATGCTGGCGGCGTTGCAGGCACCATCTCTGTGCTCTTCACCTTTGTAGCCATCGCCTTCGGTTGGGTGTGCCGTCGCTTCTCCCTCACTGGCGTCAAGCAGTTCGCTCTTGGCTGTGCCCTTATCCTTGGTATGTTCGCCGCTGGTATGGCTATGCCCATCTACCTCAACACCGTGGGCTGGGTAGCCGTAGTAATGGTCTATCTGGTCTTTGCAGCCGCCATGCCCATCCAGACGCTCAAGCAGCCTCGCGACTATCTTACCGTCATCATGATGATGGCCATGATCCTTTGTGCAGTTGCTGGCATCGCAGTGCTTGCCTTCAACGGTCAAGCCGCCATGACTGCACCCATGATCGTAGACGCCGCTACCTTCGACAAGCTTGCCGAGAATGGCAACTACATCTTCCCCGTACTTTTTGTCTCTGTAGCCTGTGGCGCACTCTCTGGCTTCCACAGCCTGGTCTCCTCTAACACTTCTTCCAAGCAGCTCTCCAGCGAGACCGATGCCCTCCCTGTAGGCTTTGGTGCCATGGTCGTCGAGTCTTTTGTGGGCGTGTTGGCCATCGTAGTGGCCGGCATCGTGTTTGGCGACATGAACACTGCCGGTACCGGTGCTCTCAATGCAGGTGTCGCAAGCACCCCCTTTCAGATCTTTGCCGCAGGCATTGCTCGCGGTATGACCGCTATGGGCTTCGACAACACCGTAGCCACTGTTTTTATGACCATGAACGTCTCTGCGCTGGCTCTTACCTCTCTTGATGCAGTGGCCCGTATCGCCCGTACCTCCTTCCAGGAATTCTTCTTCGAGGACAAGGAGAGCGGCGAGGTTGCTGCCCCCACTTCTCTGGCTGGACGCGTAGTGACCAATGTCTGGTTCTCCACCTTCCTCACTCTCGCTTTTGGTTTGGCGCTCACCTTTGGCGGATACCTCAACATCTGGCCCCTCTTCGGCGCCTCCAACCAGCTCTTGGGCGGCATGACAATGATCTGCCTGGCCGTCTTTTGTAAGGCCACTGGCCGTAAAGGCTGGATGCTCTATGTGCCCGTCGCATTCCTGCTGGTATGCACTTTCACCAGCTTGGGGTTCTCTGTGTGGGGCTGCGTCACCGCTCTTGCCGCCGATGCAAGCTTCGCCACTCTTGCCACCAAGGGACTTCAGCTTGTTTTCGCTGTGCTTTTGATGGTGCTGGGCGTCATCGTTGCCCGCCATTGTCTAAGCCAGCTGGTTCACTGCGAGCCTGGCTCCAAGCCCGACGAGGATCCCCTGTGGACTGAGACCGGTCGTCGCAATGTGGCCTCCCAAGGTCTCGTTTCTCGTGAGTCTGAAGTGATCCCCGCAACCGATAGCGAGTAGCACTCATCCGAATAGCCCTCTAAGGCCGTATTACAACGAGACCTCCTAGGTGATTCTCTCATTGCCTAGGAGGTCTCTATGCGTCTCAGTCATTCCGAAGGACTACTAGCATCATTCTTAGACAGCCATGTCGTCCTCATGAAGCTCGCGCTCAGCTTCCTTAGCTACATCGCGAGGATAGCCGATGAGGCTCTCTTCTTCAGGCACATCCGTAAGAGAAACCTCGTCCCAGGCCTCTTCCTCCACTGCATGAACCACAGTAGGCGTTGCCACAAAGACCACGTAACGAGAGATCACATAGACCACCAGGGCCGTTGCGATGATGGTCTGAATCACTGCAATGACTTCCATGGGTGCAAATGCGTTACCGGAGAGCGCGAGCTCTCCTGCCAACAGCTGGCTGGCCATAGCAGCGATCACAAAGGGAAAGGTAAAGGCAGCAAAGCTGGGATAGAACTGACGACGCAAGCAAAGCACTGCATTGACCGCAGCGATTACGTACATCAGGCAGGCTACGCCCCAAAGGGCCACCAATAGAGGAAGGCTTGCAGAAGGAGCGGAATTAATTGCACCCACGATGCAAAGATTGAAAGGGGCTGCATAGATGCAGATCAGGGGCAGTGTGGCTTCCGGACGGCCACGGCGTGCCAGATAGCTGACAGTAACCAGCACCACCAACACCAGCAGAGCGATCAGCGCAAACCAGAACACGCCTTCACCAAAAGCGATGAAACCAAACGCAGGAGCGGTTACTGAAGCCACTGCGAGACCCACATAAGCGATGAACCACGTCGCAAATACCTGGTCAAGCTGGAAGTGGGCCACAAAGCGCCAGGTGAAGAAAGCGATAAGAGCTACATGTGCGCCAACTGCGGCGCCCCAAATAACTGTTGCCACAGGGCCCCACCAAGGAACCGCCACTGCCATAAGCTGCATGATTGTCATGGGGAATGTGCCAGACACCGATGCAGAAATGGGGTTTTCCATATTCTCATGGAAGAAGTCGGATACCATCACACACTTGGCCACCAACAATGCCAGCATTAAAGCAGCCAGTATCGCCCCCACATAACGGATACCAGGAATATATCCATTAAGCAGGTTGCCAAGGGCTATGGTGCCAAGAGCCACTCCGCATATGGGAAATGGAATGCGTTCGACAGCGTCCTTAAACATTTAAGCTCCTTCTCGCACCGATCCATTCAAGGGCCGATTGTCTTCGAACGCATCGATACATCTCTGTTAACGAGGGAAGCTATACCCCTTGTTTGCCTTCTGGTATCTGGGGACTACCTGGCAGAAGATCGTATGGCATGCCATGGCAGAAGGGGTACGCAAGCACGCAGACCGATGGGACCCACAGAGCTGCTCCCTCAAAAATCGAAGGTGCAAACACACAAAAGAACACGCCGAAGCGCAGCCCGTAAAAAAGCGCACGCATAGCGCCTCTGCGCTTTTTAGTCTCACAACTCATACGGATAAAAGAACCGCCAAGGGTTGAGCCCCCGCGTGTCGCCGGCACCAATAATTCAAAGATGACAAGACAGATCCAGAAAGTAATCCAAGCCATATCGTCTGCTTTAGCCAATGGGAAAACTATTCCAGCGCCGGCCAAGTTGAGCTGCGGCTGAGTTCCTAGCATTTCTACCAAGCCGTGACGTTCGAGTAATAAAATCAAGGCAGCATAGAAGCCCACTACCAAAAGAGAGCACAGCTCGCAAAGACCAAAATCGATGATGGCCGCTATGCACCGGCGCACAAAACTGGGGTGATAGGCAATAGGTGGTACTTCATAGGCGGATTTCGGACGAATTACCCCCACTAGGCAAGCACAACCTAAGCCAACTAAAGCACCTCGCGTATTTGACATAAGGTCATCCACATCAAAAGTGCGATAGGCATAGGGATAGAGGCCAAAGAAGCCGGTAAGCTGCGCCGTTTCAATAAGTAAAGACACTGCAAAGCCAGCAAAAAGCACCTTGTGCCACTTCCACTGCAATCCTCGGCCAAGCATGTAGCCCAATGGCACAAACAAGGCCACATTGGCCACAATTTGGAAGACGGCTCTTACTCCGTCTTTTTGGATATCTCCAATAAAGGCAAAGGGATTGAGCTGAGGGGCGACGCCATAGGTTATACCTAGACCAGAAGTGCCCTCAGGCATGGGGTAGAGCGTAAAGCAACCCAGACCCAATGCATAAAGCACTGCGAGATAACTCCACACCAAGGCAGAGAGGGTAATCCGACCACAACGATGGTAGATAAGCGCCAAAACCGGGATAGTGAGAAGAGCGGATATAAAGGGCCACAGGGTGATAGCCATTCGGAATGGACCCGAAAACGCATGGAGCATAGGATGGAGCCTCTCTGCAAAGAGTATCTACAAGCAGGACTGGTATAGACAGCCTTGAGTATCCTCGCAAAATAAACTTTTAGCTTCCATGGATCTTCGTGACATTAGCCTGACGTTTTTGAAAGTCTTAAAGTTCTTAATCGCTTTCAATGAACGTTGCGAAAACCTAGCTTCAAGCAGCCCTATCTCTCAGAAGGCCTCACATGATCGAGCGCATTTTCATGAGCCAGCAAATCGTGCTTGAAAGTAGTGCCACCTGCATAACCAGTAATTGCGCCATTGGAGCCCAGCACACGATGACAGGGATACACCAACGGCAGCGGATTTCGCCGCAATGCTCCCCCTACCGCTTGAGCAGCCATTCGCCCACCGCGCTCCTGCTCCCATTTGCGGGCAAGCTCTCCATAAGTAATGGTGGTACCTTGAGGAACGTTGGCTAACGACTGCCACACCCACAAACAGAAGGGCGTTGCATCTTCTGGCCATTCCACTTCCACGGAAGCCGACGACGGATTCTCCCCTTGGATATAAGCATCAAGCCAGGCCTCAAATCCACCGAAAGTTATAGGTTCACCATTGCCATCAAGCTGCTGCGCCTTAGTGGCCTCTTGACCCAATGTGCCCTTCTCTTGATCAGAAGGTTCCCTAAGAAGTACTGCCACGAGCTTATCGGCTCCCACAGCAGTCACAGGCCCCCAAGGAGTATTGAATACTTGCCAAAACTGATCGCGATTTTGGGTCATTGCCTCTCCTTAGATAGGTAACGTGTTATTAGGATACCTAACCGAACGCATGTTCTACTCTGAATACAGAGGTTCACAAAGCATCCAAAACCAAGAGACCTTCAGCCGTTACACCAGCTTGGTTCCTGGCACGCAAGCACCCTTTGACGAAGCTCTCTTCATCAAAGGGTACCTGCTTGCTATCTCTCCTCTTGAGACTGTTCTTTGATCACCCCGAGTTTTGGAGGCTCACCTTCAAAAATGAACCTTACAGTCAGAGGACCATCTGGGCCTATGTTCTCAACCAGCACAAAGGCTGCCTCTACTCGTTCAAAACCTTGCTTCATAAGCACATGAGCATAGTATCGAGCCTGCATCTCATGAAGCTCTCGGGCTTCATGTTCGCTCAGCCCGCTCTCTCCCGTCTTGTAATCCACCACTAGCGCTTGTCCAGAGCCATCGGTACACAGCAAGTCGATAGAACCAGTGAGGTACCCTGCTCGGTCTTCTTTGGCAGCTAGATACTCTTCACTTCCTTCTGCCGAGAAGAATGGGGTTTCCCCTTGGATAATGGGATACCTAAAAGCCTCTTTACAGAGTGGGCTTGCAAGCCAGTTATCAAGCGCAGCCGATAAACGCTTCACCCCCACCTCGTTTAATTCTCGGCTCTTTGCTATCGCCTCAATGCGCTGCATAGAAGGCTTTGCTCGCAGAGCGGCAGCCACGCGCGCTAGCTCATGGAATGCATCGCCGAAGCGCAGCGGATCTTCCCCCGTACTTTGAGGAGGAGTCCAGGGAATATAGGATTCCTGCATGTTTTGCACGTCGTCTTCTGCAGCCAATGCCTCCAGAGCCTCTGCTTGATGGCGGTCAGAAGTGTAGCTATGAATATCATCGCTGGGCTTCCAGCGACGGAGAGGCGCTGCAGGTTTAGGGGTTTCGTACATAGCAAAACGCTGGACAACCGGCGCCTCTTCTACCTCCGGCTCATCATCAGTATCTTTTTTTTCTATTACTACAGTCTCAACTACACCCTCCTCTTGACCGCCATAGTCAAATCGAGTCACGCCTAGCTCTTTTGGCACTTCGCCTACCAGCGAAGACAAATAGTAGGCCGCTAGCTTAGGAGTGATACCGTTCTTATTCATATTAGTATTTATACCTATAACCAGTGCCTCCCGAGCACGCGTAAGGGCTACATAAAGTAGGCGTGCAGCTTCCTGGCGATCCGCATCTTTTTTAATCTCTTCTAGATTTAGACGCCAATCAAGACCGGTCTTTACCTGATCTTTTTCATAATCAGCCTTTGCAAGATCGCCTTCGGCCCAATTCTTTGCTTTACTGATAACTCCCTCATCGAGACCAGTAAGTTTGCTTAAAGTTTTTGGATCATAGCTTAATGCGAGACTATGTATTCCTTGGCTTGAGCAGGATAACAGACGTTTTCCTTTAGCGTCTGAACTGTCATCAAAGGCCTCGGCGACTGCCACTACGGGAAACTCTAGGCCCTTCGAAGCATGAATGGTCATTATCTGGACCGCATCGGCATTCTCAGTAGAGAGGGTTGAAGGACCTTTCTTCGCTACGCTCAACCAATCTGAGAAGACTTTTGGAGCACGACTGTAGCCAAGGCCTCGCTTATCTATGATCTCATTTATGCAACGTACGCATTCCAGAAGGTTCGCCTGTCTTGCGAGGCCCTGAGGGCCTTCGTGGCCCAAACGAGCCAACCATCCAGATTGCTCACACACGTCTTTTACTGTTTGAGATACAGGCTTTGAAGCCATGGTCTCTCTGGCTTTTTGCAATACTGCAATTGCGTTCATCAAGCGTGGAGAAGGGGTCCTGCCTAATACTCGTTCTATATCTGGAGCTGGGGTAAGTAGGGCATCGGCAAAACCTTTGGCACGTCCCCCCTTCGATAAAAACAGGAGATCCTCGTCGCTCAAATCAAACATAGGGCTCTGCAATAGAGGCAGCGTTCCCCTATAGCTATCGCGAGGATTAGCCAAAGTCCATAAAAGAGCTTGAATGACGTGGACTTCAAGAGATCGGGAAAAAGAAGAACCAGCAGTTACCAAGGCCTCCAAGCCATGCTCTCGCAGAGACTTGATATAAATGTCCACATCATTAAGCCCGCGCAATAAAAGCACCATGGAACCTACGGGGACGCCCTGCTTATGAAGAATCTGGAATCGGTTTGCTATCTGATCTGCTACCGACTTTATCGCAAGACTCTTGTTTGCCCCGTAACTAGCTGTTTGTTCTATCACCACACGAGGCTCTTCCGCAGGGGGATAGCCGTCTTCCCTTTCATCGAAGGCTTCCAAATCCATGAATCCATCTAGGATTCCAGAATCCCCTAATGAACGCTTTACAAAACGAAGTATATCGTCATGACTTCGATAGTTATGGTTCATGCGCACCAAACGATCTAAAGACTTATCTCGAACCCGTCGATATTCTTCGACGTCAGCTCCTCGGAATCCATAGATAGACTGTTGCCCGTCACCCACATAGCAAATATGACCATCTCCACCTGCGAGAAGTCGTACTATTTTGAGTTGCTGAGGGTCTGTGTCCTGTGACTCATCAACCATCACAAGTCGGAATCTATTGGCATAACGCTTGGCGATAACTGGATTTTTCTCAAGGGCTCTAAGTGCAAGAGAAAGCAGATCGCTATTATCTACAACGCCACGTTCCACCTTAAGTTGGTTATATCGTCCGCCAATAAGCTGTGCAAGTTTTAAGAGGTTTTCTTCCTGTTCGCGCAATGGCTCATAGACCGCCTGCATAAGCGCATCGCCTAAAGTACCTCTAAATAGCAAGAAAGGAACTGAAGCCTCCTCTTTACAATGAGCGCCGGTTAAATTGATATCTTGGAATTGCTTAACTACATCAAATAGGTCTTCAGGACTAATTGTTGCTTTATCAGCCAACAAATCTAATGTGTCAACCAACCGATTCATTAAAGGTAGCTTTTCAATGCCTTTACTACCTTTTTTAGGCTTCCATACAGCCAGCAGATCCTGTAGTGCCAAAGAGCACTGAGTCACAAGATAACGGGGAGAAGGCGCCTCTCCAGGAAAACGAATACCAGAGAAGTCTTCAGGAGAAGAAGCCGCGAGCTCTGCAATAGCGAGCGCCATCTCGAGCGCAGAAGGTGTTTTGTTACCGCCGAATCTAGACTCATCAGCAACGCCTTCTTCTGAAGCAGTATTCATAGCGCTGCCGTAAAGCCTGTAAAGCTCTGCAAACTCCGGATCAGAACGAGTGGCACTTGCAACATCGCTCGCAGCCCGCGAGAGCAGGTAGCTCTGCTCATGTGTTTGGACTACCTCGAAATTGGGGTCTATGCCGGCTTCAAGCGAACTCTCCCGCAAGATGCGCTCGCACATGCCATGGATCGTGGAGATCCATGCTCGATCTACTTCAAAAGCCGCTTGATGCATCCCCCGCGCAACAAATTCTTCGCGAACGCGTTCGCGAATCTCAGAAGCCGCCTTATTGGTGAACGTGATGATGAGCACCTGGTCCAGATCATCTAGATAAGCCCTTCCCGTTTCTGGATCAGGAGTAAGCGCATGAACCAATCGCTGCACCAGTGTAAATGTCTTGCCAGATCCGGCGCCCGCTTCTACGAAGAGACCTTTGTCGAGGGTATCCACAATGGATCGCTGGGCTTTATCAAGCGTGGGCATAGTTATTTCCTCTTATCGCAGCCGAGCACCGGGCAATTCTTACAGGCTTCGCTATCAACAGGCCTGGCATATACATCGCCAGCAAACATGCCGTTGATGGCTTGAGCAGCACATTCTTCAGCTCGATCAAGCACCTCATCAAAGGTCGCAGAAAGGGATCTGGGATTCATGCGAGCACGGCTGCCCTCTGACATTGGATGCAGAGAGGATCTCACTAGATCCATATCTGCCATGCCCTCTTGTCCCGGCTTTGACCCCGTCATGAGATAAAGGCCACCTACGGCAGCAAGCTCAGGGAAGAGTTGTTTTATGACCGAAGCATAGAGAAATGCCTGAATGTATCGAGGCTGCCAGTCTTCCAAAGCTATGGGAGGAGCGTCCTTTTTCCTTGAAGGCAAAAGATACTTGCCGGCAGCAGAGCTGCTCTTGTAGTCAATTACTAATGCATGCCCCTCAGCATCCACATCGATGCGGTCGATGTATCCGCGAAAACGAGCTCCTCCGTAGGTAATGGCCTGATCTTCAAAGCCAAACCTGTATTCAAAGGCCTGAGGGACAAAGCCCTCAAAGAAGAGCCATTCATCTGTCACGAGCTTCTCAAGATTGGTCTCAGTGGAGGTCAGATCCTGCTCTTCTGCATAGCTGTGTGGGATGGGCATAGTGTTGTCAGACTCGCCCAGCATCCCCTCTGCGACCGCCTCAGCAAAACAATGCTTAAGGGTTTCGATCATAGATTTCTCGTCTTTGATGCCCTCCTGCACCACCGAACGGACTGCTCGCTCCAAGGTCTTATGAACCAAATTGCCCTTTTCCAGCGGAGAGAACTCTGCATCCAATGTATTGGTAGGCAGTCCATACTCGAAGAACCATCGCCTAGGACACGCCATATAATGTTCAAGCGCAGTAGGAGAAAGCACAGGCACATCGGTTTGCTGCCCGCGCTTCTTGAGTGCCAATTCCAAGGTCTCGCCTTTGAGCAACTCGGGTCCCGAAGAGTCCTCCACCAGGCTCGGCTCCGGCTCAAAACCGTTGAGCGACAGATTGGCCGCCACAAGATCCTCTCCGCGCTTTACCGGCGTTGGCTTCTCCTTATAAAGCGACAGAAGCTCTGAGAGCGCCGGAGAAGGATGAGTAGGCGTGGCCTCGGCATCTCTAAGGCTTCTCTCGATTAGCAGGCGGTGGGTAGGAATGGCCCAGATGGCAAACGCTTGCGACCTCACCACCTCATCAGGAGCCACACCTTCGGGCATGCCGAGAAGAGCCAACAACTCAGGCAGAGCTCCGCGAGGAGACGATACGGGATTCTCGGCAGACGTCTGCCCACTCCAAAGCACCGTCTCTACAGATTGAGGGGCCCAAGCTTCAGCGGCAGCTGGATTGATCATCTCTACTCGGCAACGAACATCCCCCTCAAACACGCCACGCTCAAAGGAGCAGGGAAGGCTTTTCACCTCTAAGAGCGACAGGATGAGCGCTGCATGAGCCTGAGGATCATCAGGGACGATGTCTGCAATTTCTAGCTCATAGGCTGCCTGGGCCACCAAGCCAAGGGCAGAAAATACCTCGGGCTGTTTGGCTTTCTTCGCATTGGCCTGCATCGCTGCAGCTGCGTGCACCCAATCATTCTCTCCAAGAGCTTTGAGCGCGGCTTCCAGCGGAGGATTGTGGGCGGCCAGCGTATGGAGGTCTTCCAAGACTTGGGCAGGAGCCAGCGTGCGCAAACCACGCCAGACTTGATCTGCTTTGTAGGACTCGGTTTGATCTACACCGGAAAACGAAGAGAGCAAGAAGTCCACAATGTCTCGAGGAGGCCACCAGCGTCTATCGGCTTCAGCCGACTCTTCCAATAGGCGAGCCGCTTCTTCATCCACTGAGGAAGACTCTTTCTTTTGAGCCCATTGCCATTGGTCTTTGAGTGCTATGAGGTGACTTACCTGTGTGCAGAATCCCAAAAAGATTTTGACGGCTTTGTTTTGAGCGGCGGGGGCAACCCATGACGCTCGCACGCCGAGGCCGCGGGCAGCAAGTTTTGAAGACAGCTGGTCCCAAAGACGCTCAACATCTTGGGTAATTGCCAGCACATGATCTGCGCCCTCATCGGCAACTTCTACTAACGCATGAGCCATAAGCTCTGCTTCTGCCTCGGGACCCGCTGCCTCTAGCAACACGACTGAGCCCTGGGGATCCATGCAGGGGCCTTCTTCGCCAAAGGCATTGTGAACCAGTCGGGCAAGCTCTGGAGTGCGCAAATCAAGGGCCACACGACCTGGCACCTCTTGCAGAGCCCCTACTTGAGCTCCTGCCTGATTGGCGCTGCGACTTACTAGGCCAGCGCTGGAGAGAGCGGCGCTCCCTGCAGGATTATCCGGTGCAGAGCAGGCATAATGCAGATCGCGCACATTCGCAACCTGACCCAGCAGGCCCGCTGTCAATGGATCGATATTCGAGAAGCCAGCAGCCACCAAAAAGCCCACAGGCTCCGCGCTATCTTCACCCAACGCAGCAGGGATTGCGGCAAACAGATCGGAGCGGGTGATGAGCTGCTGCGACTCAAGAAGCCCTGTCACCTTCTGGGCGTTCGCTACCGCTTCTTTTTGTTGCTCTGAAAGCAACTCGTCCTTATAGTCATGCTTTCGCAGCAGCGCAGACGCTCGTTGGGCGAGGTTGGCGATGAGGGCCACATAGCCTCGAGAGGCTTCGAGGCCCAGCGCTTTCCAGGCGGCCAGTCGCGCATCGCCTAAAGTTGCGGGTCTTCTGCCGTCACCCACCCGTGCCCAGAGGCCCTGGGCCCATGCAAGAGGCGTCTGAACATCAATATTGAACGCCAATCCCAGATCGGCCAGCTCTTTGCGTACTTTGAGCGCAATGGTTGAGGAGGGCACCAGCAGCACGCAAGGTTCATTTTCTTGAGCAGCCTGCCTGATAAGTCCCATAGCTGCAGTGCCAAGCACCTGGCCATCATGGTCAAGATAGTTATAAAGCGCCACGAACATCCTCCCCTAGCCAAGAAGAGCTTCCTGCGTTGCTCCCTTTTGGGTGCCTTGGCACACGCCGCGGCAACCCTGAACTACAACATCTCAAACTCTTGCGATCTACTTGCGCCCCAGCGATCCAGGCACCGTTTTGGTAGGCAGATGCTTGCCGATATGTCCCACAATAATCTTTTTACGATCAGCATCGTAGAGAAGATAGATGCGCATCGCGCCCTCTTGGATATTGCCCGAGTTGCCCACTTTGACATGGTTGACCATCAGCTGGTCTTTGCCCTGGTACCTAAAGGTACGCGCTCGCCTGCACTCCTCGATGGCCAGCGTCTCCTGAGACTCGTTTGCGGCATATTCGAACCCGCTTTTATTGCGAAACTCTCGGGCCACATCGACACCGTACTCACGATTGGTAGCGCGCAGGGGCCAGAGCACATCGTGCAGAGACAAGAGGCTTCTCCAATAGCGGTCCAAGTCCCCTCCGCGATAATTGCGGGCAGACGCATAGGCGCTCTCAAGAAACTCCACCCGGTCTTGAAGCCCTGCGAACAGCCTCACGCATTCTTCGAGATTGGTAGGAAGCGTGCGGATCACGTCCAAAGGCTCTGCCACAGGGGTGACATCCACCTCGTCTTCCTGACCCACTTGAACCAAAGAAGCCCTGAGTCTTCGGGCTTCGTTTTCCAGTGCGGAGATCTGAATGGCATGAGCTCGCTCTTGTGCCTCTCTGGCTGCACGCTCTTGCTCCAGCTGATCGCCCGCGCCTCGCAACTGCTCCAGCTCTTCTGTCATGGCTGCCACAGATGCCTTGGCTCGCTGCAATGCCTGTTGGGCTTCCCGATACTGAGCCTCTGCCGTACGCGTGCGCTCAAGAAGCTCTTGGCGCACCTCTGCCCGAGCTTCGTCCACTGCGCGATCTTCCCGCTCTTTAGCTGCGCGGCGCTCGCTCGCCACTGCTTTGCGCACCGCTTCTTTCAGCGCTTCTTCTTGAGCTGCCTGTTGACTGTAAAAAGAGGCAGAAACGCTCTTGAGGGTATCCCCTACGCTTTGAAACTCTAGCTCTGGCCGAGAAGAGCCCGCCTCCCTGATTGAGCTATCCTCTGAAATCCTGGGCTCCGACGCAGCCAGTTGCCTCTGCACAAGAGCCCGTTGCTCTGAAAGCCATTGGGAGATCTCGCCTGCACGCTTCTGGAGAATCTCGTAATCTGTCACTGCGCTAGAGGGCTCTTCCTCTGGCTGCTCTATCAAAAACTTTTCGAGGTTTTGAGGCCGCTCCACTTCGAGCGGAGCTGCGAGAGGCGCCTTGGGAACCAACAATATTTTGAAGTTCCATGGACGATCGTCAAAAGGACTTTTGCTGGAATAGAGAGGGTTTTTATGAGGCAGAAGCCGGCTTAGGGACCCATTTTCGCAGGATGTGCCCCCATAAATATCTTCTGGCATCCTGCAACCCCCTTCCAAAGTATGCACGCCTGCCACCACCACCCACTATAGCCAATATGTCCCCGAAAGAAGCCTCTTGCCGTACATTTGTTTGTACTTACTACGGGACACCCGTGCTCTAGCAGCTCAAATGGCAAAGGGTTTCTCGGCCTGTAAGGCACTCCCCATGGAGCCTTCACGTATCGAAGAATAAAAAAGCCGGAGACCCTACAGAGCCTCCGGCTGCCATTGACTGGTCGGGTTGACTGGATTTGAACCAGCGACTTCTGCGTCCCGAACGCAGCGCTCTACCAAGCTGAGCCACAACCCGAACGGGTGAAAATTCTAACACGTCGGCGACCCGCGCGCAGCCTAAACTTGCGCCTCTGGGCAAAACTCACCAGACAGAACAACCGGCACGCACGCCACTTGAGACTGCCAGGCAAAACGCCTCGATGCCTACGGCAGGGCGCGCCAGCCATCCTCGACGATGCGGCAGCCATAGGGGGTGGAAGCCACAGCCGAAGACCACCAGCCAAGACGGGCGGCCTCGGTGGCTGCGACATCGGCGGCGCCAGCGTCGCGGCAAAGCCCAAACACGCAGCTTCCCGAGCCTGTGACCAGGGCGTTTAACACTCCTGGCTGGGCCGATAAAAACTGCGCCACCTGGCGGGTCGCAGGCAGCAGCCCGAAGGCGGCGGGCTCCAGGTTGTTGGCACAGGCTGCGGCCATGGCATCCACGTTGGCGGCAGCGACGGCGTCCACCAGGGGCTCCAGCGGAGCAGCGGGCTCTGGATGGGCATCAAAGGCCTCATAGGCTCGGGGCGTGCTCACACCCACTCCCCTCGGGCGCACCAGGACCGCATGGAACGGCACTGCCGAGAAGGTCTCCTCAAGCTGCTCGCCTGCACCGCCCATAAGCGCAAGGCCGCCGGTCAAGAAGAAGGGGACGTCGGCGCCGACGGAGGCCGCCACCGCATGGACCAGAGGATCGGCAGGATCGATGCCCCAGGCAGCGCAAAGGCCCAGCAAGACGGCGGCAGCGTCGGCAGAGCCGCCGCCAAGGCCGGCTTGGGCGGGAATGGTTTTGTCGAGGGTGATGGCCACGTCTGCGGGACGATCCAGGGCCTCGGCAAAAAAGAGGGCAGCCATGGAGGCCGTATTGTTCTCCATAGAGGTGCGCACCGAGGGCCGGCAGGCCAATGAAAGCCTGTCTGAGGGCTCGAGGGTCACTTGGTCGTAAAGACCCACCGTGCCCATAAGAGTGGAGAGGCGATGGTATCCCACAAGCGTGCGCTGGCAGCTCACTCCCAGATAAAGATTGATCTTAGCCGGTGCCTGCACCACGATACGCTGGACAGCCATAGCCCCTCCATTGCGCGAGGGCGGCTCCAAGGGTATCCCCTGGCAGCCGCCCCAATGGTTCTTGCTGCTTACAAATTACTCCTGCGCCTGCTGCTCGCCCACAAAGTCAAAGAGGGGATCGCCGGACTCGGTATCAAAGAGCTCCACGGTGCCGGTAAGCACGTCCACATACTGGTAGCTCTGGCGGGCCTTGCGGCCGCGACGCTCCTCTACCTCGACCATAAACAGCGACGGATGGGCGGAGACCAAGGTGCCCGTGCGCTCGACAATGCGGGAGCGGCCCATGTTGGCGCGCACCTTGATGCGGGAACCCGTGAGATGAGCCAGAGACTTATGAATCTGGTCTACGCGGTTTACGGACGGAATTTCGTTCTCCATGCCTTCACTCCAAACTTAGGCCCGGCCCTTCGCAGGCGCCTCAAAACCGCTGGGCGCCAAAAGGCCATATTGCGGCCAATGATGATTAGCAAGGATCTATACTAACTCTTTGCGCCAAAAGGAGAAAGTACTCCACCGACCACGCATATCCTATGGCCTGAGAGGCAATACACCTTCATTGCAGCTCTTGCACCTCACCTATCGAGAGAAGGTTACATCTATGAATGAGCAGCGCCTTCAGCAGGTACGAAGCAATTTGCGCCTTATGGACCTCGACCAGATGGTCATTGTGGACCCTGTCTCCATCGCCTACCTCACCGGTTACAGGAATGATCCCATGGAGCGCTTCCAGGCCCTTTACGTAGCCGCAGATAACGAGCCCACGATCTTTGTGAACAAGCTCTTCCCCGACCCTTCGGGCTATGTGGACTCCATCATCACCCTGGATGACACCGACGATCCCGTCGACGCTTTGGCCCAGCTCTGCATCCACGATGCCCCGCTGGGCATCGACCGCGGCCTTGAGGCCCGCTGGCTGCTCCCCCTCATGGACGCCCAGGCCGCCAGCGCCTATCGTCTGGCTTCCAGCGCGGTAGACGACGCCCGCGCCCACAAGGATCCCACCGAGCAGCAGGCCATGGCAGAGGCCTCGGCCATCAACGACCAGGGCATGGCATGGCTCAAGTCCCAGATCAAAGAGGGCGTCACCGAGCGCCAGATCGCAGAGGGCCTTGAGACCGAGTATCGCCGCCTGGGTGCCTGGGGCAACTCCTTTGCCCCCATCGTCTCCTTTGGCGCCAACGCGGCAGACCCTCACCACGAGCCCGACGACACCAAGCTTACCCGCGGCCAATGCGTGCTCTTTGACGTGGGCTGCGCCGCCAACGACTACTGCGCCGACATGACCCGCACCTTCTTTTTTGGCGAGCCCTCAGAGGAGTTTGAGCGCGTCCATGCCACCGTGGTGGCTGCCAACCGCGCTGCCGAGGCCATGGTTGTCCCCGGCGTCACCTTCGCCCAGATCGACGCCGCTGCCCGCCAGGTCATCGAAGACGCAGGCTACGGCCCCTATTTCACCCATCGTCTGGGCCACTCCATCGGCCTGGAGGTCCACGAGCCCGGCGACGTCTCCAGCGCCCACAACGATCCCGTCGAGCCCGGCATGTGCTTCTCCATCGAGCCCGGCATCTACCTGCCCGGCCGCCTTGGCGTGCGCATCGAGGACCTGGTCATCGTTACCCAGGACGGCTGCCAGGTGCTCAACCACTATCCCAAAGACCTGGAGTGCATCAAGGCGTAATTCCTTGCCGAGAAACCCGCGCCTCCTGAGTTGGCGCCTTTTCCTTATCCTGAGGTATGCAAGAGGGGGCGGGGCATATCCCGCCCCGCTTCAAACAGCTTCGCTGCGCGAAGAACTCGCGGGGCAAGATATGCCCCGCCCCAGGGCTCAACTCAGAGGAAACAATGCCAAAAACTCTTGCCCCAAGTAATGTAGGCCTAATACTTGATCGGTAACACTAGGCGAGTTTTTCTATTGCTGGGTTTGAAAAGCGCAGGCTTTTCAATATTTGCAGTCAGGTTCCAAGACTATGTCAGCGAGAAATAGAGTCTGGGGTTCAGATAAACAAACGTGCTTCGAAATCAAACCAGCCTCTTAGAATAGATAGCTAAAATACGGGACGCTAGCCTGTGCCAGCGTCCCAAAACAGTGCCACTATTTGTCCTTTTGTTTCTTAAATCGTCTCCGAACCAACGCCTCTTAAAGCTCCTACAAGAAACGCAGGTGCTGGCAAAATACCCATTGGCCCTAAGGTGATAGGTAAAACTATTGTATACAAAAGCGATGTGTGTATAAATGATATCAATAGTACTACTAGATATGCTATTATCAATATATATGTTAACCATTTTGCATATCTGTTTACAATATGCCTAGCGTTTGCTTTTAATGCGCTCCTCCCATACAACTCTCTAATTATGCGATAACCCAATACATAGGCTAGCAATGGAATGGCTACTACCAGCACTCCTAACGCTATTATCAAAGTCGAATTGTTATATATACTTATAATCTGTCTGTGCCCAGCTGTTATGTCCACCAACCATGTGATACACCACGGGGAAGCGCTTATCATTGCAATGAGCATTCCTACCATGCAGGCAAGCGAGATCCAGCTATATTGCTTTTCTTCACCCATTGCTCTCACCATATTCAATATTTGCATTTATTGATATTTGTTCTTATATGACTTAGCAGTAATAGTAGTGGACTAATAGTAGTGGACTCTTATTTACTATTTAGTATGTTCTAAATTTATATCGGTAAATGGCCGATTTTTATAATCCAACGGTTTTATGGCGCTAATGAAATAGTCGCATCCTTTCGAATGCGACTATCCGTTATTGATCTATTTATCAGGTTTTCGATCTACTTCATCCTCCAGAGAAGGACGAAACCTTAGTCCTCCTGGGGACACTTGGAGAGGGCCTCGTCGTCTGCCACGACCACGCAGTTGGTGTGGAGCTGCAGGATGGAGGCGGGGCACTGGGGGGTCACGGCGCCGTAGATCATGTCATAGACAGCCTGGGCCTTGTCGGCGCCGGTGGCAGCCACCACGATCATGCGGGCGTTCATGATGGTCTGCACACCCATGGTATAGGCCTGGCGAGGCACGTCTTCCTCCTTCTCGAAGAGACGGGAGTTGGCCTCGATGGTAGAGGGAGTAAGGTCCACGCACTGGGTGCCCTTGGAAAAGGCCTCTGCAGGCTCGTTGAAGCCGATGTGGCCGTTGCGGCCGATTCCCAAAAGCTGCAGGTCCACATAGCCAGCGGCCTTGACCATGGAGTCGTAGTCTGCGCAGGCCTCGGCAGCGTCCATGTTGGAGCCGTCGGGCACGTGGGTGTTGGCCTTGTTGATGTTGATATGGTCAAAGAACTGATGATTCATGAAGTAGCGGTAGCTCTGGGGATCGTCGCCGGTGAGGCCGCGATACTCGTCCAGGTTGTAGGTGGACACCTCGGAGAAATCCACATCGCCCTTCTTGTACCAGTCGATAAGCTGCTGATAGGCGCCGATGGGGGTGGTGCCTGTAGCCAAGCCTAGCACGCAATCGGGCTTGAGAATGACCTGGGCAGAGATGATGTTGGCCGTCTTACGGCTCATGTCCGCATAGTCTTTCACGCGAATGATCTTCATGGCTTCTCCTGTTCAGCCGCACTCTAGGACTCTTAGTCGCCAGTATGGCACGGTAATCCTTACGGCCCGCGCCGCGCCTGTCGCAATCGACAAATGGACAAAGGTATACCGGCTTTAAGGCACCCAGTGACCCAGGGGATGCGCAGGTCGCCAGATGTGCGCAAGGACTTTAAGGCAGCGCGGACCCTCGATCCCGCCCCTTAGAGTTGGGCTGCCAGCGCCTGCAGCGCCTTGAAGCGGTGGGAGATGGCGTTCTTTTGCTCAGGGATGAGCTGGGCCATGGTGAGCCCCGGCGTGGCCTCAGGCAAGAAGAAGGGGTCGTAGCCAAAGCCATGCTCCCCTACCCCCTCGTAGCCAATGGCGCCTTCGCAGTCTCCCTCGCCAGCCAAATAGGAGCCGTCGGCAGGATCCACCAGCACCACGCAGGAATGGAAGCGGGCGGTGCGCTCAGGCTCAGGCACATCTGCCATCTCGCGGGCCAGCTTGGCGTTGTTGGCCGCGTCGTCGCCATGATGGCCGCACCACCTGGCCGAATGAATCCCCGGCGCCCCATCCAGCGCATCCACTACCAGGCCCGAATCGTCGGCCACCGCTCGAAAGCCCGTAGCCTCCGCTGCCGCCCGCGCCTTGATGAGCGCATTGGCCAAGAAGGTGTCTCCGTCTTCTTCCGGCTCGTCGAACTCCCCCAGCTCCCCTAAGGCCTTGAACTCCACATCGGGCATGACGGGGGCCAAAATCGCTTCTATCTCTGACACTTTGTGGGGGTTGCCGGTGGCAACCACGATGGTCTCGGACATGGGAATCCTTTCTAGTTGGGAGGGCGCGGTCTTCTCGGCAAGGATGGTGTGAGAAGCGCGGCAAAAGGATAGGGTGAGGGCGTGGGGTTTCTCGGCATTAAGGGTACCGAGAAACGCCGCCGCCGACAGTTGGAACGCGGTGGGCAGAGTCCGTCCACGGAGCCCACACGTCACTATGCCACCATAGGGGTCCTGATACTGTGGAGAGAGGCGGACATGGCAAGCGATCGTCCTATTGGAGTGTTTGATTCGGGATTGGGCGGGCTCACGGTGGCCCGCGCCATTGCCACGGAGCTTCCGCAGGAATCCATCGTGTACTTTGGCGATACGGCTCGGTGCCCCTATGGCGAGCGCTCCCAAAAAGAGGTTCGGCAGTTCGTGGGGCAGCTCTCGCGCTGGTTCGAGCGCCAAAATGTGAAACTGCTGGTCATCGCCTGCAATACCGCCACTGCGGCAGGCCTGGCGGCCGCCCAATACATGCTGGACATCCCGGTGCTGGGCGTCATCGTGCCCGGCGCCCGGGCGGTGGTGCAGGCCACTCACAGCCGCAAGGTGGGCGTGCTGGCCACCAAGGGCACCTGCGAGTCGGGGCAGTACCCTCGTGCTATCCACGCCCTGGACTACGGCGTGAAGGTGTGGCAGGCGCCGTCGCCGCGCTCGGTGGAGATCGTGGAGCGCGCAGTGGCCGCGCCCCATGCCATGGGGCGCGACTGGATGGCCGATAAAGACTACCTGGACACCCCGGAGATCCTTGGGGTGGCCCAAGAAGACCTCGCCCCTCTCAGGGGTCACGGCATCGACGCAGTGATTTTGGGATGCACCCACTTCCCGCTGCTCAAACAGGTCTATCAGCGGGTACTGGGACCCGAGGTCTCCATTGTGAGCTCTGCCGAGGAGACCGCTCGTGAAGTGCGCGAGTATCTGGCGCGCTCCTGTGATTTGGCCGACGACGCCCACGACGCACGCTATCGCTTTGCCACCACCTCTTCGGAGCTGGCAGCTTTTTGTGTAGCCGGAGAATATATCTTTGGCCGCGCCCTGGAGAGCGTGGAGCATGTGGACGTGGAAGAGCTAGAGGCTCTAAGCGTCCCTCAGCTCTCTTAACCGTGACGACGCCCTTACCCATTGGAGATCTATGTCTGTAGAAACGCCTCGCTTTGACGGCCGTGCGCCGGCCGACCTGCGCCCCGTGACCCTCACCCGAGAAGTGATGAAAAACGCCCAAGGCAGCTGCTTGGCTGAGTTTGGCGACACCCGGGTGCTGTGTGCCGCCACCATCGAAGAAGGCGTTCCAGCCTGGCGAAAAGGCAGCCACGAGGGGTGGGTCACCGCAGAATATGCCATGCTGCCCGCCTCCACCTCCACTCGCACCCGCCGTGAGCAGCGGGGGCGCAAGGGCCGTTCCATGGAGATCGAGCGCCTCATTGGCCGCAGCCTGCGCACCGTGGTGAACATGAAGGCCCTAGGCGAGGTCACCGTCACCGTGGACTGCGACGTCATCCAGGCCGACGGTGGCACCCGCACCGCCAGCGTCACCGGCGCCTGGGTGGCCCTCCATGACGCGCTGGCCTGCTGGGTCAAGGCCGGCCGCATCCTGCGCATTCCCCTCACCGGCCAGGTAGCCGCGGTTTCTATGGGCATCGTGGACGGCCGCTGCCTTTTGGACCTAGCCTATCAAGAAGACTCCCATGCCGAGGTGGACATGAACCTGGTGGGCACCGCCACCGGCGACATCGTGGAGATCCAAGGCACCGGCGAGCAGATGGCCTTCTCCCGCGACCAGCTGAATGCCTTGCTTGACTTGGGGCAATCCGGCCTTGCCACTCTCCTTGGGCTTCAGCGCAAAGTCACCGGCTGGCGCTAAGGTGCCCCGTGAATCTCCTGCACTCCCGTGCCGCTCCCCAGGACCCCAGACGCCCATTGCCCCATTTTGTCCCTTGGGCCGCAGCCAAGAAAAAAAGGCCATCGACACCAAGCCGATGACCTCGTAAAAGTCTGGTGGGCGATAAGAGATTTGAACTCCTGACCTTGTGCTTGTAAGGCACCTGCGCTACCACTGCGCCAATCGCCCGTGCGAGAAAGAAGTCTAACACAGGCGGGGAGTTCTTCTCGGCAAAACAGATAACCTGCAAATCTCGAAACGGACGCCTCATGAATTCGATCACACTTCAAGACCTTGCCGACCTTCTTGCCAGCAAAAACATTGCCGCTACGCTGGTGGGAGATTCGTCTTGCCAGGTGCATGGATGCGCCTGCGACTCACGCGCAGTAGAGCCCGGCAACCTTTTTGTGTGCAAAGGCGCGGCGTTTAAGCCGGCCTTTTTAGACGCTGCCCTTGATGCGGGAGCCGTAGCGTATCTTTGCGCGCCCGAGACAGAATCCGAGCTGGCCCTCCAAACCCCTGGCGTTCCCCATCTGGCATGCGCCGATCTTCGCAAGGCAATGGCCTATGTCTCAGCCGCCGCCTGGGGTTACCCCGATCGAGACCTCGCCATCATTGGCGTGACCGGCACCAAAGGCAAGACCACCACCACGTGCCTCATTCGCTCCATGCTCGACAGCGCATTGCCTCGGCCTTGCGCCTTCATGGGCACCCATGACATCTTCGACGGCATGGGCACCTATGAGTCCGCGAACACCACCCCTGAGGCCCCCGACCTTTGGCGTTATTTGGCCCATGCAAAAGAGGCGGGCCTCACCCATGTGGTCATGGAGGTCTCCAGCCAAGCGCTCAAATACGACCGCACGCTGGGAGTCCACTTCTCGGTAGGGTGCTTCCTCAACATTGGGCACGACCACATCTCTCCGGTGGAGCACCCCTCTTTCGAGGATTACCTGGGCAGCAAGCTGCGCATCTTCGACCAAGCCGCAGCCTGCGTGGTGAATCTTGACACCGACCACTATGCAGAGGTTGCCCGTGCCCTGGCCGCCAGCGACTCCACCGCGCTTACCTACAGCCTGGATAATCCTGCAGCCAATGTCTATGGGTCTTGCATCGAGCCTCAGCAGGGAGGCACCCGCTTTGTGGCCCATACCCCCCACGGCGCCTCCGAGGTATTCGTCGACCTTTTAGGCACCCACAACGTAGAGGACGCCCTGGCTGCCATCGCCTGCGCGGAGGCGGCGGGCGTCGACGGGCTGCAATGCGCAGAGACCCTCTCTGACGTGCGGGTGCCCGGGCGCATGGAGCTGTTTGTCACTGCCGACAAACGCCTCACCGCCATTGTGGACTACGCCCACAACGATGTATCCTACCAGCGCTTTTTTGAGACAGTGAAGCGCTACTTCCCCGCGGCCTACATCATCTCGCTCTTTGGCGTCTCGGGTGGCAAAGCGCTGGACCGCTATGAGGACCTTCCCCGCATCGGGTCGCAGTTCTCAGACTACGTAATTTTGACTTCTGATGATCCTGGCACTATCGATCCCAGAGCGCTTTTAGACGAGATAAGCGTCTATGTGGCGCCGGATACGCCCTACGAGAAGATCCCCTATCGCCCTCAAGCGCGGCTGCGTGCCTTCGAGCTGGCCCAGGCCAAAGCGGCCCGGGACGAGGGGCCTGTTGTGATGTGCCTCCTGGGCAAAGCCGACGAAGGGTCGGTGCGCATTCACAACGTAGACGTGCCGCAGGAGTCCGACGTGTCCGCCAGCGCCCACATGATCGCCTGGTACGACGCGGTGCACAAAGAGGGCTAGGTCGCGAGACCTCCGCCGCTCCCCGCACGCTCCAAAGCGCCGGAGACCCAGCGCCCTCTGGCACAAAGAAAGCCTTGGCCGCCAAGCGACCAAGGCTTTCTTCCATGAAGCCACGGGTTTTTAGGCTGCGGCGAGACAGGCTTCGCCTTAGGCTAATCGCGCCTAGGCGCCGCCTTCCATGCCGCCAGAGCGATCGCCAATGCCGCACAGGCCATCATGGCAGGCAGCAGGGAGTCGGTGTCACCGGTAGGCACGATCTTGCTCGTCTGGCTCTGGCTGCCCCCGCCATCTGCCCCACCTGTATCCGGGAGACCGGGGTTGGCAGGGTCTTCGGGCTTCTCGATCTCTACCACGTTAGAAGGCACGGGATCACCCGGATCCTCCTCGCCCAGCGGGGTGAAGACCACGGTTCCAAGGTTCTCCCAAGACCTGACGCCTTCTACTTGGGGCACTTTGACCTGGAACGTGACGCTCTTGGTCTCATTCGCCTCAAGGTCCCCTAGGTTCCAGCTCACCTTGGCGCCGTCGTAGGAGCCGCCGTCAGAAGCGCTTCCCTCCACATAGATCAGGCCTTCTTCGAGGAGGTCTTCCACCTGCACCTCATGGGCCGTGCTGCCGCCAGTATTGGTGACGGCAAGGCGATAGGTGACCAAGGTGCCGGTCTCTACTTGGAGCTTCTCACGGGTGAACTCGCCGTCGCCGATCTTTTGCTCTTTGACGATCTCAAGCATGGGATCTTCCGGGCGCTCGCCGCGGTAATTGAAGAAGTGGGCGGACTTGAACTGATCGGCTGCCACCGACCCCTTTGCCTCGCCTGTGGCGGGATAGGTGTAGAAACCGGTGGCATTGGCCTCTTCCTCGGTGATCTTGAAAGACGTGCCTTCGGGAATGCCGAGAACCACCAACTCCTCGCCATGGGTGAGGACCAGCTGGTCGCCGCTCTTGACGGTGCCTGCGCGGTCGCGGCCGTAATAGCTGAAGGAGTCTGTGAGCGGCTCGCCCTCTGCATTGGTGAGCTCTACCGTGAAATGGTACTGGCGGGTGAAGTCCTCCGCCGTGGCAGCCTCGCCGCCTACGGTCTTCGAGATTATAAGTCCGCCCACAGGTGGCTTGTTGGCGTCCTTATCGGTCACCACCACCGTGTTGATCAGGCTAAAGAGGCCGGTGATGTCCTGCTCGCCCAAGTCGTCGCGTTCCGCGGTGGAGTAGAAGGGGTCCTGAGGGTCGGAGTGGGCATCGAGGTTTTGCTGGACGCGCGTGCGCACGTAGCCGGTATCGGTGACGAAGAACGGCATGTAGTTCTTCCCGCCGTCTTTGTCCTCCAAGCCATAGTCCACCACTGCATTGATGCCGTAGTGCAGGTTCATGGAGCGGCGCAGTTGGAAGGTGTTGGTGTCTGGCAGCAGGGTGTCCTGCCAACCAGTGAGGCTGAAGGCATCGGACTCCTGGTGCTGCGCGATGGAAGTGATGTCGCGCAACGTCACGTTCACATCGCCCTCGGAGGCATATTTGACCATGGTCTGGGCCAGTTTTCCTACGCCGGCCATGACGGTGACGCCATCGTCTGGCGCCCCTGCATCGGCATAGATGGAGTAGACACCAACTTTGACATCTATGATCTCGTTGTTTATCTCGCAACCCTCGGGCGCCTTGATCTCGCGGAGATAGTAGGTCACCGGCTCCTGGGAGAGTTCCACGTCGGGCCAGACCATGTCGGCATAGCCAGCAATCGCCCTATGGCCTTGAGTAGGCTCGAAGATGAGCATTCCGTCAGTTCCGTCGACAGTGGCCGTCTCGCCTTGAGCCACGGCGGAAGCAGGGTCTGCAGCCTGGGCCTTCTCTAGCGAGTCATAGAGGGCGAAGGTCGCACCGTTGCGACCGGCTCCCGTCTGATCGACCTTGGACACGCGAAGCTCGCGCTGCTCGTTGGGGATATAGATGCGCGAACGGAAGTTGCGCACGAACTGCTGGATATCTAGGGGAGTGTAGCCACGGGTGAGGTAGTTGTTGGTGTCAGGGTTGCCAGGATCGTCGTAAGGATCGATCTGTGCGAGGATAGCCTCGACATTCTCGCCGTACTGGCCGCCATCCTCTGCCAGCGCCTGGGCGACCTTCTGGCCCAGGGCTTCGTAGCGCTCTTCGCCGGTCATGGCATGAAGCGCGGCCCTATCGACCCCAAGCACGCGCATAAGAGCCTCAGGCTTGATGATGGCATAGAAGTTGCGCATATCGCCGCTTTCAGGGTTTTGCAGCAAGTAACGGTCGGCGCGGCCAGGGAGGTTCTCAAGGTAGCCACTCAAACGTTTGGTGTCGTTGTCCCAGGTGAGGTACCAACCGTTGGCGTTGGCAGAGTTCTGCACCTGAGCGCTCTGCATGAGGGCGCCTTTGAGGGTCACTACGCGCACCTGTTCCTTGAAGGACTCATATTCGGCATCGCGATTCTCGCCGTAGTGGATGGCCTTGAAGCCGTCCAGGTTGTTGCCGTAAAGCGGCAGCCATTGGTCTTCTGATCCCACGCGGGTCTTAAGCATGGGCACTACCACGACCAGGCCGTCTTCTTGGTCGGCCGCCGCAACGGGACTGGAGCCGGGGATCTGGGTGACCAAGCCTCCGTCTGCGCCCACCTGCCCATAGAAGACCTCGGCGCTGTTGCCAAAGATATGGCTTACGAAACTGGAGTAAGCGCCTACCTGATAGCGGTTGTTCACCACCAGCATCGTGTACTCGGGCTCAAAGCGCAGTAAGAGGTCTTGAGGTGTTGACTTATAGCCCTGAGGCGCCTGGGTCTCGCGCAGGATGTAGAGCAGCCCCTCTCCCGTACTCTCGTTGTAGCGGTCTGAGAAGTTGAAAGGCTCTTGAGCGGTGCCGTCACGGCTTGGGAGGGTGGGATCGGTGAAGCGAGCTATGCCATTCTCGTCGGTCACCAGATGGGTCAGCACCTCCCCGCTTACCTGCACGTTGTCAAGGGTGTAGGTATTGCTGTTAGAGACAGAAGGAGTGGTGCCATCGGTAGGAGCCGCCGCGTAAAGGTCGAATTCCGCGCCTGCCAGAGGACGGCCGAACTGATCCACCTTCTCGATCTGCTGATAGAGCGTGTCCTGCAGGTTGAAGCGCACTGCCAGCGAGGAGTCGTAGTTGCCGCGCTCCAAGTAGAACATCTTCAAGGTGTGGCTGGTGTTGGAGGCGAAGGTGTTGCCGTTCCACCGCTCGTCGCCAGAGCGTCCGGCCCTGTCGAACATGCTCTTTATATTGGTCTTGATTGCCGGCTCGGTGATATAGGAGCCGTCTGCATTGAAGATCTCCCCGTTGGAGTTGAACGCAGTGCCCATATTGACATCGCCGGTAGAAAAGTCGATGGTGCCGTAGATCTCGGAGTGGATGCCGCCCAAATCCAGCACCAGCACGTCGTCGATGAAAACCCATACGTCGTCGTCTCCCACGAACTCGAAGGTCATGGGATTGGTGCCCACCTTGCCGTCGATGGGTTGGCGGAAGGTAGTCTCGACAGTCATGCCCAGATGGTGGTCCACAGGCTCAGCATTGCCCTGGTTGTTGGCGTTCAATGTGTTTTGCAATTGTCCGGCAGCATTCAGGCTAAAAGCGTTGGCAGCACTGTTGAAAGGAAAGAAATTGCCCACGGAGTTAGTGCCGTCGGTGCGCAGGCCGGCCGGCGCATCATAGAGCACGAAATGGCCGGCGCTGCCATCTTGGGAGCCTTCTACAAACTGGGCGAAGTTGTCGCGCATGTTGTAATAGTAATAGCCCTCGTCATCCATCTGGAACAGGCCGGTGACGTTCTTATAGGACTCTTTGCCGGAAGCCTGGGTGTCAGGGTCAAAGAGGTATTGAAGCGAGCGAATAGACTCAGGCAGCTCATAGCCATGGGCGTAGTCCACGGGCGAGGATTCGCCTGACAGGGCTGCTTTGAGGTTTTGCCCTGCGGTGGAGTTCGAGTTTATGGCAGCGTTGTTGTTAAGCGCGCTAAAGTCGATGCTGCCTTTGCCCGCAGCCACAGAAAGCGCCTGAGCTTGCACGGCAGGGTCTATGTTCCACCCCCACACAGGATTGAACAGCGGGTTGGTCCTGCTTGAACCCAACGCGCTCGTGTAGAGCGGGCCTGCATTGCCGTAGATCATCTCATTGGCGTTGCGGACAGCAGAGTTATAGAGCTCGGGATTGGAGTTATAGGCCCCCACTTCCCCGCCGCTGGGACCCAGCAAACTGCCATCGGCATTGATGACAGGATATCCATTGGCAAGCGTGGGGGCCACGATGTTCTGCATGCCGGGACGGCTCAGGGCGATATCGCCGTAGGCTGCCACGATACCCTGGTTCCAGTACCCCAAATGGCGCATGCCGTCGCCGAAGGTGAGCAGGCGACCGTAGTTGATGCCGTCAGGATCGGCAAGCCAAGTGGTGTAATTGGCAAGAGGGGTAGCTCCGCCGGTAGTTCCCAGTGTGTCGGTATTGCCGGCACCCCTCTGCCCAGTGTCATAATTAAAAAGGTTCACTGTGGTATTGGCAGGGTTCAGTCCCTGGACCACATGGCCTTCAAGCTGTTCGGGCGTCACAGTGGCATAGGCTGGCGTCACGATAGAGAGCAGCAGCGCAAACATCACCAAAAGAGCGGTCGCCACTCTTCGCAAACCGCAGTCCAGCGAAGTGTTCTTCATCGTCTTCTCCTCACCCACGATGAGTATTAGCGTCTCTAAATTATCAGCCTCATCTACAATATTTTCAAGCACCATTAAGCAATTTGAGTTCTCAGATTCTTTTCATATTTGCTGGTAGCCTGCCATTTTTCCTAAGTTCATATTCTGTATTAATTTTATTAATATGCATCATAAATATATTTTGATATCATGGTTGCCTAATATGAACTCTCACCTGGGCCATCCTGATTGGTTCTCACACAGTCCTTCCATTACCACAAAAAATCCGCCCTATCGCATAAGCAATAAGGCGGAGTGTTTATATCAATCGCTCATTGGCAACAATGCGCGGCGCTGTGGGCTCTAAGGCTTAGAAATCCACATCCATATCGTAGTAGACAGCCTTGAGCAGGTTCTCCATCTCCTCCTGAGTGGGGATGCGGGGGTTGGAGCCAGTGCAGGCATCGCCAATGGCATTGGCTGCCACCTCAGGCAGCTTCTCCAAGAACTCGGTCTCGTCGATGATGGAGACCTCGGCAGGCAGGCCGCCCTCGCCGTAGTTCTTGATGGCCTGGGGGATGTTGAGCTCGTCGTTCATGTGGCGCAGCTCGGCCACCAGGGAGGCCACCAGCTCTTCTGTGGTGTCGCCGGCCAGGTGCAGGCGGCGGGCGATGTCTGCGTAGCGCTCAGCGGCACGGGGATCCTTGGCGTTGTACTGGATCACGCGAGGCAGGTACATGGCGTTGGCGGCGCCATGGATGATGTGGCCGCCGGAGAAGGCGGCACCGGTCTTGTGGGCCATGGAGTGGACAATGCCCAGCAGCGCGTTGGAGAAGGCCATGCCGGCCAGGCACTGAGCGTCGTGCATCTGGCGGCGTGCCTCTTTGTCGCCCTGGTAGGACTTGACCACATACTTGTGGATGAGCTCGATGGCCCACAGGGCGTCAGCGTCGGTGAAGTTGCAGGCCACGGTGGAGACATAGGCCTCGATGGCGTGGGTCATGGCGTCCATGCCGGTGTGGGCGCAAAGCTTGGCAGGCATGGTGTAGGCGATCTCAGGATCCACCACAGCCACGTCAGGGGTGATGTTGAAGTCTGCCAAAGGATACTTGATGCCCTTGTCGTAGTCGGTGATGACGGCGAAGGCGGTCACCTCGGTAGCCGTGCCAGAGGTCGAGGGGATGGCGCAGAACTTGGCCTTGGTGCGCAGCGTGGGGAAGCTGAAGGGGGTGATGAGGTCCTCGAAGGTGGTCTCGGGATACTCGTAGAACGCCCACATGGCCTTGGCGGCGTCAATGGGGCTGCCGCCGCCGATGGCTACGATCCAATCGGGCTCGAACTCCCTCATGGCCTGGGCGCCGCGCATTACCGTCTCCACTGAGGGATCAGGCTCGACACCCTCGAACAGCAGGGTCTCCATGCCAGCCTCCTGCAGATACTCCTCGGTGCGCTGAAGGAAGCCGCCGCGGCGCATGGAGCCGCCGCCGGTGACGATGATTGCTTTGGTGCCCTTGAGCGTCTTGAGTTGCTCCAGGGCGCCCTCGCCATGGAAAATGTCGCGAGGGAGTGTGAATTGGGCCATAACTTGCCTTCCTTCCTGTGGGCTCGCAGCGGGCGAGCCAATCCAGAATGCCAAACGCCTCTATCGTTTGGCCAGTCAGGTGTCATTTTAGAGCCCTCTCACCCCGCCGCCTTCGGGCAACTCCTTACCTAGCCCTCCCCTACTCTGGCCGATAAAAAACTGGGGCTCGCCTGCGCGCGAGCCCCAGAGGAGTATCATTATAGGTTGTCTTATTTGACGTCTTACTGCATTTATGCTGATAGATATGTACGCCGATCGGGCCTTCGCGCGAAAGGGCAAAGGACGACCTTCTCGTCCCTGACCCTAGCGTACCCGCTCTACCTGCACCTGGGCCACGAATTCCTCTACACGGGCAAAGTCGCCGATGCCCGGGCAAAGGGCAGCATTGGCGCCGGTGGCCATGGCGCGCTTCAGGGCGTCTTCCACAGCGTCGCGATTCTCATACCATACCGATAAGAACGCCCCCAAGGTCGCATCCCCTGCGCAGGCCGTCTGATAGGGCTTGATGGGCAGTGCCGAGGCACGCCAGAGATGCTCGCCGTTGTAGAAATAGGCTCCGCGGCCTCCCATGGTGAGCAGAATGTTTTGGGCGCCCAGCTCACAGACCTTCTCAAGAGCGGCCAGCGCGCTGGCGTCGTCGGTCACATCCAGGCCAAAGATGTCGCGCAGCTCGTCGTCGTTAGGCTTGATGAGCAGGGGCTTCTTGCCTACCAGCGAGGCCAGATGGGTGGAGGACACGTCAAAGATGGCGTCTACCCCTGCCTCTGCCAGCACTTCCGCCAGCTCATCATAGAAGCCGCCGTCCATGCCAGGGGCCAAAGAGCCTGAGGTCACCAGGCACTCAAGGCCCTCCAGCTCGCGCACTTTAGAAAGCATCTCCTGCTGCGCCTCGACAGGCACGAAGGCACCGGCGCCGGGCATGGTGTACTCCACTTGGCCGGCGCGCAAAAGCACGGTGATGCGGGTGATGCCATCCACATAGACAGGATCCACAGAGCAGATCTTGCGGGCGCCTTCCACGATATAGTCGCCGGTAAAGCCGCCGAAAAATCCCAGGATCTGACTCTGGCAGCCATAGTGGGCCAAGGTGAAGGACACATTGAGACCCTTGCCGTTAGGCGAATAGACCGCGTCCTGGCAGCGATTCACCGCGTCAGGCACCAGCTCGCCCTTGCTGGTCTGGATGTTCATGTCGATTGCAGGGTTGGTAGTGAGGGTGTGGATCATCGGTTCTCCCACAACAGGTTGGAATGAATGAAAAAGCGGGCCGGACCTTGAGAAACCAGGTCAGGCCCGCATCAGGAGCATAACTTCTACCCCAAGAAACGCCTACCTCAAGAGGTTGAAGGGTTTCTCGGTATCCCTGAGGCCAAAGGGCTTAGGGAGAGACTGCACGATTAGGCAGCCTTGGGAGTGGCGTTCTCGGCCTTGCGCTCTTTGTCGTACTGGGACTTCTTGAAGAGCAGGAAGAGGAGTCCGCCCACGAGGGCGCCCACGAGAATGGCGCCGACCCAAGCCAGGGGCTGATCCACTACGGGGAGCACCAGGAAGCCGCCGTGAGGAGCGGGCACGTGCACGCCCAGCAGCAGGGTAAGGATGGCGGCGATGGAGGAGGAGAGCATCATGATGGGCATCACGGGCCAAATGTTCTTGGTCATGAAGGGGATGGCGCCCTCGGTGATGTGGGTGCAGCCCAGGATGAGGTTCACCAGGCCGGCGTCGCGGTCTTCCTGGGTGAAGTACTTCTTGCCCACGATGGTGGCGAAGGAAGTCACCAGGGGAGGAGCGATGCAGGCGGCAGAGACAGCAGCCATGAAGTTGGTGCCGGAGAGGTACTCGGCGGTGCCAGGGCCAGCGGAGAGGCCGGCGCCCAGAAGCATGGTGCCGGTGACGTAGGCAGCCTTGTTCACGGGGCCGCCCATGTCAAAGGCGCACATGCAGCCAATGGCCAGACCCAACACGATGGGGCTGCCGCCCTGGAGGCTCTCCAGGAAGCTCATCATGCCCTCGTTGATGGCCACCATGGGGCCGGAGATGGCCAGCATGGCCAGGCCTACGATGAAGGTGGAGCACAGAGGATAGAGGAAGATGGCCTTGAGGCCGTTGAGGCTCTCGAGGATGTGGGAGAAGACCTTCTTCAGGCCCTCCACCACATAACCGGCCAAGAAGCCGCCGATGATGCCGCCCAGGAAGCCAAAGCCGACGCCGGAGCCGCCGGCGTCGATGAGGCCGGTCTCAGCAGAGACGGGCAGGCCCTGGATGGCGATCATGCCGGCCACAAAGCCGGGGACCAGGCCGGGGCGGCCAGCGATGGACTCGGCGATGTAGGCCGAGAGGATGGGCACCATGAGGTTCATGGCGATGCCGCCGATGATCTTGAGCATGGCAGCGAAAGAATTGTAGTCGGCAGCAGTGGAGTCAAACGAGGTGATGCCCCACAGGAAGGAGATGGCGGTGAGCACGCCGCCGGCTACCACGAAGACCAGCATGTGGCTTACGCCGTTCATGAGGTGCTTGTAGATCTCCTGGCCAATGCCGCCCTTCTCAAAGCCATGGTTCTCCATGGCCAGCTCCTCGTCGGTGGGGGCAGCCTCGGCCATGGCGGGCTTGGCAGCCAGGGCTTGGTCGATGAGGCCGGCAGGATCTTTGATGCCTGCGGTGACGCCAGCCTTGGCCATGGGCTTGGAGGCGAAGCGCCCCTCGTCCACGTTCACGTCGGCAGCGATGACCACTGCCTTGGCGTTGGCGATGTCCTCAGCGGTGATGGCGTTCTTCACGCCCTCCTGACCGTGGGTCTCCACCTTAATGGTGAGGCCCTTCTCCTTGGCGGCTTTCTCCAACCCTTCCTTCGCCATGAAGGTGTGGGCGATGCCGGTGGGGCAGCCAGTGCATGCGAGGATGTCGTAGTGCTCGGACATGCGGGTCCCTCTCTTCCGGATCGTTGGCGCATCTGTGCGCCAGACTGATATCTGGAAAGACCTGTGCGTACTCCACCTGCAGGTTAGAACCTACCGCCAGATGCAGTCCTCCCACGCGCTGCGCCGTTGGCCAGATGCGTCTCTACAGACCACGGCCCACGGGCAATACAAGCCTCTCGCTCACGGTCATTGAATAGCAGCTGAAACTATTTGGTTAAATTCAGCTAGCCAGACGGCAGGTATTTTCCCGTGAACGGTAGAAGAGGCTAATTGTGTATGACTTATTTTGTAAGGTTCTTTACTATATATCCCTTATAATTTCGATAAATGTCTACCTATATATAGTCATCTAGCTGGTATTTCACATAGTTTACGCCAACTTAAAATTACTCATAAACCGCACGTTCACCTAGGTGCCTTAATTTTATGCTTGAGAGAATCGTCGCCTTCGTGCCATAATGATTTATTTAGCTTTTAGGAGGAGGATTCATGGCTTTTGATGCAGCCCGGGAGGAATACCAGCTGCTCAGCATCCGTTATTTGCGTGACCACAAGCTTACCGACAGCTATGGGATGGCACGGGAGGCCGCCGCCTTTCGCCGCCAGTTCGCCCGCAACCACGATGCCCTGCCTCAAACAGACCAAGACCGGGCCTTTCACCTCATGGCCCAGGCCGTCACGCTCATAGACAACGAGCTTCCCTTTGTAGAGGCAGAAGACGACGCCTACGCCCTCATCCAAGAAGCCCAAGGCCTGCTCTCTGAGTCTGTCTCCTTGGACCCTGGCTGTTTCGACGCCCAGCGTGCTCTGACCGCCCAGCAAAGCCCCACTCGCGAGGCTTACTATCGCTACCTCAAAGACGGCGAGGCCCACACCTGGGAGGTATGCCAGGACCGTGCCCAAGAGGCCCTCAAATCCTCGCAGATGGCTTCAGACCTCGAGGCGCGCCTGCTCCTCTTTCCCGCCTATCGCTGGACGGCTGCGTTGGCCTCCCATGCCTTGGTGTGCGGCCGGTACTCCATCGCCCGCGACGCTGCCGAGAGACTCCTCGCCCAAGACCCAGAAGACGTGGCTGATGCCCGCTTCACCGCTGCGCTGGCCTACGCGAAGCTGGAAGACGGCGAGGGGTTCCTCTCCCTTCGAAAGCGCACGCGCAAGGCGCACAACCGCCCGGCGCCTGACGCCTGGGCCTCCTTTGCCTTTATGGCCCTGAGCGCCAAAGCCAACGATTACACGCTTGCCCGCGAGGTCCTCCATCAGATCCTGCGCATCTATCCCCATGCTGCCTACGTGCTCTCCCAATCCTCTGCAGTGCCCGAGGGCATCTTTGCCCGCATGGCGGTAGAGCCTTACTCCAACGACGAGCTGGTCTTGGCCACCAGCGAAGCGTTGGTGCTGTTGCAAGAAGGAGTGGACCTCAAGGGCTATGGCACCCTGGGCGCCTTTATGCTTCAAGATCCCCTGGTGCGCCAAAAAGCAGAAGAAGACGAACGCGAGCTGAGAGCCATGCTGACCGATGGCCCCTCGCCTCTGGGCGCCTCTTCAATGCCTGAGGGGCCAGATGCGTTCCCTCAAGACGACACGGACGACTGGGGCCTTGACGGACCTTCTGATTTGCTTGGCGATTGGGGGCAATCCCGCTCATGAGCACCCTTACCCCACGTACACCTGGCGGTTCTCCCGCCTCTCCGGCTGCCTTCCAAGAAGAGCTGGCCTGGCGCGTAGCCCTTCACTATAAAGAGGCCCATGAGCCCATGAGCGACGGCGCCTTCTCCGCCCTTTTGGAAGCCGCCCAAGAAGACCTTGGGCCTTACCTCACCCATCCCTCAGACATTGCCTTTGCCAAGCTGGCTCCCGTGCTCGACAGTTACCGCCAACCGCACCCAGAAGACGAGTTCCTCTCCAACGAGGACTATGTGGCCATCATCGCCAAACGCCGCGACCAGGTGCTTGCAGCCGCAGAGCGCGCCCTGAAGATCGATCCTCAATGCACCGATGCCTTGGTGGTCTCCACCCTGCTGCAGGAGGATGAGGCCTTCGAGGTGCTCGAGGCGCTCATCGACTTAGAGGCCCAACAACTGGAAGGCCAAGAGCTCCAAGTGCCTGACTCCGGATCTGGCTGGGACGACGTGTTTGCCCGCCCTGCGCTGCGCCATAAAGCCGCCATCGCCTTTATGGCGACAGAGGCTGCATTTTACAAGCGAGCCCTTGCCACCGCCGGCCAACTGCTGGATTTGCTGCCCAACGACGAGCTAGGCATGCGCCATACCCAGGCCCTGGCCTTCGCGCGGCTGGAAGACGAAGCAGGCTTCGACGAGCTGGACGCCCGCTTCCATCGTCGAGGCAGTGCCTGGACCAACCTCGCTCGCACAGTGATGCTCTTCAAGCTGGACCGCATGTCCGCCGCCCGCCGAGCCCTCCAAGGCTTCTTGTCCCTGAACGAGGGCGCGGCCTATGCCCTCTTGCATCCGGTCTACGTAGAGCCCTACCTACCTTTGCGGCCCGCCTTCGTCCCCGGATCTTTCGAAGAGGTCACCCTGGCAGTGCGCGAGGCAGACCCGCTGGTGGTAGACGTGCCCGAGTTCATCACCTGGGTCGCCAACCAGCCCCAGGTCACCGAGCAAGCCGCCTCCTTCGCCCAATCCCGTGGCTACGATTTTTGAGTTGTGGGTTATTGAGTGAGTCTGGGAGCGCCTGAGAGTATTTGCTATACTCAGTGAGTTCTTGCGCGCCTAGGCCATCTTGGCCCAGTGCCGGCATGTTTGCTGCCGAGAAGCGCAGGCCGCCTTGTCCCCATCGTCTAGTGGCCCAGGACGTCGCCCTTTCAAGGCGAAAACACGAGTTCGAGTCTCGTTGGGGGCACCACGAACAGCGCACGGCCCTAGATGCCTCTGGCTTCTAGGGCCGTTTTTGTGTCTGGGGGATACGGAGTCTCAAAGGCTGCGACTAGTTCACCATATAGCGGCCTACGCGATAGAAGGTCACCTGGCCCGAGGGCTTGTTGGAGTCGAACTGCACAAACTCCACCGAATGCTCGCCGGGATCCAACTGCTCGTCTTTGAGCTCCAAATCTGCCGTCTCGCTGGGCTCGTGCAAGGTGACGGCCTCTTGACCGTCCACATAGACGTAGGTGCTCTTGTCGGCAGGGACATCTTCGAGCACCAGCGTGATTTGGGCTGCGCGCTTGGTGGGGTTCACCGCAAGCTCGGGGATAGAGCCATTCTGGGTAGAGCCCTCCCCGCTTACCAGGTAGGCAGCGCCATCGCCTACGTTGCCATACTGCTCAGAGCTGAAGCTTTTGGTGGTGGCGGTGGCATCGGCAGACTGGGATGCCTCGTTGTTGTTGGTGGCAGCTGAAGACGATTGACCGCATGCGCCCAGGCTGAGCGCCAACGTTGCTGCCATAAGCATTGCTGCGACCCTGCGTTTCATGTGCCCTCCAGCCTTAGGAAACCTCGTTTTGAGGACTGTACCCGTTTGCGCGCAGGAGCGGGCCTGCGCTCCGGTGGTGTGCAGAGGTTATTTGGTTCCCAGGTGGCACGAGGGAGCCTCCATGAGCTGAAGCACCTGACGCTCGGAGGGACCCATGTTCTCGCCCAGCAGGAAGGGAATGCCGTTGACATAGGGGCACCCCAGATGCTGCGGAGCCATCATGGTAGCCACTAAAAAGTCGAAGCTGTCGGAGAGGCGGGCGGCCTCGGCGATTTTGCATTGATGAATCTCGTAGCGACCCTCATAGCCATGCTCATTGAGCAGGCGCTCAAGACGGGTACGCGCTGCCGTAGAGGTGGCAAAACCCGAGCCACAGGCCAAAAGAATGCGCTTCATGCTTCGCTGCTTTCTATCAGAAAAGGGCAGGCATGCAGCCTGCCCTTGCTCATTGGTACTGGTAGGGGCGGTGGGATTCGAACCCACAAGCCCGAAGGCGAAAGATTTTAAGTCTCCTGCGTATGCCGTTTCGCCACGCCCCCAAATCAGTTCCCCATGGTAGCCCATCTCGCCTGTGGCGAGGAGCTCGATCCTAGAACCATTTTAGGCCCAAAGATCGGTAACGCTCACCTTGACGGGCAGGTCGGTCTTCTTGTGAGCCAGCTCTTGGGCGATAGCCACGCACTCCCCTGCCAAACCGTCCGATTCGCTCACCGTGACCTCCAGGAAGCCTGCAGCGCGCATGAGCTCGCCCAAAAGCAAGACGCCACCCAAAATCACCGGGGCTCGCTGAGGCTGCACGCCTACGATCTTCGCCCTCTGCTCCTGCGTCATGGCAGAAAGCAGCTGGGCGAACTCGTCGACCTCGCCAATGGTGAGGGTAGCCCCCTGCACTTGGGCGCTGTCGTAGGGGTCCAAGCCCAGCTTGGCAGCCACCGCCGTGGTAGCGGTGCCGCCGGTGACCACCAGAGCGTCGGGGCGCGGCAAGATGCCGTCCATCCAGGGCATCTGAGCCTCGAACGCCATGCGCGCCTCGCAGCAGCACTGCACGATGGTTTCGCGGGTGGGAGGGTCGGTGCGCTCCAGGTAGCGCTCGGTGACGCGGCGGGCGCCCATGTCAAAGGAATGGGTCCAGTCCACTGCCACGCCTTCGTCGGTGACGCCGCCCAGGGTGAGCTCGGTGGAGCCGCCGCCCAGGTCTGCCACCGCCATGGAGGGCAGGTCGATGGCCTGGGTCACCCCCAAAAACGTCAAAGGGCCCTCGGCCTCGCCGGACAAGACCTCAGGATCAAGCCCACGGGAGCGCAACGCCTCTAAGAGGGTTTCGCTGTTCTGGGCATCTCGGGCGGCCGAGGTCAAAAAGCACCCCACGTAATGGCAACGGGCTTCTTTGATCTGCTGCAAATAATCGTCCACTGCAGCCAACACGCGATCGACGGCTGCTTGAGACAGCTGCCCTGTGGCGTCAACGCCCTCGCCCAGATTGCAGATGATGCTCTTGCGCTCAATGGCCTCCAGCTCACCGTCGCGCAGGTCGGCGATGCCTACTCGGGCGGTCACCGTGCCCAGGTCGATGGCTGCTACGCGAATGAGGTCTTCCATAACTCATGCACCTTTCTTATAGCCAAAGAGCACGTCCAGCGCTTGGACGTACCAGGGATCTGCACGCGCCAACACTTCAGCTTTGATGTCGTCGGGAATGGGCGCGGCCTGACCGGCATCCTGTTCTTCGGGGAGTCCCGAGACCGTCACCGCCTGTTCCCCCTGGCGCACGTAGCCGTGGAGCCGGGCCTCATCCTCGATGCCCTGCTCGGTATTGAGGGAGCGAATGCGGGCCTTCTCCTCCTCATTAAGGCCATTGAAGGCATCCAGCTGCGCTTGGTAGACCTCGCCGTTGCGCCTGGCCCTGTAGTAATCGCAGGCCGGCGGATAGAGGATCGCCAGAGCCACCAGGCAAATGCCCATGATTGCCAGGGGCACCCTGAGCCTCACCTGCCAGGGAGCCTTGGGGGCCTCCGAACCCTCATCCCCTTTGGAGCGCCCCCGCCGCGAAGTGCGCACGCCCTTGAAGTCGTCCCCTAGCTTTGCGCCCACCGCCGAGGTAGTGCGCCCTGTCCTTGCGCTCGCAGCAGAGCGGCCGGCAGTGGGACGCCCTGAATCTTTTGGCTGCCGAGAAACCCGCTCCTTAAGGCTTGCTGCCGTGGCAGAGAACCAGGATCCTTGGGTGCTTGTGCGCCCTGAGGCCCGCTGGCTGCGAGCGCCCTGGGCCTCCAGCCGCCTGCGCGCCTGGGACAAATCGCCGGTGGCCTGGGCAGACGCGCCGCTGCCATAGGGCTGGGCCAACTGGGTTGAAGCCAGCGTGCCCGAAGGCCTGAAGCGCGTAGAGGACGGCTTGCGATAGCCCGAGGCATCCATATAGGGGCCGTCATCAGTAAGCTGGATCTCCGGCCGGTAGGGCTCTGCAGGCCCGCGGCTATAGGACTCATCCCCAGCCACCTGGGACTCCTCATAATCCTCCACCTCGTAGAGAGGCTCTTCGGCCTCTTCTGCCTCTGGCCGAGAAGCCCTGCCGCTGGCGCTGCGGGAGCTGCCAGCCTGGGGAGCAGGGCTGGATCTGGGCCTAAAGGTCAACGTAGCGTCGTTGGAGCGCCGATTGTTATGGGAACGAGCGCGTGTGGACATCTAACTCCTCAGTGCCAGGTTTTGAGTGCGAGGTAGTGCGAATGATCTACGGTGGAGATGACAGTATAGAGCCTTGGGCTTTAGCCCTGTGGAGAGGCCATGTGCGCAGGTTGGCCGGGGCGGCCCTGCAGGCTTACGCCCGGGAGGGCGCGTCCTTCTCGGCAGCCTTCACCTGGTCCCAAAGCTCGTTGAGCTCCTGGGTTGAGAGCTGATGGGGCTCTTTGCCCAGATGATGGCAGAGCTCCTCCACCCCTTGCCAGCGGCGGCGGAACTTGGCATTGGAGTCGCGCAGGGCCTCTTCGCAGTCGATGCCCGCCTTGCGGCCCACGTTTACCAGGGCAAAGAGCAGGTCGCCAAACTCGGCGGCAGCAGCGGCAGAGCCTTGGTGCTCTGCCAGGTACTCGGCGCGCTCCTCGTCCACCTTGTCCCAGACTGCCTCGGGGCCGTCCCAGTCAAAGCCGGCGCGGGCGGCGCGCTTGGAGATCTTTTGGCACTCCATCAAGGCAGGCAGCGCCCGAGGCACCGAGTCCAAAAGCCCCCGGGAAGCCTGGGCCTCGGCGCGCTCCTGACTCTTGACCGTCTCCCAGATGGAGAGCACCTCGCTGGGATTGGAGGCGTCCTGGGCTCCAAAGACGTGGGGATGGCGGCGCACCAGCTTGGCGTTGAGGCCGCAGACGACGTCGTCGATGCCAAAGGCGCCCTCGTCTTGGGCGATCTGGGCATGGAGGAGCACCTGCATAAGGACGTCGCCCAGCTCTTCTTGAAGGTGGGCGTCGTCGGCAGCCTCGATGGCGTCCACGGCCTCATAGGCCTCCTCCACCATGTTCTTCTTGATGGAAGCGTGGGTCTGCTCCCTGTCCCAAGGACAGCCGTCGGGTTGGCGCAGGCGCCAAATGGTGCGCACCAGAGCATCAAAGTCCGGATGGGCCTGAGGCGCGCCAGGGCGCTCTTGAGACACAGCATCTACCTGGTCTTCTAAGGAGGGCTCGGGAGCCGCGGCCTCTGCGGCAGAGGAAGGCGCCAAGCCAGGCTGCGGCGCGGCCTTCCCGGCCCTCACCGCCTGAAGCGACGCCGGGAACCGAGTGGCCGCCAACGCCTGAAGCACGCCCTCGCTATAGTGCAGATAGCCTGCGGCGTTGGGGTGCAGGCGACCGTCTCCAAAGTAGAGGGGGTCATGGGGCACCAGATCCTTGCCATCCACATAGGAGATGTCCAGGTCGTCGCAGAGCTTTTTGAGGGTCTTTCTCACCCAGCCCAAAGGCTTCCCGGAGGCGGAGACGTCCTTATCGGCACGCCACAGAGGCGAGATCACAAAGATGGTCGAAGGGTCGAACAGCTGGGTGAGGCGCTCCAGATAGCGGCGCGCCTGGGTGCGGATCTCCTTGGCAGAGGCCACCTTGGCCCAGTCGTTGGTGCCATAGGCCACCGTCACCAGAGCAGGGGCCGCCTGGCGCACCGAGCTCATGCCCTTCAAGGTCTCATCGTCGAAGACGTGGCCGGAAATGCCCTGGTTGAGCAGCTCGCATCCCAGCTCGCGGGCCAGGTTCGCGCCCAGGCTGTGAGCCGGGGAGCCCGCCATGAAGCCCTGGGTGATGGAGTCACCAAGGCACAGCAGCAAGGGAGCCGGCGCCAGAGGCTCCAGCCGGTCGTTGGCACGGAGGTTTCCCACCGCCACGCTCATGAGGCTGGGCAGCCACAGGCGGCACACAGTGAGAGCGCGGTCAGGATTGTCCAGCTCGAACTCTGCCGTCCCCGAGTCCACCCGCGCCCCATAGAACCGGTCGCCCGCTTCGAGCACCAGGCTATCCATGAGTCCGGCTGTGGGGGCCGTGGTGGACCGAGGCACCCAGGCGCCCTCCTCTACCAGCTGCTTTGTGCGCCCTTGGGCCTCCTGCCGAGCCAAAAGCCCACTCATGAGCCGAGCGTCTGCAACGTCATGGGAGAGGTCCTGCAGCACCTCCACCTCCAGCGAGAGGCGGGTGGCCCGCGTGGAGAAGGCCAGGCATACGCCGGCGGTGGCATCGGCCCTGTGACCGCGGCCAACAGAATGCAAGTAATCCAGCTGGGCTGCCGAGAAGCGCTCCGGCTGCACGAGGCCGCCGTCCCTCACTCGAGCCGCCACACAGCCCTGGAGATAGCGCACCACAGAAGGCGCCTGGTCCTTGGGCACTGCCCGACCATCGCGATCGAGCACCTCAGGTGCCAGCGGCTTGGAGCGGCTGGCCGAGAAGAGCGACCACCGGCGCTGCTCGGCTGGGGGCAGCTGCGGCAACGCTTTTGCTTGAGGCGTCCGAGAGGCGCCCCGGGAGGTCGCGGGAGCGGTCGCCTTTTTGGCCCTGCGCCCTTTGACCTTGGGCCTCTTGGTCGTTTTGCCCTTTATCGCTTTGGATGCCTTTGCACTCATAGACGCACCTCTGCCTCGCCTCTATGGCTCGCCCCCTACTCGAGGGGGCGAGCGCCTGTAGCTTTCAATTTTGACATGGCCGGCCAGCCAGAGCCACCGGCCTCGCTAGTCTTCATCATCGCCGCCCAGAGTCTCCAAGACTCCTAAAGCAGCGCTTACCAGATCCTCGGCCCCCTTGCGGAAGGGATAGGTGAGCTTTTTAGACTGGGAGAACACGCGGGCGCCCTTGCGCTTGAGCCCCGGCACCAGGTCGCGAGGCACGTCGGCGCCCATGTAGACCAGCTGGCCTCCGGTGAGCGCCACCGAGGTGATCCCCAACCTCTCTCCGCGGATGCGAATGCGTTGGCGGTCCAACAGGTTGCGGGCTGCCGGCGGAAATGAGCCGCAGGTCTTTTCCAGCTCGGCTTCCAGTGCGTCCACTTGGGCAAGCTCGGTGGCTGCGGCCACACGGCGGTAGGCCAGCACGCGCTTGTCGATCTCGGGGATGTACTCGTCGTCAAAGAAGAAGTCTGCCGAGAGGTTCACCACCGTCTCTGCCGGCGCCACCTCGCCCACTTCGCCCTTGGCCTCGCTCACGGCCTCACCCAGCATCTGGGTGAACAGGTCAAAACCCACCTGCTGGAGGTTGCCGTGCTGCTCGGCGCCCACCAGCGATCCGGCGCCGCGGATCTCCAGGTCGCGCATGGCGATGCGCATGCCGCTTCCCAGATCCTGGTACTCGTTGATAGCGGTCAGGCGCTCGGTGGCCTCCTCGGTCAACGGGCGCTCGCCAGGGAACAGGAAGTAGGCGAAGGCCTGGGTGCGCCCGCGGCCCACGCGGCCCTTGAGCTGGTAGAGCTGAGCCAATCCCAGCCGCTGGGAATCCTCGATGATGAGGGTGTTGGTATGGGGGTTGTCGATGCCGCTCTCAATGATGGTGGTGGCCACCAAGACGTCGATGTCGTGAGTCTGGAAGCGCTCCATGACGTCTTCCACCTCGCGCGGGCTCATCTGCCCATGGGCCACGCCGATGCGGGCCTCGGGAGCTGCTTCGCGCACGCGTTCCACGGCCTCATCGATGGTGGTCACACGATTAGACACGTAGTACACCTGACCGCCGCGGCTTGTCTCGGCACGGATGGCATCGCTTACCACATCCGGGTCATACTCCCCTACGTGCACCTTCACCGGCAGGCGGCCTTTGGGCGGCGTCATGATGAGGCTCATGTCGCGCACGCCCGAGAGGCTCATCTGCAGCGTGCGGGGGATGGGCGTAGCCGAGAGCGTGAGCACGTCCACCTGCTCGCGCAGGTTCTTGAGCTGCTCTTTGTGCTGCACGCCAAAGCGCTGCTCCTCGTCCACGATGACCAGGCCCAGATTGTGGGGGTTCACGTCGCGAGACAGCAGCCGATGGGTGCCGATTAGCACATCTGCCTCGCCTTTGGCAAACTCCTCCAAGGACTTCTTTTGCTGGGCGGCAGTCCTGAAGCGGGAAAGCACCGCCACCTTGACGCCGAAGGGCGCGAAGCGCTCCTGGAAGGTCTCGTAGTGCTGCTGGGCCAGGATGGTGGTGGGGCACAGCACCATGACCTGGCGGCCGTCCTCCACGCACTTGAAGGCGGCGCGCAGAGCCACCTCGGTCTTGCCAAAGCCCACGTCGCCGCAGAGCAGGCGGTCCATGGGCTTGGGCTGCTCCATGTCGGCTTTGATGTCGTCGATGGCGCGGCTTTGATCAGGGGTCAAAGGATAGGGGAAGCTGGCCTCCATCTCGCGCTGGGCAGCGTCGTCCGGCGAGAAGGCATGGCCCTGCACCGTGGCGCGGCGGGTGTAGAGTTCTACCAGGTCAAAGGCCAGTTTTTTGGCGCTCTTGCGCGCCTTGGCGGTGGCGCGCGACCAGTCCGCGGTGTTGAGGCGCGTGAGCCTGGGCGCCGATCCGTCCGGCCCTACATAGCGCGAGATGCGGTCCACCTGCTCCAAGGGCACGTAAAGCTTGTCCCCCGCCGAGTACTCCAGCAAGAAGTAGTCCCGCTCACGCCCGTCGATCTCCCGACGCACGATGTCGGCGAACTTGGCGATGCCGTGGGTGGCATGAACCACGTAGTCGCCAGGCTTGAACGGGAAGGTCACCTGCGTAGGATCGATAGCACGCGATTTGGTGCGGCTGGCGAACCGTGCAGTCAAATCCCCCACCGAGAAGATCGCCAACCGGGCAGAGGGCACTGTCACACCTGCAGGCACCGGCGCTTCGAAGAAGCTCACCGAGCCCGCTTGGAGCGGCACTGCCTTTTTGTAAGCCTCCGGGTCCAGTATGGAGGCAGCATTGGCAGGGTCTGAGGCCAACGACTCTGCAAAGGGCACGTGCTCGTCGCCAAAGGAGAGCTCCAGCGACTGGCGGGCGCTCCTGTCGGGCACCGCAAAGGCGATGGCGAAGCCGTCGCGCAAAAGCTCGCGGGTGCGGCCCAGAAGGCGCGTGTCAGAGCCGGCGATCTGCGGCTGGCGCACGGTAAGCTCGGCGGTCACCGGAGTGCCGGCCGTATTGAGCGAAGAGAGGTTCAGGCGCTGCTGGGAGCCAAAGTCCAACTTGCGAGGGTCTGTGTAGAGCTCCGCGAGCTCCGGCTTGAGCTTGGCTGCACTGGCCGAGGCCGCCAGGTCGTCGTAGGCGCGCAAGCAGTCGTCAAAAAGAGCGCGGGGCTCGTTGAGGCACACCAGCGCCTCCTTGCAAATATGATCGATGGGCGAGGCCGTCGACCCGTAGAGCTGGGCCAAGTAACGCTCTGTCTGAGGATTGGGAATGCGCGCCGTGATGGCTTCCAGGTCTGCCGCCACCGCCGAGCTTTCGCGAGCCCTATCCCAAAGGGCATGCTCCGCGCGCTTCACCGTCTCGTCGGTGAGGGCATACTCGCGGGCCGGCTGAAACTCCACCGCATCCAAATCGCCGATGGTCTGCCCTGTGGCCGGCACCAGGCGCCGGATGCGGTCGATCTCGTCGCCAAAGAACTCCAGGCGCACAGGGTTGGTGCCCTGAGCTGGATAGACGTCAACGTTGTCACCGTGGATGCCAAAAGCGCCCGGCTCCGCTGCCTCGCCCAAGTTCACGTAGCCGGCCGCGAGCAGCGCCCCGCCGATCTCCTCATAGGGCGCCTCTTGACCCACCTCGTAGCGAAGGGTTTGCCAAAAGGGCACCTCTGCCGGAGGCACCCGGCGCAAAAGCGCACGGGCGCTGGCCACGACGACGCGGGGCTCGCCGGTGGCCAGGCTTGCCAGCGCCTGAGTGCGGGCGCCCAGCACCGCCATGTTGGGCTTGGTGTCTTTCCAGGGCAGATCTTCCCGCATGGGATAACGCTCCACCTGCTCCAGCCCCAGCCAGGCTTGAAGGGTGCGGGCCGCACGGCCTGCCAGCTCCTCGCCGGAGACCACATAAAGACAGGGCCTGGGATCTTTGGCCCACAGGCTGGCAAGCAACAACGCGCGGCCGGACTGCCCTACCGAAAGCGTGGCGTCTTGATGGGCTGCCAACGCCTTTACCAGCGGCGAGAGGTTGGCGTCTGCCAGAAGCTGCTTGGCGATACGGTCGATGATCATGGAAGGCGGCCTTCCTAGGCGAGGGGACGACAGAGATGGCACCGGCAACTAACCGGTGATTGCCCGCCAGTCCCACATCGATTGCTATAGATGCATATGGGAGGGGCGGGTTTCTCGGCATGGACTCTATGGACATGCCAAAAGGGCCCTGACGCCTGCGCGCGGGCCTGGAGAGCATGCTTTAGGAATACTACCCCCGTGAGGGCGCTTCGGGCACAGGACAGGCGGTTTACATGGGAAACAGCGCCGTTGAGCCATTGGTGAACACACTGCGCCGACGCCTAGGCCAATCTGCTCATGAGCATGCTCGTGGCCCTCGGTCGACACGTTGCCCCAGGGCCACGAAGGACTTCCTGTGCAGATTGGCCCAGCGATTTGTGTTTTCGCTGCTTCGTCGCTCTTGGCGTTTGCGTCGTCCAAGTGCGACGAAGGTCCTAAAACACAAATTCATTATTTGATATACTAGCGCATCCTCGCCCCACGCCCTTCATCCCGCGCGCTTCCTCCCAGTACCGCCGAAGGTCCCAGCAAGTGCAAAAAGGGCGCCGGCCCCAAGGCCAGCGCCCCACTGAATGTTGGTGCCTGTGAGCTCAAAGCCTGTGCATACTGGCTCGCAGCCCACGCCCGCAGCTGCCGAGAAACCCGCCCATCGCCACCGGATAGCGATGGCCCGCAGGCATCTCCCAGCGCGCTTAGAAGACCGCCACCACGCCGCCGTTGTAGTTGTCCTCGATGAACTGACGGGTCTGGTCGCTGGTGAGCAGCTTCACCAGCTCCTTGGTCTTCTCGCTGTCCTGGTTGCCGTCCTTCACGGCCAGCACGTTCACATAGGCCTTGGAGGCCTCGCCGGTGTCAGACTCGGTGGCCAGGGCGTCCTCGGTCTTGAGGCCGGCGCCCAGCGCGAAGTTGCCGTTGATGGCCGCGATGTCCACATCCTGGAGCGAACGGGGCAGCTGGGCGGCCTCCATCTCCTGGATCTGCAGGTTCTTGGGGTTCTCCACGATATCTACCACCGTGGCGTTCAGGCCGGCGCCGTCCTTGAGCTTGATGAGACCTTCCTGCTGGAGCAGCAGCAATGCGCGGGCCTCGTTGGTGGTGTCGTTGGGCACGGCCACTACGGCGCCGTCAGGCAGCGCGTCCAGCGAGGTGGTTTTGCCGGCGTAGAGGCAGAAGGGCTCGAAGTGGATGTCGGCGGCGTCCACCAGGTGAGTGCCGTTCTCTTGGTTGAAGTCGTTCAAATAGGTGATGTGCTGGAAGTAGTTGGCATCCAGCTGCCCGTCCTCCAGGGCTTTGTTGGGCTGGATGTAGTCGTTGTACTCCACCACATCCAGGGTGTAGCCGTCCTCTGCGGCCTGCTCCTTGAGGTTGTTCAAGATCTCGGCGTGAGGGGTGGGGCTGGCGCCGATCTTGATGGTCTTGTCGCCGGAGGCGTCACCGGACTGCCCTGTGCCCGACTGCCCGCAAGCCGCAAGGCCAGCTACTGCCAGCACGGCGGCCAGGCATAGACCCAGAATGCGGAAAGGAACCTTTTTCAAAGACATAGCGATGCTCGCTTTCTTAATATATTGATGTATTCGCACTACTTGCTGCATTCACACTACTTGCTGCTTTCCTAAAACTCGAAATGGCTGGCCGAGAAACCCTCAGCCTCCGCAGGCAGGACCCTTGCGGGCATCCCTAGCGGCGGCGCTTGTCCACACGGCTCACCAGCTTGAGGCCGCCTTCCTGGAAGATCTGCACGATCACTACCAGAAGCGCCACGGTGATGAGCATGACGTCGGTCTGATAGCGGTAGTAGCCGTAGTTGATGGCGATAGCGCCCAGGCCGCCGCCGCCCACAAACCCTGCCATGGCCGAGTAGCCCAGGATGGTGGCCAGCGAGATGGCGGCGCCCACCAAAAGGGAGGGGCCAGCCTCGGGGAGCAACACCTTGGTGACAATCTGCAGCGGAGAAGAGCCCATGGCGCGGGCAGCTTCGATGACGCCAGGATCCACCTCTTTTAAGGAGGACTCCACCATACGGCCCACATAGGGGGCCGCTGCCACCACCAAAGGCACGATGGTGGCGGTAGAGCCAATGGTGGTGCCCACCACCACGCGGGTGAAGGGCAAGATCGCCACCAGCAGGATGAGGAAGGGAATGGAGCGCAGGATGTTCACGATGACGCCCACTGCCAGGTTCACCGCCTTGTTGGGGGCGATGCCGTCTGGCGAGGTCACAAAGAGCACCACACCCAAAGGCACGCCCAACAGATAGGCGATGGCGGTGGAAACCAGCGTCATGTAGAGGGTTTCCCAGGTTCCTGAGGCTAGAAGATCGATCATTTCTTGACTCATGCCTCATCGCCTCCTGCCTGCCGAGGGTTGTCCCCGCCGGGCATTCGTGGGTCTCCGCTCTCTTCGTAATGGATGCCGCGCCCATCCAGATAGGCCCTGATGCGAGCGCAGGCCTTCGGGTCTTGGGGCATTTGTATGAGGATCTGGCCATAGGCGTGGCCGCCGATGTCTTGGGTATTGGCGCCCATGATGGAGACGCGCACGCCACAGGTGATGGAAAGGTCGCTGATGACCGGATCACCGGACTCCTCGCCGGTGAACGCGATACGCAGCATGCCGGCAGGCACCTGGCCCTCGTGCGCTTCCAGCGCGTCTACCGCCGGCTCGATGAGGCGGCGGGCAGTGGCGCTTTGGGGATGCAGGAAGACGTCGTGGACGGTGCCCACCTCTTTGATCTCGCCAGAGGCCATGACGGCCACCTTGTCGCAGACCAGTTCCACTACCTTCATCTCGTGGGTGATCACCACGATAGTGACGCCCAGCGTGCGGTTGAGCTCCTTGAGCAGGTCGAGCACCGAGCGCGTAGCCTCAGGGTCCAACGCGCTGGTGGCCTCGTCGCACAAGATGATGGAGGGATCCGATGCCAGGGCACGGGCAATGGCCACCCGCTGTTGCTGGCCGCCGGAGAGCTGCGAGGGGTAGGCCTGGGCCTTCTCGGCAAGGCCTACGGTCTCAAGGAGCTCTTTGGCCCGGGCATTGGCCGCGTCGCGCTCGACCCCGGCGATATCCAAGGGATAGCGCACGTTGGCCAGCACACTGCGCTGCTGAAGCAGGTTGAACTGCTGGAAGATCATGCCGATCTTTTTGCGCTGGGCCCGGAGCTCTTTAGCGGAGAGCTCCATAAGGTTGGTGCCGTCGACAATCACTGCGCCTGTGTCCGGACGCTCCAGCAAGTTGATGCAACGCACCAGGGTGGACTTGCCAGCTCCAGAGAAGCCGATGATGCCAAAGATCTCCCCATCGCCGATGGTGAGGTTCACCTGGCGCACGGCATGAAGAGGGCCATTGGCAGTCTCAAAAGTTTTATCGAGGTCGCGCAGTTCTATCAAGAGATCCGTCCTTGCAGTAGCTCATGGCCTGAGATGCACCTGAAAAGCGGGCGTCCCAGAGGCTTTTTGGACTTGGCAGCGTCCCAAAAGCCTTTGTCCACTCTAAAGCCCCTAGGACCCTTTTGGAACCACTGTGATGCATCCTTAACAATGCCTGCGTGACCAAAAACAGGCAGGTAGCTAAGGGAACAGGCTCCGAGCTGCCGGGTATCGCATGGGCCTATGTGCGCCGCGACCCTAAGGGGAGCGGTGCGGCAGGGCATCCCTAAGCTAACAGACTCATCTAAAACCACACGGCCTGTTCATAGCGCCGCCATACACCTTAGATTTGTCGCTTGTATACTTAGTCGAATCTATATTCACTCATTATGGCGGCTTGTTGCATAGGCACCCTAGGTGCAATGGGCCGCCCATCCTTGCAGGTCTGAGACCTTGAGGTACGCCTGAGAAACCCGAGCCTTCCGGCCCGCTCCTCCTATGTACCCCCACCGTCTTCCTTCTATGACCTCGCTGCCAACATCTCCAGCCAAGAGGGGTTTTCCATTGAGCAAGCACCGCCGCACTCAGCAGCCAGAAGCCCAAGATCTCTCCCGCCAAAGCGCGGTAGAGCACTATTCGGCTGCCCGCAAGCGTCGCAGCCTTCACAAGCGCATTCGCGTGGCCGTCATCATCGTGCTCTGCGTGATCCTTGCCGGCGGCGGCATCGCCTGGGCCTATCTCTCCAACATCGAGAATCGCCTCCATGAGGGCGTGAACGACAAGCTTCGCGGCACCCTCACCAACGTGCAGGCAGACGACCCGTTCTACATGCTGCTTTTAGGCGTGGACAAGTCCGAGCAGCGTGCAGAGAGCGCGGAGTACGGCCAGGACTCTTCCAACTACCGCACCGACTCCATCATGCTGGCCCGCATCGATCCCAAGCAAAAGCAGGTGACGCTGGTCTCCATCCACCGCGACACCCTGGTGGACCTTGGCGAGCACGGCAAGCAGAAGATCAATGCGGCCTACTCGGTGGGCGGCCCCTCCTATGCGGTGGAGGTCATCAGCAAGTTCGCCGGCGTGCCCATCTCCCACTACGCAGAGATCGACTTTGATCACTTCGAGGGCATCGTGGACGCGCTAGGCGGCGTCACGGTGGACGTGCCCATCGACATCAACGACCCCTATGCCGGCGAGCCCATCCAAAAGGGCGAGCAAACCTTGAACGGCGCCCAAGCCCTCACCCTCTGCCGCAGCCGCCACGCCTATGACAACTATGGCGACGGCGACCTCTACCGCGCCGCCAACCAGCGCATGGTCATCGCCGCCATCGTCAAGAAGGTGCTGGCGAGCGACCCCGCCACCATGACAGCCACCATCTCCTCCATGGCAGACGCCGTGTCCACCGACCTCTCGCTCCAGCAGATCCTCAACCTGGCTGCCCAGATGAAGGGCATCAACATGGACACCGACGTCTATACCGGCATGGAGCCCACCACCTCCACCTACCTCAACGAGACCTGGTACGAGATCTGCGACACCGCCGCCTGGCAAAAGATGATGGGCCGCGTGGACCAGGGCCTCTCCCCCTATGAGAGCGCCGACGACGATCCCACCGGCGAGGTGGCCGGCGGCAAGACCAACGTCAAAAACGACGGGGGCACAGGCCAAGATTCCACCACCTTCGACACCAATACCTCTGCCGATAAGGACGGAACCGTCCATTCCGGCACCGTCGAGGTCCTCAATGGCGCAGGCGAAGACGGCTTGGCTGGGCGCGTTGCCAACAGCTTGGCGGCCTATGGCTACGACACCTCTGCCGGCACCGCACGCAACCGCTACGACAGCACAGTGGTGGCCTATATGAATGACGCCGCCAAGCCCAAAGCCCAGGCAGTGGCCCAGGCATTGGGCGGAGAAGTGGAAGTGGTGCAGGGTGAAGGCGTCTACATCTCAGATGCCGATGTGCTGGTAGTGTTGGGCACCGACCTGCGCAACTACAGCTAGGACATTCGGCGAGCGGTCGCGCTCTATAAGGTGCCACCAGCGCCTTTTAAAAGGTTGACCTGCCTTTTCGCTATTCATCAATCCCCATAAAACTTAGCGGACCCCTCCTTACAGGAGGGGTTTTCTGTGGCTATACTCACCCTACAGGTACTTTTCAGGTTTATGTATACAGAGGGCATAATACACATATTAGCTGGGGTTTTCTAGAAATTTGGAGTCTTGGCCTTTGGGGGTTGGGTTTCTTTGCAGCTCTAGGCTCGAGGCTACGCGAGAGAAGGGAATGGCCATGAGCGACCACATGCATCTATCTAGGACGCACCAGAGAGGGGGATGCAGCCGCCTCACGCACATAGCGGTGTGGGCCATGAGCTTGATGTTGCTGCTTTCCATGGTGCCCGTGGGGGCCTTTGCGCCCACGGTGGCTTTGGCGGCAGACGATGCCGCCGCAAGCACTGCCGCTGGCGACGACACCACGCTGTCCATCAAGGCAGGAGCGGCAGTGCCTGTGCCTGGCCAATCCAACACCTGATACTTCCCCTACCTCACGGTGGAGAGCAACACAGACAGGCTCATCAAGTCCATCACGGTGCAGTTCACCTCTGCCATCACCACCACGGATGCCATCAATGTGGACGCTTCGGGCAAGTTCGAGCTCTTCGCCGGCAACAAGCGCGGCAACAAATCGGTGAACTGCGCATCGGGAGCAACCGCTGCTGAGTGGCAGCAGTACCTGCGCGACCATATGACCATCACGCTCTCAGATGCCACTACCACTAAGAGCATTCGAATGATCGCCAACTTCGAGCCCGTGCAGTCCCTCTATGACTACAACTCGTTGAATGGGCACTACTATGAGACGGTGAAGGCCTCAGGTGCTTCTTGGGAAACGGCGTTCAAGGCAGCCCAGAGCAAGACTTATATGGGTATGCAGGGCTACCTGGTCACCATCACCAGCCAAAAAGAGCATGACTACGTCTATACCATGATCGGCGAGAACTGCTGGACGGGCGCCACCTGCCTCGACGCCTACACCGGGCCTGTGAAGAACACCTACAAGGACTTCTATGCCTCCAAGGGCATTGCCATCCCTTCCAGCACAATGCCTGCAGCAGCTTACTATTTCTGGGTGTGCGGCCCAGAGGCCGGCAAGCTTGTGTCATGGGGCCTGAACACCCCGACAGCTGCCCCAGATCCTTCCCCTGACCCTCTCAACAACAATAGCCCCACCATCTACAACAATTGGTCGCCCAACGAACCCAACAATTCAAGCGGCGAGCAATGCATGCACTTCTATTCGTCTGTCTCAGGCCTCTGGAACGACTTCGCCAACGGCAACACCTCTTGCACCGCCTATGTCATTGAATACGGCGGCATGGAGGGCGATTCCGATGACCCTTCAACCTCAGGCGGTGGCGGCGACGCCAACGTGGACATCGTGGTGAAAGTGGAGATCGACATCGACCCCAAGGGCAAGACCATCACCACCAGCGCCGACAACGTGCGTGTGGGCGAGCCTCTCAAGGTCTCCGAGAACGTCAACGGCGACCCTGAGGTCAAGCTGCACCTCTTTGGCTCAGACGGCAAAGAGACCGGCACCGAGCCCGCCCCTGTGACCCGCACCTACTACCAAAAGCAGGGCAAAGATTGGGTGGCGCTCGACGGCGTGCCCACCCAGGTAGGCACCTACAAGGTGGAGTCTCGCGCTCCCTACCGCCATGCAGACGGCACCGTTGCCGCCGAGGATTACACCCCTGGCTCTGCCGAGTTCAAGATCTTGCCCAAGGTCATCAATGCAGCCCCCAACTCCCCTGCTCCCAGCCCCGACGACCCTTCCGAGCCCTCTGACCTGCCAGGCCGCCTCTGGTCCAAGACCTACGACGGCACCACCGCCTTTGCAGATAGTCTCACCTCGCTGGACCTCTCCGACCTGCTGGTGGAGGGCCTGGGCGACGCCCATCTGGCCTTTGATTCCGCCGCTTTTAGCAACGCCAATGCCGGCGCCCGCGAGCTCACCTTGCACAACGTGCGCATCGAGGGCGCAGATGCCGCCAATTACAGCCTGGCCAACCTCAAGGACAACGGGGACGGGACCTACGACCTCACCGTTCCCGCCACCATCCTGCCGGCGCCCCTCACTGTCAGCCCTTACTATGCCCTGGCTCCCCAAGAGGGCCAAGATCTGGCCAAGGTAGAGACCTGGCGTGCAGGCAAGGCAGGCTTGGAAGAGGCTGCCCAAAGCTTCGAGATCGCCACCGACCAGTTGGCAGCTGCCGATAAAGACAACCCTCAGATCCTGTTTGACGGGGTGACTCCGGCCCACTCCGCTGCCACTGCCGGAGGCCTCAAGCTGGATCTCAAGTCCCCAGTGCGCGGCAGCTACCAGGTCACCACCCAGCTCTCCGGCGACAACGTCTCTGCCGTAGACGGCAAGTTCCTCATTGGCAACTACCTGGTATCCGTCGCACCCACTACCCTGGCAATCGAGCCCAAGCCCTCCACCGTGGTAGTGACGCCCGGCAGCGACCCCACCCCTGTGGATCCCGACAACCCCGAGCCCATCAAGCCCGGCGACCCCGTCATCGTGAAACCCGGCGACGACCCCGTGGGCCCAGAAGACATTCTTAAGAAGGTTGAGGACATTATCGGCGGCGAACCCGGCGACGACCCCTCCGATCCCGACAAACCCAACCCGGGCGCCCCTGCGCTTCCCGAGATCCCTGAGGGCGTGGAGCCTAAGATCGAGATCATCAAGGGCAAGCAGGAAGTAGACGAGATCGATCCTGACGACCCAGGCACCTACACCGTGGTGGTCACCTATCCCAATCCCGATCCCGACCAGCCCGAAGTGCGCGTGGAGATCACCTACGAAGTTGAGCCCGAGCCTATCAAGACCGACCCCGAGACCCGCTACTTCACCGTCGCCACCCGCCTGAGGGGCGCCATCGCCTCTGACAGCTCCATCTCCCCCACGGCCACATTGGGCGAAGGGTCGTCCTACTCGGTCACATGGACTCCCGGCCTCAACCGCTATGTCTCCGAGGTCACCATCGACGGCAAGACCGTCGAGCCCACAGGCGATGCAGTGGATTTTGAGGATTTGGACGCCAATCATGTAGTGGTGGTGACCGTCGCCACGCTGCCCTCGGTAGGTGGCTCTGCTACCCGCGGCTGGTACACCGTCACCGTGAACCGCTACGGCACCCAAGGGATGCTGGAGTGCTCTCCCTCCCAAACCGTCGAGGGTGGCGAAGATGTGAACGTGTGGTGGGAGCCTGCTGCCGGCTTCAGGGTGAGCGAGATCGTCATCGACGGGACCACCGCCCTCACTCCCGAGCAGATCGAGAGCGGCAGCTACGCCTTTGACGACATCGCCGCCAACCATGTGGTGGACATCCGCTACAAGTCCTTAAACGCCCTGCTGGACGTCACCTCTCGCGACTACATGGTGTCCACCAAGGTGGTGAATGGCCCCGGCGCCATCACCGGCGGCTCCACAGTGGCCCCCGGCGCCAATTACTCGGTGTCCTGGGACACGGTGATCCAACCCACCTCGAACACCGACGACCCAGCCTATGGCGTCTGGGAAGTCTCCGGCGTCACCGTGAACGGCGTGCCTCGCGCCGGCGCCCACGACACCAGCCTTACTCTGGACAACATCAACGAGCACAAGAACGTGGTGGTCTCCATGCGCCCGGTGCTCTACAACGTGAACATCTACGGCTACTCGGTCAATGGCGGCAGCGGCACAGTCTCCGACCACCGCACCCTCTTCAAGGGCCAGAATTATCGCGACGTGTTGGGCACCCCCAACGAGGACAGCCGCATTGTGCGCGTGGTAGTCGACGGTGCCGTGGTCTACGACGCCCCCGCCTACGATCCTTCCAACCCGCAGCCTGAGGCTCCCGTCGTCCCCGACCCCGCAGTAGCCCCTGAGCTCAAGGCTGCCGCGCCCACCGAGACCCCCACAGGCGACGACACCGACGCAGCGTCCATCACCGCTCAAGCTGCCGTCGACGTGGCCCAGGCTGCCGAGAACCACACCTCCGTGGCAGAGGGTCTAGACCTGGTGCCCCAAGCGCCCCAGGGCTCCCAGATCGCCGACGCTGCCGACGAGGCTGCAGCTCCCGAGGTAGAGGCTGCCGCACCTGAAGCGACTCCGGAAACCGTCGAGCCCGCCAATGAGCCTGCCGCTTCTGAGGATGCGTCCTTCTCGGCAGCCCGCTATGAGGGAGGCGCATCCTTCCTGGCTCAGATGGCTCGTCCTGCCGCCTCTACCCTCTTCCAGGCAGCCGACCGTGCGACCAGCCAGGCTCCGGTCTTCCCCGCAGAGACCCAGGCAGCCGGCGAGATCAACAGCTCCACCGCCAACTACCGCTTCGAGGGCGTGCAGCACGACCATCGCGTCGAGGTGTACTTTGCCAAGAACAGCGAGCCTTACGAGCCCCAGGACTCCAACGACGCCAAGGACTCCACTCCCACGGTGACGCCCAAGGTGGAGGGGTCTTCGGGCAAGGTGGAAGTGACCAACCCCAATCCTGACAGCGATCCTGTCCCCGGCACTCCTGGCGCCCCGGTGGATCCCACCAAGCCCATCGTGGTCAAGTGGAAGGACATTCCCGAGGGCAACGAGCCTGCCAAGATCGTGGTGGGCGACCCGGACGGCCCCCATCAGGAGGTCGAGCTCACCCCCGCAGACATCGAGCGCGGCTTTGTGGTGATAGATCCCGCCGACATCCCCGGGGGCGTCATCAACCCCGGCGGCGACACCCCTGTCACCCTGGTGGTGGAGAAGTCCTCCAAGGGCAACGACGAGGAGGTCCCGGTACAGCAGCAAGCAGCTCCCAAGCAAGAGGGGCAGATGTTTAGCATCACCACCTCGGTCACGGGCGGCCTGGGCCAGATAAGCTCCAGTGCCGAGATAGCCGAAGGCGGCACCTACACCGTGAGCTGGAGGGCAGAGCCTGGCTACCACGTGGCTCGCGTGCTGGTGGACGGCGTGGAACTCACGTCGCTTCTGGCCACCGATCACGTGACCTTTAGCTACATCGACGGCCCCCACACCGTGCAGGTGGAGCTGGAGGCAGACCCGGATCCTGAGCCGGAGCCTCAACCTCGACCGGCTCCCAACGATCCTGCACCTGCCGGCCCCGATACCCCGGCTCCTGCCAACACTCGCGTGCTCATCACCCCGCAGCAGGGATCCGGGATGCCCGCCACTGGCGACACCACCTCCTGGATGTCTCCCCTCTTAAGCGTCGCCGCAGCCGCCACCGCCCTCATGGCCCTAGCGCTGGTGCGCCTGATGCGCAAAGACGCCTAAGCGCCCATAACACGGCTCCACGACCTCGCCTACGACCGCAAGCCCCGGCGCTCCCGAGCGTCGGGGCTTTTTCTTGCCGAGAAACCCCAGCTCCCAAGGGTTGCGCCACCTGAGGAGCTGGGGTCTGTTGCCAATGTATGGGGCTTAGGAGACGGCGTTAGCTGCGGCTGCGGAAGCCGTCGATCAAGGAGCGAAGGGCGGTGGCGTTGGCCGCGATCTTCTCGGCAGGGCCGGAGGTGAGAAGCCCGCCAAAGCCGCAGCAGTCCACTCCGGCTGCAAGCCACTGCTCGCAGGTCTCGAGGGTGACTCCGCCAGAAGCCATGAGAGGCATCCAGGGCGTAGGCGTCTTGAAGAGCTGCACCAGCGAGGGGCCGTAGACGTTGGAGATGGGGAAGCACTTCACGAAGGCGGCGCCGAGCTCCAAGGCACGCACGGCCTCGGTCACCGAGGTGCAGCCGGGAGCGTAGGGCACCTGATAGCGGTTGCACGTGAGGGCCACTGCTTCAGAGAGGCAGTTGGAAACTATGAACTGAGCCCCGGCCATCTGGGCCAGCCGCGCCGTGGTCTCGTCCATCACCGTGCCGGCGCCCACCAGCAGCTCGTCGCCAAAGCGCGCCTTCACCGCCTCGATGGCCTGAGCCGCGCAGGAGCTGGTAAAGCTGATCTCCAGGGCGTCCACTCCGCCGTCTAGACATCCCTGGGCGATCTCTAAGGCACGCTCGGGAGACTGGGGGCGCACCACCGCAAAAGCCCAGGTGCGTGCCAACCTTTGGGTTACCGCTGCTTTTTGCAGATCCATGATGCCTCCTCTCACAAGTCCAGAGCGGCCGCGGCCGCCAATTTGCCCACCAGAGCCTCTGCCGCGGAGCTTAACTCCAGTTCGGCGACCAGGGCGCGGGCAGCCTCCTCGGCCTGAGCGGTGGGCGCCCCCACCGGGAGCCGAGCAGGACCCACTGGGTAGCCGGCCAGCTCCACGAGACGCTTGAGCATTTGGGGAACCGGGCCCAAATGCAGCACGTTGCGCACTGGCTCGATGGCCGCCTGAAGCTCTTGGGCTGCAGCTTCGTTGCCGGCCTCGAGGGCACGCCAGAGGCCCACCACGACAGGCGCCACCAGGTTGGCGGTGCCTGCCACTGCGCCGGAAGCCCCCATGGCATGGGCTTGGGAGATCAAGCCGTCCGAGCCCACCAGCACGTCCAGGCCATAGTCTTTGCCTGCATCCAGATAAGCCTGGAGCAGCTCTAAATTGCCCGAGCTGTCCTTGATTCCTGCGATGCGAGGGTGGCCTGCCAGCTTGGACACCACCTCAGGCGAGATAGTGCGGCCGGTGGCCTTGGGGATGTTGTAGAGCAGCACCGGCACCTCAGCCACGTTGGCGACAGCTTCGAAATAGGCCGCCAGCTCGTCATCTGTGGGCTGCAAGAAGTAGGGATTGACTACCGAGAGACCCGTGGCCCCCGCATCCTGTGCGCGGCGGGCCAGCTCGCAGGCGGTGCGGGTAGAGCAGGCGCCCACTCCGGCGATCACCGGCACTCGGCCTGCCACTCGCTTCACCACATGGGCGGTGTAGGCGATGCGCTCGTCATCTGAGGCCACGTGGAACTCGCCGTTGGAGCCAAAGGTGAAGAGGCCGCTGACCCCTGCATCTACCAGATGGTCGATAAGGCCGTTGGCCGCCTGAGGCGCCAAATGTTGGTCTGGCGTTGCGCCAAAGGGAGTGAGAATGGGGACAATGACGCCGCTGAAGGTTGCCATAGCTACACCACCGCCGGCTGGGCTTGCAGGATGGAGGCGCCCAAAGCGCCCGCAGGATGCCAGCGCACGTAGGTCTCTGGATTGAGCTGGCGCTCGTCTTGCAGCAGGATGGACAGGCACTGGAGCTCGATCATCTCGGCCAGGATGGAGGCGCGCGGGGGCTTGTTCATAGAGTCCCCTTCCCTGTCTACGCCTGCCACCAGCACTACATCGGCATTCTGAGCAAGCCAGGAGTCGGGTTTGCCAGTGAGGGCCATGATATGTGCCCCGTTGGATCTGAGACACTCCACCGAACGCTTGAGCTCGGCAGTCTCGCCAGAGTTGGAGATGGCCAGCACCACGTCGCCAGGTAGCACCTGGCCCGCGCTGCCATGAACGCACTCGGTGCCGTCCAGCTGGTAGGCAGGGGTTCCTGTAGAGGAGAAGAGTGAGGCTGCATAACCAGACACATGGCCCGGCTTGCCAATGCCGGTGATGTGGAGGCGGCCGCCCGCCGCCTCGGAATCGAGAATGAGGCGCTTAGCTGCGGCGAGCGCATCGTAATCGATGGCGCCCACATAGTCGCGAAGGGATTGGGACATGATGTCCAAAAACCTTTGGGCATGATCTTTATCGGAACGCATTAGTACTATCCTTACCTTGATCTCTCGAGCTGGGGGTATCCTTTGCCTGGCTCTCCCCAGCTTGAGGGTGTTCTTAGGCAGAAAGCGGCTCAGAAGCGGTGCGCTGAGCCACTCCCAAATCATCAAAAACCTGTGCGATTTCCTCAGCGCGCGCCTGGGCGTCGCAAGAGTTGTCGCATCCCAGAGTGACCAGCTCGTAGCCTGCAGGATGGCTCACCCAAGGGCCCCAGAGCATGAGGGCTACAGACGATCCCTGCGCCTGCACGCTATAGGCCTTCACCTTGCGCACTGGGACCTCGATAGGAGCAGCGCTGGGAGACAGGCTGGGCAGGACGAGGGTTTTCTCGGCAATCTCTACTGCCGGACGAAATTTGACGGCCCCGCGAATGGCCCAAGCGGCCCTGCGGCTGGCCACCCAGATGGCCGGAACCATGAGGATGGCGCCCAAAAACCAAAGCATCTGCCCGGTGAGCTGCGCAGCCATCACGAAAGCAGTCAGTGCCGCCAGGGCTGCCACTGTACCGGCTACCAGCGCCGCTATGGAGCGGGCACGGGCTTTGGGGGTGGGAGCGAAGCGCACGGTCTCTTTCATGGCTACTCCTTTGCGCAGGCGAGAAGCTCGTCGTAGGCGTTGCGGGCAGAGGCAAAGGCATCTCTTATGAGGTGGCTGTCGATGGCGCCCACCATCAACGAGAGGTCCTTGGCATAGCGGGCGAGAAGGTCCTGGCCTCCTATGATCCCAAATCCTTTACCCTTGGCGATGCACGCATCGCGCACACGGTCAATGCAGGCGAGCTCTTGGTCGCAGCCTACCTCGTCGGGACGCCCCAGCGAGATAGCGAGATCGCAAGGTCCCACAATGGCGCCCGCAATGCCGGGAACCTCCAGGATCTCTTCTACTGCCGCTACTCCTGCCCGGGTTTCGATTTGCACGAAGGCTTGGGTGTGCTGGTTAGCGCGAGTCATATTGCGCCGATGGTTGCCGGAAGCGCCGTAGCGGGTATGGCCTCCTCCGGAATAGCTGCGCTGCCCCAACGGCGGGTACTTGGCCCATTCCACCAGCTGGCGGGCCTGTGCAGGCGTCTCTATCATGGGAACCATCACCGCTGAGGCGCCCAGATCCAGCGTGTGCGAAATCCAGAAGCGAGAGAGCTCAGGCACGCGCACCAGAGTGGGCAGCTCCAAAGCGTCTGCCATGAGCAGCAGCGATCCCAGACGGCTCAGGTCCAAGTCGCCATGCTCGCCGTCCAACAGCACAAAGTCGAAGCGAGCCGCCTTGGCCATGAGCAGGCAGGGGGCGCTGTCGAGCACTTGGGCCAAAAGACCGCAAGCTGCCTGGGAGTCGCGTCCCTTAGTGGTGAAGGCTGCCATGACTCACAGCTCCTTTCGTGAGGGCCGGGCGCCGTCACGGCACCCGGCCACAGGTCCTGTCGAAGGGGAGGTGCTAGTAAAGATCGCAGGGGCTTGAAGCACTTACAGCTCTTGGCTCAGCGAGATGGTGCGCCCAGGAAGGCGAGGGTTTCTTGGCAAGGGCCTATTGGAAGAAGGAGCCAATGCCGTAGATGATCGATCCCACCACGTTGTAGTCCACGTTGGGGAAGGAAGCGCCGGCGATTCCCAGGCCTGAGAACAGCGGGTAGAGCAGCAGGGGGCCTGCGCAGAGCACGATGCCGATGAGGAAAGAACCCAAGAGCGCGCCGCGCCAACCGCCGTAGGCATAGCCCATGACGCCGCAGGTGCCGCCGGAGAAGAAGCAGATGCCGGCCGCAGGGATCATGATGGTCTCGCTGTGGAAGAGGACCATGAGGGCCATGGCAGCCAAGCCGCCCAGGAACGAGCCGATGAAGCCGATGATGACGGCGTTGGGGGCGAAGGGGAAGATGGCGGGACAGTCGACGGCGGGAAGGGCGTTGGGAACGAGCTTCTCGGAGATGCCGACGAAGGCAGCGGTGATCTCGGCGATGAACTGGCGGACGCCAAAGATCAGGACGGACATGCCGGCGGCGAACTTGAGGCCGGCCAGGAAGGGCCAGAGCCACCAGAGGTCGTTGCCAAAGTACTGGCTGGCAAGAGTGGCGCCCGTGCCCTCGTTGACCACGTCGTTGAAGTGGCCGGTGACCAGGCAGGCGATGGTGACGATGTAGAACAGCACGATCATGAACAGGGCGACGGAGAAGACGAAGTCTTTGAAGAGCTTGAAGAATTCGGGGAGCTCATGCTCCTCGGCCTCGCCTTTGGCGAGCTCGGATTCATGCTTCTTGGCAAAGAGCTTGCCGCAGTAACCAGAGATCATGTAGCCGATGGCGTTGAAGTGACCGATGGCGAAGGAGCGCCCGCCCACGATCTTGTCCACGAAGGGCTGGCAGAGCATGGGCAGGGCCGCACCGCAGATGCCTAGCACCAAACCGCCCAGGATCACGGTGACTGCAAAGGGAGCGCCCAGGCCAATGAAGACCAGCGCCAGCACACAGGAGAAGTACAGGAAGTGCTGACCGGTGAGGAAGATGGCCTTGAAGGGCGTGAACTTGGCCACCAGCACGTTGCAGATGAAGCCCACGAGCATTACCAGGGCTACCTCGGTGCCGTAAGTTTGAAGCGCCAGCGACGTGGCCACTTCTACCTGGGTGACGACGCCGGACACCTCGAACGCCCGGTTGAACATATCCGAGAAGATCGTCACCTGGGCCGACATGGCATCGGAGCCGATATTGAAGATCAAGAAGCCGATGATGGTTTTGACAGTGCCAGAGAAGACGTCCACTGCCGATTTCTTTTGCAACAACAAACCGATAAGGGCGAACACACCCATGATGACTGCAGTGTTGCGCAGCTGCATTAAGAACATATCTACCATGAGAGTTCCTCTCGGAGGCCTGAGGCCCACTGGAAGGGACAGTTACTCGGCGTGAGCCTCAGCCCACTCTTTAAGAACGCGGCGGATCTCTTCTTTGTCCACCAGGTTCTTCACGCCCACCGCCTCAGGCACGTGAGGATCGGCATTGAGCTCGTCGGTGAGGTCGCACATGGTAATCACCAGATCGCCGGTAAAGCCAAGGATGGAGTCCAGGTTGCCGTGCTCGGTCTCGATGGGCAGGCCCTCCTCTTTGATGACCTGGTCGCATTTGATCTTGAGAATCATCGAAGATCCCATGCCTGCTCTACAACACACCAGCGCCCTATAGGTCTTGGCCATCAGAGGCCTCCTTCCTTTTCCCGGATGAGGTCGAGCACCTCTCCGGCTGTTTTGGCGTCATCGAGGCCCTCAAAGAAGCTCTCGTCGCTGAGAAGCTCTGCCAGAGACATCAGGGCCTCAAGATGTCCTCCGTCATCGTTGGCTACCAGTGGGAAGAGGTAACTCACCGGATCGTTGGCCTCGCTGCCAAACTCCACCGGCTCTGAGAGCCTCACGACGCCGATGGCGTTGCCCAGCGCCCCTTGATCTGGCCTGGCGTGAGGCATTGCCACGCGGGGCGCCAGCACGAAGTAAGGGCCATGCTCCTTGGCTCCGCTGATGATGTCCTCCACGTAGTCTTGGGTAGCCAGACCCGCATCCACGAAGGGCTGGGTAGCCAAACGCACGGCCTGCTCCCAATCTGCGGCATTTACATCGAGCTGAACAAAGGGCTCTTGCACGAGAGTTGATAACACCTATCCACCTCGCTCTCCTCTGGACGGGCAAGCCGTCGCTCCGGATCCTTTAAGGGAACATTCATTAACCCGTTCCCATCTGATTGGTATATGAACGTTTTACTTCTGTTATGGACTCATTTCTGCTTTCGATCCCTGAACGGCCACTATTATTCCCTGAGCGGTATATCACTTTTTTGCTAAGTTTACCTCGATTTTTATCATTTTAGGGACCTAGTTCCTTATTTTATTCTAGGGTGTTTTCAGTGTTCGTTTTTTATGAACGTTCACTTGTATTTTTAGGAATGTTTTTTGGTAATTAGCGGTCAACAACCAAGGGTGGCCTATACTGGCTTCATTCCATTTCAAAGGGGAGATTTCTGAGAGCAGCCAACATGGGCCATCGTCGCTCCCTTGCACTCTTCAGAGAAACTGGAGGCCGCTCATGAAGCGAAGCCGCGATCTTGTAGCCGAGAGGCGCGACGCCATCATGAACCTCATCGAGCAGCGAGGAGAGGTCGCGGTGGCAGAGCTCTCTGAGCGCTTCTCTGTCTCCCCGCTCACCATTCGGCGCGACCTCTCCTATCTAGAAGAGCAGCGCGTGATCGTACGCCAGCATGGCAAAGCCGTGCTGGACAATCCCTTGGGACGTCCCTCGGGCACCCGCCGCGTGCGCTCCATCCGCGCCATCGCCGCACATGCCGCCTCGCTGGTGGAAGACGGCGACTGCATCTTCATCAACGCCAGTTCCACGGCCCTTGCATTGGTAGAGCAGATCCAGGCCCAAGACGTCACCGTGGTCACCAACAACGGCAAAGCGCTCTTCATCGCGCCTTCGCCCTACATCTCTCTCTTGCTCACAGGCGGAGAGATACGTCCTCCCAAAACATCGATGACCGGCGAGGATGCTCTCCGCTGCATCGAGCGCGTCACCGCCACCAAGTGCTTCTTGGGCACCAGCGGCTTCTCCCCTATCCACGGGCTCACCTCAGCCACTGCTCCAGAGCCAGCCGTCAACGCTGCCATGCTCGACCACGCGCTCACCCATATCGTGGTGGCAGACTCAGAAAAGATTGGACGCACCTCCAGCTTTCATTGGGGCGAACCTGGGGACGTCGACCTTTTGATCACCGACACCGGCAGCACCGAGGAGCAGCTTCAAGCCCTGGAGCGCCGCGGCCTGCGTGGGGCAGTGCGCTGCGATCCTTCAGGCGAGCTCCCTGCAGAGCGCCTGTTCTAAGGACCCCTTGGCTAGCGCCCCCTTTGAGGCTGGCGTTTCTCGGCATATGGGTGCATGGCATGCACGCCCGCGTCCTAGAGGCTCCACTCCAGAAGCCGGCCCAAGAAACGCGCGAGCTCTGGGGTGTGAGGATGGTCGAAGAGCTGCCGAGAAGGGCCTGCTTCCAAAAGCTGGCCCCCATAGAGGAATGCCGCCGTATCGCAGGCTCGAGCGGCAAAACCCATCTCGTGGGTGACGATGATAAAGCGGGTGCCTGCATGCTTGAGCTCGCTCACCACGTCGAGCACCTCGGTGGTGTACTCAGGATCCAGGGCGCTGGTGGGCTCATCCAACAGCAACAGGTCAGGTGAGGCTGCCAGCGCCCGCGCTATGGCCACGCGCTGTCGCTGACCTCCCGAGAGCTGGCCGGGGCGCTTCTCGGCCTGATCCAAAAGCCCCAGCCGCTCCAACAGCTCCGAGGCGCGCTGGGTTGCCGCCTGCTCGCCGTAGCCATGGACCACCTGCAGAGGCACCTCGATGTTTTGGCGAGCGCTCATGTGGTGGAAGAGCCCGCCATCTTGAAAGACAAAGCCCAGCCGCGCGCGATAGGCCCGCAGGCTCTCCTCGTCAAAAGACACCGGCTGGCAATCTACTGCGAACTGGCCGCTATCAGGTGCAAGCAGGCCTCCCAAAATGCGCAGCAACGTGGACTTGCCACCGCCCGAGGGCCCAATGATGGCCAACGCACGGACCTCTCCCTCATAGGAGACGTCTCGAAGGACCGGCACGCCGTCAAATGATTTAGTTATATGCTCCAACTTCAGGGGAAGGCCTGCAACCTTAGGTGCGATGTCACTCATAGGAGAGCCTCTTCTCAAAACGTCGGCTCACACACATAATGGGCAGGGTGAGCACCAGGTAAAGGCCGCCCAAAAGCAAGAAGCCCCCAAAGAAGTTGTAGTTGGTGGCCGTGATCTCACGGATGGTCTGGGTAAGCTCGATCACTGCGATGACCGAGAGCAGCGACGAGTCCTTGATGATGGAGGCTGCTTGGCCAGTAAGCGCGGGCAGCGCTTGCGCGACCAGCTGGGGAATGACCACATAGCGCAGGGTTTGAGGGCGCGTGAAACCCACCGAGCGCGCAGCTTCCAGCTGGCTTTTGTCCAGGGCCAACAGGCTGCCACGAATGATCTCGGCGATATAGGCTCCCGAGAAGAGCGACAAGATCATGATGCCCGCCAACAGGCGGTTGTCGATGCCCCAGGCAGTGCCGATGATGTAGTAAAAGAAGTAGATCTGCACGATCAGCGGCGTGCCGCGGATGATCTTGACGTAAAGGTCGCACAGATAGCGCAAGGGCAAGAAACGTGCACCTTGACCTGCGGCAACAGGAATGCCTATGGCCAGCGACAACACCAGCGAAGCCGCAGAGATTCCCAAGGTGGTCAAAAAGCCGTCCCAGATGCGTGCCTGGTATTGGGGTACAAAGTCGAAGTTCAGGGCAATGCCTGCAGCCCCCAGCGAGAGCCACACCGCTGTCACTACTGCAGCACATATCACCAGGTAGCTGAGCGCGGCGCGCCCGCAGGGCACCGCACCTCCATCGGGCGCCCAAAAAAGGCGCTGCCGGGATCGCGGCTGTCTGGCTGTGCGCTTATGGGAGGCGTGCGGACGCTCGCTCACTGGCCCTGCTCCCCCTCGAAGTCGAAGAACCAGCGGAATCCCAACGAGTCAAAAGCCGCTTTCTCATTGTGGAGGTATTTCTCGGTAAGACGATCAAACTCGCCGTCCTCTTTGCATTGGGCGATGTACTCGTTGAGCTGGTCTTTGAGCTGCGTGTTGCCCTTCTTCACCGCCATGCCCCACATCTCCGGGTCTTGGAAGGGGATGAACACGGCAGAAGTGGTGTCGGGATTGGCTTGGTTGTTGCGATAGATGGTGAGCTGGTCGTAGAGGAAGCCGTCAGCCTTGCCTTGGACTACCTCGGTCACACAGGCGCTCTCGTCCGCCAGGCGCACGATGTTGGCGTTGGCGAGGTTTTTGGTGGCGTAGACGTCGCCGGTGGAGCCGGTCTTTACCGCCACGGTCTTGTTAGGCTGATCAAGGTCGTCGATGGACTGGATGCCCGAGTTCTTGTTGGCCAAAATCGCCAGCTGGGCCACCGCATAGGGGTCGGTGAAGTCCACGGATTCCTGGCGCTCCGGCGTGATGGTCATGGAGCTCAACACCACGTCCGCCTTGTTGGTTTGGAGCGCGGGGATAAGGCCGTCGAAGGAGGTGTTGTCTATCTGAACGTCGTAGCCATAGGCCTCGCCAAAGTCTTTGATGAAGTCCACCGAGAGGCCGGAGGGGTTGCCAGCGCCATCTTTGGTCTCGAAGGGCGGATAGGCAAGCTCCATAGCCACTACGAGCTTTTTCTTGCCGTCTGAGCCGGCTGCCTCCCCACTGCCGGAATTGCAGCCAGACAGCGCCATAGCAAGCCCAAAGGCGCAGCTCGCGCCCAATGCTAAAAACCCACGGCGAGAGAGGCTCGCCGATTCCGTCTTTGCCACAAGTACCTCCTACCAGCTCAAAAGTTCATAGCCGTCGTCGGTAACCACCAACTGCACTTCCCACTGGGCCGAGTCGCTGCCGTCTGCCGTGCGCACGATCCAGCCGTTGTCCTCGTCGGTGGTGATGTCGGGGGCGCCGGCGTTTACCATGGGCTCGATGGTGAAGCAGAGGCCAGGCACCATAATGGGGCCTGTGCCGGGCTCAGAGACAAAGCTCACGAAGGGCTCCTCGTGAAACTCCACGCCAATGCCATGGCCGCCATATTCACGTACCACCGAGAAGCCATTGGCCTTAACATACTCGTTCACCGCAGCGCCCACGTCGCCCAGATGACCCCAGGGCTTGATGGCATCCAAGCCCTTTTGCACCGACTCATGGCATACCTCTACCAGTTTCTTGCGCTCTGGAGACACCTCGCCAATGCAGTACATGCGGCTGGAATCCGAGTAGTAGCCATCCTTGATGGTGGACATGTCCACGTTGATGATGTCGCCCTCCTGCAACACGTCTTCCTCATTGGGAAAGCCGTGGCAAATGACGCCGTTGATGGAGGTGCACACGCTGTAGGGGTAGCCCTCGTAGTTGAGGTCCGCCGAGACCGCATCGTGCTCCGCCATATACTCTTCCACCCAGCGGTTGATGTCTGCCGTAGACACGCCCGGGCCAATATGCTCGCCCACGTAATCCAGCACGCCCATGTTCACCGCCGCCGAAGCCTTGATGCCTTCGATATCCGCAGGCGTCTTGAGCAGCGAGCGCGGAGGCATCTCTTCTCCGGCCTCATAGAGCGCATCCATGCGCTCGTCAGCCCTCGCATGACACTTCTTATACTTCTTGCCGCTGCCGCACCAGCACTCGTCGTTGCGACCAGGAACGGGCAATCCGTCAAACATAGCCTCTCCTATTCTTGGCAAAGCCTGCCGAAGCCGAGAAACTCCCGCATTCCAAGCCTCGCCTTTTGCCTCTGACCACAGATCATCTAAGCGTACAACCTGTACCCCATTTTGAACCCTCTTTAAGAGCGCAGCGTCACCTCTCCCAAAGCCACATCCCTCCGTTACCAGATGGATAACCGCAGCTCACCTACCCGTCGACCACCCTTCTAAAGGCAACCTGTTGCCGCCTACACTGAAAAGAACCTGTCCCTATATAGTTCACCATCTCTCTGAAGGGTGCCCCTATGAAGCGGCGATTCTCCCTACACCAAGGACCTAAAGGCCTTCTCAAGCTCCTGGCACTCACCTGCGCCGTAGCAGCCTGCCTTGGCTTGGGCCTCCCGGCCACCCCCGCTCGTGCGGATTCCAACCTCGCCAATGCCTTGCCCCAAGGCGTGCTCGTTGCCGAGAAACCCGCCTCTGCCACCCTGGACGGCGTCCTGGAGGCAGACAGTCTCACGCCTTCTGGCCCAAGCGCCCAGGGACTTAGGCGTGCCCCCGCCACAGACACCGGCTACACAGACCCCGACGGCAAGTTCTACGACCATGTACGCTACAGCACGAACTCTCGCTTGGGCTTGGGCATCGCATGGACCGAGCCTCAGGTAGGCCAGCCTACCGACATCTACGTCATCGCCAACAATCTGCCTGCCGCCGCCTCCTATCGCTTCGACGGCTTTGACCTGGCAAAACTGGGCACCGACAGCTCCGGGGATCCAGCCTGGCTTATCGAAGACTACATCATGGACACCTCGCAGTTCATCTACCCTGTCAACGGCCCGCTGCACCGAGACCCGGCGTCGCCCAAGATCTCGTTGACGTTTACCTCAAGCGACACCTTCATCATCACTGTTCGCGTAGGGCCAGCCGCCAACCTCACGGGCAACGACCGGTTTGTTGCCGAGTACGTTCGCATCGCCATCACCGTGGACGACCCTGCCTACCCTTCAGTCCATGAGAAGTCCCGCCAGCTTGCCGCCCAAGCAAAGGCCGAGCTAGGGGCCAACGCTTCCCAGTATGAGTTGGCCCTTTGGGCCCATGACTGGATCATTGACCATATGGACTACGACCATGACTTTGGCTTTTGCGGAGCCGAAGGAGCCCTCACCCGCGGCCTTGGCACCTGCGAGTCCTACCACCGCGGCCTGGTGATGCTTCTCAACGACTTGGGTATCGAGACCGGTCGCCAAGTGGACGACAACCATGTGTGGACGCTCGCAAAACTGGACGGCCAGTGGTGCACCATCGATGCCACCTGGGATGACACTGACTACGATTTATCCAGCGGCTATCCGGGAATCCCAAGCCTACGCCATATCTATTTTGGCCTGGATGCTGCTACCACCGCCTTGGTGCACCCCAAGCTCGAAGCAGCCAACGTGCCTTTGGACTCTCTCCAACACTGCCACCTCATTCGCTCTGGAGACCTGAATTACTTCACCGACTACGAGGCCAACCTGATCGCTCCCAAGCTTAGGGCCGGACAGCTTTCCTTCTCTCAAGCCCCCCGGTGCAATCTGGGCTCTTCTATCACCAATCCCATCTACCACCTCGTGGCCCAACAGCTCTCCAGCCGAAGCTGGAATGTGAGCGGCAAAACCACCGATCGGGTAGAGGTGTCCTACGCGCCCACGACGCTCTCCGTACGCGTTCCCACCGGCCTTATCTCTTCTGACGGCCACCAAGAGTATTGGTCAGATGCCCACACCCAGGCGAAAAACCAGTGGGTCACCACTGGAGGCAAGCGTTACTACTTTGATGGCAATGGCGCTATGGCCACTGGATGGCTCACCCTGGGCAATGCCCGTTACTACCTGGGGACTGACGGTGCCATGCGCACCGGATGGCAAACCATCAGCGGAGCTCGCTACTACTTCAACGATAACGGGACCATGGTTACAGGCTGGCAGGCCATCGCTGGCAGGCGCTATTACTTTGGCTCCAACGGCGCTATGGCCACCGGCTGGCTCACCCTGGGCAATGCCCGCTATTACCTGGGCGCCGACGGCGCCATGCGCACCGGATGGCAAACCATCGACAGCCAGCGTTACTACTTTGGCTCCAACGGCACCATGGCTACTGGCTGGAACACTGTCTCTGGAAAGCGCATCTACTTCAACAGCAACGGCACCCAAGCCTCTGGCTGGGTGACTATAGCTGGTCAGCGCACCTACCTTCACGCTGACGGCACTGCGGCATCCGGCTGGCAGTTCATCAACAATCATTGGTATTACTTAACCGGCTCCGGTGTTCCCACCACCGGCTGGCAATGGGTAGGCGGCGCCTGGTACTGGCTCAATGCCGACGGCGCCATGGCTACCGGCTGGGTCTACACCGGCGGGGCCTGGTATTGGCTCACAGGGTCTGGCGCCATGGCCACCGGTTGGGTGAAAGTGGGAGGCACCTGGTACTACCTCACCGGTTCAGGCGCTATGGCTACCGGTTGGCGCTGGGTAGGCAATGCCTGGTACTACTTGAATGGCTCTGGCGCCATGCTCACCGGCTGGCAGTGGATTGGGGGTGCCTGGTACTGGATGGACGGCTCTGGCGCCATGGCGGCCAACCGCTGGATTGGCAACTACTACGTGGGCGGCTCCGGTGCTATGGCTACCAACAGGTGGATTGGTCGCTGGCACGTGAACGGGGCGGGAGTCTGGGACGCTACCCGCTAAGCGCTCCGAACTCCTTCTGCTGAATCCCTTTGAGCCCTCATCTGCACAACGGCTGCAGATGAGGGCTTTTCTTGTCAGAGGTGGGCCCGGAGCAAGCCGGGGAAGGCGAAATGAGGCAAAATCGCGTGCGCTGCCAAATAGGGACCCTGCCGTGAGACCTCTAGCCCACACCCTCTCCTAAAGCATGCACGCCCACTCATCTATGGGGCGATACACCTCGTGGAGTTTGGGGTTGGGTGCAGCCTCTTGGCCTTTATAGCCCACGCAAAGCAAGCAATGCGGGCGCACGGACTCAGGCAAGTCAAACTCAACGCGCGCCTTTGCCGGATCAAACAAGAGCACCCAAAGGGAGCCCAATCCCAGCGCGGTGGCTTCCAACATCATGTGGCAGCACACAATGGAGGCATCCATCTCGCCGGAGTCATAGCCTTCCACGTAGCGGCTCTTCCAAGCCCGATCCTCGTCCGAACACACCAAGAACACCAGCGGCGCCTCATAGGTGCTCTTGGACACCCGCCGAATCTTCTCCAACGCTTCGGGGCTTTGAAGCACATAGACCCTTTGGGGCTGACTATTGGTAGCAGTGGGCGCTACCTTGGCAGCCTCCAAAATCTTGGCCACTTTCTCTGGCTCCACCGGCTTTGGGCTGTAGTTTCTTACCGAGAAACGCTCCTTGGCGAGCTCCAAGAAATCCATGGTCCCCTCTCCTTCTCTAGGCTGCAACTCACACCTATTGTGCCTTAGCTGCTGCCTGTGCGAGTACCGGCGCCATATCTCCGTCGATGCAGAGTGATCGTTTGGCAATCTGTGCCGGCGCCTGAGCCTGGCCGTCGTTCAGGCTGCAATAGCGCGCCTGCGGGTTTTTGGCTACCTGCTGCCAGAAGGGATACTTGATGATCCCGGGGGTGTTTTGGCCCACGCCCAGCTCTAAAAAGAGGACTCGCTGCCCCTGATGAGCCTCCAAAAACTCCCGATAGCGGGCAGCAGCCCCATGCCAACCAGCATCTTCCACAAAGGTCTCGTCGCAGCGCAGGTTCATGGTCATGGGCTCGCCGCACACCGGGCACAAAGGCACCAGCTCGCGAGGGATTCGGCACCCTTGCTGCGCTGCCACCATAGCCTCAACCGCCTCGCGGTTGTCGTAGGTCTCGGCATGACAGGGCGCCGAGCACTGCCACAGCCCATAGTCGCCCTGGGTGTAGAAGAGCCTCTCTTTGGCAAACCCCGCCAGCTGGAACTGATGGTCCACATTGGTGGTGAGCACAAAATAATCTTTGGGCGCTACCAGCGATAACAGGTCGTGGTAGGGCTTTCCTGCCTCTACGTCGTAGCGATTCACCCAGATGGCCCTCGACTACCAGGCCCAGTATTCTTCCAGCGTCTTGTAGGTATAAAAGCCGCCGCTGTACATGTCGCGGATGCCGTAGGCACGCCTAAAGTCTGCGAAGTGTTTCTCGAAGCGCGGACCTTCGTAGGCAAAGCCTGCGGCTGCCGATAAACCCGCGCCCCCGCCCACTACCACTGCATCGGCGGCTGCGATCTGGGCTGCCAACTCATCGGTCAGAGCGCTTTGCTGATCAGGGGTGCAGCTGTCCCAGTTGCGCCTGGTAGAGGGCCAGGTCTTGATTGGTAAAAACATTGAAGATCACCTTCAGAGAGCTCGAAGTGGTTCTCAAGTAGTCGCGCACGGCAGTGGTGGCGATGAGGGCTGCCTCGTCGGCCGGAAAGCCGTATTCGCCGCAGGAGATGCAACAAAAGGCCAGGCTTTTGAGGGAGTGTTTCTCGGCAAGGGCAAGGCACGACTCATAGCAAGAAGCCAGCTGCGCTTTGTGGGTGCGCGTCAGCGGCCCGCGCACAATGGGTCCCACGGTGTGGAGCACAAAGCGGCTGGGCAGATTGAACGCCGGGGTGAGCTTTGCCTGGCCGCAGGGCTCGGGATGGCCCTGAGCAGCCATCAGGTCGGCGCAGGCCTGGCGAAGCTCTAGGCCCGCCGCGCTGTGGATGGCGTTGTCGATGCAGCCATGGCAAGGGTGGAAGCAGCCCAAAAGCTGGTCGTTGGCGGCGTTCACAATGCCGTCGGCGGCCAGCCGGCAAATGTCTCCCTGCCAGAGGCAGATCTGGGGCTCCACCTCCTGAAGGCCGTCTGCCTGCACGATTCCGCGCTCCTGAGCCTCCCGGGCAAGATAGGCGTCCTGCACGGCTAAAAACTCGCGGTTCAGAGGCTTTGGCGGCCGCAGATTCATCAACGATCGCAGCAGCTGCTTTTGTCCTTGGACATCTTGGCGAACCTCTACCTGGTCGTAGCGAGGATCCTCGGCCAGAAGCGCATCGATAAGCCAGAGGCGCCGCTCCTGCTGGGTCATTTCATTGCTCATAGCAACCTCCTCGTCTTAGAGTTCTCATGAGGCCACCATGGGTCCCGCAACCCTGCCGAGAAGTACGCACCTTCAAGTTCGCAGGTCACCCGCAGGTAACCTTTGGACGCCACCTGCGCCAACGCCTATGAACGTTTTGTGGGGGTACCATTGAGGTCGCACCCTTACCTTTCGAATCGATGAGGTCCCATGAGCACTCTTGCGAGAGATTACATAGAAGACGACCTGGCCAAATCCCACGAAAACCAGCAGCACGAAGCCATTCCTGCCTCTCGGCAAACCCCGCCTCCGGCAGACGCTTACAGCATCTATGTGCTCTTTAACCTTGAGGCAGCCGATGGCGAGGGCCATGCCATCTTGGCGTTAGGCCCAGAAGGCGGCCCGCTTGAGACCTACTCTTTCTACCGTCACGGCAAAGCCTTGGAGGCGCCTGCCCTCATGGCCTGCCTGGAGCATCCTGAGACCTTTGCCCAGATCCAAGAGGATTCCGGCTGGATCATCCATGGTCAGCCAGGCAATGAATGGAACGAGCACGTAAACGCTGCTCTGGCTCTTTGGTGCGACAAGAAAGCCTACGAGCCCGTGGCGGCCTTTGCAAAGCTCAAACGCACCACGCCAGGCACCTACAACCTAGTGACCTACAACTGCGTCAACTTTGTAGAAGAGGCGCTGGCCAAAGGCAACATCCACCTCACCATGCACAACGGCAAGCCGCTTCACACCTTCATCCCTAAAGACGCGTTCCGCGGGGCAGCAGGCGTTCGAGGCGCACATCTTTTAGGCCAATGGAAGTACTGGTTCGACTTGACTCCGGCGCCCCGCAACGGCTTGCGCACCATCTCAGACATCCCGGGGCATGACCAGCCTCTCCACTAATAGCCCAAGGAGCTCTCATGGCCTATGACAACGCCTGCCCTTGCCTCGCCCGCTTTGAGGCTACCAACGGAACCGGCCTTTGGGAGGTCTATCCTTGGGGCCTCAAGGTGGGTGGCACCTGCTATGGGTTCACCCCCACCTCCCACATCGTGCATAGCGGGGTTCAGGGGCGCAGCTACCGCTCCGGGCGCCTGGTAGAAGAGCAGGACGACTTTGGGCTTTGGGCGGCACTCGCGGTCTATCAAGAGACCGGCAGCTGGGAAGACGCCGGTCTCGCTGCCTGGGCGCTGGGCGGCTCCACTGTGACTCCAGTGGTAGAGACCCACAAGATCCCAGGTACCGTCACGCTTTCCATTGGTGGCCTGCGCACAAGCGACAACCCAGATGCTTCTCTGCGCTACCGAGAAGACGGCCAGTACGTGCAGGTAGACGCCATCCAGCGCTTTGCCGATGTATGCCTTGCTGCCATCAAGGCTTGCCGAGAAGCCCACAGCCCCGCGGCCAGCACCCGTTCCAGACGCAGAACTGGCGGACGCCGCCCCTAAAACAAGCCCCGTAGGGCGCCCCCAGGGCATCCCCTGCCGCAGCCCCATAGACCACGGCTTTGAGCAAAGAGGCAGCCGGCGCAAGGATGTGCGAGGGCGCAGCATTCCTGGGAGTCTCTTTTCTTGGGTGCATTAAGAGAGAGCGCACCTCTTGACCTTGACGCCGCGTCAGGAGGGACGATCTTCTCGGCAGTTTGAAGGAGGTGAATCTGTGAACGATGTAAAGGATACGCGAAAGGGCAATGTGAGGTCGCTGGGCATTGGCGAGGCGGCTCGGTTGGCCGGAGTGAGTGCGCGCACGCTGCGCTATTACGAGACCATGGGGCTGCTGGTGCCAGCGCGCACAGATGCGGGCTACAGAGTCTACCGCGAAAATGACTTGAAGCGATTGGCACAGATTTTGGCTATGAAGGGCTGCGGGCTTCCGCTGGCTACTATCAGGAGGCTGTTGTCCGAAAAGAATGCGCCGCTTCAAAGAGTGCTCCAAGACCATCTGAAGCAGTTAGAAGCCCAGGGGCGATCTTTAGAAGATGCCGTTTCGCGCACCAAAGCTGCACTATGCACCCTTGAAAGGATTGATGCTATGAAACCCAATGAAGCCTTTGAATCCATGAAAGCCCAGGGTATTAAAGATTTTGAAGCCACCTATGGCCAGGAAGCTCGGGATCGCTACGGCGACGATGCTATCGATGCCTCCAATGCCCGCATGATGGCGCTCACCAAAGATCAGTGGGATGCCAAAGAATTGCTCGAAGAGAGCATCAAGGTTCAGTTGCGCGTGGCCATGGCCACGGGGGATCCTGCAAGCGATGCGTCTGCCGAGCTAGCCCGCATGCACGAGAAGTGGATCTCCATCCACTGGGGTCCCGGCTATGCAGAGGATGCCTACCTGGGATTGGTACACGGCTATTTGGCAGATCCGCGCTTTGTGAGGTACTACGACTCTGCTGCCGGCGAGGGAGCCACAGAGTTTCTGGCATCCGCTGTCGACGCTGCCCACAGAAAGTAGCCCTGCGGGACTTGCCAGCATGCTTAAGGACCGCGAACAAAGACAGATCCTGCAGCACAATGGTCTTGCGTCCCCGGCGCAAGACCGCTCTTTTGTGCAACTGGAGCATCCCTCAGTGCAACTAGGTCCTGCCGCCCTTGTGCGAGACGCCAGAGTTTTTCATAGTGGCTCCAGAGAGGAGCGCCCTATGAATCTTTCTGTCAAAGAGGATCCCCAGCTCGAAGAGATCCAGGTAGCCATCGCGTGCCCACGCATCGACAGCCGTGTATGCCAGATCATCGAGGCAGCCGAAGCTGCCGACCTTCATCTCGCCGGTCTTCTCGATGGCTACCTGCACATAGTGGGAGCCCATGAGGTGCTCTACATCGAAGCCGTCGACGGCAAGACCTTTCTCTATACCGCGCAGGCGGTGCTGGAATCATCCAGTTGCCTCCAAGAACTTGAAACTGATCTCGTAGGCACCGAGTTCATTCGCGCGAGCCGCCAACTGCTCGTGAACCTGGCGCACCTTGAGCGTCTGAGACCCTACCTTAACGCCCGGCTTGAACTGGTGCTCGACAACCAGGAGCACCTCATCGCCTCCCGCCAATTCGCACCCGCCATCAAACGTCGTATTGGCATCTAGGCTGTGTTGCCCTGCGCCGCATGCAGGCCCTCAGCGCCGCCACAGCATTCGCGCCTGACCGCCATCCCCCTCGCCAAAGGACCTACTATGCACGATTTTGCCAAGAGCGTCTTCACCTCTACCTGCCGGCTCTTCACCATCTACATGCTCGCTGGGACCCTGGCAGCCATCGCCTTTACCGGCCTCAGCTACGGGCTCACCCTCACGCTCACCCTGCTTTTGGCTTCCTTCGCCTTCGCCTTCCTGCGGGCCTTCTTCTTCACCGATCACATCATCAAAACCTTGAGCTATCCTGTGCGCATCCTGGGCTTTGGCCTTGCCGCCTTCATCCTGCTGACGGCCTGCGCCTGGCTAGGCCAGTGGTTTCCCATGGACAACCCCTGGGCTTGGAGCACGTTCGCCCTTATCTACCTGGCCATTCTGGGCGCGTGCTGCTTGGGCTACCAGATCTACTTCCGCCGCACTTCCGGAAGCTTCGACGCCGCCCTCAAGGACTACCACCAGCGCATGGGACGCTGATCCTGCCGAGAAACCCGCACCCTCCTAGCTCGCAATTACTAAAGCGACACCCCGACGCCTCTGCCACAAGAGCCCACAGATCCTGCAACCAATTGCTGTTTTTATCGGCATTTTATGTCTGTGCCAGGCGATCCCCCACTTAGCCATAGGAAAGCCCGAGCCCTGGGTAATTCTTTAAGGGATAGCAGCAGGGGCCCGGCGCCTTCCGTCGACTGGACCCCCCTTGAAGTCAGGAGGCCCTATAGGTGGAGACCCTGGAGTTCGCCCTCATTGTGATGGCATGCGTCGTCGTGTCGGCCATCGTTGGCAAAATAGTCACCCGCGTGGCACTGCCCCTCATACAGATCTTGGTGGGACTCGTGGTGGCGCTCTTCGCCCCTGCCGTCACCGATGTGCATCTTAGCTCCGAGCTGCTTATGGTGCTCTTTATCGCGCCATTGCTCTTCAATGAGGCTAGGGAGTCAAATCGCCGAGAGCTCTACCGCAACAAGGGGCAGATTCTTTCATTGGCGGTAGGGCTGGTGGTCGCCACCGTGCTGGTAGTGGGAGCTGCGCTCTATGGCCTGGTTCCCTCCATGCCGCTGGCTGCTGCCTTTGCCTGCGCCGCGGCCCTAGGCCCCACCGATGCGGCAGCCGTAGGCGCCATGGGGTCCACCGTGGGCCTCAACCGCAGGCAGCAGCTTTTGCTCTCCGGCGAATCCCTCATAAACGACGCCTCAGGCGTCGTGGCCTTCCAATTTGCCGTAGCAGCCGCATTGACCGGCAGTTTCTCAGCCGTAGAGGCTGGTGGCGAGTTTCTCCTGCTCTTCTTTGGGGGTATAGCAGTGGGGCTGGCGGTAGGCGGCGCGGTGCTCTTCGCCATGCTGGTCCTTCGCCACTTTGGCTACGAAGACACCACCTTGCACGTGCTTTTCGAAGTGCTCACACCCTTTGTGGTCTATCTGCTGGCCGAAGGCCTTCATGTGAGCGGCATTCTTGCAGTAGTGGCGGCCGGCTTGGTGCTGGCGGGACGAGCCCCACGCCTCATCTCGGCCGACGCCGCCCGCCGCCAGATGGTCTCGAACACCTTTTGGGAGATCATCGTCTTTCTTATCAACGGCATCGTGTTCACCATGCTGGGCATGGAGCTTCCCTTGGCGGTTGACCCCTCGATCCTTGCACGCTTCTCTATGCCAGAGCTTTTTGGCGCCGTCCTCTTGATCACCCTGCTGCTCTACCTATGCCGCTTCATCTGGGTGCTGGTTATGAGCCTCATGCGCTTCTCTCGCCTGTTCAGACGCAAGGGGAAGCGCCATATCACCTCTATGGCCGCCGCCAAGGCGACCCACGATGCAGCCGTCATCACCTTGGGAGGCGCCAAGGGCGTAGTGACCCTCTCCATCGTCTTCACCCTGCCGCTCGCCATGCCTGACGGCAGTCCCTTCCCTGACCGCAGCCTCATCATCCTTCTTACCGCTGCCGTCATTTTATGCACCCTCCTTTGCGCCAACTTCTTGTTGCCGCTGCTGGCGCCAAAACAGCTCTCCTCCAACGAAGACGCGGTGCACAGGGCCACTATCCAGGTGCTTGAGCGCACCATCCAGGAGCTGCGGGGCCGCTTGGACACCACCGGCGCCACCGAGTACGTCCCTGCCCTGCGCTTGACCATCATGCGCTATGAGACCCGGCTCAACCGGGAACGCCGCAACTCCAAAGCCTGCAGGGAAGCCCTCACCTCCCTCCAAGACCAGATCCTGGCGCTTCAGCAACAGCGGGCCGACTACCTCCAAAACAGCCAGCCCTCCAAGCTCTCCGTCACCCAGATAGCCCCCTACTACTGGGCCCTCAGAGGCATTCGCTCCTCTCTGGGCTATGAAGGGGAAGCCGTCAAGGTGGGAGCGAGGTTTCGGAGCTTCCGCGGCATGCTCCACTTGGCCGCCAACCAAATCCAGCCCAACCCGGTGCCCGACGAGCAATTCGAACAGATCTATTACGACACCTGCCTGTTCGCCATCGATCTAGAGCATGTGGCCCTCTCCTATCTGCGCGACGTCGAAGAGGCCCATGACGAGCGGGAGACTGCTGCCAAGCTTCTTATCGACAGCCACGAGGCAGCTTTGACCTCTCTCTGGGGCCGCATCAATTACGACCAGGATTTCTCCCAGGTAAGCGACACCGTGGACGTGCGCGTGCACACCCGCCTGCCCCAAGGCATGAAAGCCAACTTCTTGGAGCAGTTCGCCAAAGCCCGCCACTATGCAGACGAAGTAGACGAAAACGCCCTCACCGTCGAGCTGGAAGTCATCCGGCACATGAGCGAAGCGGGAGAGATCGCCGACTCCGTGGCCCGCGAGCTCAGAAGTCACGTCTATGCGCTCCAAGCCAGCCTCGAAAACCAGTAGGCGCCCGGCGCCCCGCACCCTTGCCGCAACCCCGCCGCTTTGCAGCGCCCTACCGCGCCCTCCCGCCAAAGACGAGGCTCTCTGGCGAGAGGGCTGGCGTTTCTCGGTAGCTTTTGCGCCCTTTTGCCGAGAAGGTCTTACATCAAGCTCTTGCCTGCTTCCCAGGCAGACGCCTCAAGCACCGAGACATGCTCTACTCGGTAGAGGCCTTCGATACGACACCCTGCGTGCGGATTGGTATGGTGGTAGCGAAAGCCGCACTTTTCTTGGACGCGATGGGACTTCTCGTTGCCGTCAAAGTAGCCGCACCAGATCTTTTCGAGTTTGAGCTCCTCAAAGCCACGACGCAGCAGTGCTTGGGCAGCCTCCGGCACAAGCCCTTGGCCCCAAAAAGGGGCGCCGATCCAGTAGCCGAGCTCCGCCTCAAAAGGAGGAGGCTCCAGGTTGCTCACTTGGCCGCACATAAGGCCAATGGAACCCACGGGATGCCCTACCGCTTTGGGAACGATGGCATAGCCCTCGGGGCCAGAGAGCACCTCCCGGATGATCTGACGGCTCTCCTCGACGTTTCGATGGGCTGCCCAACCCGCCACGGGGCCCACCTGAGGGTCTGAGGCGTAGCGGTAGAGATCGAAGGCATCGGCCTCTTCCCAAGGGCGAAGCCAGAGGCGTGGGGTTTCGAGGATCATGGCAGGTTCCTTTAGGGTCTAAACGAGCCGCGGCTCTTGAGAGGCCTTCTTATCTCTGTCCTGTTCAAAGGACAGAACGACACCCAGTATAGCTAAAAGTTGTATACTGCTTTCAAATTGGATCCAGGATGCGAGAAAGCCGCTGCTATGACCTATAACAGCAAAGCGAAGACCAAAGTGCTCTACCTCTGGAAAATCCTGCAGGAAGAGACCGACGCCGAGCATGGCATGACCATGTCCCAGATCATCCAACGGCTTGCAGACTATGGGGTCTCTGCCGAGCGCAAAAGCATCTATGGAGATATCAAATCGCTGCGGGAGTTTGACGTCGACGTCCAGGCCTATCCGCGAAATCCTGTGGAGTATGCCATTGTGCGCAGGGACTTCACCTTAGACGAGCTTATGCTTTTGGTGGATACCATTCAGTCCAGCCGCGCCATCACCGAGCGTCAGGCCAAAGCCCTCATCACCAATGTGAAGCAGCTGGCCAACAACCGCGAGCAAGACCTGCTGGATCGCCGCATCCATGTCACCGGCCGCATCAAATCCAAAAGCGAGAGCGTGCTCTCTACGGTGGACGTGATCCACGAGGCGATGCGCAAGGACTGCCAGCTGGAGTTCTCCTATCGAAAGATTGGGGTGGACGGCAAGCCTTACGAGACTCGTGGCGGCAAGAAACACCAGGTCACTCCCGTGGCAATATCCTACGAGGACGGCCTTTACTACCTCACCGCCTGGAATGACGCCCATGAGAGCCTGACCACCTTCAGGCTGGACCGCATGGCGCGCATCCGCGTCCTTGAGGATATCCCTGCCGCCCATAACGATCGCATCGATCACTTTCAGCATGAGTCTGCCAAGGCAGTGATGTTTGGCCGTTTCTGCGGCGATACCGTGCTTGCCACCTTTGCAGCCGATCCCAGCAAGGTGGAGATCCTCGCAGACCGCTTTGGCGATGCCGCCCAGTTCCTCCCCACCGACGGCTCTGAGGCCCGCTGCCAAGTGAAGGTCTACAAAAGCGAGCAGCTCTTTGGCTGGGTGGCCTCCATGGGCAAGGCGGTGCGCATCCTATCGCCCCAAAGCCTGGTGGACGAATACTACGATTACCTGCGCTTCCTTTTAGAGGATGCCTAAGCCTTGGCGACAGGCAGCCGAATCACGGTCTTGAGGCGCTCGGGAGCCACACGGCGTGGGTCTGACAGATAAATCTCATGATGCAGTCGCGCTAGCGAAAGATCTATGCGGCAACCCTGCGCCTGAGCATAGGCGTGCATAGCCTCTATAGTGGCCGGCTCGGTGTCATAAGAGCCCATATGGAGACACTGCACGCAGAGGCCTTCATGCACTTCCAGGTACTCCGCGCCGGCGCAATCCAACTTTTTCTTGCGTGCCACCTCGCCCTTTGCCCATCCAAAGACCTCAGGGGTCACAAAATCCGGCAACCTGATGCAGCTGATCCAGCTCAGCTCCCCCTTGCGCTCAGGATCGAAGAGCGTCTGGCCTTGCGCCAACGACCAAAACCCTTCCAGCGGAGGCACCACATAGGCAAAATAGCCCGGGATATGCTCGCCGGACTTTGGCGACATCTTGATGGTGTAGGACAACGCATATAAAAGCTGCAGCGCCTGCTGATAAGCCCCGCCTTCCTCGTTGGGGTCGCCTTGGCCTCGCACCGCCACATAGTGCATGGGCGGCACGTCCACCAGCGTGGGCTTTTTGGGAGGCAGATAAAACTCTTTAAACTCTTTCTTATAGTCAAAGGCCATGAGCCCTCCCCAAGAATGGTCGGCGTGCCAAGAGCGCCAAGCGCAGAGGCTGCTCTGCATCCGCTGCACTGGCTGTACTTTTAGGGTAGCGCTTTCCTTGGGATCCTGTGACAGGAGAGCAGTCTTGCCGAGCAACGATCCGTGTCTTGGCGCACCTGCCCCACATTGCAAAGCCCCGGCACGACGGAGGCCTTCGCCACATGGGTCCCCCGGTGAGGGCAGGGGTGGACATGCCCCCTTTCGCCATGACCCCTGGCATCCCGTCACCTAAAACCGTCCGCCGCTAGGGTGAAATCATTTTAAGCAACCTGCAGTCAGCGTGTTACAGTGCGTACAGTTTTAGGGATCTGCCTGACATTGCCCACGTTATATAGGGTGAGGCAGGCATTTGGCCAAAGAGAAGAGAACAAGGAGAGACCCATGGATCGCTTGAAGGACAAGGTTGCCATTGTTACCGGCTCTACCAGCGGCATTGGCACAGGGATTGCAAAGATGTACGGAGCCGAAGGCGCCAAAGTGGTAGTGTGCGGGCGTCGCGAAGAGCGCGGCCAAGCCGTAGTCGATGCCATCACCGGCGCCGGCGGCTGTGCCATCTACCATTTCATGGACGTCACCAAGCCCGAGTCCGTCGACGCCCTTATTGCCGACACTGTGGCCGCTTGGGGCACCGTCGACATCATGGTGAACAATGCCGCAGGCATGGCACTCCATGACGGCCGTGTGGACGAGCTCTCACTGGAAGACTGGGATGCCGTGTTTGCCAGCGACATTCGCAGCACCTTCTATTGCACCAAGACGGTGCTTCCGGTGATGCAGGAGCACGGCGGCGGCTCCATCATCAACATCGGCTCCATGGCTGCCTGCTCGGGCGACCTAGGCTCCACTGCCTATGCTTGCGCCAAAGCCGGCGTCGACAAGCTCACCCAATACACCGCCCTTCAATACGGCAAGCAAAACATCCGTTGCAACTGCGTGCGGCCTGGTCTTATCGTCACTCCAGAGAACGAGGCCCGAGTCCCCGACATGCTCAAGAACATCTTCCTGGACAACATCGAAGTCACCCGCTGGGGCACTCCCGAAGACATCGCCGCCATGTGCGTCTACCTTGGCTCCGATGAGAGCAGCTACTTCACCGGCCAGATAGTCACCGTCGACGGCGGCCTGAACGTCCACGTGCCTACCGTGGCCCAATTCCGCGCCCTCGCCTCTCGCACCTGGTAGCCAAGGCGCAGCAGCATGGCCCCGCTGCCCTTGCAGCATAAAATGGAGGCAGGAACCCGCAAGTTCCTGCCTCCTGCTTTTCGCCGTGCCTCTTTCAGCCCTGCCGAGAAGCGCCTGCATTCCCACCTGGACTTAAGACTTGCCGCGCTCCATGATCAGGCCGCACTCCACAATCAGCTTTGCCACCGGCGGCTCAAGGCAAGCCAGCCTACCGTGAGCAGCAGGGCGCCTGCGATCATGATGCCCGGCAGCCCTAACGCTTCGTCGCCTGTGGCAGGCATAATCCGAGAGCCCGCTTCCTGGCGAGCTACGAGCCGATCGTCCGTCGGCTTGGCGGCAGAAGATCCCGGTGCGGCGTCGTCGCCTGAAGGAGCGGGGTCTTTCTCGGCAGGAGGATCGGCCGGGACAGCCTCCAGCTCCACTGCCACCGAATGGTGCTCGCCCACGTCTTCGAAGGTGTAGCTGAACGCCTCTAGGAGATCGGGGCGTTCAATGCCATCTACCAGGACTTTGGCCACTCGATAGCCAGGCTCGGCAGACCAGGTGACGGTATAGGATCCATGGCGGTCGACCTGGGCGCCTGCGCTGATGGAACCCAATCCGCCCGCCAGCGAGGTGTCGATGCGCAACTTCTCGGGCGCGGGCGGGGTTTGCTGCCTTGACTGCGTCTTATCGTCATCCACGGCGCGTTTCTCCACCACCAACGAGATGTGGTCGCCCTCTTTGAGCAGGCCTGCAGGAATGGTTGTTGAGGTCGCATCAGGGTCCAGGGGAATCCGTTGATCGCCTACCACAAGCTCGAGCGGCTTATAGCCGTCGGGAAGCTCCCAAGCCACAGGCGCCTCTTTTGTCGGGTCCACATAGCCGGGATGAGGCGGAGTGCCTGGGTCTGCCGGCTGATCCACGTCGATGCTGCCCGGGCCGCCCTCGACGCCGGTTGTGATCCCTATCAAGCCGCTGTCATGGACATCCTCGTCGTCGAGAGGATCCTCCCCCTCTTTGGCAAAGAGCACTTTCACCACATGGTCCTGGTCGATGCCCTCAAAGCCCAGGTCCAACTTGGCGCCGTTGGCTTGACGCTGATGCCTCACGGGGGCCGGGAATTGAGGGGCAATGGCACGCACCTGGCTAAAGGCTCCTGCCGAGAAGCCCGCAGCCTTCAGCGCCGAAGGCGTGATGCCGGCCTTCTCGTCCAAGACCACTTCGCCGTCTATCTCGATATAGGTGATGCGCGCCCCATCCTGCGGCGTGCCGGCGATGTCTAAATAGCCCTGGCCTTTATAAACCGTGCGCGACGCCGACGCAGTGCCGGGCCCACAGGACTGCACGCTCACGTGATAGACCACCGGCCTCACCGTAACCACCACGTTCTTGTTCTCTTTGATGTTGTCGAGCTGCATCTCCCGATCGGCAGTGCCTGCGGCCTCAGCGCCGTTCACTTCAACGCTTTTCACTTCATAGACCGCATAGGCAGGGTCTGTTACCACAGGCGTGGTTTGGATGACGGGCTCCCAAGCCACATGGTAGGAGCCGCCTTGAGTTACCGTGGCGCCTCCGGTGATGGTGCCGGGACCGCCTTTGATCTGAGTGGTGACCTTGAGGTCGTCAGGAGATTGGGCAGAGGTGCCGTCGGCTTTGCAGGTGTAGACGTCCACTACATGGTTCGCGCCAATGGAGGGGAAGCTCGCAGCTCCTGCAGCACATTGGTCCGCAGTGAGCTGCACGCCGTCAACCCACACGGCGCTGATCTGATAGCCCTCTTTGGCCGCCCAGCTGGCCTGGCCGTCGCTTCCGGGCACATAGGTCTGCGAAGGGCTCACCTGGGCGCCTTGGCCATAGCTGTTCACCGTCACGGTGTAGTGGCCATAGGTGAATCCTCCAGGCAAAACGGGATTTTGAGCCAAGGTGACCGTCACTTGGTGATGAGCCGCCAAATCCTCGAAGGTCCACGAGGTGGCCGCGTCTTTAAGGACCTTGCCGTCCACCTCTACAGAGACCACGTAGCTATCGGGGCCAGGCTGCCAGGACACCTTGTGGCTGGAGCCTGCGGCCAACGTCTTGGTAGGGGTGATCGACGCCCCCTCTATAGCCCCCTCCAAGCGAGTGGCCACTTGGTAGAACTGACGCTGCTCATCAGGGGTGGGATCGGCTTTGACCTCATAGTCGATATGGGCGATATAGTCGGTGCCGTCCGGGCTGGGATAGGTCACGGTAACGGTGTAGTCGCCAGGCTTGGAAGGGTCGATCTCGTCTACCGGCTGATTGCCTTTTTTGATGATGACCTGAGGCTCCACGCCATCGGGCATCTCTGGCAGCTTGCCGCCTGTAGGAGCTGGGCCGCCAGGGCCAAAGGTGTCTTCGACGATCTTGGCAAAGTCTTGGGGACCCACCGGTTTGGGTGCAGGCTTCGATGGCTTCACGGGCTCTAGGATGGCAATGGGGTCTTTCTCGGTAAGGTCTACCGTGATACGGTCGGTCACCGTGAGGGTGTCAGGCACCAGCGTCACCTGGTAATTGCCATCCTGGCTTAGGAGCGGACCGCCCTCAACGACCGATGCCACCCCGCTATAGCTTAGGCTCAGGGCGTAGGTGCCGCGCTGAGGGCGCGCGACGTTGAGGCACAAGCCCCCTGCAGTTTGTGCTTCGTAACTGGCATCGCCCAGCACCTGGTCCAACCTGTCCCCAGGAGCCAGCATAGAGGCAGGCCAAGCTACCGGCCAAGTGTGATTGGCGTTGTCTGCCTTGGTCTGGGTGGCAGCCGAAGCGTCGAACTCCGTTGCATCGTTGTTGGCAGCCACAGGCGCGTCTGGGTGAGCCGGGTCTTTGAAGGCCACGTCGCGCACCCAGGTGGAGGGGTTGGCCTCTGCGTCTTCAAACCAACGGGCTGTGACAACCAAAGGCCGAGAAACAATCTCCCCTTTTACCGTGAGCGTTCCGTCGCTGGCAAGGCCGGTGAGCCGGTAGTCGGCGGCATGAGGGCCCTGGATCTGCGGACTATAGAGCACCAGGTCGCAAGCTCCCGCATCTTTGGAGGCATACTCTGCGCGATCGAAGGCCAGCCATGCAGAGGCGCCTTCGATAAGCTGGTCTGCCAAAGACACCTGGTCTTTGGCTGCGTAGGGAGTGCCGTCGTAGACTTTGGACCAGCAGCGGCCTGCCACAGCCAACGGATCGCCGGTTGCAGGATCGGCAGTGTCGAAGCCCTGGGTTGCGTCGGGCTGCGTGGGGTCGTCTGGCTTGGAGGCTGGCTGAGTCACATCGATAGGCTTGGGCTTGATGGTGAAGGTGGCTTCGCCGGGGACGTAGGCCATGAGCGCATTGCCAGCGGCATCCTCGCGATAGTTGGCGGTGGAGGCCACCTTGTAGCTGCCTGCATGGAAGGGCTCGCCCTTATCGGTCAGCTCGTCCTCATGGAGGTCGCGCCAGCCTTGTGCGTCGGCTTCGGGGGATGTGGGGTCTTTTATCTTGTAGGTGCGGGTCACTTGAGCGGGCGTGGTGCCGGTCTCGGCGGAGTCCTCCATGATGTGGGTTTTGACTTCTGGGTCGCCGTTGACGTTCTCCTTGATATCCAACGGTTGGCCTACCACCGCATCTTCGGCTTCCGTGGTGATGGTTCGACCGGTAGGATCCACTACGATATCTACCTTTACATAGACATCCACCTTGGCCTCGGCGCCGGCGTCGCCGCCCTCTTCATCGCTGTCGTCTGGCATGCCGCCATATTCGATGACGTAACGGATGCCGCCAAAGACATTGGGAAGGTCGTTCCAAAAGCCGCCCGTACCGCCGCCTGAGCTTACTGCAAGCTGCATCCACTTCTCCGAGGTGCTCACAGGACCGTCAGGTTGGGCGGACGCCCAGTTCATGTACATGGTCTCGCCGGTTTCAGGGTTGGTAGCAGGTCTGCGATTTTGATTGTTGTAGCACTGGCCCATCATCAGGCCTGCTTCTGGGCCTGAGACCCAGTAGTAGTCGCCGTATTGGCCGCTTCTAAAGGTAGTGGTGGTAGACCAGCGCGTGGGCGAATCCACGTTGTTGGTGCGGTAGTTCTTCGCCCACTCGCCCGACTTCATGGTGTAAGTGTCATCGCAGGTGCCGCCGATCCAGGTATCGGTGTTCACCAACGAGAACACAAAGTCCTGCTCCGATTGGCTGGTCACCGTCACCAGGTAACCTTGCATACCCATGTAACTATGCTTTTCAGCCTCTTCGATCGCTTGGGTCCACGAGGCAATCACGGGACCAGCCTCATAGTAGTGGCCATTCAAAGAATTGTAGTCGCGAGTGGTGGACACAGGCGCCAGGCTGGCCACGATCCTGAGGCCCTTGGTGTTGGTGGAATCGGCCAGCCTCACGGTGAGGTAGCGGGAGAGAAAGTCCTGCCATTGGTCGTCGGTGGCGCCACCCTGCTGGGTGTAGTTGACAGAGTGGTTGCCATGCTTGTTGCCGCTGTAGCGCACAAAGCCAGAAGGCAGCGCCTCGTTGTTGTTCTGCTGATGGGCAGAGTTGAAATAGATCTCGTCGTTTGCAGAAATGCCGGTGGTGAACTGCACGGTGATGCTCTGGAACCTGGTGTTGGCGGGCTCGGTGGTGACCTTGAGGTCGGGGAAGCTGTAGGTGTTGGCAAGGCCGTCCACCGGCGTTGCCGCACCCGCCCTGATAAAGAGCTTCACCTCTTGCTCATTGGCGCGCGTGGCTGTCACCGGAGCCCGGTCGCTCAAAGGGTTCGCTTCTGCACGCCGTGGCAGCGCCGCCAATGACGAAAGTGCCAACGCGGCACTAAGCGCGCCAACCGCCACCCGTTTCGCAAAGCCAGAGAGCCATGAGGTAAAGCCGCAGGTTGCGGATGAGCGTGTTTCTCGGTCCATAGTTGCCTCTTCCCGCAGTTGATGCATGCTGGCCCACTGACATCGGAAAATAGGCCAGTGGTTGCCTATTTCTGAAATTCTTCTGAAAGTATAGACCATCAACTTCACAGCAAGGGGGCGCTGTCCCCTCATATTTGCAAATTTCTAATTAATGGACATCGATGGATATGCTGTCGAGATGGGGCTTGGCGCGGGTGAGCGTCGATCCCCAGGGAAACAAGCCCTTTAACACCACATCATGGCGGCTCTTGGCCGCCGGAGAGGGGCACCTATGGAAGAGACCAACGCAGCCCAAACCCCAGAGAAACCTGAGGAAAAGATTCCCGAGGCCGCGTCCAAGCACTATACCTGGACCGGCAAGGACGGCAAGGCCATCGATTATACGGGCACCGCAGAGATGCTCACCATCTACAGCGACAAAGGCGAGGCCATGTGCCATCAGTTCTGCCTCTCCTATGTCTCTGACGAGCAGGACAAGTCCGACCGCCCCGTCACGTTCCTTTGGAACGGCGGCCCTGGCGGATCTTCTTCTATGGTGTGCATCGGCGGCCAAGGCCCTGTGCGCGTGCCCACCGACGGCACCAGGCACCTGCCCAACACCTGCCCGGTCGAGGACAACCCCTATACCCTGCTGCAGGTCTCTGACTTGGTGTTCATCGATGCCCCTGGCACCGGCTACTCCCATGTGGCGGCCGGCTACGACCCCAAGAAGGTCTGGGGCGTCGACGGTGACGGCGACGCCATGGCGCGCACCATCATCGCCTGGCTCAACGAGCACAATGCCTGGGACCGCCCTCACTACCTCTACGGCGAGTCCTACGGCACCACCCGCGCAGCTGTGGTCTATCGCCTGCTGGGCGAGCGCGGCGTAGGCGTGGACGGCGTGGTGGAGCAGTCCTCCATCTTGGACTACGCCGTGATGCTGCCGGGCAACGACGACTACTACGCCGGCATGTTCCCGGTCATGGCCGCCACTGCCCAGTCCGCCGGCGTCGTTGGCCAGGGCGTCGACCCTGAGGCCTGGTTTGGCCAGGCCATGGACTTTGTCAACAACACCTATATCAACGCCCTCACCATCGCCGGCAACCTGCCTCAAGACAAGATGCAGGAGATCGCCGAGCAGATGCATGAGTTCTGCGGCCTGCCTGTGGACTTCATCATGGCCCGCAAGCTGCGCATCGACCTCTTCGAGTTCCGTGCCCACTTCTCTCAGGACAAGGGCCTCTCCCACGGTCGCTACGACACCCGCTTCACCGAGCAGGTCTACCAGCCCATCCAGGGCGACCTGGGCTTCTTCCAGATGGAAGACCCCTCTTACGACGCAATCCAGGTGGTCTACAACGAGGTCTACCAAAAGCTCCTGCGCGACATGGGCTTTAAGGGCTATCCCAACTACTGCGGCCTGAACATCGAGGTCAACGAGTCTTGGAATTGGAATCACAACATGCCCGGCGTCGGCAGCGCCCCCATGCCCAACGTGGCCTTCGACATTGCCACGGCCCTTCGCCGCAATCCCACCAGCCACGTCATCTTCTTGGGCGGCCGCCACGACGGCGCCACCCCCTATTGGAACGTCATCCACGACATGGCCAAGATGTACCTGCCCGAGGACCTCTCCCGCCAGATCCTCTGGCATGAGTCTTCCAACGGCCACATGCTCTATGCCGACACCCCTGCCCTCGAAGACACCACGCCCGTGCTCCAAAAGTTCTACGAGCTTCGCCACCAAAACTAATCGTTCTCGCTTATAACCAGGTGCCCTAGCCCCTCTATCCAAGAGAGGGCCGGGGCACCTTTCTTACCTCAGAGGAGGATGCATGTACTATTCCAGCGGCAACTACGAAGCCTTCGCCCATCCATTGAAGCCGGAAGGAGTGGAATCCAAGCACGCCTATATCATAGGCAGCGGCTTGGCGGGTTTATCGGCAGCCTGCTTCTTGGTGCGCGACGGCCAGATGCCTGGCAGGAACATCCATGTTCTGGAGCGCGACCCTAGGGCCGGCGGCGCCTGCGACGGCTGGGACTATGCGCAGCTGGGCTATACCATGCGCGGCGGCCGCGAGATGGACAACCACTTCGAGGTCATGTGGGATCTCTTCCGCGACATCCCCTCGTTTGAAGACGAGAATGTGAGCGTGCTCGATTACTACTACTGGCTCAACAAGCGAGACCCCAACTACTCGCTCTGCCGCGCCACCAAGGATCGCGGCCAGGACGCTCACACCAACAACAAGTTCAACCTGTCCGACAAGGGCTGCATGGAGATCATGAAGCTCTTCTTCACCCCCGAGGAAGAGCTTCAGGACAAAAAGATCACCGAGTATTTCTCTGGCGAGGTTCTGAACAGCAACTTCTGGCTCTATTGGCGCACCATGTTCGCCTTCGAGAACTGGCACAGCGCTCTGGAGATGAAGCGCTACATCACCCGCTTCATCCACCATGTGGGTGGGCTGCCCGACTTCAGCGCCCTGCGTTTCACCCGCTACAACCAGTATGAGTCCATGATCCTTCCCATGGTGCGCTACCTGGAGAAAGCCGGCGTGGACTTCCAGTACAACACCCATGTGACCGACGTGCGCTTCTCGGTAGACGAGGCCAAGAGCGACGACCGCAAGGTGGCCACCCAAATCAAGCTGCGCCGCAACGAGAGCCAGGCAGCCCAAGACGCCGCCACCGGCGTGCCAGGCGGCGGCCAGGTAGAGCCCGGCGCCGAGAAGACCATCGAGCTTTCCGAGAACGACCTGGTCTTCATCACCCCTGGCAGCTGTGTGGCCCACTCCACCTTTGGCGACCAGGACACCCCCGCTGCCTTCGCCCCCGAGCTCTGCGACGGCGACGGCTGGGACCTTTGGAAGCGCATCGCCGCCCAAAGCCCCGACTTTGGCCATCCCGAGAAGTTCTGCTCAACCCCCGAGCTCTCCAACTGGGAGAGCGCTACCATCACCACCTTGGACGAGCGCATCCTGCCCTATATCGAGAAGATCTGCAAGCGCGACCCGCTCTCCGGCGGCGTGGTCACCGGCGGCATCGTGAGCGTGGAGGACTCCAACTGGCTGCTCTCCTGGACCATCAACCGCCAGCCCCAGTTCAAGGAGCAAAAGCCCGGCACTGTGTGCGTGTGGGTCTATTCCCTCTTTACCGATAAGCCCGGCAACTACATCCAGAAGCCCATGCGCCAGTGCACCGGCAAGGAGATCTGCGAGGAGTGGCTCTATCACCTGGGCGTTCCTGAGGAGCAGATCGAGGACCTTGCCGAGAAGAGCGCCAACACCGTGCCCTGCATGATGCCCTATATCACGGCATTCTTCATGCCTCGCGCCGCCGGCGACCGCCCGCTGGTGGTGCCTGAAGGCGCCAAGAACTTCGCCTTCATAGGCCAGTTCGCAGAGACCCCGCGAGACACCATCTTCACCACCGAATACTCCATGCGCACCGGCATGGAGGCCGTCTACACCCTGCTGGACATCGACCGCGGCGTTCCTGAGGTCTGGGGCAGCGCCTTTGACCTGCGCTGCCTGCTCAACGCCACCGTGATGCTGCGCGACGGCAAGCCCGCCACCAACATGAACATGAGCCTGCTGGAGAAACTCATGCTCTCCCGCGGCCTCAAGGCTATCGAAGGCACCGACATCTACGATTTGCTGCTGGAATACGGCGTCATTCCCACTACCGAGAAGAACGCCGACGATCCCAAGCCAGCCACCGGCGCTGTATGGCCCGGCATTCACTGATCCTCTTTGTTGATCTGAGTCGCCTCTCCTACCCGGCATTCCATGCATGCAGCTTTGGAATGCCGGGCAGGAGGTTACCGTCTTTAAGGATCGTCGTTGGCGGGACGCCCATGATATCTCAGGGGTCACCGTCCCATCAAATAATAAAAGAAAACGAATGCCTGGGAGAACTGCGGGCTTCTATAGTGCACCCATCGATGGTCCTAGCACTTCCTTAAAAGTTCCTGTGATACCTTCTTATCAGGAACTTATAAGGAATGGAGTGATATGACTGCTTCGCATCAGGGCATCGCCCTTAATCCCAAGATCATTGGCACTACCCTTGCCTGCGGCGCCCTGGCGCTCACGCTCGCAGGTTGCGGCCAGCCCAAACAACCAGAGCCAGCGCCTGAAGCTTCAGCTGCCACCCAAGAGGCGCCGGCAGAGAAGGCTCCAGAACCTCAAGAGGCCAAGCTCGCTATTCCCAACTGCGCCTTTACGGACTCTGGCCACGATCTGGTGGACGTCACCGGCAAGCCTATGGAAAACCCTGTCACCAACATGTCTGATCCCGGCCAGAGCGAAAGCGAGACGAAACTCATCGGCCTCGCCGCTCAAGATCGCTATGTGGTGCTTGCCACCAGCTCTGAGTACGACAAGGAGTGGGATACCGCCTACGACAAGAAGTCCAGTTTCTCGTTGATCGACGGCGAAGGCAAGACCGTTGCCAGCTTAGATGACGTGCTTTCCAAGTACGGCACAGCCTACGAGCTCAATACCCGCGGCGGCTCCAGCACCCTGGCCTTCACCAATGACTGCTTCATCCTGCCCCTCACCGTGGTCGACGAGCAAGGGCAGCGGCACTCCGTCAATGTGGCTGTCGACCGCGACGGCAAGGAACTGTTCTCTGTGGGCGACCTGCCCGCATGCACCATCCAATCCACTGACAGCGACACAGACCTGCGCTTTTACAACGGCGCCCACTTCATCTACGGCAACAAGACCATAGTGGACACCTCAGGCAAGACCCTGGCGACCGTGGATACCGACGGCGACATACGCCTTTGCGGCGAGGGACACTACGCCGGCCTGGGCCACAAGGTGGGGCAGATCTTTAACTACGACGGCTCGCTGGCGCTCGATGTCACTACCCTCTCTGACGATAAGATCGCCTACGGCTTTCGCGCCATCGATGCAGTGCTTGGAGACAACCTGCTCTTGCTTGAGGGCCAAGAACAAAACCCCCATGGAGGCAGCTCCCGCACGGTCAAAGGCATCTACAACCTGGCGACCGGCAGCTGGGCAGTGGAGCCTAGCTGCGGTTTAATGAATGCCAGGCCTTCCTACAACGGCCTCGTCTACGTGAGCGCCAAGTCCAAGGATGTCCTTGAAGGCACCTATAGCAATGCCGACTCTGACGACGACGGCTATGCCTGCCTCATCAACGCCTCCGGTGACGTGGTCTTTGACCTGTCCATGAGCGGCATTGACAAGCTGGCCGATCTCACAGAGTTTGACGCCATGTACCTAAGTGATGGCTACTGGTACCTCCAGGGATTCAAGGGAAATCCCGCTCTTAATGAAGACGGAGCCTCTGGCCTCATCGTCTACTTTGACGAGAGCGGCAAATTCCTAGGCTGCACCCCCACTACCATGCATCCCGATCCTTCCTACGACAGCCTTAACGCCGCTATGTCGGTAGATCACTAGGAAAGACAATAGGGTGCACTACGAAGTTGCTGCACGAGCTTATCGTTGCGGGCTGCCGTACGAGGTGAGCTGCGGTATGAAATGATCCACTGTACGAAACTACGAAACGCATGAGGTTATAAAGCACATGACGAAGCTACGAAGCTCATGAGGTCATGTATCCCTCGGAAATGATGCTGCTATCGCTACATTCTAATGAAGCGATAGCAGCAATTTATTTTAGTAAAAATACCTATTTACTATATATGCTGCATATCAATGTAGCTTAAGTAGTACTTTTTCAGAGTGCGCGATTAATAAACTTGCAGCGTACGTCTTCGACGCAGTGGAAGTTCTTGCTGCAGTGCACGTCTTCGATGCAGTGTGAGCTCTTGACGCATTGCATACTCTTGGCAAAGACGTGTCAGTGGGATCCCTCGCATTCCCCCATTAATGCATTTATTAACTAGCTCAAGCACTATTGAGTCCTTGAGTCCCGCCGCAAGTCTGCCAACTTTTGACGAACAGCCGCCAGGGCTTCTTGAGGATCATCGATGTCTGTCACAGCCGATTCTATAGGGCATGGCCCATCGCCTGCGCGATTCACGATGGCGTCGACCTCCTGCTCGGCAATGGGATTGATGGAGCCCCGCCTCAGCACTTCGACGGCGCGGCGGCTCATGACAGGGGCCCACACCTCGCGCACGCCAAGGAGCCTATAGAGAAAGGCTGCTCCGGCGCCTACGACTTTATCGGCAGCGCATGCCCCCGCCCAGGACGCGTCGCCCTCAAGCAGCGCAAGCAACGGCGCCACTCCCCGCTGATGGCTCACTGTGCAGGAGTCGCCGCGGCAAAGAGCCAAAGTAAGATCTTGGGTCTCCAAAAGCTCCCTGGCACGGGCAGTGTCGCTAGTCATAGCAGCCTCGCAAACACTGTGAAAAGAATGTCGGAATCACAAGCATTTCCTCTCCTTGGCCCTCCACGCCAATGCCAATGCGCCCGCCAGGCCAGCTGCCAGCATAAGGGCCGGAATCGCCGCTCCTTGCAGGTCATCGCCGGTTGCCCCCACTTGGGTGACGCGGGCCTCACGAGACGACGGGATCACGCGCTGTTGCGGGCTATCGTCGATGCCCTTATCGGCATCAGAAGCATCAGTCGGTCGATTGTCGTTGGGCTGACCTTGGACAACGTCGCCTAACGCCTCATCTTGGCAGACCACCGCAAAGGCAGAAAACCGATCGCAGGAGAATGTGAGGGTGCGCGAGGACTGATCGTAGGTCGAAGGCAGGGCGCAAAGGGAGCCGTCGTGCACAGTGAGAACCTGATAGGTGCGCGTCACATCTGGGGCAGGCTGCCATTGGGAGGGCAGTGTGAGCTGCACCGTCACTGGAGATGCGCATTGGGTGACCTGTTGCGGCTCTTTACCCTCCAACTGCGCCCAAAGGCTGATATCCAGGTACTGGGCCACCGTGTTGCCGTCAAGCTTCTGGGCTATAAGCGCTCTGTCTGCCAGACTCACCTTGTCGGAAGCCTCCAACCACACAGAGGCATTTTTTCCTTCTTTGACCTGTTCGAGAGACGGCTCGTCAAGGACGGCCTGGGCAAGCGGGAAGCCGGTTTCCTGCAGCGTGGCTTGAAGGAGATTGAGACCGCCATCAGTGGTATTGGAGACAACGCCATAGGGGCGCCAGAGCGCGGTGAGCGTCACAGCCGTGGAAGGCATCACGAACGACGCGATGGGGCTTTTTGGATTGTCCAGCATCGCTGAGTTGGCAGGGGCCACCTGCCACCCATCAAAGCTGTAACCCTCGCGAGACCCCGCATCGAGGGCGACGGTTTCCCCGGGCATATACAGGCCCTCTCCGGTTTTTGATGCATAACTCTCTACCACCGCAACCTGATAGTGATTCTCCAAAGTAGTGGCCTGGGCTGCCTGAGAGACTGCAGGGCTGCAGTAGGAGGTGCCGGCATAGCGTGCGTAAAGCCAGTAGAGGGTGTGAGGTGCGAGGTTGGTAAAGAGCGGGCTTGCCTGCCAGGCGTCCGGTTGGGATTCGCTGGTCGAGATCCCATATTCCACAGCGCCTTGGCCGTCAGTGACAATGGCTTCCATCTCGACAGAGGTAGCAGTGATGCCCTTCACCACGGGTTTAGCCGGTGATGCTTGAATGCCAAGGAGACCTGTGAACGCTCCGTTGCCAGTCACAGCCCCGCCCAACCAGAACGTCCCCTGGTTGTCCAAGGCGCCGTCATTTTGAAGCGTTCCGCGAATGGGGAGATAGCCGTGATTTGTAACCTGAATGCCTTGAGGAATGACGAGCGTGGCTCCGGAGTTAACGACAAGTCGCCCATTGTAGGGGATCTCGAGATCCGAGACGAGCATCACCTTGCCCCATACACTCACGGAGGAGCCCTCTTTCAAAAATCCTTGTTGGTAGTTGCTCTGACCCACACGCACGGAGTTTGTCGCAAGCTGCACCGTAGGGCCGTCAAGGGTCAGCGACCCGCCATAACCGTCTCGGCCGGCGCCGATGCCGGGGCCTTGACGACTAGAGCTCTGGCTGATTCCACCCATGGCGCTTACCGTGCCGCCGGTGATGGTGATGTTGCCCGCGCTTCCCTCCATGCCGCCGCCAATGCCTGCAGCAGAGATGCCCCCGCCGTAGGCAGTGACATGGCCTCCAGTGATCAGGATTGTTCCTCCTGAGCCTTTGCCAGCCCCGCCTATGCCCGCACCCGTACCTCGACCATAGTATTGGCCGCCACCCACCGTGGAGATACTGCCCCCATGGATGGCGATGCTTCCTGGCGAATGGTTGTCGCCGCCTCCAATACCGGCATTGCATGCCGGTACCTCGGTGATGTCCAGCATGCCCGCCTGGGCCATATTCGCTGTCTGGGCATAGATCGTGAAGGCGTCGCCTTCATTAACCCCAATGCCGCCCTTGATGGAGAGCTGGCTCTTGTCGGCAAGGATGAGATGGACGTCTCCTGAGACATGCACCCTGTGCTCAATGGCAACATTTCCTGAGACCACATACCAGCCATCGGCCCATTGGGTGTCTGAAGCAGCGACTTCTGTGGCCTGAGGGCAGATTTGGGTGGCGCCCTCCGAGTCCAGATAGGCCACGCTCACAGGGGCTTTAGCGAGAAGCCCCAGAGAAGGCGAGCCTTCACACTCTTGGAGGCTGCCCTGTGAAGATTGAACCGTCGCCAAAGCTTGAGCGACAGGGCTCATCGCTATGGCAAATGACAGGCAGGCTGCCATGAGGGTTTTAAATGCAGCAAGCGAGCGGGGGTGATGGGGACGCATAAGATCCTCTCTTGGTGTCGGCATCACTCTGAAATGTTCAGCTTTCATATATAGGGCGTAAGCTTACCTGAAGTGGGAAGAATGCCAAGCCGGGGATCCGCTCACTTGGATGTGAAGAACCTGATAGTCATACCCGTGCTTGCCAATGCTTTCTGCCACCGCATCAAGATAGCTGTTATCAAAGTTTTCATTTGGTATCGTAGATTTGGCTTGGAGACATCGCCGCCAATAACAGTACCTAGGAGCGCTCTTTGACCAAAGCTCGCCCGCGCACGCTACAACCCGAGCATCCACTGCCTGCCCCTCAGGCTCCCGGATGCTCGGGTTATTGTACTTTCAACCCACATAGTCCACGCTGCCAGCGCTGCCAAACCCAGGGCGCACGCTACGCAGCCCTCTGGCCCGACAACACGCCCCGCTGTTCCTGGGCCAACCCCCAAAACCCTTCCTATCTGGACTATCACGATCATGAGTGGGGCGTGCCCTGCCACAACGACCGGCGCCTCTTCGAGCTTTTTGCCCTCAGTTGCTTCCAAGCCGGCCTTTCTTGGGAATGCGTCCTCAACAAACGAGAGGCATTCCGCCAAGCCTTCTGCGATTTTGACATCGATCAAGTAAGCGCTTTCGATGCCGAGAAAATCGACCTTCTCGCTTGCGACCCATCCATCATCCGCAGCAAGCCTAAGATTCGTGCCGTGGTAAAGAATGCCCAGGTGGCAAAAGCGATTCAGCAAGAAATTGGTTCGCTGGATCGCTACTTCTGGAGTTGGGTAGATTTCGAGCCGATGCATGAGACTGGCCACACCTCATCGCCCTTATCGGCAGCTTTGGCTAAAGATCTCAAAGCTCGCGGCATGAGTTTTGTGGGCCCCACTACCGTCTATGCCTTCATGCAGTCAGCCGGACTCATCAACGGCCATCAGCCGGAGTGCTTCCTGTACAGCGACTTTGGGTAGTAATGCGCTTTTATTAACCAAAAGGCACTATCCGGTTATCGCCAGAAAGTGCCTTTAATTATAGACTGACTAATGTGTTTATTAGCTAGCCTCAGTTACCCTGCATTTTTAGAATGCGCCCATGCCGCCGTCAACAGCAACTACCGCGTCCGTGATATAGCTTGCTTGGTCAGAAGCAGGTAATTATCCCTGGTTTCTTATATTCGACGTGGCGTGTCCAATGAAAATTAGTTTTGTGCCTACATGGAAGCCTTGATCATATCCAGGAGGCCTGTGACCGTGTTCAAATTGGTGTGGTCGTAGCAGATGGAGTGGTTCTCGTCCAAAGCCGCAATCTGCGCCTTGTCCTCATCGTCAAGGGAGAAATCAAAGACGTCGATGTTCTCTGCCATACGCTCAGGTTTGGTGGATTTGGGGATCACCACTACATCGAGGTCGAGCAGATAGCGCAACGCCACCTGGCCCACACCCTTATGATGCTTCTTGGCGATGGCCTGAAGGACTGGGTTGTGGAAGAAGTCGTTCATGCCCTCAGCGAAGGGCCCCCAGGACAATAGTTATCGCGCCACTGCTGTTCCTGCGAGCAAAGCCTCGACCAGCGGCTCTAGGGTTCCTCTGAAGCTCTCAGCTCCAAAGCGCACGCCGGCTTCCTCCATGGCAGAGGATTGCTTCTCGGCACTGCGAAAATGTGAATTGGCCCCGCTTGCCAAATAGATCATGCCGATAAACACCTCCAACGCCTGCTCGCAGCTCAAGCAAGGCACACATTGCATCGCCAGCTGAGTGGCCTGAGTGTTTTTGACTTCGAGCTCGCGCTTGAACTCCACCAGCATCTCGTGAGGGATGTTGGTCTCGATGATGGAACCCAGGATGCTTTGATAGTCCAGATAATCCCTGTGGCGCCCGACCACATCGCAAAACAGGATTCCCAGGTCGTGAGGGGTATCGGGCGCCTTCGATCGCGCGGCAGCCATCAGATCTGCAGTGAACTCATCATACTTTTCTTTATAGAGAGCCAAAAATACTTCTTCGATGGTGCGCGCATAGCGATAGACGTTGCTGCGGGTCCAGCCCAGCTCCTTGGCTACCGAGGAGATCGTCACCTCGTGAAACCCACGCTCTCTAAAGAGGCTGTCAGTGGTATGCATAAGGTCTGAATAGCGCTCAGCCTTGCGCTCTGGGCTGTAGGCCCGCTGATAGTCTGCCACGTCGATCTTCCTGCTCGCTTGGGGCGTGCCACTTAAGCTCCCCGTTGCGGCACCATACTACCGCGAGTTAAGTACCGGCAGCACCAAAACCTAAAGCCTGGTTCACCAGTAGGGCACCTGCATTTTCGAGAGCCGCCCAAAGACCTTTGGTTGCACTTGGCCTCGCATTTAACGCAGCTCTTTGAGATAGAGCACATCGCAGGCATAATGGCCTGTTTGACCCAACGGCCCCTCGATCCTATGGAAACCTCGCTTCTCATAAAACCGCTGCGCAGACACCATGTTTCCAAAGGTTTCCAGGTAGCAGGAGCAGTAATTCTCGGCAGCAAAAGCGAGGGCAACATCCATCAGCCTGTGTGCCGCGCCTGTGCCTCGCGCTTCTGGATAACAGTACATTTTTTGAAGCTCACAGACCCCTGGCACGCCCGGCAGCGGGCCAACCCCTACGCCGCCCACTACCTTTCCGGTTGCGTCTTCTGCCACCCAGTAGCAGCAGTTATCGGGAGCGTAGACCTCAGAGAAGCTTCCAAGCCCCGGGTCTTCCCAGGCAGTGCCCTCATGATCTCCGCCATACTCCTTGAGGCAGTAACGGATGATCTCCTCTACGGCGGCGTTGTCCTTCGCGGCTATTTCTCGCACGGTATAGTCCATGGCATTTCCCTGTGGGCGATGGCTGGTTTTTATCTTGCAGACAGTTTCATTTTCTCAAAACCGGCTCCCCAAGAGGGACTGACTTGGCTTCTTCTTCAGACTCCCCTATTACTTGTAGGCTTTTTACCTGTCGCCCTTTCTCTTGGGGCCTAGGGGTACAAGCCGCTCCGTAAAGGCTTGGAAAGGCGGCATTCATGAAAGTATTCGTTGGCGGCGCAACTGGACGCGTAGGCCAAAAGCTCACAGAGATCCTTGCGAAAGAAGGCCACGAAGTCGTAGCGGCAAGCAGGCATCCTCTCCCTGCTACACAGGACAATGTCATCCCCATTGAGTTCGATTTCCATGACGATGTGGCAGCCATGATGCCCAAGCTCGAGGGCTGCGATGCGGTGTATTTTGTGGCAGGTTCCCGGGGGAAGGACCTTTTGCAAACGGACGCCTTCGGCGCCGTCAAACTCATGAAAGCCGCCGACGCGCAAAGCATCAACCGCTTTATCATGCTCAGCTCCATGTTTACCCTAGAGCCAGAGAAATGGGCTCAGGAGCCGGGTATAGCAGACATCACCGATTACAACATCGCCAAGATGTTCGCAGACCATTGGCTCACCCAAACCGACTTGGATTGGACCATCGTCCAAGCCGGCCTCCTTCGAGAGGAAGATCCCACCGGCAAGATTGTGATAAATCCTGACCACGAAGGTCCCGTTGCCATTCCTGACATCGCATCCACTTTGGCTGCCGCCCTTCCCATGCCCAATACCTATCGACAGGTGATCAGGGTCAAAAACGGCGAGACTCCCATTGCCGATGCCTTGGCGGCCGTTTAGGGAATATATCGAGTGTTTTCAATCCAGGAAAGCAAAGGAGTTTTCCATGGCATGCACCACATTGCTCGTTGGCAAACACGCCACCAACGACGGATCGACCATCGTCGCCCGCAACGAGGACGGCGAGGACTTTTCCTTCGATCCCAAACAGCTCGTCGTAGTGAACCCTGAGGACCAGCCCCGCACCTATACCGGAGTAGCCAACCACCTCACCATCGAGCTGCCAGACAACCCGCTGCGCTATACCTGCACCCCCAATGCAGACAAGTCCAACGGCATCTGGGCAGAGACCGGCATCAACGCCGCCAACGTCTCCATGAGCGCCACCGAGACCATCTCGGCCAATGCCCGCGTGCTGGGGGCCGATCCCTTGGTGTGCTATCAACCCTCTCAGGGCACCCCGGGCGATCCTGACTATCGTCCCGAGGTCCCAGGGGGCATCGGCGAGGAGAACCTGCCCACCATCACCCTTCCCTACATCCAAAGCGCCCGTGAAGGCGTCCAGCGCTTAGGCATGCTGGTAGAGAAGTACGGCACCTACGAGACCAACGGCGTGGCCTTTGGCGATGCCGACGAGGTGTGGTACTGGGAGAACATTGGCGGCCATCACTGGATCGCCCGCCGCGTGCCTGACGACTGCTACGTGGTGCAGCCCAACCGCCAAGGCATCGACACCTTTGACCTGGCGGACGCCCTAGGCGACCAGAAAGACTACATGTGCAGCGCCGACCTGGCCACCTGGATCCGCGAGAACGACCTGCTCATGGACATGCCCGAGGTGGCCTCTGAAGAGACCGTCGACGGGCTTCCCCGCTTTTTCGACGCACGCATCGCGTTTTCTACCTACACCTGGCTCGACCAGCTCTACAACGCCCCTCGCAAATGGTATCTCTGCAGTCGCCTAACCCCCTCTGACCAGCGGTTCCACGGAACCGATCCCGCCTTTGGGCCTGAGAGCCTGGACATCCCCTGGGCAATGCGCCCCGACAAGAAGCTCTCTGCTTCAGACGTCAAGGACCTCTTGGCCACCACCTATGACGGCACCCAATACGATCCCTATGGCACCAAAGGAACCCCTGCTACGCGCCACCAGTATCGCTATGTGGGCATCGACCGCACTTCTGAGTGCTCCATCCTGTGCATTCGCTCCCGGGCGCCCAAAGCCCTCCAGGGCATCCATTGGTTCGCTCCCGCCTCCGGCCCCTTCAATACCGCAGTGGCCGTTTATGCCAACGTAGAGAATACCCCTGCCTACTTGGACACCCCTGCCCAGGTGACCACCGACAGCTTCTACTGGAACAACCGCCTGGTCGCCGGCCTTGCAGATCCCCAGTTCTTTGAGAGCTACGAGTCCATCCAAGCCTATCGCCTGAACACCATGGCCCAAGGCTACCAATCGCTTCGCGAGACCGACGCCCAGCTGCAGGCACTTGCCCAAGAGGGCAAGGTAGACCTGGATTCCACCGACGATCCTCAGGTTCACCAGCTTCTCGAGGCAGCAAATCAAACCCTTACCGATAAGATCCAACACCAGACCCGCGACCTTTTGGGTACCGTGCTCGACCAGCGCACGGTGGGCATGAAGAACGCCTTCAACATGAACGACCACTAAGCCTTTTGCTTCGAATCCTTTTGCGACGTCTCGAGCATGAGGGATGCAGGCTCTACAAAAACGTGGAGCCTGCATCCCTTAACTTGTGCCTTTGACCAAATATCAGAAACTCTAAGAGACATTCCGTTTCTTATCGGTGCATCAGGAAACCAGCGACCTATGGACAGCACACTCTTTTCACGGCGGACGTTCATGGCCGGCACGGCTCTCGCCGTTTCCCTTGGTTTAGGGAACTTGTTGTCAGGATGATCCTCTCATAGGAATCCAGCCCGTGCAGCCAAAAGGCACCTCCGCCAGTCCTAGGCGCCCTTAAAGCTCTGAGAGCAGGTATCCGTAACCTTCTGCTTCTATTTGGTCCTTGGGCACAAAGCGCAGCGCTGCCCCATTGATGCAGTAGCGCTGCCCTCCCAGCTCTTGCGGGCCGTCATCAAAGACATGCCCCAAATGGCTGGAGCCAGCGCTGCTGCGCACTTCTACTCGCGGGATCCCCCTCAGCGAAGTGTCTACCTGCTCTTCCAGAGCGCTCTGAGCAATAGGCCGAGAAAAAGCCGGCCATCCGCACCCGGAATCAAACTTGTCGCGAGATGAGAAGAGGGGTTCGCCAGTCACAGCATCAACGTAGATGCCCTCATCAAACAAGTGGTCATAAGGATGGGAGAATGCGGGCTCTGTGGCAGCTTGCTGGGTCACCTGATAGGTAACAGGATCCAGGGTGGCTTCCAGTTGAGCTTGCTCCGGCTTTTGGTAGTGTTGGGCCACCAGCGCAAAGTCTGCAGTATGGGAGGCTACGAACTTCTCGGCATCAGAGAGGTTTACGTGACAATAGCCTTGGGGATTAGCGTCCAGATAGCCTTGGTGGTAGTCCTCGGCAGGATAGAAGTTTATTAATGGTTGCGCTTCGACGCGCAAAGGCTTGCCAATGCGGCGCCAAAGCTTGAGAAGCTCCGAGGTTACGACGGCCTCGTCCTGGGGATCGGTCCAGTAGATGCCCGTGCGATACTGGGTGCCGCGATCATTTCCTTGTTGATTGAGCGAGGTGGGATCGATGGTTTGAAAATAGGCTTCTAGCAGCAACGGCAGCGAGATGACTTGAGGATCGTAGGTCACCTTAACAGCCTCTGCTGCATGGGTAGCCCCTGTACATACCTGCTGGTAGCTTGGGTTTTCTACCTGGCTATTGGCGTAGCCCACTTGGGTGCCCAGCACGCCGGGAAGCTTTTTCATATAGGCCTCGGTGCCCCAGAAGCACCCTCCAGCCAGCACGATGTTTCGCGTTTTCATAGGCGCCCCCTTCTTGGTGACGTTTGCATTTGCCTTTTCCTACCGCAGCCGCCAGAGGATAAGACATAAGGATGCTCCCCCAACGATAGCCCCAGATAGGCTCCATTGGGACCAACACGCGCACGCATGGAATTGCCCCCATAAGGGGTACAAATATCTAACCGATACTCCCCTGCCCCAAGAAAGCGAGCCTCCCATGAGCGATCCTATAACCTCCCCCACCATCGAGGGGATGCGCGCCCATAGATCCATCCGCGCCTACTCGTCCAAGCCAGTGGACGAAGCCGTCCTCCGCAGCATCATGGATGCGGTGCAATCCATGCCCAACTGGGTCAACTGCCAGCATGTCTCTGTAGTGAACGTTGCCGATAAGGACCTCCGCAAGCAAGTGTTCGAGTTCTGCAACCAGCAGCCCTACGTGCTGGAAGCGCCGGTGTTCCTGGTCTTTTGCGCAGACTTCTACCGCACCTGGCTGGCCTGCCATGAGGACCAGGACACCTTTGACCAAGTGTCCAAAGTGCAGGACAACCTTATGGTAGGAGTCACTGACGCAGGCATCGCCCTGGGCTGGGCCGTAGCCGCAGCCGAGTCTTTGGGGCTCGGCACCTGCGTTATCGGCGACGCCCGAGCTCACGGCCCCGAGATGGCGAATGTCCTGGGATTACCTCGCTATGTCATCCCCATCGCCGGCCTCTGCATTGGCTATCCCGCACAAGATCCGGCACTCAAACCCCGTCTCCCCCACGAGGCGGTCTACTTCACCGACCGGTACAACCCGGACCTCAAGTCCCTTATCGATGGCTATGACCAGCGCTACCGTGCCTATCGGAGCCAACGGACCGAAGGGCAAGACAATGAAAGCTGGTCAGAGACGGTGGCCTCTTTCTACCAGGTGCCTTTCAAAAACCACCTGAGCGTTCCCCAGATGCTCGAGATGCAGGGTTTCAATCCTGGGTTGCCTGCCACGGATACTCCCCTGCAGCCTTAGGCTTGGGACAGCTAAGCACCTCCGAGACCGGCTTGGTGGGATCGAGCCTGCCTATGCAAAATGCCCCAAGAAAGGCGCCACGCTACTGAAGGTCCCCCTCATAGGGCAAGACCTCGGCAAGGTAGCACCATATGTGCCATGGGGCAGTCTGCGGCAGGCTCAGGGAGCAGCACTGTTTTGGCGGGGTTGAGCAGCTTTGCGCTCTCGCCCATGAACTCGACCCCTGCAAGCACGATAGTGGATTGCGGCAACGTCTTTGCAAGCTTTGCAAGGTAGAACGAGTCGCCCACGTAGTCTGCAACGGCTTGCACCTCTGGCGCCACGTAATAGTGCGCGAGGATTGCGGCGTCACGCTCTTGTTTGAGGTGATCGACAGTATCCATAAGCTCAGCCGAGACCAGCTGTGCGCGTTCGGTTGCCGACGCGCACAATGCGGCATGCGTGCCCACTAGAGACGCCAACTCATCTGCCCTGCAGCTTTTTTCGCGAGGCATAGCCTCTCCTTGTGCGCCAGCGGCGTCATTGGGCATGTGAGCCCCTTCCATCGTAGACGCCTCGTCTCAAGGTCCATTTCAAGACGAGCCGGATCGTACATATTCGGGGGACAGTATGGCAGCTGTCTTGTCAGCTGACAAGACAGCTGTAAAGCCACAGTGCAGAAAGCCTCTCGACCACGAGAAGCGTCCTCCTTCGCAGAGAATCCCATTGCCCGCACAGGCCGACATAGGGCTACGGCAAGGCATCCCTGCACCATGCATCCAGATGATCCTTGGAGTGCTTTGAATCATTCCGCTTGCAGCCTAGAAAAAATGGCTTTCGCTGTCCCATAAGAGGGCCACCCATCCTCGCATCTCCTTGTGATAATGCCAGTAAAAGCACGGCCGTACTCGAGGAGGAATCATGGGCGTCTTTTCAAAGCACTTTGCAGACTTCGACGTTGCAGGCACTCGTTTTTGGGATGCCGCCTTGGTTGTTCACGACTTAGAAGCAGGCGACAACGTTCGGCTAATAGCAGAACCAGATAACCCTCATGACCCCAATGCGGTAGCGCTGGTATGGCACGACACCAAGCTGGGCTATGTGCCTCGTGCACTTAACGAGATCCCCGCTCAGCTACTGCGTTTTGGGCACACCAATGTGCTGGAGTGCCGCATCTTGAAGGTAGACCCTAAGGCAGATACCTGGGAGCAAATCCATGTAGGCCTCTACTTTGTTGATCTCTCTCATAAGGAAGCCTAGTCGTCATAAACCAAAGCCCAAGTCTGTCGCCCATGCTCACAGGAGTGGCAGACTTCGCTTTTAGAGGCCAAGTGCCCATTTTTGCTATCTACATGGTTGATAACGATCTTCCGTATTTCTCTTCCCAGAAAGTGTCGCAGTTTCTGAGGACAGAGCCTTATCAAAACAAGAATCCAGGCGTCCAAAAACTTGAGAGATCAACCGCTCACTGACGAGCAAACTCGGAAAATGCGAAGTCTAAAACTCGGATTTTCTAAAATACATAGGCATTATCCGAGATATAGATGACTGGCAAACATTTGGGCTTGTATTCGAGAACATGTACATGCGCGACCTCTCAGTCTATGCACAAGCTCTTCCAGACGCCCCCAATGTGCCAGTGAGGTACTACCGAGATGACGCTGGATTAGAAGCGGATGCCATAATTGAATTGGCGGATGGCAGATGGGCTGCCTTCGAATTTAAATTGGGTAGCGCAAAAGCAGATGCAGGGGTTTCCACTCTCAAACGGCTGCGCAAAAAGCTGACCAATAATCCTAAGGCGCGCACCAGACCCCCAGAATTCATGGCAGTCCTTACCGGTACAGGCGAATATGCATATCAAGCTCACGAAGGATTGTTTGTCATCCCGCTCCGCACACTAGGGGCATAACTATTAAAGAGTACTCCTATCTACCTCGCGCAACGCAAATGTCAGCAAGCGTTGCTTGCGCCACCCACGCCACTTCTGCCTAGATAGTGCTGGCGAGAGATTTGGAGGTCCCATGCTAGGCGACACTATCAAGGAATTAAGAAAGTCCAAAGGTCTTACCCAGGAGGAGCTTGCTCTCAAGCTCAATGTGGTAAGGCAGACGGTTTCCAAGTGGGAGCAAGGGCTCTCGGTGCCCGATGCATCTATGCTTATCGTCCTTGCCGAGAAACTCGACACCCCGGTAAGCGTGCTTTTAGGTGAGCCTGTGGCAGCGCGGGATCTTGACGAGCTCGCAGTCCTTGCAGAGAAGCTGGAGATCATCAACCTCCAGCTGGCGCGACAGCAGGAACGCCGGAGAAAGGTGTTGTTTTGGGTGCTTGTGGCGCTCTGCGGCGTCATCGTCTTCACCTATATGAGCCTCCTGGCCTTGGGAAGCACCTATTTAAGCTGGGACTTTTCTGATCCAGAGACTGCGGTAGCAGCCACGCTCCTTCACGGCTTCGAATGGGTCTTTGTGCGAGGAGCCCCCATCCTGCTTGTCGCCGCAGCCGCCGGCATTGCAGTTATCTTCTCTAGGAAAGCCGCATAGACACCAAGCCCACTGTCGCTTCTGCTTGACACAGCCTCACCCTCAAGCTGCGATCTTGCCCTTACCCCCAAGGGGCAAGATCGCAGCTATTTCCCAAATGCAGGCTTAAAACGCTGGACAACGCGCCTCTGTTAGACTTTTCTCTTGTGAGCTCAACCTACCGTGCAATGTGCGCGCGAGGGCTGCCACCAAATTGTCTGTCACCTGCCCTGCGGTTGACAGCATTTGAACAGGAGCTTCGATGGAAACGTCGTTGAACGCGTTGCTCTTTATCCTCTACGGATGCTCGTTTATGTCGGGCTTCAATGAAAACCTTATGAACGTGGCGCTGGTTTCGATTATTGCCGATTTCACCATCGACACGGTAACGGCCCAGTGGCTTATTACCGGTTATATGATAATCGTAACTGTCACCGTTGCCTGCATGGCCTTTCTCTACCAGCGATTCTCTTTACGCAAGCTCTTTTTTATAGCAGCAAGCCTGAACGCCCTTGGCTCACTAGGCGGCTTGTGCGCCAATAGTTTCATCATGTTATTGGCCTCACGACTTATCCAAGCAGTGGGCACAGGCGTCTTTATCCCCCTTATGATGAATGTCATCGTCGACTATGCGCCGCACAAGAAAATGGGGGCGTTTCTCTCTTTGGGCTCGGCAATGATCACCCTAGGGCCTGCTACCGCCCCCATTTTGACAGGTTATATGGTGAGCTATCTTGGATGGCATAGCGTCTTTTTGGTGCCGCTCGTCTTTGGGGCGCTCTTCATGGCCCTTGGGTTCTTCGTAATCCCCAAAGAGAAGAAGAAAGCCTGTGGAGGCTTTGATCTTTTGTCGGTTGCCCTCTTGGCGATCTCTGTGACAGCACTTTCAACAGGGCTTTCAGAGATCTCAGCAAACCTGCTGGCAGGAATCCTAGAACTCGCCGGCGCCATCGCCTTGCTGGCGCTATTCGTGCGGCGCCAAAACGCCCTGGAGCAGCCGCTCATCTCATTAAAACCCATGCGGTCGGGCCTGTTCTGGCCCGCTGTCATCCTGGTAATGATTACCATGATGACCTATTTCTCGCTCTCCGTGGTTTCGCCGATTTACTTCGAGGAGGGCGTAGGGCTCGACGCCTCGATGGTAGGCACCATTTTGATCTTCCCCGTCCTTGGCAACGCTTCTGCAGCCGCCATCTCCGGAAAGGTGTTCGACCGACGCGGCCCATGGCCGCTCTTGCCTATAGGTTTTTCCATTGCGTGCGCAGGGTTGGCGCTCGCGGTGGCGGGCTCGTTCTTGCTTTGCCCCATAGCCACCACCGCAGGCATTTTCTTTGGCTACCTTGGAACAGGCGCCGTGCTTTCATCCTCCCAAACCTCAGGGCTCAAGGCGCTCCCCGCAGATCTTCACTCCCATGGCGTGGCCTTGATGAGCACGTCGCTGCAGTTAGCTGCCTGTCTGGGGCCGGCGCTCTACATTGGCATCATGAGCGCGGTCTCGCAGGCAGCCGAGCATGCAGGCGCCGCCCCACAAACCGCCTCCTCTGAAGGCTTTGCCGTCGCCATGATAGTCTCTTGTGTCATCGTGCTCTGCGGTCTCTTGCTGGCTCTTCGCTACTCCCGGCGCGCCAAGCGCCAGAGCTGAGGTATCGGCAACGCCTGAATGGCTTAGAACTTGCCGTTGTCGTTCTTCCAATCGCGCTTGGAAGGGATGGCTGCCATGACATCCCAATGCTCGGCGATCTTGCCATCCTCATCGAAGCAGAAGATATCGAAGGCCACCTGTTCGCCAGCGCCTGCGAAGTTATAAATGCTATGCAGGAAGACTTTGTCGCCATCCTCGAAGGCGCGGATGTTTTTCACGGTAGTGGGCACGGGAGCAGAGGCCAGGTACTCGACGCTGGACACAAAGGCGTCGCGGCCGGTGCCATAAGCCAGGTTGTGCTGGATGTAGTTCTCGGCCAGAAGGTCGTGCGCCTTCTGAGTGTCGCCAGTAGCAAAAGTGTTGATGAGATCCAGTGCCTTTTGAATTTGAGCTGTCATTGCCTTGTCCTTTCATTGGATACCGTTGCATGTGATCCTTGCGGGCTGATACCATTGTCTACAGTTGGTATCCATATGTAAGTAGGCACTTTATTGTACTGTAGGTACCTTTTAGTAACTATTGGATGGTAACAGGTAGTTTGTGAGGTATGAATTATGGCGATTGCGTCTATTGAGGAACTTCCCGCCTGTCCGGTAGAAACCACGCTTCAGCTCATTGGCAACAAGTGGCAGGTGCTCATCCTTCGCGACCTGGTGCTCCATGGGACCATGCGTTTCAAGGAGCTCCAGCGCTCCATTGGGGGTGTGTCACAAAAAGTGCTCACATCAAACTTGCGAGCCATGGAAGAGAGCGGGCTTGTCCATCGAGAAGTCTATGCAGAGGTTCCCCCTCGAGTTGAGTACTCTTTAACTGGCCTGGGGCTTACCTTGAAGAGCATGCTGAACGCGCTGTGGGACTGGGGAACCACCTATCAGGAGAAGGTGAAGTCCGGACAAGTTGAGCTGTCGTAGGCACTGAGCGCTCAAGAGATCGCCCGTGCCATGGTGGAAGATGAGGGTGACGGCAGCGACTTCTGCATCGTATAGGATGAGAGTTTTTTAACCTTATTTATATTCGTAACACAAAGGCGGAGGCGCTTTTATAAAGTGCCTCCGCCTGGCGTGGCTTATAGGACAGACAGTGCGCTGTGATAAGAGGCGTTGACCTGCGTCAGACGGGGCCCGACCTGCGTCAACACCCCCTTAATCTGTAGGCCAAATCTGTAGGCCAAATTCACCTTCACTATTTACAAGTACTCTTTGGGCTCAAAGGGGGGCAGTTTGAAAGCAGGGCTACTTTCAAACTGCAAACCCCCAGGTAAATTATGGGAGGTCACAAGTAGATCTACCTGCGAGATGAGGACACGGGGCAGATGGGGTTTGGACTGGGCGCCGCTTCATGCCTACTAAGTACCATTTCGCGCCTACTAAGTACTTAGTAGGCCAATTTTGCCCAAAATCTGCGTCACTTTTTATTTGAGTATTGCATCACCCAAGCTTACAGAGTTGGTTTCATATTAAATTGTACTTAGTAGGCGCATGCCGGAGGAGATGTACTTAGTAGGCGCATGCCGGAGGAGATGTACTTAGTAGGCGCATGCCGGAGGAGATGTACGAAGGAAATGTATTTAGTAGGCGCGAGCGTTGCCATCAAACAACGGCGCCCCGACTCCTATAAGGAACCGAGGCGCCTGGGAGAAAAGAGATGTGTGAGGACGCACTAAGCCATAATCTCAGCCAGGTCGGCCTCCGGGGTGGAGATGGGGCGAATGCCAAAGCGCTCTTGCAGCACCTGGAAGACGCCGGGGCTGATGAATGCCGGCAGCGTGGGACCCAGATAGATGCCCTGAATGCCCAAGTAGAGCAGGGTCAGCAGGATGCATACTGCCTTCTGCTCGTACCAAGAGAGCACCATGGACAGCGGCAGATCGTTGACTTCACACTCGAAGGCCTCGGCCAGCGCCAGCGCGATCTTGATGGCGCCGTAGGCATCGTTGCACTGGCCCACATCTAGCAAGCGAGGAATGCCGTCGATCTCGCCCAAGTCCAGGTCGTTGAAGCGATACTTGCCGCAAGCCAAAGTGAGAATCACCGTGTCTGCAGGAGCTTGCTTAGTGAATTCGGTGTAGTAGCTGCGCTCGCGACGCTGTCCGTCGCAGCCTGCCAACAGCACAAAGTGGTTGATGTCACCGTTCTTCACCCCGTCGATCACCGCAGGCGCCGCGCCCATCACAGTGTCATAGCCAAAGCCAGTGGTCACAGAAGTGCCGCCATTGATTCCGGTGAACTGCTTGTCTTCAGACCAGCCGCCAAGCTCCAAGGCTTTGTCGATGAGGGCAGAGAAGTCCTTGGTGCCATCCTCATTCACAGGTACGTTGTGGGCACCGGGAAACGTCACAGGGCCGGTGACAAACACGCGGTCTGCATAGGAGGCGTCCGGCCTCATCAGACAGTTGGTGGTCCACAGGATAGGCGCGGGCAGATCCTTGAACTCGCGACGCTGATTATGCCAGGCCGTGCCGTAGTTGCCCTTGAGATGTGGATACTTGCGCAGCTCAGGATAAGCGTTGGCAGGAAGCATCTCGCCATGGGTGTACACGTTGACGCCGCGGCCCTCGGTTTGCTCCAGCAGCTGCTTCAAATCGTGAAGATCATGACCGGTCACCACGATAAAGGGGCCTGCCTCAACGGTAAGGTCGCAGGTAGCGGGCTCAGGCTTGCCATAAGTTCCTACATTGGCGCGCTCCAGCGCTGCCATAGCAGCCAAGTTTGCCTCTCCGCATTTAAGCACCAGAGCCAGCAGTCCGTCGGCGCCCAAATCGCTCCCTACCGCACGCAGCCCCTCATAGAGGAAGTCGGTCACTTGATCGTCACGCTCGCCCAGCAAAGCCGCATGGTAGCCATAGGCAGCCATGCCGCGCATGCCAAAGAGCAGCAGACTTTTTAGGCTTCGCATGTCTTCTGCCGAGCTCCAAAGCCCATGCATGTCGTACTCGCAGGCACCGTCAGCACACTGGGGAGCTAAGCGACTCACTTCGTCGCGCACGCGACCGATAAGCGCCTTGATGGCCTCCCCGTCAAAGCTCACATTGGTCACACAGGTAAACATGCCCTCGAGCAGCAGATCATCAGTACCTGCATCTTTGAGGGGGTTATTCTCGGCAGCCCGAGCCAGCGCGATCAAAGCACCGGTAAGCTCGTCTTGAAGCAGGGCCACCTCGGCGCTCTTGCCGCACACTCCCGCAAGGCCCGTGCATGCGGTACAACCTGCGGTCTGCTCGCATTGGAAGCAGAACATCTTGTTATCGGCACCCATCGCTCTCTCCTATCGCCTAGCCGAGCGCGCCTTTGCGCTCACGGGTATAGGTGAAGTATTCTGTTCTTGATATAACATGTCTGTTCTAATTCCAACAATTAGAGGAGATTTATGGCCATTGGCACATCTGCGCTGTTCTCAGGTATCGCGCCCGGCGACTTGGAGCGCATGCTCCCCTGCCTCAACGCCCGGGAGAAAACCTGCCAGCGCGGCCAGTATTTACTGCACGCAGGTCAAACCACCAACGCGCTGGGCGTGGTTTTGGAGGGGCGCCTGCGCGTGGAAGTCGCTGACGCCTGGGGCAACGTGAACATCCTTCAAACCTGCGAGGCGGGCGAGATCTTTGCCCCTGGATACGCCTGCATGCCCGGAGAGGCGCTAGACATCGATGTCGTGGCAGATACGAATGCTAAAGTCGTATTCCTTGAAGCCGAGAAAATCATCCATCCCTGCCCGCACCAATGCGCGTGTCATATCACTATTGCAAGCAATTTGATGCGCGCGTTGGCCAGACGTAATTTAGAGATGAATCGACGCGCCATGGTCACCACGCCAAAGACCGTCCGCGGCAAGATTTTGGCCTATCTCTCACAGGTGCAAAAGACTGCTGGCACTCAGAGCTTCGAGATTCCCTATAGCCAAACCAAACTCGCTGCCTATTTGGGCGTCGATCGCTCTACCCTCTCGGCCGAGCTGGGACGCCTGCGCAGGGAGGGAGTCATCGACTACAAGGGGACTCGGTATACGCTGAATGCCTAGGTTATGAACGCAGACAGAAAGAGGCCATCATCATGGATTTTGCGCAGGCTATCGCCAATCAGATCGCAGGCTTTGAGAAATCCAAAGCGCAAGGTTCCTCAGATTTTGATGCTTGGGACCAAGCGGCTGTCGACTATCTCGCCGCCCTTACGCAGAAACTTGATCAGGGCGTCCAGCCCTCAGAGATCTATCAGCAGCTTCAGCGTGATCTGCCCACACTCAAAGAACAGGTCGAAAAAGAGGAAGCGCTCCCCACCTTTGATTGGTATGACGATCACTACCACTTGAAGATCGCTTCGGGAAGGCTGCAGGCTTGCAAGAAAGCCATCGCCTTGTTTGAAGCAGACTTCGCTAAGTAACGCCACGTCTCTTCAATGGGAAGAATCCTGCGCGAGACGCACCGGAGAAAGCAGGGGTCGAGTCATGCCCAATCCTAAAGATGCCTATGTGGAGCCCAAGGACATCGAAGTGCGCGGGGCCCGCGTTCATAACCTCAAGAACATCGACGTCGATGTGCCCTTGCACTGTCTGGTGGGCATCGCCGGCGTCTCTGGGTCCGGAAAAAGCTCTTTGGCCTTGGGCGTGCTCTATGCGGAGGGTTCGCGCCGCTACCTTGAGGCCCTCTCTACCTACACCCGACGCCGTATTGGGCAAACCACCCGCGCCCAGGTGGACGAGGTGCTCCACGTACCTGCGGCCATCGCCTTGCGCCAGCGCCCTGGCATTCCCGACGTGCATTCCACCTTTGGCACCTCCACTGAGCTGCTCAACTACCTGCGCCTCATGTTCTCCCGGCTGGCGAGCCACGTATGCCCCAACGGCCATCATGTGCCGCCCACTCTGAATGTGGCTGCCGAGAAACCCATCACCTGCCCCACCTGCGGCGCCAAGTTCTATGGACCCGGCGCTGAGGATCTTGCGTTTAACAGTACGGGAGCCTGTCCTACCTGCGGCGGAACCGGCGTGGTGCGCACGGTAGATGAATCCACGCTGATCGCCGATCCCGACCTTTCGCTGGAAGACGGCGCCGTTGCCCCCTGGCGCCAGCTTATGTGGTCTTTGCTGCCCCAGGTGGCAAAAGAGATGGGCGTGCGCATCGATGTGCCCTACAAAGACCTCACCGCCCACGAGAAGGACATCGTGCTCCACGGCCCCATGGAGAAGAAGCACATCCTCTACGTTCCCAAAAACAAGTCCCACGCCACAGAGCTGGACTTCACTTACTACAGCGCGACCAACACCGTCAAAAACGCCCTGGCCAAGGTGAAAGACGACAAGGGCCTCGCCCGAGTCTCGAAGTTCTTGAAGTCAGAGGTATGCCCCGACTGCCATGGGACGCGTTTATCGGCAAAGGCAAGGTCCAGCACCATCGAAGGCATCAATTTGGCGCAAGCCACCGCTATGACGCTGGACGAGCTGCGCGACTGGCTGCCCACCGTGACACCCAGCCTTCCTGTCGACATGCAGCCTATGGCGAAATCCATCATCGCCGAAACCACCGAGCCCATCCAGCGCCTAGAGCAGCTGGGCTTGGGCTATCTGAGCCTCGACCGAGCCAGCTCCACCCTCTCCAACGGCGAGCGCCAACGCGTGCAGCTGGCCCGCGCGGTGAGGACTCGCACCACCGGTGTGCTTTACGTGCTGGACGAGCCTTCCATTGGCCTGCATCCGTCCAACGTGGAGGGGCTGCTAGGCGTGATGGATGACTTGCTGGCCGACGGCAACTCCGTGGTATTTGTGGACCACGACGTGCAGGTGTTGCGCCATGCCAACTGGATGATCGAGATTGGCCCCGGCTCCGGTTCCCACGGCGGCCGTGTGATTGCCCAGGGGACCGTGGGGCACATCGAGCACGATCCCGACTCGCTCATTGGCCCCTTCCTCTCGGGCGCGCGCAAGGTGGTGCGCGACCATGAGCGCCGCAACGACGCCGACCTCTTCTCCGACGGCCGCATCCACCTGGACACCGGCCCCATCCATACCGTCCATCCGCTGAGCGTGGACATCCCCTGCAAACGACTTACCGCAGTCACAGGAGTCTCTGGCTCGGGAAAGACCACGCTCATCCTGGAAAGTTTGATCCCTGCTCTTCAAGCCCATATTGCCGATAAACCCCTCCCCAGCCACGTGAAAGCCATTGATCCTTCGAACATCACTCGCGTGGATCTGGTGGATGCCACGCCCATTGGCGTTAATGTGCGTTCTACGGTGGCTACCTACTCGGGGATATTGGATGACCTGCGCAGGCTCTTTGCTAAAACGCCTGATGCGAAGTCGCATGGTCTGAAAGCCGGAGCATTCTCTTACAACACCGGTTCGCTGCGCTGCAAGACCTGCGATGGCACCGGGCAGATCTCGCTGGACGTGCAGTTCTTGCCCGACGTGGACATCCCCTGCCCCACCTGTCAAGGTTCTCGTTATGACAGCGAGGCATTTCATATCCATCTCCCCGAATGCAACCTGTCGCTTCCCGAGATGCTGTCCAAGACCGTCGACGAGCTGTTGGCACTGGATTGCGACCTGGGCAAGGCAAAGGGCAGACTCAAGACACTCCATGACCTAGGGCTTGGCTACCTCACCATTGGCGAGTCCACCCCGGCGCTTTCTGGCGGCGAAGCACAGCGCCTGAAACTTGCCAGCGAGATGCATCGCAACCAAGAGCATTCGCTCTTTGTGTTCGACGAGCCCACCATAGGACTGCATCCATTGGATGTGGAAACGCTCATAGGCGTGCTCGACCGGCTCATCGACCATGGCGCCACGGTGGTAGTCATCGAGCACGACTTGGACATCATTGCCAATGCCGACTACGTCATCGACCTTGGCCCCGGCGGAGGCAACGCAGGCGGGTGCCTGGTAGCCCAGGGCAATCCTGCTCAAATCGCCGCCAATCCGGAGAGCATTACCGGCAGGTATTTGTAAGAGGGCGGCTAGTGCGGCCGTCAGAACTAGCCAAAATACTGGCTATAATTGAATCCAGTTGTAAGGAGGAGCTACCATGGCCACGCTCACAATGGGTCTTGCAGAAGCAAAGAACAACTTTTCACGCGTCACAGCAGAGGTACATAGAACAGGAAGGCCCGTTACTGTCCTTAAAAACAATAAGCCCTGGGTAGTGATCCAGCCTGTAGACAATACTGCCGATGCCCCGGATGTTGCCATTGACTTTATGGACGAATATGCAGACGTCTTCGAGGAACTCTCTAAATGATTGCAGAGCCTTTTTCCGAAGAGGCAGTGATCGCCATTCACTCATAGACTTCGAAAAGCTCGTTGATTGGGTTCAGAGCGAAGTAAATTGAATGCCGGTACCAAAACAGTTTCACCCGGAAGCCGGCAAGGGAAAGGCTAAAACGTCTCTTCAGGCAGATGCTCGCGAAGAAGCCTCTGGAGCTCTTCGTCATCCGCCCTTGAAAGGCGATCTCTGCTGACGAGGATCATCTCATTATTGATCTCTCTCACATAGACGTAATTGTTAAATACGCCCCAGCAGCTAAAGCCGCTCCACCGATGCTCTCCGGTGCCTAAATCAGAGCTAATCTTGATGCCATCCTCATCAAAGACGTACTCACGCCGACCAGAGACCAATCTGTTGTCTGCCTTGGATTGGACCCGTGTAAGAATCCTCTTTTGGAGCTCATAGGGAACTCGAAAGACCACACCTACGAAGAACGCCAGGAAGAGAAGGCCCATTATCTGTTCGCTCATACGGTGGGCTAAAACCACAAGATAAAGAAGCATCAAGGGGATCATCACCCCTGCGAGAACCTTTGCGATCTTGCGCCTTCTCACGTTTTTTGGATTGGCGAGGGCCAGCTCGACCAATGCATCCTGCTCTTGCGGCCCCATTTCACAGAAGTATCTGACCATCCTACACTCGCCTCCACAATAGCTGATTGTCTTGGATGAAGGCATCGAGCCTGCCTGTGTCCTTTAGCCATGCCAGGTAGGAGCGCACCGTGCTGCCCACAAGGACGTGCTGCTCATAGGTCATCGTCAACCCATAGTCGTTAAAAAGCCTTTGGAGGATCCTCTCGAAGCTCATGGGCTCCTGGCAGAGGTTGAGGATCTTCTCGGCAACTTGGTGAACTTTATCGATATTGAGCTGAGCCAGCGGGGCGATCTCCGAGGTTGCCGGGGCATGGGCAGGAACGAACATGGCTGCCTTGAGACCTTTTACCATCTCGAGGGTTTCGAGATAAGCGGCCACGTCGTAGATAAAGCTGATTTGATACTTCTCCAGGGTCTCTTGGCTGGAGAGGCAATCGGCCAGGTATACCGTGTCGTCGGGCGTGCGAAAGCCCGCCATGTCAAAGAAATGCCCGGGCAGAGGGATCACCTCAAAGCCTGTGGGCAGCCTATCTGGGGTGAGCTCTTGGGCCTCGCTTGACTGAGCCAGCAAGAACTTGTGGCGCAGGTCTTTAAAGGGGTAGCCGCCATAGAGAAACGCCGGCTCAAGGATGGGGTGGCAGGTAAAATCCCGCTCGATGCCTGGAACATAGATCTGGCAGCCCGTCTGGGCTTGGAGGTAGTGATTGCCACCGATGTGGTCGGCATTGGAGTGAGTGTTGTAGATGGCAGTGAGCTTCCAAACACGCTCGTCTAAGAGCTTTCTGATTTTTCGCCCGGCATCTCTGTCGTTGCCGCTGTCGATAAGGCAGACGTCCTGGTCATTAAGCCGCACCAGGCCGATCTTGGCAGGGCTTTGGAGGTAATAATCATGCTCGGACACTTGCATCAGCTCGTACATTGACAATCCCCCTACCATCGGCCTGAACAGCAGCGTCGCTTCTCTTGGCCGTTAGCGTGACGAAAGCACGCTGAAGCCGCTCCCTCCCAGAATTGTGCAGCAAAACGGCGTCTTGATTGCCCTCTAGTCATCAGAGTTTTACTAGAGACCTCAAGTGAAGCCGAGAAGAGCCTGCTTCCCGACTCGCAGACTTTAAGAAGCAGGCAAAATCCTCAGCAAATTCCTCCGAAGTTGAACCAGATATCATCAGTCTTTTTGTCACTGACGCTGAGATTGAGAAGACCATGGCCAAGATCTGCGTCATGGTCCATGCCGAGAAATTCGACAACCACAATCGCAAGATGATGGGCATGCACACTTCATTTTGCTGGAAAGATCTACTCGAGGAATGCCCCAACTGGGTGAAGAAGTTTAAGAATCCCAAAGTGGACTTTGGGCTACTGTCTGGTTTATGCACCAAGCAAGTGAAGGAATATGTCGACAATCACTAGCTTTTAGGATGCAGCTTATATATAAATCGCCAACTAGATGTCTTCCTAAATTAGAGAACCCACAGAGCTATAGGAAACCGGGAGATATCGATTTGCACCCAGAAGAACTTCCCTATGCGGCCATCGTAGAGGCTGCTTATAAAGTACCTATGAATGAAGAGGGCATCGCCGTACTGCCAGCCGAATGGGACGACGGTGATGAATGAGCAGGCTCCCCCACCCATGGGAAAAAGACCTTGAAAATCCCAAGCTTCTCAAGGGCGCTTTGGCTTTGGCTTTGGTTTAGGCCTCTGCACCGTAGACATAGACGATGAAGTTGTCGCCAGTGTCCTGGCTGTGGTCCTCGGCGATGCGGGTCATGCCCAGATGATCGTAAAACTGGTAGTTAGAGCGGTTATCACTCATGAGGAAGAACTTGGTGCAGCCCTCCTCACGCATGCGACGACGCGCTTCCTCAACAAGGCGTCGCCCAAGACCCGCGCCCTGCCACTCCGGCTTGAGGATAATCAGGTTGATCTGTGCCTGAGCATACTCATTGCCAGTGGCGGCGAAGCGATCAGCTGTAGCCTTCTCACGTGAGTCGCCAAAGAGCGATCCTTCGAGGTCCTCGTCGGCAGTTTTGGCCCGCTCAGTTGCCTTTGCAAGGAGCTCTTCATAGATCGACTGCCAGTGGGGGTTCTTCTCGGGAATACCGTCATTGAAAATGCCTACGAGGCAGGCATCTATGACAGCGCCATTGCGCTCGGCCACCAGCGTAATGGGAGAGCGTTGAAGTTGCATCGCGGCGTTGAATCGGCCGCAGAGCGCCCAGTCCTCCCAGGCGCCCGCCTTGCGGATCCAGTTGCACCAGAGGGAGTTGTAGATGAGGGCGATGGCATCGAGGTCGTCGGTCTCGGCCGCGCGCAGGGCGATCTCGTCAATGTTCATGTGAGCTCCCATTAGAATGTGCAGAAACCAATGTGCGTCCTCTATCAAAGATACTTCCTTTGGGGAAATGAAGGAACCCACGATGCTTGAAGGAGCCCGTGTACAAGCACTATCCGTTGAAGTGGCTCTTGAAATCCGGCACAGAGGGCGTGGAGAGCTTCTCGCGATGAAGCCGTAGCTGAAAGGGCACAAACCGCTTTAACGGCACAGAACTGCAGAGCCCATAAAGAGGTAGACCTATGGACACAAGGCAACTTGACGGCAAGCGTGTGGTTGTGGCCCTGGGCGGCAACGCACTTGGCGATAACCCCCAAGAGCAGCTCACTCTGCTGCAAGAGACCGCGACACATCTGGCTTCCATGATCCAAGAGGGCATCAATGTGGTCATTACCCATGGGAACGGTCCTCAGGTTGGCATCATCGACGAGGCATTTGTGACTGCGAGCAAAGACCCTGCGAACCAAGTCCCCTTCATGCCCCTTACTGATTGCAATGCCATGAGCCAAGGCTACATTGGCGCGCAGCTGACCCGTACGCTCATCAACCAGTTTCGCTCACAAGACATCATGCGCTCAGTGGTGGATGTGCCTACCCATGTTCTGGTAGATGCCTCCGATGAAGCTTTTAAGGACTACGAGAAGCCCATTGGTGCGTTTATGACCGAGAAGGACGCCCAAGCCTTTGCCAGGGCAACCGGTTGCCAGGTCAAGGAAGACTCTGGGCGCGGATGGAGGCGCGTAGTCCCAAGCCCCGCACCCCAAGACATCCTTGAGCTGGGGGTTATATCCACTTTGGTAGACGACGGATTCATTGTGATCGCTGCAGGTGGCGGCGGCATCCCCGTCATCCTAGAGGACGATCATTACAAAGCGGTGGACGCCATTATCGACAAGGATCTTGTGAGCTCCATCCTGGCTTGGAAGATCCATGCCGACATTTTGGTGATCCTCACGACGGTAGATAAGGTATATGTGAACTTCAACCAACCAGATCAAAAAGGCATCGACCGCATGACTACCGAGGAAGCCCGCGCCTACATCGCGCAGGGGCAATTTGCCCCTGGCAGCATGCTCCCCAAAGTAGAGGCTTGCATCAAATTCGTAGAAGCGCACCCTCAGGGAAAGGCTATCATCACCTCGCTGGGCCATGCCGCAGAAGGCCTTCGCGGCGAAACGGGCACCCTCATCACTCTGTAGCTATCTCTCTAATTTACCGTGAAAGCAGCTGTCACATTAACCGTTAGATAAATGCTGCCATTGGCAATTAAGCGATTGTCATTTGTGTTGCAATAGATGTATTATGCAATACAAGGAGGTAGCTATGAATACAGTAACCACTAGCATACGCACAGATGCCCAGCTAAAAAAGGAAGCTGACCGTCTCTTCGCCGACCTTGGAATGAACTTCTCCACGGCCGTCAACACGTTCCTACGCCAGGCCGTACGCGAACAGGGCCTCCCGTTCCGCCCCACGCGCGATGTTCCCAACGCCGAGACGCTTGCTGCCATGCATGAGGCCGACCGCATCGCGATAGATCCTGATACCAAAGGCTACTCGAGCATTGACGAGTTATTTGCTGATTTGGATGCTGAGTGATGAGGGAGATCCGCCAAACATCTCGATTCAAGAAGAACTACAAAGCTGCAATCAAACGTGGGCTTCCCAAAGACGAGCTTCGTACAATCATTGAGACGCTTGCCAATGACGAGCCTCTACCCAGCCGTTGTCGGCCTCACATGCTCTCCGGGAATTGGTCCGGGCACTGGAAATGCCATATCCGAGCCGACTGGCTGCTCATATACAAAATTACCGATGCCATTTTGGTCCTCACGCTCGTGCGCACTGGAACCCATAGCGACCTCTTCGACGAATGAGCCATTTGGAATAGGCCTGCTGAAGCGTCAGCGGGCCTATTACGCAATCTCTGCTCGAAAATTGGACTGCTCTACGGCAGAGAATTGCACCCGAACAATTGAGGAGCACCCAGAAAGACTAAGGTAGCGGACTGACAGATTTACACGCATCCTCAGCTTTCGTATGTGCATATGGACAAACCTCTTTGAGTCCCATACCACGGACACCCCAAGCTGAAATCTTAATATACTCTGCAAATTAACGGCTCCGTCTGAAGGCATTGCCCTTTAGGCGCTGCTCACAGGCTCAGTTCTATCGAAAGGACTCACGCTATGAATCGCACTCTGTCGCACATGCTAGTCGCCCCTGGTCTCGCTCTCTGTCTTGTCCTCACCTTAGGTGGATGCGGTGGAACTTCTTCCAAGGCGCCTGAAGCCCAGGCGGAAACCACCCAGGAACAGGCTCCGACCACCAAAGATTCCTCCACCAACGAGAAGCCTGCGGAGGAAGCTCCCAAAGTAGAAGAAGCTCCGAAAGAGGACGCGTCTGTCCCCACGGAATATCGTTCGGCCTTGTCAAAGGCGCAGACTTACAGCGACCGCATGCATATGTCCAAACAGGGCGTTTATGACCAACTCACTTCCGAATACGGCGAGAACTTCTCGGCAGAAGCCGCTCAGTATGCCATCGACAACCTGACGGCAGACTGGAACGCCAACGCACTGGCAAAGGGTCAAAACTACGCAGACTCCATGCATATGTCCAAGATGGGCGTCTACGACCAGCTCATCTCCGAGTACGGCGAGCAATTCACGCCCGAAGAGGCTCAATACGCCGTCGACCACATTTCCTGCGACTGGTCTGCCAACGCGCTGGCCAAAGCCAAGGACTATCAAGACATGATGTCGATGTCGCCCAGCAACATCTATGACCAACTCACCTCTGATTACGGTGAACGATTCACCGCTGAAGAGGCCCAATACGCAGTCGACCATCTGAACTACTAACGATTTACGCTACAGAGAAACTCAAAGCGCCATAGCTGGAACTTAGTGACGGAGATCACATCCAAGCCACAATGGTGTTCGAAAAGATCGCCTAGAGCCAGAATTAATGAGAGAAGACTCTCCAGTAGCGGAGAGTCTTCTCTTTAACGAATCAGATGTAGGAGTCGTAGGCTACCACCATGAACAACATGTCAGATGAAAAGCGCCTCAAAGCCTTCGAATCCATGCTTGAGGACGTCAAAAACCAGATGGAGTTTGCCCAGTCTGAGATGGATAAATTAAAGGCGCAAGGGCGAGAGAAGTCCGTCACGTTCAAGCAGCACATGTCTAATAAGTTGATGTACCAACGAATACTGTCAATGTATAAGAAGCATGGCCTGCTTTCCTAGGTGATTCATGATTTAACCTTCTCGTCGGCGCAGGCCTTGGCTCTTCGGGCGTAGCGGCTCAGGTACGCCACTCCCACAGCGCACGGCAGCCCGGGCGAGAGCGCCTGGGCTGCAAGAATGCCCAGATATCCAAAGGTGGGCACGAGTGCAACGGCGAGGCCCACGCGAACCACGACGGCGTCGAGCAGCGCGTTTATTGCCGTCAGCCTTGGCGCGCCCGTCGCCTGGGCAAAGGAGTCGAGCGCATACATCGCGGCGTAGACCAGGCTGTTCGCAGAGCAGCAGACGCGCAGGTAGAGTACACCGGCGGCCACGGCATCAGGAAGGCTCACGAAGAGTTCCACGAGTTGTGAAGCCCACACCTGAACGAGCAGCACCACAACGACGGTTGCACCCATCGAGACGGCAACACCGGCCCGCGCATAGGCGAGCGCACGGCCCCTCTCGCCTGCACCTTGGCAGCGCGCCACGGCCGTAGACACCACCTGCCCCACCGACCATACGGGCATGCCTGCCAGCGTGTTGGCCTTGGTGGCGGCGCCCGCACCGGCTACAACCGCCGTGCCAAAAGCGTTGGTCATGGCGGTGATGGCGAGATAAGGGAGGTTTACGATAACCTGTTGGAAGGCAGCCGGTGCTGCCACGCGAGTGAGCTGCGCGAAGTCGCACACGATAGGGCGCCTAGGAAAGGCCGAACCCCGCCTCCTGGCAAGCACCCCTAAGGAGAGTGCAGCGGCGAGCGAGGATGCCACTGTTGAAGACCACGCCGTACCAGCGACGCCAAGTGTGGACACGAGCGCGACGCCCCCCTGCGCAATTGACCACGGCGACCGCCACAGCAAGCCACACCGGGGTTCGCACGTCGCCATGGACGCGCATGATGGCGCCGGCAGCCGCGAGCAAAAATACTCCCGGCAGCCCCAGAGCATGCACGCGTGTGTAGGCGATGGCGCCCGCGAGTGCGTCGACTGGATCCGAGAGCGCCGCGTAGAGCGGGGCGGCTAGAAACGCGCAGGACAGCGCGACGGCAAGCGGGAGGGCCACGGCCACGAGAAGTGCCGTGGCCCTCCGCCCGGGAGATACCATCTGTCTCGCCCGCGCCAAGGCGGCGCGGGACGAGCACCGTGGCGCCCACAGCGAGGCCGAGCAAGAGCGAGTTTGCCACGAAGCCGAGCATTGTTGCATTGGCGAGCGCGGCAACCTCCCCCTTCCCCGCAAACATGCCCACGACGAGCATATCCACAACTTGATCGGCGGACTGCAGCAGGTTGGCGCCGAGCGCCGTCAGCGCAAAATATGCAAGGTTAGCGGCAGAGCGGCCGCTCAAAAAGTCCATTTCTTTCATTGGGTCTTCCTTTGCGCGGTCGAGACGAAAAAGGCCGCGGCAGCAAAGCCGCGGCCCCTGGGCTCGGACCGTGTGCGCATAACAGGATGAATCGACCTCTACCGGACGTCACCATCATGCGCAGGTTGTACCTTCAGCTCCTCGCGACTTCCTGCCGAATATCACGGGGAGCGGCTCCGATCTGGAACTCACCGATCTCGAGGTACAAGGAAAAACTCCCTTCTCAACAGTTTGGGAAAAAATATACCCACTTAAGGATCTAGGGGCAATAAAACGCGGAAGGGGGACTGCGGACGCTTTTACCCTAGATTCTCAACTTCAACGAAATACTGGGAGGGGGGTCCAGACAGATCTCTGGACACCTAGACCCTATAGCCTAGAGCCCTTCTATACTCATCGGGGCTTCGCCAGCCCGAAGACTTCTTCTGGCGCTCTTGGTTGTAGTAGTCGATATAGCCACAGAGCCTGCCGGAGAACTCTGAGAAGCCTATGCCTTTCCAATCCCGGTAATAGAAGAACTCGTTTTTAAGACGGCCGAAAAAGCCTTCGCAGGCGGCATTGTCAGGGGAGCAGGATTTCTTCGACATGGACCTTGCAAGGCCATAGCGCTCGCAGAGCTCGATCCAACCCGGCCAGCGGTAATGGCCGCCGCAATCGCTGTGGACTATGGGATGCACGGCTGGTCTCAGAGTCTCAGCCGCACCTTTGAGCGTGTCATTGGCCAGGGTGGCGTCAGGGTGCAAGGAGAGCCGGTGAGCCATACTCGACCGTCGAAACAATCGATGATGACGGAGAGGTAGCACTTGTAGGTAGGCAGGCCGAACTGGGTGATGTCTGTGAGCCAGACCTCGTTGGGCCTCTCGGCCTGAAAGCGGCGGTTGACCAGATTGCCGGGGTGGGCGCTTACCTTGCCCACATAGGTGCGAAGGTGTCGTCTTCTCCTTCGGTAGATGACCTTGAGACCCTCCTCTTTCATAAGTCGGCGCACCACTTTTTAAGAGACCACCTCAGACTCAAGGCCGTCGCCTCCTACCCTCAAAACATGCCAGATCCTCTCGGAGCCAAAGGTACGCCGGCTCTTCTCAAAGATGGCTCGGATGCGCCCTCCTAGCTCCTGATAGGGGTCAGGGCGCCCCAAGGCGCCCTTGGCCTAGTAGTAAGAACTTCTGCCAATAGCGAGCCTCTCACAGAGATCCACTACAGAATACTTCGGGCTAAAAGCGCCGATGAGCTGAGCTTTCTCCGGATACGTCAGCTCCTGGCCATCGACGCTTGGGTCTTTTTTAGTAGCTCGACAGTCTGAGCCAAGATGTCTCGGTCCATCTCCAACTGGGCGTTGGCCTTCTGAAGTTCGATGCAGCGCCGCTTGAGCTCTTCGATGTCGTCGGGCAGATCATCAGGTTTAATCTTGGGTATCGCCATAGGCTCCCTTTTGTCTGCGGTCTTGGGCCCCTTTGGGGTGGGGCCTGCCTTCCTGCAGACATTGTAGATAGTGGCACCAGAGACCCCGTAGTGATAGGCCAGATAGGCTGCGCTTTGACCTTGGGCCCTATTCTTGGCAATGGTGCGCTTCTTTAGAGTCGGAAAGATGCACGCAGAGCCTCTGGGTGCTTGGCTGCTCGTCTTTCCAGCGCTTGAGGGCCTTAGCCGAAACTTGCCCTAGGCGCCGAGAGGCCTGAAGGCAGGATCCCCCCCCACACTCCTCAATGATCTTCAGTGCTTGCTTTCTGAATCGCTCGCTGTACAAGATGACCTCCTTTTAGACAGCTAGCTGTCCAGGAAATTGTCCGGGGCCCAGCCCCTTCCCAATAACCTTGGGGTGGGGATTACCTCCCGCCCGCCAAGCGGGCGCGGGAGGCTTCGGATTCCTCGACGAAGGCGAGGTAGCTATCCACAAGCTGCCTGCCCTCGGCGGAAAGCACATTGTAGCGGGGCTGGACGCCCTGGGGCGCAGGGGTATCAATGTCCTCACGGCCGACAACGAGATCGATGGAGCAGCCAAGCGCGTCGGCGATCTGCCAGGCGGCGGCCAACGGTATTCCGCAGTCGGCGCCGACACCTGCGCGCTCATAGCGCGTGTAGGTTGACATGGGGATGCCGAGCACCTCCGCGAAGTCCTTCGCGGAGCGGTAGCCTGCCTTCCGGCGGAGGCATTGGAGTGTTCTTTTGCCGCCGATTGGTCGCTGGGGGATGCGGGCATGGGTGAGGGATGACATATTCTGTCACCGTCCCTTCTGGATTTGCCTCTTGACCGGGGTCTGACCTGCAGGAATGCCAGCTCCCGCAGGTCCACCTATTTTCGGCTTCTATTCAGAGATACCACCGTCCCCTCCACGCGCAGGGCCATCGTAGTCGACCGCGACGGCATGCTCGGACGAGCTCCACAGCACGCTCATGCCGACATACTCGAGCTCGCCGTGTGTGTAGTCCCACGCCGCCATGACCTTCTCAATGGTCTGGTCATCGATGAGCTTCTGCGACTTAGTGGAGAACCTGCCGCGCTTCTTGGCCGCCTGATCCTGGAGGTAGGTGAGGAACGCCGATCTGGCCTCCACCACACTGCCGAACGAGACAACCTCGCCGAACGCTGCGCTGTCGCGCGCCTCGGCGAGCATCTGCTGTTCGTACTGGTAGCACAGCGCCTCATAGGGACGCTTCTCCTCGCGACGTCTGCGTGCGCGGATCCTCGCGTCCTTCTGCAGCACGAACTCGCGGAACTCGTCCGCGAGGGCGCGAGCCTCGGACGTGAGAGAGTCGTACTCGAGCTGCACCTCGCCTCGCAAGCGCGCGGGGTCAGGCTCCTCGCGTCCCACGACGGCATCGATGGTGCAGCTGAGAGCGTCCGCAAGCTGCCACGCGCGCTCCATCGGGATCTTGTCGGGGTTAGACTCGTAGCGCGCGTAGGTGGACAGCGGGATGCCCTGCGCCTCGGCGAAGTCGCTGGCGCTCCTATATCCCGCCGTGCGGCGCATCTCCAAGAGGTTGCTCGCCATGTCCCTCGCCTTTCTCTGATGTGTAGGACCTGTGGAGGGCAGGTGCCCGCGGCCATTCGACCTTTTGCAACGCTTCGCAATAGATTCTATCATTCTATAACAAGATATTCAATATATAGGAACGATTTTACATCACTATTTGTAAATAATATCAGTATTTGATATTTTATGCGATACCCTACTACTGCGCGGCGACGGAAGGTCTCACTTCGAGTTGGACGGCTGCTGCGTCGAGGTCATGAACGATAACGAGCTGGAAGAGCACATCGCTTCGGGTGGGAAATGACGCCGTGTGGTATTGAGAAAGCCTCGTGTTATCCGAAGCTTTAACAGCCCATGCCATTCACCGCCATTTCCGAGATACACGGCAATCGCCCTCTCATTCTTCTGCTTGTTGAAATAGAATCTACTGCGTTTATATTGCATGTCTCTGAGGGGGGGTTGCCGTGCAGTACATCGACATGTTGAAGAACAACCTCGATGAAACGGACATACGCATGCTGCTCGTGTCTGGCGACCAAGTGGCGATCACGGTACGTATACCCGAGAGTTTACGTGACGCGACTAAAGAGGCCGCAGAGATGCGTGGGGTCAGCTTTAGCGCCTTCATTCGCATGAGCATGATTGAAGAGCTTGCAAAGGGAATCAGCAACGGGTAGACATGCCGTCTAGACAGACGTAAGAGGAAATCATGTATCCGCGACTCATCGATAACAAGAGACAAGACCTCAAATCCGTGCTATCGGATATCATCAGCTCGGGCAAGTATGAACACCTATCAATTGCGACGGGCTACTGGGATTTGCCCGGTATGGTCGATATCATCGACGGCCTAACAACGTTCAAGAGTATAAGGCTCCTCATTGGTCAAGAGCCGTTGCCTCATCGCTACCAGAAGTCGCTCGAACTCGACGAGAACGATCCCGACGCTCTTTTCCCCGACAAGAACTTCGCCTTTGATCTCGAACAGCTTGGAAAGGGAAAGGAGCATGAGGTCGCAGAGCTGCGCAACGTGGCTCGAAAGCTCTCGACTCTCATGAAAGACGGCACGCTCGAGGTCAAGGTTTTCCGCAGTCCCAGGCTCCATGCCAAAGCTTATATCTTCGGAGATACCGGGGCATCGGAAGCAGTTGGCATTATCGGTTCGAGCAACTTCACCAAGGCGGGACTCACAAGCAATGCCGAACTGAACTGGCTCGAACAGGACCAGCACTTCGTGTTGTTCCAACCTCAGAACGAGCGACAGGAGCACGGTCACCTCAGCTGGTTCAACGAGATGTGGAGGGATGAGGAGGCTGAACCTTGGACGGGTGCGTTTACCGAGATTCTTGAGAAAAGTCCCGTCGGTGACATGATGTATGGTCCCTATGATGTCTATATCAAAACATTGATGGAGGTATTCCCCGACGAGCTTCTTCCGCCTAAGCAGCTCTCAGATGACACACGGGACATCCTTTATGCGTTTCAAGATCGCAATGCTGGCATCCTGCTGAACAAGTTGCAGAAGATGGGCGTGGCGATGCTCTCGGATTCCGTCGGTCTTGGCAAGACCGTGACTGCAGGCGCCGTCATCAAGCACTATCGAGAGTCGGGCGCTCATCGAATCCTTGTGATAGCACCAGCAGCACTCAGGCAACAATGGTACGACGATCTCGGAAAGCATTTCGGGCTCGACGGCAACGATTTCGCCGTCATCTCAATGCAAAATATCTCCGAACAGGAGCGCCTCATCGAGGAGATGCGCAAGCCGTGGGTACGTGAGGTGGATCTCTTCGTTATCGACGAGGCACACAACCTTCGTTCGCCATCGAGCGCCCGATACGAGACCATTTTGAATCTGCTTGACACCAGCCCGGATGCCCCGGTCCTGCTTCTGACCGCGACCCCCATCAACAACAGCCTCATGGACTTCGCGAACCAGATTCAGCTCGGGCTGCGCGGAAGCATGGTATCCATCCCCGTCCAGTACCGAAACAACGACGGTGTAGTTCAGAGCATCGACTTCATCGATGCTCTTAGACAAATCCAGGCCGAATCGAAGAAAGCCGAAAAGGCGGGCATCGAGTTTGACTGGAGCCGGTATGACTCCACGCTGCGGAGTGGGCTCAGGCACTATCTGGTGCGATCCACACGACAGGGCGTTGAAGCGGAAGGAAGTCTGCAGAAAGGCGGGGTACAGCAGCACTTCCCTCACACTACCGTCAAACAGCTGCCTTACCGATACGCCGACACGATTGTTGAGAACGTCCAAGCTCTGTGTACCGACGCGCAGGACAAGCTGTTCGAGGGAGTTGATCCGCTTCGTTTGAACCTCGACCTCGCGCTTGAGATAACACAGCAGACAATGCACCCGCTTGATCTCTTTGTACCTGTATTCGCAGGCAAGGCGAAACCCCCCGCGTTGGATACCAGCGACGATGGCGCAGCGTGCATGCTCTTCGGGCAGGAACGCTCTAAGTCTTTAATTCCGAGCGTCTTCCAGATCATCAACTTTCTCGGATTTGTTCCCTATAGACCAGACTTGTACCGACACCGATACTACGGCAAGACGAAAGAGCAGATTCGAGATCTCGGGCTTGGATCGGCTGAACAAACCAAGATAAGCACGCAGCGCACCATCCACAACATACTTCATGTGACCTGGCTTAAGCGCCTTGAATCATCGGCTGCCGCGCTGCTTAAGTCAGTGGACTACTACGGTAAGCGACTCGACATATTCGAAAAGTACCTGGACAAAGGTTACATTGTATCTCTCTCGGACGCGGCCGAGCTTGAATCAGAATACGGCGAGGATCTTGATAAGGCTTTCTCCGCCTATGAGCGCTCGATGAGAGAGGTCCAAGCGGCATTGGATGCTGGAGAAGACATCACCAGCATGAAGATCGAGGGTGTTGAAAAGCGCGAGGCGACCTCCCAAGAGTACAAAATCGACCAGCTTCGAAAGGATATCTCCCGTGATCGCGGTATCCTCTACCTCCTGAGAACAATCTTGCGATACATGCAGGACTCAGACGACAACGGCAAGATCCACGCCTTTGCCGACGAGATCAAAGAGCTCGTCGCGAGCGGAGAGCACGGCAAGAAAGTCCTCGTGTTCAGCTTCTTCGCCGACACGATTGACTACCTAAGGGAAACCATACCCGCTCTGATGACCGAGGTGCCGGATTTCGAGACCCGCAGCGCCTTCTTGACCGGCTCCAACGGGGGAAAGACAGAGGAGATCGCCTGTAGGTTTGCGCCGATCGCCAAGAAGTACACCCTGAAGGACGGTGAGTCCGAGATCGACTTCCTGTTCGCAACAGACGTCCTCTCGGAGGGTCAGAACCTCCAGGATGCCGGCATCCTCATCAACTACGACCTTCACTGGAACCCCGTGAGGATGATTCAGAGGAACGGCCGCATCAATCGACTGGGTTCCTCCTACGAGGACGTGGAAATTGTCAACATGAAGCCACACGACGACCTTGAGTTGTACCTGAACCTCGTTCGACGGCTTGAGCGGAAGATTGACACCATTAAGAACAGCATCGGCACCGACCAGAGTGTCCTCGGCGAGCAGGAGAACCCCATCGAGTTTGCTGACTTTTTCAGCGATGACGTAAATACAGCATCCAAGGCCGCCGAGACCATTTCGATATCCTCCCAAGCTCTTGACGTCTTCGACTCCGCCGATGAATACGTCTTTGAGCTGAGACGCTTCTTGAAAGAACACCAAGACGATGAAAACAGAAGAAGAATTGAAGCGATGCCAGCCGGAAAATGGAACTATCTGCCCGAGCGAGAAATCCACCTGTTTGAAGGCCAGACTGAAAGCTCTCTGCCATCCGGCTCGTGTTTGGCTCTCGAGCGTGTCGAGGGGCATAGCGTCGTGTCGAACGAGCCGTTCAACACGACCATGTTTGTGAAGGTCGCCGCGACCGGAAGATATCCCGCCGAGATTGTCGAAGAGGTCGAAGCACTCGCGATGATCAAGACTGTGCCAGAGGATAACGAGCATCAGCGCGATACGATTGATCCGGGCCTAAGCCGAGACAGGGTATCCAAGCGTGCGAACAGGATGGCGCGCGTCCGTGCCGAATCAAACGAAAACCTAAGGACGATCCTCCCATCGGAACAGAAGGCACTCACCGCCATCCAACCCTACCATCCAGGAGAAATCGATTTCCAGGCGCTTGTGCGCAAAGGAATCCGACGAGAACAGGATAACCGCGAGTTCAAGAAGATCGTTAGGCTTATCAACACCGACATGAAAGAGCGCGGGGTAATCACCTCCTCGACCAACATTCGTTTCATCGCACTAATGAACAAGCTCAACGAGCACATGTCCGAGGAGCAGCGAGCCGATATGATTGAAGACGTGCTCTTCTATGCGACCAAAAGATAGGGAGGCCCGGAATGCCCAAGAACGAGTATGCAAAGCTGGACGAGCTTGTTCGTAGTCTCCATTCCGAGACCGACCGCGATGCAAGCCTCGACATCGCTATAGAGGTAGCGAACGAGTTCATGCGAATCGTGTTCCCCAAGTCCGCTAAGGGCGAAAGGTGGTCGAGTGAACTCCTCGAAGGCGAGGATCTCTTGGACGAGACGATCCCTGTGTCGAGCTTTCCCAACCAGAAAGTTGAGTCGTGGTTCGAGAAGCACCCCTACCTCGGGGGTGAGCGTACCGCTATGAGGCATTTCCATGACGACTCCGCCCCCATCGAGAGCAAATTCTACTGGCTGAACAAGAGCTCTGCGAAGTCTCGCGTTGCCGCCGGCGTAAGCTTGACGCCGAATTGGGAGGACAGCGACCTGACTAAGTTCCCCTCCTACAAGGTCGGCATCGATTTCTTCATGACCTCCAACGGGAGCTCCCTGCTCGTTGCCATCAGCAACGAAGGCAACCTGAGGGTAATGGAGCTCTCTGAAAGGCTGTCAAACACTCAGATCGATATCCTGCGCAACATCGATGGAGCCGCCGGTTTCGATGGAGTTGGCGACCTTGAGCCCCAGCGCACCATCCACAAAACACTCTGGGACGCCTTTGCACTCAAAGAAGTCAACAAGAAGTTTTACGAGGGGATCTCCGAGCACTTCCAGATCCTCCTCCAGCATCTTCATGAAAACGCAGGTAAGCCACAGGAGGAGGCAAAGCTCTTTGCAAACCGCCTTATCGGTCGTCTACTGTTCATCTGGTTCCTGCGCAAGAAGGGCTTTATCAACGAAGGCATGGGTTACTTCGACCACAAGGGCATCCCCGCCACGGAGTATTACGAGAAATGCCTCAAGCCCCTCTTCTTTGAGACCCTGAACAAGCCCGCGGACGAGCGCCGCATCATTAATGGCAAGCTCGATCTCACAACTCCGTTCCTCAACGGTGGCCTTTTTGATGCCAGACCGGGCGACTGGGCTGATGAGGTTGTGGACTTCCCGCCCGACTGGTTTGATTCCCTATACGCGCACTTCGACCAGTTTAACTTCACGACTGATGAGTCGACTCCCGAGTACGAGCAAGTCGCGATTGACCCTGAGATGCTGGGTCGCGTCTTCGAGAACCTTCTTGCTTCGCAACTCGACGAAACCGGTAAAGAGGCCCGCAAGGCGAGCGGGTCCTTCTACACCCCGCGTGAGATCGTCGCCTACATGTGCAAAGAATCTCTGAGAGAATACCTGTACGACGCTCTCGGCACCGAGGGCGCACGGGCAGGCGTTGATCGTCTGCTGGACATGACCGATCAGGACTTCGAGGTCAAGCATTCCGACGCGAAGAAGAGCCTTTGGGGCGCTGAGCGCACAGCGGAGATGACCGGTAAGGCGATACAGGCTCTCGACAACCTCAAGGTGGTTGACCCGGCGTGCGGATCGGGCGCATTCCCCATGGGCATGTTACAGCTGCTCACCAAGACCTATAACCGGCTTGGCTCGGGGCTGAATTCCTATGACCTAAAGATCCGGATTCTCGGCAACAACATATACGGCATCGACATTCAACCCATGGCAGTGGAGATCTCTCGCCTCCGCGCTTGGCTTAGCCTTGTGGTTGACGAGAACAGCCCGAAGAATGTGCGTCCCCTGCCGAACCTTGACTTCAAGTTCGTGTGCGCCAACACCCTCGTGCCACTTGTGGAAAGCGGACCCCAGACGACACTCTTTGACGATTTCAACAATGAGGCCTTGGAGCGCCTTGACTCGATCATGAGCCAGGGTTATTACACCGCCACCGACCCTCAGGTGAAGATGAGGCTGAGAAAGGAATACCAGGACACCGTCATCGCTCTTGAGGAAGCAAGCAATATACAAGGGAGCAAGCGACTCAAGCAGCGGATGGAATGGAACCCCTTTGACTCGAGCCATAGCTCGGACTTCTTCGACGCGAAGATCATGTTCAACCTCTCGCAAGGTTTTGATATCGCCATCGGCAACCCACCGTACATCCAGCTCCAAAAGATGCAGCCAAAGGCAAAGAAGCTGTATCAGTCACTGGATTATGAAACCTATGAAAGCACCGGGGACATCTATGCGCTGTTCTATGAGCGCGGCGCCGAGCTTCTGCGCCCGAGCGGGGTGCTCTGCTACATCACGTCGAACAAGTGGATGCGCGCTGCATACGGAGAATCCCTGAGGAACTTCTTCCTTTCAAAGACCAACCCGATTGCCTTAATCGACTTTGCTGGCACGAAGGTATTCGAGTCAGCGACTGTCGATGTCAACATTCTGCTTGCGACGAAAGCCGGCAACTCTGGCACTGTTACGGCAACCATCATCCGTGACGATTGTCGCAACAATATGAGCGATTATGTTAAGCAGCATGCCGTCGAAAGTGCTTTCTCAAAAGGCGAGAGCTGGGTCGTGCTCAGCGAGATCGAGAGAAGCATCAAGCGGAAGATTGAGGCCGTCGGCGTTCCGCTTCGCGAGTGGAATATAGGTATCAACTACGGCATCAAAACTGGCTGCAACGACGCATTCATCATCGATGGGCATACGAAGGACAAGCTCATCGCCGAGGACCCGAGGTCCGCCGAGCTTATTCGACCGATTCTCCGTGGCAGGGATATCAAACGATATGGCTACACCTTTGCTGATCAGTGGATCATCGCTTCGCATAACGGATACAAGAAGAACGGTCGGAAAGTTCCACCGATTGACATCAATCACTATCCCGCAATCAAACGGCATCTCGATCAGTACTGGGAAAAGATATCCAAGAGGAACGATCGCGGAGTAACGCCGTACAATCTCAGGAATTGCGCTTATATGGACGATTTGGATAAGCAGAAAATCGTCTGGGGAGAAATCTCCGACACTCCCAAGTTTTCTATTGACCTCAAGGGTGAATTTGCTCCCGAAGCAACCGTGTTTATGATGACCGGTAGAC
>NZ_JABAHI010000007.1 GCF_012584445.1 Olsenella sp. KGMB02461
GTGACCCTTTTCTCGCTTCTCTTTCCTTGTGAGAAAGGGGCCACGGTATCCGGTTCTCAAGGTTCGCCGCACCGCCTGTGGTCTGTGCCACCGCGGCGCGAGAAAGAACTATACGCGAGGGAGAGGGTGAGCCAAGCGAGAAGTTAGCACTTCATAATTCCTTCACATCTCGCAATAGACCCTATTATTAGAGCTGCTTAAGAAGCTGTTTGGCACCGTCGAGCAGATTGTCCCTCTCAGCCTTTGTAGGGCCTTCGGCATAAATGCGAACAAGCGGCTCAGAGAGCGAGGGCTTTACCAAAAGCCAGGAGTCGTCTTCATACTGGACTCGCAGGCCGTCGGCATGGCTCACGGACACAGGCTCTTGGCCCACCCCTTCTAATACAGGGTTTACCCCTGGCAAAAGATTGCGCAGCACGGCATATTTGCCCGGATCCATCCGCAGTTCTTTTGAGCCAAACTCCATTTTGCCCACTTGGGCACAAAACTCATCTACCAGCAACGAGAGGGGCTTTTTCTCGGCTGCTATATATTCCATGAGCAAAAGCATGGTCACGAATGCATTGCGCTCCCTGTCAAACGTAGGAACGCAAATGCCGCCTAAGCCGTCGCTGGCGGTGAGCACGTTGCCTCGGCGGATCTCGTCGAAGGGCCAGGTGGGGCCAGAGGCAACGGCCACCACTTCGCAACCTAGGCGGTCGGCCAGGCGGCTGGTCATGGCAGAGGAGAACCGGGGCACCACGATACGGCCTGAAAGGCCTCGGTGTTTGACAAGATGCTCTAAGAGCAGCCCATGGGCTTGAGGCGCAGATACCAGTTGGCCGCGCTCGTCCACCAGAGCAGAACGGTTCGAGGGGCCGTCGATGGCGACGCCAAAGCTGGAGCGGGTCTGCTCGGTAAGATATTCCAGGTCATCAACCCAGGGCTCCACCACCTCGGGGTGAAGGCCGCCAAAGGTGTCGTCTGCGGCGCTGTGGATCTCCATCGCGTCCACGCCAAAAGAGCGCAGCAACGGGGCGGCAATTCCTCGGGCGGTGCCAAAGAGGGGGTCGACCACCGCAGTGAGGTGGGCGTCGCGCACTAAAGACACATCGATGATCGACGACATGGTTGCCAAAAACGGCGAAACGAAGTCCTGCACTTCGAAGGACACAGTGGGAACGTCCACTTCGGCGGAGACCAGGTCTTCTATATGGGCGGCATCTTCTGAGGAGATGGCCGAAGAATCTGCATTGCGCACGCGCACGCCCAGATAGTCGGCACTGCGGTGGTCTGCAGTGAGCATGAGGGCGCCAATGGCTTCGGGGTCTTCGCGCACCGCTTCATTCAGGGCAGGCATGGGGCAGGGGCCATCGGACACTATGACCCTAAGTCCCCAGGCTGCCTGGGCTTTTGCAGCAATGGCAGCGTAGGAGCCCGCATTCTGACGGGTGTCAAACCCTATATAGACAGTGCCTTTTGGATTTTGCTCATACCAAAAGGCCGCGACGGCGTCGGCAATGCGAGCGACATTGGGCTCGCAGAAATCCTCGTCCAGCCGCGAATACCAGCCATCATTGGTGAACCGCAAGTAGGACATGAGAGATCCTCTGGTCTTTTTTAATCGCCGGGCTCTCCTAGGCTCGGGGCCCGGGAGAGCGTCAGGGCGAGTTAGAGTTCCTGAGAACCCAGCGCCTCCAAGAACATAGAGTGAATGACGGGGTCCTTGAGAGCCATACGGGCGTTGGTGCCGGCCCAGGCAGCCGGCGTCCCGGTATCGCAGCCATCTTTGGGATCCACCACGAGGGCATAGAGCTCCTCGTCCTCAAGCAGGCGCACCAGGGCGTCAGTGAGCTGGATCTCTCCGCCGGCACCGGGGGTCTGGGTGGTCAGCAGCTCCATCACGCGAGGGGTAAGCAGGTAGCGGCCCACGATAAAGAGATCGGTGGGAGCATCCTCTGGGGCAGGTTTCTCTACCAACTCCGAGATCTTGAGCACTGCACCAGGCTCATTCTCGCCGCGGGTCACACCGTCAGGAGAAGCGACGAGCTGGCCGCCCACGATACCGTAGCGGCTTACGTCCTCATGGGGCACAGGAGCCACCGCGATGACCGACGCGCCATTGTGGGCCTGAGACACCGCCTCCATGGCCACGCACATCTCACGATTAGGCACAAAGTAGTCGCCCAGAAGAACGAAGAAGGGCTGGTTGTCGATCTTATCGGCGGCGCAAAGCACCGCATGGCCCAAGCCCAGAGGCTCGTCCTGGTAGACAAAGGACACAGGCATCTCGCCGGTCTCGCGCACCAGGTTGGCATCGGCCTCTTTGCCCACTTCGCGCAAGTGGCCCTCTAGCTCGGGCATGGGGCTAAAGTACTCCTCGATCTGAGGCTTCTCGTGGGAGTTGACGATAACGACGCCGTCCACTGCTGCGGGCTCCAGGGCCTCTTCTACTACATATTGAATTACCGGCTTATTGAGGACCGGAAGCAGCTCTTTGGGAGTAGCCTTGGTAGCAGGCAGAAAACGAGTGCCCAAACCAGCGGCGGGGATAACAGCCTTCATGAAACCTTCCTTTAGCCTGCAACCCTAGGGGCCGCAGGGGCGCACAGAGCACGTGCGCCCAAACGCGCCGGCGCCGCCCTGAGAGAAGCGCCAACTGAGTGGATGCGAGAGGTCGAGCCGCAGGGGCGCACAGGGCAACAGCTGGGTTCGACCAACCTTGATGTTACCTGTATCTGCCCGGTCTCCAGACCGTTACATACAAATGACAGGGCCATGAAAACCCCCGGAGACCCTTAAATTATGCATTGGAATGCCGGTGCTGGCCCTCCGGCTTGTCGGCATGCTGCTGAGCCAGCACCAGGCGCGAGACCAGCGACAGCTTCGCTGGGCCAATGAGCCCTACCGCGGTGGTGGCAGCATCGAACATCAAGTGGTCGGCTGCTTCCGCTTCCAGAAGGGCCGCAGACAGCATATAGGCCGCGCCTTGGGAGCCGTCGCCTCTAAAGAGCCCCTGGCAGCGCACCAGGTCTTCTGCCCTCTGCACCGAGAATCCCCACGCCGCCACCGGCCGGGAGGCAAGGGACTCCACCAGGCGGGCATAGTCGGGCTTTTGGGCTTTTGGAGGCATGCCGAGAAGGGCGAAGCCCCGCTCGTCGGTCTGTGGGGTGAGCTGGGGCGCCACTCCGGAAGCGGTGGGGTCAAAGCAGCAGACGACCGCAGGATGGTGGGGGCGTTTCTCGGCAAGGGCGTCCAGAAGCGTGCAGGCGAGGTCCAGGGAGGGCACCTCTTCGAGCAACAGGCCTTGAGCCCCTCCGTCACAGGCGCCTTCCAGCAGGCGCAGAGTGCCAGTGAACGCAGCTATGGGGTCGGCAGCGCCCCATCGACCCAGGTTGGCCACGCCCAGGCAATAGGGCGCGGAGCGGCGACTAGCCACCTCTGTCGCCTGAAGCCCCAGGTCATAGAGCTGGTGAGCGGCGCCGTCGGCCAAAAGGTCTGCAACCGCAGTGCGCGTGTTGGCCAGGATTGCCTCGATGCCCGAGGCCGCCTCGAGCTCTTGGAAGGCCGCCACCTGCTCTGGCTCGTAGAGCGACCAGAGGGCTGAAGGCATAGTGGGATCGAGCTTGGACAACGCAGAGGTGAGGTCTGAGGAAAGCGTGAGCGAATCCCCTTGGCCGCGCAGACGGGCTTCTAGCTCGCGGGATGCGGCCACCTGGGCATCTTGGGAAGCCTCGTCGGAATCCAAGGGCAAGGAGGCGTGCAAAAGCTCTGCAACGGTAGGCTCAGCCTGAGGTGTGAGATCGTCGTGCCCCGAGGACGGGTAATCCATGGCAATCCTCCCGATACAGATAAGAGACGCAATAGGTTCGCTTTATGGCTAGGCCGTATCTACCGCAATTCCAGCCTTCTCTAGGTAATGAACCCAACGATTCATAGTGTCATCAGATAACGCATGCTCCATGCGGCAGGCTTCTTCGTCGGCTACCTGAGGATCCACGCCCAGCTCGGTCTCTAAAAATGTGCGGAGCGCCCTATGGGAGCGCCACAAGCGCCGAGCATAGGCGGCGCCTTCGTCGGTGAGCGTGACGCGCCCGTAGCGGTGCTGCTCCACATAGCCGTTCTCTTTAAGGGTTGACAGCGCCTTGTTCACGCTGGCTTTGGAAACCCCCAAAAGCTCCGCCACATCCACCGAACGCACCGCCTCAGACTGCTCTCGCAAGGCGATGCGCCAAATGGCTTCCAGATAATCCTCGTTGGCCATAGACAGATGGCTGGCCGGCACCATGTCCTTCTCGGACTCCGACATGGGTCATCCCTCCTCTAAAAATGGCAGTTGCAGCACTTAGAGCTCGTCGGGCACTGTGACGCGCTCCACATGGGCGCCCAGCGACTGAAGCTTTTCCACAAAGGACTCGTAGCCACGGTCGATGTGATGGATCGCTGACACCGTGGTGTAGCCGTCTGCCACCAGGCCCGCCATCACCAGCGCGGCGCCGCCACGCAGGTCGGGAGAGGTCACGGGGGCTCCCGAGAAACCCTCCACCCCGTGCACGATGGCGTGATGCCCCTCGATGCGTATGTCGGCCCCCATGCGATTGAGCTCGGCTGCCAGCATGAAGCGGTTCTCAAACACGTTCTCGGTGATGATGGAGTCTCCTGCGGCGGTGGCCAGAAGCGTCATGGTTTGGGCCTGCATGTCGGTGGGAAAGCCCGGGTAAGGCAGCGTCTGGATGTCCGTGGGCTTGATGGGGCCGGTGCGCCATAGGGTGACTCCGTCTGCCTCGCGCTCGATGGTAAGGCCCATAAGCTCGTACTTCTTGAGCACAAGACCCAGATGCTGAGGGTCAAAGCCGCGCACGGTCACCGGCTCGCCCACAAGGCCGCCCATGGCGATGAAAGTGCCGGCCTCGATGCGGTCGCCCACCACCCGATGGCTCACCGGATGCAGCTCGGGGACGCCCTCGATCTCGATGAGCGGGGTGCCGGCGCCAGAGATCTTGGCGCCCATCTCGTTGAGCATGTTGGCCAAGTCCACGATCTCAGGCTCGCGGGCTGCGTTGTCAATGGTGGTGACGCCTTGGGCATGGACCGAGGCCATCAATAGGTTCTCAGTGGCGCCCACCGAGGGAAACTCCAGCGTCACCAGCGTGCCCGCAATGCCATTGGGCGCACTGGCGTGGATGTTGCCGTGGTCTACCACGAAGTTCACGCCCAACGCCTCAAGGCCCAACATATGCATATCGATCTTGCGGGCGCCGATGTTGCAGCCGCCAGGCATGGCCACCACAGCCTTGCCAAAGCGGGCCAGAAGCGGTCCCAACACCGCTGTGGATGCGCGCATCTTGGCCACCAGATGATAGGGAGTGACCCAGGTATTGACGTCTGTAGTGTCGATTAGCAGATCATGCGGCCCTTTGACCTCGACCTTCGCACCCAGCTCCTCCAGCACCTGCGCCATGATGTGCACGTCTGAGATGTTGGGGACATTGGTGAGCTCGTTGATGCCGGGCGCCATGAGCGTGGCTGCCATGAGCTTGAGCGCCGAGTTTTTTGCGCCCTCCACCCTGACTTCGCCGGTAATAGGGTAGCCACCCTCAATCTGAATAACCTCCACAGCATGCCTCCAATTATTAAGCCGAGAAACCCACCCATCCCTGCACGGGATCCCCTAGGCGCCCCGGCCCCATGATTTCCGGCTTCTAGTATGTAAGACACCAGCCCCAAAGTGCACCGGCTTTAACTTCCTACACCGCAGGCGCACATAGCGAAAAACAAGGGGCAGCGGCCAAGGACGCAAGAGGCAAAAGGGCGACCTTGACGGTCGCCCTTATCCATCGATCCACAGAGCAGGCAGGCGGCAGCGATCTAGTCGCAGCGCGCTGAGCCTTCGGGACCACCCTTAGGCTTTCTGCCCGCTCCAGCGGTCATTCTCGGCAAGCAAAAGATCGCACCAGGCAATCTTCGAGTCGAAGTAGGCGCGACGGGAATCCCCCTCTGGAATGCGGCTCAACTCTTCTTGGGCCTCTTGGCGGGTCTTTTCCACCACAGAAGGCTCGATGTCGTCGATGTTGCGCGCATGGTCGGCCAAAAGGATGACCTCGGTGCCGGTGATCTCTGCGTAGCCGCCGGAAATCACGATGTAGTTTACGGTCTCGCCCTTCTCGTCCGGCTCATGCTCGATGCGCACCACGCCATCGCCCAGAGCACAGATCTCTTGGGCATGACCGGGCAAGACGCCCAGCTCGCCTGAGCGAGTGACCAGGATCACCGCGGTGGCTTCGCCCTCTTTCATGAGTTTGTCGGGGCGAACGATCTGGTAGGTGAGGTGAGCCATAGGGCCTTACGCCTCCCCTTCCTTCTGCAGACGCTCGTAACGGCGGCGCACATCGTCGATGTCGCCGGCGAAACGGAAGCACTGCTCGGGGATGTCGTCGCACTCGCCGTCCACGATGGCGGCAAAGGAGCGCACGGTGTCGGACACCTTGATGTAGACGCCGGGGTTGCCAGTGAACTGCTCCGCCACATGGAAGGACTGAGAGAGGAACTGCTGGATCTTACGAGCGCGCTGCACGGTCTTGCGCTGATCGTCGGAGAGCTCGTCCATACCAAGGATGGCGATGATGTCCTGAAGGTCGGTGTAGGCCTGGAGGGCCTCCTGCACCGCCATAGCCACACGATAGTGCTCCTCGCCCACCACCGTGGCGTCCAAGGCGTCTGAAGAGGACGCCAAAGGATCGATGGCCGGGTAAATGCCAAGGTCCGAGATGGAACGGGACAGAACCGTAGTGGAATCCAGGTGCGTGAAGGTGGTGGCAGGCGCCGGGTCGGTCAGGTCATCTGCGGGCACATAGACTGCCTGCACCGAGGTAATGGAGCCTTCCTTGGTGGAGGCGATGCGCTCTTGAAGGTCGCCCATCTCGGTAGCCAGGGTCGGCTGATAGCCCACTGCGGAGGGCATACGGCCGAGAAGTGCAGAGACTTCGGAGCCCGCCTGGGAGAAGCGGAAGATGTTGTCGATGAAGAGCAGTACGTCCTGACCTTGATCGCGGAAATACTCGGCTTCGGTCAGGCCAGCCAGGGCGACGCGCAGACGGGCTCCGGGCGGCTCGTTCATCTGACCGTAGACTAGGCAGGTGCGGTTGATGACCCCAGACTCAGTCATCTCATGGTAGAGGTCGGTGCCCTCGCGGGTACGCTCGCCCACACCGGTAAATACCGAGGTGCCGCCGTGCTCCATAGCCAGGTTGTTGATGAGCTCCTGGATGAGCACCGTCTTGCCTACGCCAGCGCCACCAAACAGGCCGGTTTTGCCGCCGCGGATGTAGGGCTCGAGCAGGTCGATAGCCTTGATGCCGGTCTCGAAGATCTCCACCGAGGTGGTGAGGTCGTCGAAGCGAGGCGCTGGGTGATGGATGGGATAGTATTGCACGTCCTTAGGCATGCCTTTGCCATCCACAGGCTCGCCCAGCACGTTCCATACGCGACCCAAAGTGGACTCGCCTACAGGCATCTGCATGGGCTTGCCGGTATCCACCACATGCAGACCGCGCTGCAAGCCGTCGGTAGAGGTCATGGCGACGGTGCGCACAATGCCTCCAGGCAGCTGGGACTCCACCTCAAGCTCGGTCTTGATGTGGCCAAAAGGAGTCTCTGCGTCTACCTTGAGGGCGGTGTAGATAGCGGGCATGTGGTCCTCGAATTTGACGTCGACCACAGGGCCTACGATGCGGACAATGATGCCCTCGTCGAGGTCGCTCTGATTGTTGACCGAGGCTTTGAGAACGCTGTCGAGGTCCAGCGACGCGAGCTTGGTCTTCTCTGCCATTACTTCTCCTCCAATGCTGCGGCGCCGCCGACAATCTCGTTGATCTCGGTGGTGATGGAGCTCTGACGGATGCGATTGTACTCACGGCTCAAGGTGGTCACGATCTCATCGGCATTCTCGGTAGCTGCCTGCATGGCACGACGGCGCGCGCCGTGCTCGGCCGCTGCGGAGTCGATGAGTGCGTGATAGATCACCGTGCGAATATAGCTGGGGATGAGATATCCCAGCACTTGAGCGGGCGAGGGGTCAAACTCGAAGTCCTGCGCAGCCTCAGAGTTGGCAGCAGGGTTCAAGCTGGACAACGCCTCATGCTCGCGAGGAGCATTGGGCAAGCGCAGGGTGTCGCGGGTCACGGGGAGCAATTCCTCTGTAACCAGCCTTTGCTCGACACGGCTGCGCGCATGCTGGTAGGTGATCTCGACGCGATCCAGATGCTCGGAAGTGAAGCCATCCATCACGTAGCTGGCGATCTGATTGGCTTCCACCAGCGTAGGATCCGCCGAGATGCCCTGGAAAGACAGGATGGGCTTGCGCCCGCGCGCAGTGAAGTATTCCGTAGGCTTGGTGCCGCAACAGATGAGCTCTGTTTGCACGCCCTTGGACTCCCACTCGACGATACGGCGCTCAACGTCGCGTTCTACCTGCACGTTGAAGCCGCCAGCCAAGCCGCGATCGGAAGCCACCACAATGATGAGCACGCGATTTACCGCGGGATGCTCCTTGAGCAAAGGTTGTTCTTCACTGCTCCCCGCAGCGGCAACGTTGACCAGCATGGTGGTCATGGCGTCCTTGTAGGGGGCGCCGTCTGCTGCACGCTTGAGGGCACGCATGATCTTGGTGGTAGACACCATTTCCATGGTGTGAGTGATCTGCCGAGTGCTCGACACCGTGCGTATGCGTCGTTTGATGTCGCGAAGGTTCGCCATGGCTCTATGCTTCCTCAGCCACTGAGGCGGCGGAGTCTTCCACCACGGTCGCGGCGCCAGCCGACTCGATTGCGCCTTCTGCCAGCTCTTCTTGGGTCTTCTTGCTCTGGGCAGCGCGCGTGCTGGCCAGGAACTGCTTCTTAAAGGTGCGGCAGGCGCCCTTGAGCTCTTCGGCCGTCTCATCGGAGATGCGCCCCTGGCGGAGCTTCTCGCGCAGGGCCACGCGACTGGTCTTGAGGTAATCCACAAACTGATCGCGGAAGGGGATCACCTGGTTTACTGGAAGATCGTCGAGGAAGTTGTTGTTGCCTGCGAAGATGACGGCCACCTGATCCACCACGTCGATGGCCGAGAAACGCTTCTGCCTAAGCAGCTCGGTCATGCGGGCGCCGCGATTGAGCTGGTAGCGGGTGGAGCGGTCGAGGTCGCTGCCAAACTGTGCAAAGCTCTGAAGCTCAGCGTAGCTTGCCAAGTCCAGGCGGAGGTTGCCGGCCACCTGCTTCATGGCCTTGATCTGAGCGTCACCGCCTACGCGGGACACCGAGATACCCACGTCCACTGCGGGACGCTGGCCCTGCAAGAACAGGTTAGACTGCAGATAGATCTGGCCGTCGGTAATGGAGATGACGTTGGTGGGGATGTAGGCGGATACGTCGCCTTCCTGCGTCTCAATGATGGGCAGCGCAGTAAGCGAGCCGTAGCCATGGGCCTCATCCAGCTTGCAGGCGCGCTCCAACAGACGAGAGTGCAGGTAGAAAATGTCGCCGGGGTACGCCTCGCGTCCAGGGGGACGATGCAGCGTCAACGACATCTGGCGATAGGCCACTGCCTGTTTGGACAGGTCGTCGTAGACCACCAGCACGGCGCGGCCAGGATTGTCCTGGTTAGCAGGCTTGCCGTCTTCACCGGTATACATGAAGTACTCGCCAATGGCAGCGCCTGCCATTGGGGCGATGTATTGAAGCGGTGCAGAATCCGAGGCGGTAGCAGCCACGATGATGGTCTTGTCCATTACGCCATGCTGCTCAAGCGTCTGGCGGATGGTGGCTACCGTGGAAGCCTTCTGGCCAATGGCTACATAGATGCAAATCATGTCGCTCTTGGCTTGGTTGATGATGGTGTCGATGGCGATGGCCGTCTTGCCGGTCTTACGGTCGCCAATGATGAGCTCACGCTGGCCGCGGCCTACAGGGATCATGGCATCGATAGCCATAAGGCCAGTCTGCACAGGCTCGCAGACGGGGGTACGGGCCATAATGCCTGGGGCTTTGAACTCGATGGGACGACGAGCCACGGTCTCCATGGGGCCAGCGCCATCGATAGCCTCGCCCAGAGGATTCACCACGCGCCCAAGCATCGCAGGACCCACGGGGATGTCCATAACGCGACCAGTGGTGCGGCACTCGTCGCCCTCGCGAATAACCTCGACGTTGCCAAAGAGCACCGCGCCGACCTCGTCGCGATCCAGGTTTTGGGCCAAACCGTACACATGCTCGCCGGTCATGGCACTCGTGAAATCCAGCAACTCGCCAGCCATAGCGCTCTTAAGACCGCTCACGCGGGCAACACCGTCGCCGATCTCGATGACCCGGGAAACGTCCTGAGTATCGATGGCGGCCTTCATGGCGTCGAGCTTGCCGCGCAGGATGTTGGCTATGGTATCGGCGTTGATTGCGCCACTTGGCGCAATCTTGGTCGCCTCGTTGGTATCGGCCAACTCCTATTCGCCTCCTCTGCTCTTGAGAACACGGCGCGCGTTCTCAAGTTGGGTCTTAACAGATGCGTCGCGGCGTTCACCACGCGCGTTGAAGATGATGCCTCCGATGATCGAGGGGTCCACATGCTCGACAATGAACACAGACTGGCCGTAGTCCAGCGAAAGGAACTCCTCTACCTCTTCGCGCATGTCATCATCCAAGGGAATGGCAGTTGTCACGTCCACGGCGATGACATCGTTTTCGTTATGAACAAGATCTGAGTAGCGATTGGCGATCTCTGGCAAGAGGTTCTCGTCGCCGCGCTCCAAGATGACCTTAAGGGTGTCTGACACCTCGCCTAAGGCATTGGCCAGATCTACCAGCGTGTGCAAGTCACGCTTCTCGCGTCCCTCTGCCTTCGCGGCTTCGAGAAGAGTGCGCGCATAGGTCTCGATCTTGTCTTGCTCCATGCGGCTATTCGTCGACATTGGCGTCTCCAGCCTCCGCCAGCGACTTCTCGATGAGGCGCTTTTGCGTCTCTACATCAAGATGCTCGCCAAGGATCTTGCTCGCCAAGTCCACGGCAAGATCTGCGGCCTGGTCTACGAGCTCAGCCATAGCTGCATTGCGCTCAGCATCGATGTTCTCGCGAGCACGATCGGTGATTTGCTTGGCATCAGCATTGGCCTTCTCGATGATGGCAGCCCGGGAAGCCTCAGCGGTCTTTTTAGCCTCAGCCACAATGTCATCAGCCTGAATCTGGGCTTTATCAACCGCAGCCTCAGCCTTCTTCAGTGCCTCGGCGGCCTCAACCTTGGCCTGCTCGGCAGCATCCAGATTGTTCTGAATGGTCTGCTGACGAGCATCCAGCGTCTTTAACACCGTAGGCCACACAAGCTTGGCGAGGATGACCCAGATCACGATGAAGGCCACCAGCGCTGGGATGAACTCAGCAGGCTTAGGGACGAGGATGTCGAAGGCGGAGGCAGCCAGTGCGGGTGTCGGTGCAGTGAGAATCACTGCCACGAGAGCCCCCACTGCAGAGGGCAGAGCCCCTCTACCTGCACAGGTACGATTCATTTCTGAAACCTCCAACGAGCTTGACGCGAGTAGTAATTAGGCAAGCAGGGAGACCACGAAGCCAATAAGGGCCAGTGCCTCGACGAATGCAGAGGCGAGGATGAAGACGGTGAACAGACGGCCCTGAACCTCGGGCTGACGGGCCATGGACGTAGTTGCGCCGTAGGCAGCAAGACCGATGCCCAAACCGGCACCAACAACACCAATTCCGTAACCGATGACTCCCACGATTCCTCCTTTAGCAGCGGCCCTTCCGATCGGGCCTTCTTATGGGATCGAACTATGCACAGGCGGTGTTACCCGTCGATATGCCGATGATTACTCATCCTCCTCGGCGATTTGCACGTAGACTGCCGTGAGCAACGAGAACACGTATGCCTGGATGGCGGCTACAAGAATCTCAACGAGATAGATGACGATAAGCACCAGAAGCCAGAGCAGCGAGATGCCTGCACCTGTAAAGGCTTCAAGAGTGACACCCTGGGCGAATCGAGAGATGAAAAGCGATGCCAGGATTGCGAAGGTACCCATAACCACGTGGCCGGCAAACATGTTGCAGAACAAACGCACGGCCAGCGTAATGAGTCGAAGGAACGTAGAGAACAGCTCGATGAGCCAGACGAGCCAGTCCAGCGGGAAAGGAACGCCCTTAGGCTTGAGGCTCTTGATATAACCCCAGCCGCCATCCTTTTTCACGCCTACGTAGATGAAGTACACAAACGAGATAAGCGCCAGGGCAAAGGTCACGCCAATGGTACCCGTGCCTGGATGCATGCCAGGGATAACCCCCAGCAGATTGTTGACCAGAATGAAGAAGAAGACCGTGGCGATGAAGGGGAAGTGCTGGCGCCAGGTGCTATGCAGGATGTCCTCTACCAGGTCTTTGCGTGCGAACTCGATCACATATTCCACTGCATTCACAAAGCGGCCCTGGGGCACCAAAGACGCCGACTCTTTCTTCTTAAAAATGAAAAGCACCACAAAGATGATGGCGACGGCAAGGAACATGTAGAAGGTGTATTGAGTGATGCCTACGTTGAGGTCACCCACCACAGGCTCTGCGATGAAGCTGTCAACGAGCTCGTTAACGTGCTCAGGTAGCTCCTCGAACTCTCCCACGTTTCCTCCTTCTTATTGCCGGCGACCGCGGACTATCCACCGCCAGGCCAGCACTGCTTCTATGGTCCAGGTCCCGAGAAAGACTGTCGCCATCGCGAAGGCGAAGGAGGCAAACTCGGAACTATGTAGGTAATACCCCACTGTCGCTGCAAGCACCAACATGAGTGTGGATGCGAGCGTGACGGCAAGGCCCGCGGCCACCGATACGCGGCGACCACTACGTGCATCATGAGCCAACCGGAGACCGGGGAGCGCCCCCAGTAGCCCGATAAGTGCGCCTACAAGCCAATACATGTGCCCTTGGGTCCTCTCTTGAGGGGCGGACCGTTGAGTCGATTCAGTATCCTAGTCCTTTGGCCTTCAAATGGAACAATGGTTGACGCTTATCAGCCGACTTTATGAAGCTGATATGTAAGCCTCGCCCAGTTGCTTACCAAAGCCAACGACCGTTCTGGCTTGCATGCTAGCAAACGGCCCCTGTAGCAGCTCTTGTTTAGGAACTACCTTGCGAACAGCTTCTTCCCTCCTTCTTCTGGTAATTCCTAGTATCCCCCACTTGGTATACCAATAAGCGCTTAAAGATACCTAAAAACTGGGGCCAATAAACCGAAAACAAAATTAAAGGTTACCAGTCTGCCTCACGAGCGCCCCCAAAAAATCTATGGGCGCAAGGTTGTCCGCCGACACCCGCCCTGAGGCCCAAGCCTTTGAGGAGAGGGCTTCTCGGCAAGGAGGATTTTCAGGGTCCCAGATCAAGGTCCCTCTAACTGCCGAGAAGCCCCTCCAGCCCTTCATGCGGGTATCACAGCGTCACCAAGATGACGCCGGCGCAGGAAAGAATTAAGCCTCCGATTCGTTTGGGGCTGACCTTTTCCCCATAAAAGAGCGCTCCTACTCCAGCAAGCACTATGCCTAGCAAGACGAAGAGCACCAGCATGCCTACCGAGAGATCCCAACCCGCTCTAAACATTGCCATGGTAGCCAGATCCATCATGACGAGGCAGGCGCCCAAGACAGGCACTCCCCAATTGAGGTGAGCCAGCTCTTGGGAGAAGGGTCTCCCCTTGCGAGTGAGAATCCACAGGCTGAGCGCAAATAGGGCGCACACACTGTAGGTAAGCACCAGCGAAGAAAACGGGTCGACATCTTGAGGAAGCACTTTTTGCACCACGGAATAGGGCAGTTTAGCTCCGATCATGAGCGCTATTGGAGCCAGAGAAGACCGAGCAAGCTTCATGGCGCCTCTTCTCTGCAGGGACGAGAGCCTCCTGAGTTAGGAAGGCCCTCGTCCAAAAACGACGGATTGCGGGGGCTAGCCCGCGAGACCTACCAACAACACGCCCACCAGCGAGATGGCGATACCTACCACGCGCTTGGCAGTAAGCGTCTCTTTATAGAGCACGCGACCCAAAACGACCAACACCACCGCCAGGATGACGTAGGCCAAAAGCATGCTTACCGAAAGATCCCAACCCACACGGAAGAGCAGGATGGTCGAGAGCTCTAGACACACCAGGCATGCGCCCAGAGCAGGGGCTGTCCAGTTGGCCTTCTTGACCTCTTTCACATAATTCTTGTTCTTGCTGGTGATGAAGAACATGGTAAGGGCGTAGACGATGCAGACGCAGTAGGTAAGGGATACCGAAGCGAAGGTGTCGACATCGGTGGGGGTGACCTTGGCGGTAACGGTATAAGCCAGGTTCGACCCGATCATGAGAAGCACAGGGGTCCATTTGAGAAGCGCATTGGGCTTTTTCTGAGCGGCGGGGGCCGCGGAGTCCATTCCTGCCATGAGAGGCTCCTTTCCAAATAGTGGGACGTGGGGGAGTTACAGCTCAGATCTCTGAGTAGCCTCAGAGGCTATGGGCTCTTCTAGGGCCGCCGATTCGCCAGCGGGGGTCTTCTCGGGGGCATTCACCACATAAAGGCCGATCAGGCACACCAGAATGCCCACTGCCTTCATCACGGTCATGGACTCGCCAAAGGCTGCCACGCCTACCACTACCGACATGAGCGACATGCCTATGTTTGCGATGAGTGTGCCAATGGAGACGTCCCAACCGGCGCGATAAAGAAGGATCAGGGACAAGTCGATGAGCACGATGCAGATGCCCAGTACATAGGAAGCCCAGTTGGCCTTCGCGAAGGCATCGAAGATGTTGCCACCAGGATTGGTGATGAAGAACAGGGCGACGCAGAGGATGAGGCCTACGGAGTAGCTCAAAGAGAGCGATGCAAAGGAGTTGATGTCCTCGGGCGTACCCTTGCCCGCGATGTTATAGATGGTGTTGCCAAAGACGTTGAGCAACAGCGGGGCGATGAAGATGATCATTTCCATGGGGTTCTCCTTTTGTGAAAGCTGTAAGCGGCATTGAGCCCGCGCTCGCCGGGGTCAAGCGACCTAAGAGAGCTTTTGCAAGTCCAGCGGGGTCGCACCGGGCTATCCCGCAAAACGTGGTGGCGTCAGCGGCGCTCGAAGACCACTTCTCCATCGAAGATCGTGAGATCTACCAAGGCCCCCAGAAGGCCGTCAGCCGGCAGGTCGAAGAGGTTCTCATGCCACACCACCAGGTCGGCCAGCTTCCCAGCTTCAAGAGTTCCAAGTTCCTGCTCGCGACCCACCTTATAGGCGCCGCCCGCGGTATAGATGGTAAGGGCGTCTGACAGCGTGAGCTTTTGCTCGGGATTCCAACCCTCTCGAGGCAGGCCGTCAGGGAAGCGGCGTGCTACGGCGCGATTGAGTCCTATGCGCGGATCCACGGGCACCACTGGGAAGTCTGTGCCAAATGCCATAGGGCAGCCGTTGTCCCACATGGACTTGAAAGCCCACAGATGCTTGACGCGCTCGGGCCCTATGCATGCGCGATACTCGTCTTGCTCCAACGAGTCCACCAATGTGATATGAGGCGGTTGCACAGAGGCCACAATGCCCAGCTCTCCCATACGGGCCCAATCTTGAGGGTCCGACATATCCAGATGCTCGATGGACAGGCGAGCCTCAGTGGGCCCGTTGGCTTGAATGGCATGCTCGTAAAGATCTATCGCACACCTCACGGCGCCATCGCCCACGCAGTGCAGCTGGATATTCATGCCTTCTCGCTGATACTCGTCGATCCTTAAGGAGGCTTCATCCAAATCCATCGCCAACCACACCGGATTGGCCGCCGGATCGTCGCTGTACTCATCCAGCAAGTAGCCTGTGTGGGTGGTCACGATGCCGTCGATAAACTCTTTAACGCCTGTGTAATACATGCGCGACGCCTTATCCGAGAAGCGCTCCTTGAGCGAGCGGGCCTTCTCAAAGGGATCGAGCATCTCGGTGGCGAAGTTGTAGCGAAATGCCAGGCACCCCTCTTTTTCCAGACGCTCCACCAGGTCGATGTTGCCAATGTCGATGGCATCCAAGGGCAACATGTCGGTGACCGAGGTGATGCCATAGGAAGCGAATACTTGGGAGATCTCGCGCAACGCACGCTCTTCTTTGGCTTCAGGCAGGTTGTTGGCCCGCTCCTCTACGATGGCCTTGGCGCGCTCTCCCAAGTACCCGGAGAGAGCCCCGCCTTCCTCGCGACCGAAGGCGCCCCAAGGGCTGTCTTGCACCGACTCGTCCAGCCCGCAGAGCTCCAACGCACGGGTATTGCACCAACCTCCATGAAGGTCGCTGTCGTTGATGAAAACCGGCCGATCAGGAAAGTATTTGTCCAAAGAGTGCCGGCTGGGAGGCACAGGATCGTCCCAAGCCAGATAACAAAAGCCCCAGGCACGCAACCACTCGTCATCTGCGTACTCATGCTTATGGTCTTCGAACCACGCGGCTAGCTGCGCTGCCGCATCTTCTTCGCTCTTCGCCTCATTCAGGAAGCACTCGTGCTCGGATGTGCAGCCCATCATGAGGTGCATATGAGAGTCGTGCAAACCAGCCGTGATGAGCTGGTCGCCATAATCGCGCACTTCGGCATCGCTGGCCGCCATCGCCAGCGCCTCTGCAGCAGAGCCCACATGCAAAATGCGATTGCCTGCGAGAGCCACTCCTCCCGACACCATGCCTTCAGGAGCGCCTGTGAATATGTTGGTGCTCAACAAAACCCGCGTGGCCTCTTCCATAGCCATCAGCCCCTTTCCTATTCCAACAGTGCCGTTGGAACTACTGACGGCTTTGAGCATGGAGGCATATGGCTTTGCTGTATATCACCTGAAGGGATGATTCCCCCAGCTCAGGGCTTTGTCACCCCTTTGAGGTGAGGTCACCCGCAAAGGGGTGACGAGTTTTGCCGGGCTTTTTCTATACCGAGAAACCCCTCGGCCGCCGCCTCTATGGCGAGGCGAGCTTGCGACCTTCCGCCTTGGCGATAAGCTCCTGTTGGCTATGGCAGTCCAGCTTGGCATAGACATGGCGCACGTGGGTCTTGACGGTGTTTTTAGAGATCACCAATTCCTGCTCCATGCGGGCGCCGCTATAACCACGCACCAGCAGGCGGAGCACCTCCTCTTCTCGACGGGTCAGCCCGCATGCGCTCGCAAGGAGGCCGCAGCGCTCATCCAGATCGATTGTGGGCTTCTTGGCAGAAGCAGGCAGCACTTCGAGCGCATCTTCGATATCTGCGATGGCGCGCATCATAGAGAACCCCTGTTGAGCCAAGATGATGAATGCCACAAAGGCACAGCCCACAACCACCGTAAGCAGGTAGGAAAGGGATGCGTTGACACCCGCAAGATAGCTCACCGCCTGATGCAATTCCTGGCCTATCAGAATACCTAGGAGCGAGCAGGCATTGCCTAGCGACACCAGAGCCAAACCGCCGCTTGAACTCTTGGAGGCAATGCCCGCAAAAAGAGCGATCTCGAGGTAGTAGACCAGGAAGGAGCCCGCTTTGAGCGCTGCCGCCTGAAGGCCGTCGAACTCGTTGATGCCGGGAACCGAGACAAACAAGCCAAAAAGCACAATGATGCCCGCACACTTGTATACCAAATCAAGATTGGGCGATCTGCGAGTACAGAGCCGCCAGACCACTGCAAAACCCGCGAGGACCACCAAGGATAAAGGGCCCTCAGCGTGAGCCGTGAATCCCAGCGAGTAGCCAAAGGCCGCCATGAGCACCACGAGGCTGATAAAAAGCAGATTGGTGATCGAAGGCATTACCTGAGGACGAGTCACTGAAACCTCAGCCAGAGGCTCAGCAGCAGCCATAGCCTTTGTGGCCGCAGCAGCCGCAGGAGCTCCCAGGCCCACCGCGATGGGCCCTAAAGAGGCATAGATCCAAAAGGCCCACTGAACTGGAGCGAGGCCCACCGCAAGAGAAAGCCCATAGGCACCCATCGCGGCTACGCCCGCAAGCAAACATACTGGCTTTACGCCAAGGGTACCCAGCGACAAACAAGTTACCACCAAGGCCCATTCGAACCCTAGGTCTATCAACACGCTTCCTAAATAATAGAGCGAGGGCGCAGCGGGATAGGATTCGAAAGCAATGAAAGCTCCGGTTAGAGAACAGGCTATAGCACACCCATTAAGCCAATTGGATGCAATGAGCTCCGGATGATGCGTGGCAACTTGCCACAGCAATCCAAGAAACACAATGCCCGAGAGACTGATGACCTGAAACATAAAGGGGCATACCGGATCGCTCCAGGGCAATATCCTGTCATCGAGCACAAAAGTGTAGAGAAAGACAAGCATCGCACCCAAAAATGCTCGAGTGGGAAGTCGCTCGCTGCGATTCTCGTAGGCCAAGCTCTTGGTCACGAAAGTCTCCTTAAAGACGGCTTGAAGAACTTCGAGCATACAAGATAGCGACCTCGCCGGGAGAGGCGAGGCCGCCTTTGAGATTGCGCAACAGGAAAGCGTTATTTGGTGCCGAAGATGCGGTCGCCAGCGTCGCCCAGCCCCGGCAGAATATAAGCATGATCGTTGAGCTCACGGTCGATGGCGCAAGTGAAGATGCGTACGTCGGGATCATGCTCAAGCACGGCTTTGAGGCCTTCAGGCACAGCCACCAGGACCAACAGACGAATATCAGACACACCCGCACGACGCAGGTAGTCAATGGCCGCGTTGGAAGAGCCGCCGGTGGCAAGCATAGGATCCACTACGAGGCAGGTGCGATTCTCTACATCGGGAGGAAGCTTGCAGTAATACTCATGGGGCTCATGTGTCTCTGGGTCGCGATACATTCCCACATGCCCTACACGAGCAGAGGGAATGAGCTCCAAAAGACCGTCAACCATGCCAAGGCCTGCGCGCAGGATGGGCACGATTGCCACTTTCTTGCCGGAGAGCTCCATACAGGCACAGGTTTCTAGCGGCGTCTCAATCTCGACTTCCTCCAAGGGGAAGTCGCGAGTGGCCTCATAGCCTTCAAAAAGAGCCAGCTCACGTACAAGCTCGCGAAACTGCTTGGTGGAGGTGTCTTTGTCGCGCATAATGGCTACCTTATGCTGCACCAAAGGATGATCCACCAGCGTTACGCGGCTTTCGTCGTACTCGATGGTCATAAAAAGCTCCTCTCGATACGTCCTGCTCCATCTATTGCGCTTTAGCGCTCGTCTTCACGCATGATCTTCTCTACGCGCTGTGCATGACGGCCGCCACCAAAAGGCTGCTCGAGGAAGATCTTCACGATCTCATCGTTGGTGGCGGGGTCTACAAAGCGGCCAGACAGGCAAACGACGTTGGCGTCATTGTGCTCACGGCAAAGCTCTGCAAAACCAGGGGTTTGGATGGCCACTGCTCGAATGCCAGGGACTTTATCGGCAGTCATAGCCATACCAATGCCAGTGCCGCAGATAAGTACGCCGCGATCATAGGTACCGTCAGCTACGCCACGGGCTACAGGGTCTGCGTAGTCAGGGTAATCAACACGATCATCTGTTGCGGGCCCAAGATCGATCGCCTCGTGCCCGAGCGAGTTGATGAAGTCGATAACCTGGGCCTTTTGGCAAAAACCTGCATGGTCAGATGCGACAGCTACGCGCATGCTTCCTCCTTGAGTGGTAGTAGACTCCAGTCCAGTCTAACCATTTGCTTTGGGCTCTGACCCAAGAGAAACAGAGCCAGTTTCCTTTTAGGGCGTTATTCTTGCCTGAGCTGCCTCACAAATCGCCTGAAACGAGACTCCTCCCTCGCGAAGCAGGCGAGGTTGTGCACCTGTTGCATCGATAATTGTAGATGCTATGCCCAGTGGGCAGGCACCGCCATCAAAAACCAAATCTGCCTTCTCTTCTACAGTGCCCTCCAGCTCGTCAAAAGCAGCGGGAGAAGGTGCACCATGGGTATTAGCGCTGGTTACTGCAAGAGCTCCCCCACATCCACGCGCCAGCTGTCTTACAAACTCTGAAGCCGGCACACGCACCGCGATAGTTCCATCAGCGGCTACATAGTCTTTTGGCACCAACGGCGCCGCTTTAACAACCACCGTAAGTGCTCCTGGCCAAAACTGTTTTATTACTGGATAAACCCAATCTGCAATATCGAGACCAAAGAGTTCAATATCTTGGGGATCTGCCAAAAGCAGTGGAAGTGTCTGCGCACGATCGCGCTTTTTGATCTCAAAAATACGCGTATGACCGGAGTTTTGAGGGACAAGAGCAGCCCCTATGCCATAGACAGAGTCCGTAGGCATGACTATGCAGCCCTTACGTAAAAGCACATGGATACCTTTGGCGACCAGTTCCTTTTGAGGATTATCTTGTTTCACCCTCACTACTGCTCCCATAGCTGAGTCTCCTTGCTCCTTTTGCTCTTGAACCCCAAATCATTTATGGAGTTGAGTGTAGCAAGAAAAAAGTAGATTGAGAACACTTGTTCTATTTTCTTCTATGCTCTATGATGTCTTCACCAGCTCCAGAGGTTCAGCGTTTATCGTTCACCCTCTCGAACCGCTATTAGCACACGAGGCCTACCGGTAAGGTCTGGACGTATCTCCACATGAGCCCAACCCTTTTGGTCCTGCGCTAAAGCTGCCGCAGCGTCGAGGGAATCTTCAAAGAGCTCCACGCATAGCATTCCTTCTGGTGCCAACCATTGAGGAGCACCTTCGAGCAAACGGCGAAATAGGTCGAGACCATCCTTGCCACCATCGAGTGCGAGACCCGGCTCATAGCCCACCACTTCTTGAGGCAAGGTGGGCACCACTGCAGAAGGTATATAAGGAGGATTAGACACTATGACGTCTAACGTACCAGCAAGCTCACCAGGGAGCGCCTCATAGAGATCTCCCTGAGCCGCCACTACACGAGAAGTGAGATTGAGCGCATCACGATTGCGCTCTGTGAGAGATACTGCTTGCTCAGAAAGATCGCCCTCCCATACCACAGTATCTTCGCGCTCGGACGCAATGGAGAGACCTATGCAGCCCGTTCCACAACAAAGATCAGCCACCCGCACCTTGAGAGGGCTCACTTTCTCGATATCTAGCTCGTCATTCTTCGAAACATCGGGGGCGTCTGCATCCTCCTCAGAGAAAGACTCGGTCTCTGAGGCCTGCAAGACTCCTTCGGTTTGAATAGGCACATATTCGACATCCCCATCACTCAAAGAGGAGGTAGGCAATGATGCTAATTTCTGTACTGGATCCCTAGCCTCCAGTACATCTTGGGGTTCTAAAGATTCACCTTCTTCTGTAGCCATCTCTGTTTCAGGCAAGAGCGCCCTTCTTTTTGCAGCAGCATCAACGCCCTCGAGGGCTGCATCTACCAGTATTTCTGTCTCGGGTCTGGGGATGAGCACCCCTCGCTCGCAGCGAAGGATGATATGGCGAAAAGGGACCTCCCCCGTCACATACTGCAGTGGCTCACCTGCGCGACGGCGCACTACGCCTTCCCTCATAGCCTTGAGTTCCGCAGGTGTAAGCGGCTGGTCAAAATTGAGATAGAGCTCCACGCGAGACTTTCCTGTAGCGGCGGACAGCAGCCACTCGGCTGAGAGACGAGGGTGTTCATCGCCGTTGTGCTCCAGGTCATTGCGCGTCCAGTCCAATATGTCTTTGATGGTCCACACTCTATCTGCCATAGATCTATTCTCCCTTAGGCCAATCTTTGTCCATCGGCCATCTCAGCGCGCCATTGGCTCAAGGCTTCTGCCTTAAAAAAGATCCTCTCCTCAAGCAACCGCGCTCGATGAGAGGATCTCACACAGACTGTTGGTGAGCTCGAGGCTCTTATCAGACAGCCTCAGCCAAACGCTGAGCGCGATCTGCTGCAGCCAAAGCCTCGATCACAGAGGAAAGGGTGTCGCCCAGAAGCACACCGTTGTAAGTGCCGTTAAAGCCAATGCGATGATCGGTCACACGGTCCTGAGGTTGGTTGTAGGTACGAATCTTCTCAGAACGATTGCCGTGACCAATTTGACTCAGACGCTCAGCCCCCAGCTCGGCCTGTTGACGCTCAAGCTCCATCTCATAAAGACGGGCGCGCAGCATCTGCATGCAGACCTCGCGATTCTGGATCTGAGAGCGCTGATCTTGGGACTGCACCACAGTATTGGTAGGCAAGTGGGTGATGCGGACGGCTGAATAGGTGGTGTTCACGCACTGGCCACCAGGACCGCTGGCGCAATAGGTGTCGATGCGCAGGTCGCTGGGGTCGATTTGAATATCGATATCGTCAGCTTCAGGGAGCACCGCCACAGTGGCAGTGGAGGTCTGGATGCGCCCCTGGCTCTCGGTCTTGGGAACGCGCTGCACGCGGTGGACGCCGCTCTCGTACTTCATGACGGAGTAGACCTTGTCGCCCGTGACCTTGAACTCAATGGTCTTAAAGCCGCCAGCCTCAGAGGGGCTGCTGGAGAGGATCTCGATCTTCCAGCCGCGCGCCTCGCAGAAGCGCTCATACATCTTGAAAAGGTCGCCGGCAAAGATGGCCGCCTCATCGCCGCCTACGCCAGCGCGAATCTCAACGATAGTGTCTTTCTCATCGTTGGGATCGCCTGGGATAAGCATGACCTTGATCTCCTCTTCAAGGCCAGGCAATTTGGCTTCGTTCTCTGCAATGTCTGCCTGCAAAAGCTCGCGAGTCTCTGCATCGTTTTCCTCATGAAGCAGTTCTTTGGCTGCCTCGATGTCGTCCAACGCAGACAGGTAGGCTTGGGCCTTCTCGGCAAGCTCGGCTTGGGAGGAGTGCTCCTTGGCAAGGCGCGCATATTCTTGAGGATCGTTATAGACGGCAGGATCGCCGAGTTTTGCTTCGAGTTCGTGATAGGCTTCGAGCAAGGCCAAGAGACGTTCACGCATCCGAGGCTCCTTTGATGACGCGACAGGGCGCCGCGGTAAGTACTGTTAAGCCTACAGATAATACCACTCGCGCGCAGGGATTATGCACGTCGCGCAAGAGCACAGGATGGTCAAATATCTCTGGAAGGCGGTTTGCCAACTGTGTATAGAGAGCGTCCGCAGAAATTCAAGCGCACAGACTGGCTCCATCGGGTAGAAGCCTTCACAATGAGCAATGGCTGTTTTGGGGCCACGACCTGTCAGAGGAGCATTCACCATGGATCTTGAGATTCACAAGCCGGCGCCACTCAAAATTGGCGACCGCTATCACTACACCCTTTCTAGCTACGATCCGGTGTCCATCACTGTGACCGTGAGCCAGGTGACCGATGCCGACATCGACTTTGCCATCGCCGGTATCGCCTCAAGCAACGACAGCAAGCCTGAAGACATCGATGATGCTTGGGTAGCCGAGCATATCGACGGTGCTTCCACCGTCCAGGAGTTCCGCACTACCTTGCGCAGCCAGCTTGAGGCCATGAACACCCAGTCGGTGGAGCAGTCCAAGCCCGCGCTCTGCGCCCAACAGCTGGCACTCCGCCTTAATCAGGCAGTTCCTATGGACGAGATCGCCAAGTACCGCAGCGCTCTGGAGCAATCCATGAGCTTCGAGGCCGCCCAGGCTGGCATGGACCTTGCCACCTACGCCGCTCGCATGGGCATCGACAGCGCCGCAATGGCCGCCATGCTGGACGACCGCGCCGCCCACGTGGCCGGTGAGCAAGCCGCTCTTTCCGCCTATGCTGCCGAGAAGAAGCTAAAAGTCGCAGACCAGGAAATTCCCGCCCTTCTGGGCCTTAATCCTCAAGATGGCGAGAAGGTCATCGAGCAGGCTCGCGGCGCCGGACAGCTTGAAGACCTTCGAGCCGATGCCCTCAACATGAAGGCCGCTCGCGTCATCACCAGCGAATGCAACTGCACCTATAAGCATGAGTCTGCAGAAGAGGCAAAGGCTCGCTCCGAGCAGCTCAAGGCCTTTGCAGAGATGATGCTGGCTCAGCAGGACGAAGAAGCCCAGGATGACAAGGGCGGCGACAAAGAGGACAACAAGAGCAACTTCAAGCTGGTGTAAATCAAGGCGGCCTAAAGCCTGCGCCTTTGATCTACCGACTTCGATCTCTACGAAAGAAGCCCAAACCCCGAGTAAAGGATTTGGGCTTCTTTTTCTGCCATTGCCTGCGGCGCTTGCACATTAGGCAGGAGCGCCTAGGAGAATGAGCGCTTACTCAGCGTCCTTGGCAGCCTCGGTCTCAGCCTCGGCAACCTCGGCTACAGCCTCGTCGGCAACAGCCTCAGCGGCCTTGGCGGCAGCCTCGGCCTCAGCCTTCTTGGCGTACTCGGCAGCGCGGGCAGCCTTGGCAGCGGCCTTGGCCTCAGCCTTGGCAGCACGCTCGGCGCGCTGTTGGGCGTCCTTCTCGGCATTGGCGGCCTTACGGGCAGCAGCCTTGTCCAGCTGGGCCTTGGCGGCGCCGCCAAACTTGTCGGCAAAGCGCTGAACGCGTCCGCCGGTGTCGACCAGCTTCTGAGTGCCGGTGTAGAAGGGGTGGCACTTGTCGCAAAGATCCAGAGTCATCTCGGGCACGGTGGCGCGGGTGGTCCAGGTGTTGCCGCAGGAGCAGCGAACGGTGCACTCCATGTACTCAGGATGGATGTTCTTCTTCATGCAGGACTCCTTATGGTCTGCCCTGGTTTCCGACCAGGGCTAAGGGGGCGCCCAGGAGCTACCTGGGCGAAACAGCCTTTGTATGATAGCACGCTTCGCGATGGGCGCTATCACCCTTGGCCCAATATGGAGAGCCGGTGAGCTCAAGGGGCGCGTGCGCCCTCAAAAGCTGCAGTTTTGCCGCCTGAAGAGACGATGCGAGGGGTTGTTGGACCTCTCTTGCTAGAGTGTGGGCTAGAACAATTCCGGCGCGCCGCCCAGAAGCCTGTCGCGGGCCTGAGCGCACTCTGACGAGGTGAACCTATGTTTTTATCGGTAGATGTGGGAAACACTCAAACCACGCTGGGACTCATTGGCCCCTCGGGAGACGTATGCCAGTGCTGGCGTGCCCAAACCGACAAGCGCGCCACCTCGGACGAGATCTTGATGATCCTCACGAACTTTTTGGCAGGCCGCGGATACTCCCTGGAGTCTGTGGACGCAGTGGCCGTGGCGTCGGTGGTGCCCTCGCTCCAGCATGCCTGGAACGCCTGTCTGGCGAGGCTGCAAAAGCCCCACCTCATGGTGGGCACGCTCACAGAGCCGCCCATCCCCATTCGCATGCCCTACCCCACCCAAGTGGGGGCAGACCGCATCGCCAACGCCATGGAAGCGCTGGCTTGCTATGGAGCTCCGGTGATCGTAGTGGATTTTGGCACCGCCACCAATATCGACGTGGTCGCCTCCGACGGCGCCTTTGTGGGCGGGGTCATCGCCCCCGGCATCATGCTTTCTGCCGAGGCCCTCTTCCAGCGCGCCTCCAAACTCTCTTCCACCCCTATCGAAGTGCCGCCGCACACCATTGGCTCCACCTCGGAAGAGGCTCTTCAAAGCGGCATCGTGGTAGGGGCTGCGGCCATGGCAGAGGGCCTTGTGGCTCGCATTCAGGAAGAGCTTGGCGCCCCTGGCTGCCCGGTGATCGCCACCGGAGGCCTCGCGCGCACCGTCGATGCGGTATGCGCCTGCTTCACCCAGCTCGACCCCCAGCTCACGCTGCGAGGCATCCATCGCATCTGGCGCCATTACCGGGGCGAGCAAGGCTAAACTGCCGAGAAGCCCTCCCCTCCCGCACGCCCTTGCGCCTCAGGCTCGCATTCTTGAGCCACCGGCCGCAATGAAGCTTGCTCGAAGGAGAGCTCGCGTTCCTGGCCGTCGGCGCCAACGACAGTGATGCGGCCCCAGCCGTCGATGCCGGCCAGAAGGCCCTCGGCGGCCACCCGGCCATCGGGCAAAAGCGCCCGCACCGGCTGTCCCATGAGGGGCATCTCATCAAACCAGGCAGAAAGAATGGGACCCAATGGACCCGCAGCGCCCGCACCCTGACCGACGGCGGCGCCCCAACGCCCGCATTCTGCCTCCATCGCAGCGCAGAGGTCCTGGCCTAGACGGGCGCATTTCTGGGCATCTTGGGCAAGCTCCGGCAAGAACGCCTCCAGCGTCGCCGCAGGGCGAGGCTCTGGGGAGCCGCAGCTGGCGAAAGAGATAGGAGCATCGGCCACGTTGAGCATGACGGCGGCAGCCACGAAGACCCCGTCGCCATAGCCTGCCTCGCACACCACAGATCCCAACTTGGCGCCCTCTGTCACGATGTCGTTGGGCCAGGCCAGCGCACAGGGCACGCCGGCGGCTTTAAGCGCTCGCACGCAGGCGTAGCCGCAGACCGGGGCAAGGCCGGTGAGCAGGCCCATGGGAGCCTGGGGGCGCAAAAGGACGCCGGCGGCCAACGGCGATCCGGCATCGAGCCAAAGGCGGCCCTGACGGCCTCGTCCCTGGGACTGAGCTCCCACCACACTAAAGGTACCTGCGGGTTTACCCTCTCGGCCCAGGGTTTTGATGTCGTCCAGGATCGATGTGGCCTCAGGTAGCCAAGAACACTGCATGATTTCCTTCTTTATCTCGCTGCCAACCTAGGGCCGCTACCAATCGATGGGGCCTAGCTGGGCGCGTACGATGCCCACGCGCTCCTCGCGGGGCTTCACCGCCACGCCGGCGTGGCGCAGATAGCGGGCCGGGTCTCGCACCAGGTCCTCCATGGGGACCAAGACAAAGTCGCGCTCGGTGAGGCCGGGATGGGGCAGCCTCAGGCGGCTGCCGCCGTGGGTCTCGCCCTCCATGAACACCAGGTCGCAGTCGATGGTGCGCGGCCCATGGCCCTCCTCCCCCGGCACGCGTGTGCGGCCCAGGGCGTCCTCGATGGCCAGCAAGTGGCCAAGAAGGACTTCCGGCGCCAGCTCGGTGCGTATCTCTGCTACCGCGTTGGCCACAGGGGTCGCGATGCCATAGGCCGGGTCGGACTCGTAGGCGCGGCTCACCGCCACCACGCAGGTGAGCGGGATCTCGTTGATGAGGGCCACGGCGCGGGCCAGATAGCCCAAGCGATCGCCCACGTTGGAGCCCAACGCCACAAAGGCGCGCGTCTGAGCGGGATGGGCGATGGTCCAAAAGCCGTTCAAGGCCTCAGCCGTGTGAGCCACGTCGTGCACGCGCAGGATGCGGGCGCCGGCGGCAGCGGCGGCCAGCGCTGCGCCGATGGTGGCGGCGTCGCGCTGGGCAGCCTCCTCCACGCCGGAGATGGCCCCCACAAAGCGCTTGCGGGAGATGGCGCAGCAAATGGGATAGCCCATGGACGCCATCTGAGCAGTAGCCCGCTGGATGACCACGTCTTCGTCGGCCAGCTTGCCAAAGCCGGGGCCGGGATCCAACGCGATGCGGTCGTGAGCCACGCCGGCGCGCATGAGAGTGCGGGCCTGATCGCCCAAAAAGCCCATGATGCGGCGCATGATAGGCGCGCTCTCGGGCAGCGTGAAGCGGCGATGGGAACCAGAGGACAGGCGCACGGTAGGGCTGCTGTACCCTCGGGCGCTGCGACGCATGACCTCATCCAGACGGCTGGCCGCAGAACCTGCAGGGCCGGTGGCGCCCTCGGGCACGGAGGCTGGGGCGACCTCGCCAGAAGCAGCGCCTTCCTGGGCCGCAGCTTCGTCGCCGGCTGCATCCTCAGACGCTCCAGCGGCAGAAGGCTCACCGGCGGCGGGGGCGGGTTTCTCGGCAGCTTCTTGGGCCCGAGCGCGAGGGTCGGAGTCTAAGAGCACGGACTTGCGCTGGGGATGGTCGGAGACCTCGCCTGCATGGACTACCACCAAACCGCAGTTGGAGCCGGTGGCCACAGAGACCATGGCGGGGTCGGTAAAACCGGTGACGTCGTTGACGATGCGCGCCCCCATGCGCAGGGCCATGGCGGCCACCGAGGCATGGCGGGTGTCCACCGAGACCAGGGCCCCCGCCCGCGCCAGCTCGCGGATGACAGGCAGGACGCGGCGAGCCTCTTCGTCGGGGTCTACGGGCACAAAGCCGGGGCGTGTGGACTCGCCGCCCACGTCCACGATGTCTGCGCCTTGGTCCAAAAGCTCCAGGCCGCGGGCGACGGCCAGGTCGGGATCGAAGTTCTGGCCGCCGTCGGAGAACGAGTCCGGCGTCACATTGAGCACGCCCATGATGCGCGGGCGGGCCAGCGACAGCTCGCGGTCGCCGCACTGCCAGGTGGCAAAGTCCTCTCTAAGCATGGCGCCTCCTTACGCGTGGGTGCCGTCGAAGATGAGCTTCAAAGCCTCGGCGCGGGTGGTGGGGTTCTTGGCAAAGCAGCCCCTCACCGCCGAGGTGGTGGTGCGCGCCCCGGGCTTCCTTACCCCGCGCATGGTCATGCACAGATGCTCGGCCTCCATGACGACCACCACGCCGCGGGGCTCGAGGTTTTCCACGATGGCGTCGGCCACCTGGGCGCATAGGCGCTCCTGCAGCTGCGGGCGCCTCGCATAGAGCTCCACCGCTCGGGCCAGCTTGGAGATGCCGCAGACCCGGCCGTCGTCGCCGGGGATGTAGGCGATGTGGGCCACGCCAAAAAAGGGCAGCAAGTGATGCTCGCACAGGGAGTAAAAGGCGATGTCGCGCACGATGACCACGTCGTGGCACTCTGCGTCGAAGGTCACCGAGAAAAGCTCGGCGGCATCGCGCCCAAGCCCTCCGCAGCACTCCTCCATAGCCCGAGCCACGCGCGCCGGCGTGTCTTTGAGCCCCTCGCGCTCGGGGTCCTCGCCCATGCCCTCAAGCATCAGGCGCACCCCTGCCTCGATCTTTGCCCGATCCATACCGTGCTCGGCCGCCATGGCCCTCCTCCGTCTACGGCGGGGCCCGCAGGCCCACGCACTCTGAATGCCGCCTTCCCTGCCTGCTATGGGCCGCAGGTTTGGGAAATGGCGCTGCTCGTGATCTTTCAAATTGTAGCCTAGGGCAAAAAATGATATTCGCACCCCCAGGCTGCCGAGAAACCCTCAGCCTTCCGGGTTGGGCCTCTCCTGCGGGCTCTGGCTCGCGTCGCCTAGGAGTAACACGAGCCCCCGAGAGAATCCCTAGAAGTCGAAGGCTTTCTCGATAGGCACGCGGATCATGAGGTCTGCCACCGCGTCCTGGGGCGTAGGCTGAAGGTTCACCATGATGAGCCTCTTGCCGCCAAAGAGCTGCACCAAGCCGGCCACAGGCCATACCACCAAAGAGGTCCCCCCTATGACAAGGGTGTCGCAGCCGGCCACCGCATCGGCCGCGGCATTGAGGACCTGCTGGTCAAGGGCCTCTCCATAGAGCACCACGTCCGGTTTGATGGGGCCGCCGCACTGGTCGCATGCCGGCACTCCCGGCTGATCCAGCACCCATTGGGCCGAGTAGACCTCGCCGCAGCGCAGGCACTTGTTGCGGTGCACCGAGCCATGAAGCTCCAGCACGTTCTTGCTGCCGGCCATCTGATGCAAGCCGTCGATGTTTTGGGTGAGCACCGCCTTCAAGGGGCCGTCCTGCTCCAACTGAGCCAACTTGCAGTGGGCTTGGTTGGGTTTTGCCCCACGAGGAATCATCTTTTCTTTGTAAAACCGAAAGAACTCCTCAGGGTGCGTCTCGTAAAACTCGTGGGAGAGCATGGTCTCGGGCGGATAGTCGAACTTCTGGCGATAAAGCCCGTCCACCGAGCGAAAGTCCGGGATGCCGCTGGCCACCGAGACCCCTGCGCCTCCCAAGAACACCAGGTTTTGGCTCTCGTCCACCGCGTGGGCCAACGCTTGCTGGGCCTCCGCGATATCAGTTATCAACTCCATGGCTCACTCCTTTGCTCCCACAGTACAATGCCATGATGTTCGATCGGGTTCCACCCGCTCTCCCGTGATTGGAAGTGTGCCATGCCCTACACCGCCAATGCCGCCCTGTGCTTCGAAGGCGGCGGAATGCGCGCAGCCTACACCGGGGCCTTCTCTCAAGCTATCACCGAGGTAGGCTTGGAATTTCCCTATGTCTGCGGAATCTCGGCCGGCTCCTCGCTCACTGCAAACCATGTGGCCCGCGACCCTCGCCGCTCCCGCCTGCAGTTCGTGGACTATGCCGAGGACCCCCGTTTTGGCGGCCTTTCCCACTTCATGCGCGGCGACGGCTTCTTTAACTCCGACTACCTCTACGAGGGTTGCGTGGCCTCAGGCGAAGTGCCCATACAATGGCAGGCCTTCTGCGACAACCCGGCCGAAGCCGTGATGCAGGCGTTCTCTGCCACCACCGGCCGCACGGTGGTATGGCACAAACGCGACTACAAAGACGCCGTCGACCTGGCCAGCCACTGCCGCGCCAGCTCCACCATGCCCCTGCTCATGAACCCCATCGCCCTAGACGGCGAAGTGATGTTTGACGGTGGTCTGGGAGAAGGCGCAGGGCTTCCCCACCCCATGGCACTGGCCGACGGCGCAGAAAAACTCGTGGTCATCGCCACACGTCCCCGGGGCTACCGCAAGCAAACCTACGGCACGGCGCACAAGATGCTCATCCGCCGCACCTTTGGTGCCTACCCCCTGGTTGCCGAGGCCCTCATCACCCGCCCCCAGCGCTACAACGCCGCCCTCGCTCAGCTGGAAGAGCTGGAGCGCCAAGGCCGCGCACTGGTGATCCGCCCCGACACCATGCCGGTGCAAAACTCCACCTTAGACACCCAGAAGCTCGAGGAAGCCTGGGACCTGGGCTACATCCAAGCCGCCCGCGACCTCGAGCGCGTCATCGCCTTCTGCCGCTAGACGGCCCAGAAACCCGCCCTCTACCCAGCAGCTCGTCACGGACGCCCATCGGGCTCTCAAGATACCGAGAAACCCCAGCACCTGTAGCTGGGGTTTCTTTGGGGCCCGATGCGGGACTCGCTTGGAGCTCTAGATATCCAGCTCCAGTGTGATGGGGCAGTGGTCGGAGCCCTCGGTATCCATAAGGCACGCTGCGCCGGAGATCTTGTCGCGCAGGTCATTGGAGACCAGGAAGTAATCCAGGCGCCAGCCAGTGTTGGAAAGGCGGCCGCGCTCGCGATAGCTCCACCAAGTGTAGGTGTCTGCCTGATCGGGGTGCAGGTAGCGGAAGGTGTCAGTGAAGCCGGAGTCCAAAAGACGCGTGAGATCGTCGCGCTCAGCATTGGTAAAGCCTGCATGGCCAGCGTTCTTCTCGGGATCTTTGAGGTCGATGGGCTCATGGGCCACATTGAGGTCGCCGCACAAAATCACTGGCTTGTCCTTGGCCATGTCGTCCAGCAAATGAGTGAGGTGCTTGTCCCACTCCTCGCGGATGCTCAGGCGCTGCAGCTGGTCTTGGGAGTTGGGCGAGTAGACTGAGACAAACCAGTAGGGCTCGAACTCGCAGGCGCAGATGCGGCCCTCGACGTCTGCCACCTCAAGGCCCGTCTTGCGCACCACCTGAATGGGTTTCTCGCGAGAGAAGACCGCCGTGCCGCTGTAGCCTTTTTTCTCGGCATAGGACCAGGTTTGATAGTAGCCCGGCAGATCGAGCTCTACCTGGCCCTCTTGGCATTTCGTCTCCTGGACGCCAAAGCAATCGGCAGCTTGGGCATCGAAGACTTCCATAAAATTCTTGCGCATGATGGCACGGATGCCATTGACGTTCCACGATACGAACTTCTTCAAAGCAGCCCCCTCACAAAGGATGGTCACGCATTGAAGTGTTCCTGCCCAACTAGGCTTTTAGGATACGTCAGCACGCCTAAGCCACGAAAACCTCAGGGGGCTCGCCCTAGCCGATATGTGCCGGCGCTTGGCAGTGGGAAGCTGCGGGTGGGCCGGCGGCGGCAGGTGGCCGAAAGCGCCTGGGGCGAAGCGCCGCTAGAGCGAGAAGACGGGGGCGGCAGCCTCGAGGAAGGCCTCGGCGGAGCGGGTGGCGACAAGGCGTTCAGGGAAGCCCACGCGCTTGAGCAGCGCCATGGCACGTGGCACGCGGCCCACATCAAAGCTTATGTGGGCGTCGGTGTTGACGGCTATGGAGATGTCGCGCTCGGCGCAGGCACGCACAATGGCCTCGCAACGAGCCTCCATGACAGGGCTGGCGCCGGCACTCAAGTCAAAGCTATGCTCATTGATCTCCACTAGCTTGTGCTGGGCGGCCACCACATCCAGAAGGCTGTCGATGTCGAAGGGAAGCCCCGTGCGGCCAATGTGGCCTAGGATGAGCACCTTGGGATGGCAGGCAGCGGCACCATACATGGCTGCGAGCTGCTCGGGAGTGGCTCCGGCAGCAAAACCCTTCTCGTGGACCGAGGCCACCAGATAATCGCAGTCGCGCGTGCACTCCTCCAGCAGGCTGAAGGGCGCACGCCCTTCGCCAAAGAAGCCCGAGGTCTTGTCTTTGGCAGCCCCAAAGAAGGTGCCCTCCAGGTCGACGATGTCTACCTCGGCGCCGCGCAGCAAGGTGACGCCCATCCACTGGCGAGGCCAGCAGTTTTGGTTGACAAAGTGCTGGTACTCCCTAAAATCGCCTGAGACTGATACCAACGGCGAAAAATGGTCGGCGATTCCCAGGATCTCCAACCCGCGATCATGAGCTGCGCGCACATTCTCTTCCACTGTGGAATAGGCATGATAGGAAAAGACGGTATGGATATGGACGTCGCAGCGGTTTTCCAAGGCCACAGTAGTGCTCCCAAACTTGTATGCCGGCCTCCCGCGGGGGTCGGGCTTTTACTGGCGATAGCTCTCCATCAAAGACGCCCAGGCGCCCATGGAGTTTGCTATGGTCTCACGGGAGACGCAGTAACCCACGCGCACCCAGCCAGAACAACCAAAAGAATCACTGGGCACCGGCAGCAGCTCGAAGGACTTGGCGCGCTCGAAGAAGGCTTGAGCGTCGGGCTCTAAGGCTTTGACCCACAGGTAGAAGGCGCCTTCGGGCTCCACATACTCATAGCCAAGGCCAGAGAGGCCGCGGGTAAGGAGGCTGCGGTTCTCGGCATAGGCGGCCACGTCTGCAGGGACGTCCACGCAGCGCTCGATGACGCGCTGAAAGAGCGAGGGAGCGCACACAAAGCCCAGGGCACGGGCGGCGCCTGCCACGGCGTTTACCAGCAGGTCGTGATTTTGATTGGTGTTGGGGACAAGCACCCAGCCCACGCGCTCGCCGGGCAAAGACAGCGACTTGGAGTAGGAGTAGCACACCAGCGTGCGGTCGTAGACGCCGGGAACCCAGGGGACCTCGGCTCCGTAGGTGATCTCGCGATAGGGCTCGTCGCTCACCAGATAGATGGTGGAGCCAAAGGTGCGCTCGGCTTTCTCCAGGGCTACGGCCAAACGAGCCAGCGTCTCGGCGTCGTAGACCACGCCCACGGGGTTGTTGGGAGAGTTGATCACCACGGCCTTGGTGCGGGCATTGAGGGCGGCGGCAATGGCCTCCACATCAAGGTTGAAGGTGTCTGGCAGCGCAGGCACCTCGACGCAGGTGGCGCCGGCGGTCTCGATCCACACCTTGTACTCAGGGAAGTAGGGAGAGATCACGATGACCTCGTCGCCGGGGACCACCACCGCGTTGAACACACAGGAAAGCGAGGCGGCGGCACCCACCGTCATGAAGAAGTCAGAGGCATCGTAGCCCGTGCCAAAGCGGCGGTTGATGGAGTTGGCCACTGCAGATCGGCAGCTCATGAGACCCGCTGCCGGCGTATAGCCGTGGAGCTCCAGCGAAGGCAGCTCCAGGGCCTCTTGAATGGCCTTGCGCACCTGAGGGGGCGCCGGCACCGAGGGGTTTCCCAGCGAGAAGTCGAAGACGTTTTGGGCGCCGATCTGCGCCTTGCGTGCGGCGCCGTAGGCAGCGATCTCGCGGATGGACGATTTTTGCGCACCGTAGTCATACATGGTGGCGTTGACAGGCATGTGATCCATGAAGGCTCCCCTCATTCATACTGAGATAAGTCTAGGCGTTGGTGTGCCTTCTCAACACCCCAGCGCCTTTAGTGTCGCAAGAGCGTAACCCTCATGCCTCTAGGGCCTTGGACCCTTCTGAGAGAGGTCATCTCTAAGGCCCGGCTCCAGATAGTAGCCCTCCGAGCTAAAGCGCCGCTTGTAGGCCAGATAACAGGCAGCCACGATGGCCGCGGTGCTGGCAGCGCTGATCATAAGCAGCACCACGATCTGGTATTTGGCCGCCACCATAGGATCTGCCCCGGCCAGGATCTGGCCGCTCATCATCCCGGGGATCTGCACGATGCCAGCGGCACACATGGTAGCCAGGGTAGGCGCCATGCCCGCCGACACTGCCGCCTTGATGGAGGGAAACGCCGCTTCCCGAGGGGTTGCCCCCAGCGCCACCAGCGTATACATCTCCTGGCTGCGCGCGTCCATGTCGGCAAAAAGGCGCTCGATGGCCACCGACACCGAGGACAGTGCGTTGCCCATCACCATGCCCATAATGGGGATGAGTTGCTGGGCGTTCCACCAAGGCGTCGCGCCGATAACCCCGTCAACCACCACCAGGGCCACCGACACCGACGGCACAAAGATGGAGAGAAAAACGCTGGGGGCTATGCCGTGCACCGTTTTGCGGGTGCGGTCGCAGGCGATCTGGGTGGCCGCCAGAGACATCACCGCCACTGCCAATGCAACCCACCAAAAGGTTTGATATTGAAAGAGGTAGCCCAGCACAAAGCCCAAGGCCAAAAGCTGGATGAGCAGTCGGACCGTGGAGATGGTGATGGATTTTACCAGCCCCAAGCGCAGCTTCCAGGAGGCCAGGAGGTCCACCGCTATAAGAGCCACTGCGAGCAGGAGCTGAGGGTAGCCGATGTTTACCACACCGCCAGTCATGATTTGTCGCCTCCTGCAGCCTCGCGGCGGCTCATCACGCCCTGGGCCAGTACAAAGGTGGCGGTGGCAAATCCGTCGGGAGGCCTATGGCGAATGCGCAGCACAGCCGAGCCTTCTTTTTGTGCCACAGAGCGGCAGAGAAGCCCCACCGCCTTGGCCGACTCATCATCGAGGCCAGCATCTACCTCGTCTAAGAGCAGCACTTTTGGGTGGGTCACAAACGCCCGCAGGAGCGCCACTCGCGCCTGCTGGCCGCCGGAGAGTTGGGAGGCATCCATATGACAGCTCACCTCGTTAAGATCCACTGCGTCCAAAAGCGCTTGCAGCTCCTCGTCAGCTGGAGGAGTGATGCCTGCGTTGACCTTGAGCGTCCAGGGAAGCCTGAGGTTGTCGCCCACCGTGCCGGGCACCAGTACGCTCTGCTGAGGCACCAAACACACCTGACGGCGCCAGGCCACCGGGCTCATCCCATCGGAATCCTGGCCGTTAAGACGCAGAGTGCCGGCGGTTTTGGGGAGCAGTCGAGCACAGACTCTCAAAAGAGTGGTCTTGCCTGAACCCGAGGGGCCGGTGAGATCGTAAACACCCCCAGCCTCTAAGAAAAACGACACGTCCTCGAAGGGCGAGAAGGGCTTTCCATGGCTCAGATAGCGAGTCTTGAGATGCTCTGCTTCAAAGAGCGCCATGACCTCATCTCCCAACCCTTCAGCGAGCATGTCTGCCCCATTAAGGTACCCGGAAGAGACATCTATCAACGGCTAAATGGTCCCTTCATAGGACTTCGCGCCTATGGATTTTAGGGAAGTCCTACAAGCGCGTGCACCAAGACCTTCATAGGCCTTCATCACGCTCACGGGTCTGCGCGCCTCTGCCGAAACTCCGCTAGCAATCTGTAGGTTAGGATGCACAAGAGAAAGGAGCATTTTTATGAACATCGTCTTGCTCGAGCCCCTCTTGGTGCCCCAAGAAACCATAAATACGCTCGCCGCCCCGCTCAAAGCCGCAGGCCATCGCTTCAAGGCCTACGACACCCCCACCAAAGATCCTGGCCAGCTGATCCAACGAGCCCAGGGCGCCGACATTATCATCATCGACAACACGCCCCTGCCGGCGCAGGTCATCCAAGCCCTCCCCCAACTCAAGTTTGTCGACATCGCCTTCACTGGAGTAGATCAAGTGGCCCTGGACGCCTGCCGCGCCCGCGGCATCCTCCTGAGCAATTGCGCGGGCTACTCCGACACCTCGGTGGCCGAGCTCGTGTGCGGACTTACCGTAGACCTTTTGCGCCAGATACCCGCCTGCCAGCAGGCAACGCGCAGCGGAGGCACCTCCCAAGGCCTTCTGGGTACCGAGATCGCGAGCAAGACCGTAGGCATTTTGGGCACCGGTCACATTGGAACTCGGGTGGCCCAGCTCTTTTTAGCCTTTGGAGCTCGTGTCTTGGGCTACGCGCGCCATCAAAATCCTCACTGCGTCGCCCTGGGCGTAGAGTATCCGGGCCTCAAAGATTTTCTGACTCACTCAGACATCCTTACGGTGCACCTGCCCCTGACTCCTGAGACGCGGGGTTTTCTCGATGCCGAGAAGATCGCCACCATGAAACCCGGCAGCTATCTGGTGAATTGTGCCCGTGGGCCTATCGTGGACACCCCGGCTCTTGCCCAGGCTCTCACCTCTGGTCATCTTGCTGGGGCCGCTATCGACGTCTTTGACCAGGAGCCGCCGCTACCCTCTACCAACCCGCTCCTTAAGGCGCCCCATACGGTACTCACACCTCACGTGGGCTACTTCACTGCCGAAGCCATGGTTCGACGCGCCACCATAGCCTTTGAAAATGTTGCAGCCTATTGCCAGGGTGCGCCGCAGAATCTGGTGATCTAACAAAGCCGCAGGTCACGGGGCGCAGGACCTCTGCGGCAGCTATTCCTTTTTGCTTCTCAGGCACCACCACATGCAAAACGCCGCACCCACCGCTGCGATGATGCACGAGGCGCCAAAAAGCACCCGCTGGACACCAAGGACATCAGCCAAAAAGGGGGCTGCCAACAAGGGCACCACGCCAGCGCTCATGAGGCCAAAGCGCACAAACCCCATGACGCGCCCGAGGGAGGCGATGGGCGTCTCCTGCTGTACCAGCGTCATTTGCACTGGCTCTAAGAAGCCCCAGGCAAAACCATTGACAGCCTGGCCGAGAATGGCCACCCACAAAATGTTGGTTCCCACATAGACCATGGAGCCCACGCCCACCACAAAGAGTGAGCCCAAAAGCAGGCCCAGATTAACCCGGGAAGTGGGTATGCGGGTGAGCACCCAAGCGCCCACCGACGAGGTAAGGCCCACCACGGCAGAGAGCCATCCCAGCCACACGATATCCACCTGAAGGACATCGCGATAGAACAGCGACTCTAAAGAGTCGAAGGCGCCAAAGGCAAAGAAACCTAAAAACCCCGAGACGAAGATGACAAGAAGATCGCGATTGTCAAAGGTCATGCGCGCGCCCTCCACCATGCCCGAGATTACGCCCGTGAGCCTGTCATCTTCGCCGGCAGGCTTTACCCGCTCTTTGCAATCACGGGCAAATAGAAAGGTCACCGCCATGACGACCGCCATGAACAAATAGACTGAGTTAGTGGGCAACACACCCACCAAAAGCCCGCCTGCGACGGGCCCTAGGGTGAAAGCAATGTTGCTATAGAACACCAAAAGGCCGTTGAGCCGTTGCCTGCCCTGCTCGTCTGGCTGAAGGTAGCTTGGATAGGCGTGGGTGGTGGTGTTGAGGAAGCCACCGCAAATCCCCAGAAAAACCGCTGCGAAGATCAAGGACGGCACGCTGATGGGCACAACCCCCATCACGAGGCTCGACACCGCAGCCAAGGCCACTGTAACCATGGCTACCCGGCGCGGCCCAACCCTATCGATGGCCGGCCCTGCCAAGGCGTTGCCAGCCGAGACACATAGATTGCGCACTAAGGTGACCGCGGCAACAAGAAATGCGCCACCAGAAAGATCATAGGTGGCGGCGCCGATGAGGCCCAAGAAGTAGACAGCGTTGTTAGCGCACCACTGGAGTGACTCGATCCAAATCAGGTCGACCTCTGCCCTCGAGAGGCGGGGTTCCTCCATGGTGGCATCGACGGTTCTTCTCATCTTTTATCACACGGCGCAGAGGCGCCCCTTTCCGAGGTAATTCGCAATTCCATCCACCCATCTTGTGACCACACAAAAAGGGCGGCGGCCAACCTCAGCCGGCCGCCGCCCGTCCCTGGGGGTTAAGCCAAGAATCCAAAGTAGACGCCCACTACGCCAAGCAGCATCGATCCTACGATGAGCCACGAGGGGCTTATTTTCTTAGAGAGGAGCCAATAATAAATCCAGAATGCCGCCATGCCCAGCATGCCCGGCATGATGCCGTCGAGGATATCCTGGACCGTCTGCACATTCTCACCCACGCCGATCTCTATGGGGATTGATGCCCAGAACATGTCCACGCTCATGGCTCCGACCACCATGATGCCCACAATGGATACGGCGGTCATCACCTTGGTCATAAGGCCGTTTTCCTGCGCCTTGGCAAGGAAATCCACACCAAGTTCGTAACCTTTCTGGACACCCCAGATCCTCAGCCAAAAGCCGGGGATGTTATAGATGAGCAAAAAGGCGATGGGGCCAAAGGGGTTGCCCGCTTGGCAAAGAGCGATACCCACAGCGGCAGCGATAACACGAATAGTGGCAAGGAATATAGAATCACCGATGCCTGAGAGCGGGCCCATGAGCGCCGCCTTGACGTCGTTCACCGACTCTGGCTCGATCTCGCCCCTGGCCACACGCTCCTCCATGGAGATGGCCACGCCACCCACGAAGGGAGCGAACTGCACAGTGATGTTAAAGAAGGCTAGATGTCGCTCGAGAGCAGCCTTATAGCCCTCGGGGTCGTTCCTATAGATCTTCTTGAGCATGTTTGCAAGCATGAGGCAAAAGGCAATGTTCATCTGCTTGTAGTAGGTCCAGGAGAACTCCATGCCCAAAGACCCCACACCCAAGGCCGATTTAACCAGGTCCTTATGGGTAATCATATCCTCATCTTCGACCTGGTCGCCCAGATTGGTGACATTGAGGTTCATCACATCAGAAGTCATCGTCGTCATCTCCCTCGAGGGCTACCTGAGCTCCCATGTCCATGTTGATAAGATCGAACTTCTCAATGCCAATGATGATGGCAAGGATGGCCACACCCAGCACCGGCACCCCCATGTAGCTGCAGAGCAAGAAGCCCAAGAAGTAGAAGGGAACGAGCTTCTTGGTAATCACAAGACGGCCGAGCATAGCAAAGCCCATGGCAGGAAGCAGGTTTGCCGCGACGCCAAAGCCGTCCAGGATAAAGCTGGGAATCCAGTCGAGGATGCCCTGAACAGCGTCTACGCCAAGAAGGAATGCGCCACCACAGAGCAAGAAGTATTCAACGCACCCCCAAAGGCCAATGCCCCAGTGCACAGCATAGATGCCTTTAAGATTGCCTTTCTTAGCAAAAGAATCAGCTTTGTCGACAAAGAAGGGCCAAATGGGCTGAAGCAAGTTGCCAATGGCCAGCGAGAGCACTGCAATAGGCATGGCCAAGGCGATGGCTGCCTCCGTGCCCTCGCCAAGCGAGATGGCAAACGCGCACGCGAGCACGCCGCCAATGGTCTCGTTGGGTGGCACGTAGGCGCCGATGGAGATGGATCCCATGAAGAGCAGCTCGAGGCTGGCGCCCACGGCGAGGCCGGTCTGAAGATCACCCAGAGCCAGGCCCACTAGAGGGCACATGACGATGGGTCTGAACATATAAAGTGTGCCCAGCTGGTAATCGAGACACCCGAGGGCACCAATAAGGCCGACGAGTACAGCTTGTACAATCATGATTTTGCCAATCTGTGGAGTGGATTCGAAGGGATAGCCCTAGAGCACGGAGGCAGCGTCAACCTTAGGGTCATCGGCCAAAGGCCTGATCTCCACCTCGACGCCCCGGTCGAGAAGTTCGCGGATCATGACCTCCTCCTCTGGCTCGAGGAAGATCTGGCGAGAGACCTCCCGGGTTGTGGGACTCGCCTTGGTGTTGCCCAGGTTGATGCTAGTCACTGCAGGGCAGCGATCGGCAAGCTCTTTAGCCTCGGCGATGGTTTGCACGCTGACGATCATGCGGTACTTATCGGTAACGCCAGAATTGATGGCTTCGACGGCATGGTCCATATCCTTGATGACCAACTTGCAGCCAGCGGGCTTGCCCAACTTGAGCGTAGTCTTCCATACAGGATCGTTGGCGACGTGGTCGCCAACGCAAAAGACGCAGTTGGCACCCAGTCCCTGGCACCACGAAACAGCGACTTGCCCATGGAGCAATCGATGATCGACCCTCAACAATAGAATCATTTTTAATACCCCCAGGAATTAGAGACGAACGGATGGATGTGCAAGCCCAAACCTCAAAGCCGGTCTCAAAACTCCTCTTCCTCGACATCCTCAGATGCCACGAGATCGTTCACATATTTAGGCGCCACATCCGGCGAAGCCACGGCTTGGCGCACCACCTCCTCAATGGGTTCGGCGGGATCGGAGAAGAGCAGGGAGATCAAGAGAGGGAGGCTCATGTTGGCCACCACATGAAGGTTGGGGGTTTTTGCAAGGAGCTTGGTGAACTCATTGCACACCGACCCTCCAAGAATGTCGCAGCACACCACGACCTCGTCATCCCCTGCGCCTACGGCCTCTGTCGCCGCAGCTGCTACGTCGTCGTTGCCATCGACGAACAAACATACCGTCGCGAGGTCCTCGCGCTCCCCCACAAGAAACGCTAAAGCCTCGGCGATCCCCTGGGCGAAGTGGGCGTGGGATGCGATGACGAACCTTCTCATGAGTCTCCCTCCCCTGTGCCGTGGCCAACACCCTGCGGGCCACGGCTACGTGTTAGTACTCGAACTGGTGGTAGTAACGGCGATAGTTGAGGTTATGCTTGGTGACGGTCTCGTAGTAGGCAGCCACGCGATCGGTCACAAGGGATGAGAGAATCCACGGGCTTACGATGGTGCGGAACTCCTTGTCAATGGAGGGCGTCGCAAACTCGTCGATATCGATGACAACGATGTCGTTGTCGCCCGTGCGGCCACTCTTAAGGAACGCCTCCACGCGCTCATCGAGCTTGCGATACTCGTCGACGCCCTTGAAGAGCACCACGGGGACGCCCTCTTCCACAAGCTCGAGAGTGCCATGGAAGAAGTCTGCAGAGCTCACATAGCGCGTGCGCTTCCACTGCATCTCCTCGAGAATGCACATGGCGAACAGAATGGTCTCCCCCCATAGGGCGCCAGAACCCACGAACATGGTGTAAGGGGCAAGGGCATAGGAGCGCGCGATCTTCTCGGCAACGGGCTCGAACGACTTGCGAATATCGATGAGATCGGCCCAGATCCCGCGACACTGCTCGATGAAGCGCTCGTACTCCGGGAAGCACCCGCGGCGCTCAAGGAGCTTAAGACCAAAACAATCAGCGAGATAATAACCGCCCTCGCACCCGCCAGCACCGTGGTTGGACGCCATGGCCACGCAGTTTTTCGCACCCACCGCCTTGCCAATGGGGCCGTCGGGCTTGGTCATGGCCACCACGCGCACGCCCATCTCCTTGAGCTTCGCCACGGCCTCGAGGATCTCGGGCGTAGTGCCACTCTCAGAAGCAGTGAGCACCACAGAGCGCTCGGTCATGCGCTTGTGCCCTGCCACTAGCCATTCGGCGGCATGGATGAGATAGACCTCGAGATCCTTGTCGCCGTACTTGTTCATCATGTATTCGAGCTGCATGAGTTCATCCCATGTGCCGCCTACGCCCATGAGGAAGATAGCGTCGTAGCCCTCGTCGGCCACGGAATCTGCCATAGCAGCCATGAGCTTGCCGGTCTCATGAAGGGCCTCTCCATCGGCGAGGTAGCCCTCCTGGTCGAAGTGCATGATCTCAACCTTCTCAGTCTCTTTCACGATATTCCTCTCACTCTCTCTCGAATGGTATGGGGCGGTCGGGTACCGGCGGCCACCCTTGGCACAGGCGCTTTAAGGTACGCGCCGTGTCTACAAAGTGGATGCGCGCTGCTCCAGCTTGGCTTGGGCTTCGTCGTAGCCGGCGGCCTTGCTACCAAGCTCGCCCTCATGGGCAGCTAAAAACGGATGGACGTCCCAGGACTTTGTCGCCTCGGCCACCGTCGCTGCCACCACCTGGAAAAATGCGAGATTGGGAATGGCAGTGCAGAGGGGGTTTGCGCAGGAAGGCAAGGGCACCTCAAAGTCCTTGCCCTGGGGATGCGCTGTAAGCAGCCATGCCGAGGGCGTTACCTGAGCCATGACCTGAGCGCAGCGGGCAAGGCGAGGTGAGCCAACGGGGTCGTCTTGGATAAACACGAGGTGGCCGGGGGCCACTTGCATCTCGGGGCCATGCAGGAACTCCTCGCCCTCGAAGGGGGCGGCGCTTATCTTGAGCGTCTCTTGGAACTTGAGGGAGGCCTCCTCGGCAACGCCCCAGGCAGGGCCGTTGCCCACGATGAGAGCGGGAGAGCGGCGAGAAAGCTCGCCTATGTGCCGCTCGACAAAGGCGTCGGCCACGGGCAAGCAGGCACGATGGGCAGCCACGGCGTCCTCGACGGCAGCAAGCCCCTCCACAAGGCCTTGCTGCCCGAGGGTTCCCGCCTCCTCTGCTCCGTAGAGCGCGAAGAACATGAGGAATTCGACCAAAGTGAGCATGCCCTGTGTGACAAAGTCCACCGCCTCGAGCCCGCAACCGTAGTCCACGGCCACATCGGCATGCTCTGCAGCGGGCGATTGGGGGTTTGCCGTAAGCACAACAGAAGGCTTGCCGCGATCGCGCAAAAAGTCGAGAGCCGCTATCACGTTGGTGGAGTAGCCACTTTGAGAAATGACCACGTTGAATGCGTTGGCCGGGTAATCGTGCTCGAAGGCCATGAAGCGCTCCGGGGTCACCACAGATACTTGTTCTTGAAGGGTTTGCGCCATGAAATCGCGGGCGCAATCAGCTGCGTGGCGAGAGGACCCAGAGGCGATGATGCGAATCGCCGGTCCTCCGGGACGCCTGAGCGTCGCTGCATAGGAATCTACCAACCAACAGGTGAGCTCTGCCGAGCGATCGAGGTTCTCGACCATACGATCTTGTGCCGCACGGGCGTAATCGAGCATCGTGGGGATCTTCGACTTCACCGCAGCCTTCCTTACGATCGATGTTTGACGATGGGAAGAGTACAAGTGGGGACTTTTTATAACCATTTGCTATAAACAAGCTAACACTCTTTTGATACCAATTCATGATAACCAGGGGATACCGGCGAACGGTAGTTTATTAAGGGACAAACGGTAGCATTGCCGTGTCCCATCCTCAATGCATGGTCGCGAACACGATCAATAGGTGTAGACGTAACCCCCACGATCACCGAGGTTAAGGGCTCTCACATACTCGACGGCTCGACCATCGCTGTCATAGCTCACACAGTCTAGGGTCATGGCGGGATCCCCTGCTCGCACGCGGAGAAGCCCCGCATCCCGTGCTGAAAGCTCGGTCAAACCAAGGACCTCTTGGGTGCCTACCACTTCATGCCCGTACATCGCATAGGTCTCGTAAAGGCTAAAGACAGCCACATCCATAACTTCGATAGCAGGAAAGAGCTCAAGCGGAATAAGGGCGCTCTCAATAGAAACCGGAACGCCGTTAACGCTGTTGAGCCGGCGCACGCCATACACCTCGTCCTCGGGATCTACCCCAAAAAGGTCTGCAAAAAGGGGGCCTGCAAGGCGTCGTGAGCGCGAGAGAATGCGCACCGAGGGCTCCGCATCGTGCACTCTAACCATTTCTCGGAACCCCATGCCGGTAGCCTCGGCTCCATCCCAAAGGCTCACCACAAAGGCTCCTTTGCCTTGGACGCGGCGCACAAAGCCGCGATCCACAAGCTCTCCCACGGCGTTTCGCACCGTGAGCCGCGTGCAGCCAAACTCATCTGCCAACTCATTCTCAGAGGGCAAGGCGACGCCGGCTGGATAGTCGCCGCGCTCGATACGTTCGGCAATGATTCGACGAATGCTAAGGTAGAAGGGTTCTTCTCGGGATAGAGCCCCCGGGGTTACGAGAAAAGCCACGGCTTTTTACCCACCTTTCTCTTGAGATGCTCAGGCAGGTCGTTGCTCGCAAAATGATAGCGATCGGCGCGGATGATATGCCGGCTGAACTCCACGGGAAGGCCCGCGTCGTCCTTCTCGACGGCAAGAAAGTAAAGGGCGGCGGCGCCAGGAGCAAGCCCTAAAAGAGGGGCCTCGTCTTCGCGAACCCGCGTCACCGAGATACGCTCTTCGCCATGGGAGATACGAACGCCGTAGTCGCGCTCAAGTACCTCGTAGAGACTTTCCTGGGCGTAATCGTGATTCTCAATACCCGAGAAGCGCTCCCGATCTATCCAGCCAGTCTCTATGGAACAGGGCCTGCCATCTGCCGTCCTCAGCCGCTTGAAAAAAAACACCGGGTCACCAGGGTGTATCGCGAGGCGATGAGCCACATCAGAGGGAGCTTCCTCCACCCCAGAGACCACCAACACGCTGCCCGGCCTCATGCCCACGTCGCGCGCTGCAGCGCCATAGTTGTAGGTTTCTTGAAAAACCATAAGCACCCGTGGATCTGCCACATAGGTGCCCGACCCATGGCGGCTCTCAAGCACATTGCCAGCCACAAGATCGGCAATGGCGCCCCTAAGAGCTGTGCGCGATACTCCCACGAGCTCGCAGAGTTCACGCTCGGGCGGGAGGCGATCGCCTGGGCCAAGCCCACGCGAGGCGATGAGCCAACGAATGCCCTCAGAGGCACGATCCTTGGCGGGTACGGTTAACCCTGTGCTCATTCCTTGCGCTCCGCTCCCCCGGACTTCGCGGCCCCTCTTGCAATCACTGCGTCCATGGAACCCTTTAATTCTTCAGCATAACCACTTAGACTCTTGAACGCTAGGGAGTCTCTGGAGACCTCCCTTGTTATAACGGGAATCTCCAAGCGGGCAACGCCCTCTGCGCCAGAGCGCACCGCCAGCGCCACAGAGAGCCCTAGGCAGCACCCCTTCTCTGCAGCATTAGCTCGAGACACTGCGGCAGGATTGGCCATGATGCGAGCAGCTAGGTCGCGATTGTTGCCTTCAGGCTCAGGCGCGCGCTCGACGATTTGGCAGGCCAGAAGATCCGCATCACAAAACACCGCCGGCTCACAGCCAGGAAAACGCACAGCCCAGAGCCCCCGGGAAGCATCCTCTACCACCCAAGGGAGCATCGAGAGGCGCGGCGGCTCAAACAAGACCGACGTCACCGTGAATTCAGGCCCGTTGAAGACCTTTTGCGGATCCTTGTGCCCAAACAGCCCCATGGAGATCTCCCTTGATTGTGTCCCTTCTTTCTGTGATTGTATACAATATACGTACTTCTTGATACCAATTTTCCAAACAGGAGGAATTATGGGCACCGTAGAGGCGGTCGTGTTCGACATGGATGGGGTTATCGTCGACACCGAGGCGGCCTACTGCCGCATCCTCGTGGATTTCTTTGGGCAACACGGTGTCTCTCTGAGCTGGGACGAGGTGAGCGACATCGTTGGATGTTCTGCCCCGGTATATCGCGAGCACCTGGAGCGATGGTTTGCACAAGTACCCCAGCCCGACCCCTCTTGGGCAGACCTGGGCGTTGAGGAGGCAGTAGAGCCGGCTTTCGCCGCCCTTGATGGAAGGCTCGGCGAGCTAGCCATGGCCGGACTGCACCGCTGTCTTGAGGGCTTGCACGACCGAGGCATTCCCTGTGCCGTGGCTTCGTGCTCCTCACCGGCAGAGATAGAGGTTGCTCTTTGTAGCTGCGGCGTACGTGACCGGTTTGCGGCCGTGGTGAGCGGCAGCGAAGTGGCTCACTCCAAGCCTGCTCCTGATGTGTACCTCAAAGCCGCACGGCTCTTGGGTGTAAACCCGCAGCGTTGCGTAGCTGTGGAAGACTCCAATACCGGGATCGAAGCTGCAAGATGCGCTCGTTATTATGTGATTGCCCGGCGCGAGACGCGCTTTTGCTTTTCTCAAAAAGGAGCGCACCACATGGTGGATACCCTCGACGAGATCCCCCTCGTGATCGACCAACTCTCCCTCTAAGATGGCGCCGCCCCCCGAATGCCATAAAAATAGCAGGTGCAGCCGGATCCCTTCCAGCCGCACCTGCTTCATATGTTTTTAAAATACAAGCCGATAAAACCCCGACCTGTCAATGACTACTTTGAGTCGTCGTTCGACCGTGGGTTAAGCTCGTGATCGAGCTTCTCTTCGTCCTGATGTTTTTCTTCAGAGCCCAAAAGGTCCAGGCCGCCGTCGTGGGTGGCGTCGCCTGCAGGATCTTCCACCTGGCCCTGGCTGGCGGCCTCTTGATTGACAGCTTCCAGCGGATGGGCGGCCAAATACTCGTCCCAAGTGTCGTTGAGCAGGGCTTGCACGGCCTCGCCCTCGACGGTCTCGCGCTCCAGCAGCACGTTGGCCATGGTGCGCATCTGGTCTGCGTGCTCCTCGAGGATCTGGCGGGCCTTCTCGTGGGCCTGGCGCATGATGCGGCCCACCTCGCCGTCGATGCGCAGTGCGGTCTCAGGGGAGTAATCCTGCTTGTCGGCGTAGTCGCGGCCCAAGAATACCTCATGCTGGGCCTCGCCAAAGACCTGGGTGCCCAGCACCTTGGACATGCCGTAGCGGGTGACCATCTGGCGGGCCAGCTTGGTGGCGCGCTCCAGGTCGTTGGAGGCGCCGGTGGTGATGTCCTCGCAGAAGATCTCCTCTGCGGTGCGGCCACCCAAAAGCACGGCGATCTGCTCGAACATGGCGTTGCGGGTCTGCAGGAAGTGGTCCTCCTCTGGCAGCGACAGGGTGTAGCCTAGCGCCTGGCCGCGGGGGACGATAGTGATCTTGTGCACCGGGTCTGCATGGGAGAGGTAGTGACCCACCAAAGCATGGCCGGACTCGTGGAAGGCGATGGTGGTGCGCTCGCTCTCAGAGATCACGCGGCTCTTGCGCTCGGGACCTGCGATAACGCGCTCCATGGCCTCTTCGATCTCGTCCATGGAGATGGCCTCTTTGTTACGACGGGCGGCCAAAAGGGCGGCCTCGTTCATAAGGTTGGCCAAGTCTGCGCCGGTAAAACCAGGGGTAAGCTTGGCGAGGGCGCCAAACTCGATGCCCGGCTCCAGAGGCTTGTTGGCCGAGTGCACCTGCAGGATCTTCTCGCGACCCTTGACGTCGGGGCGATCCACCGTGATCTGGCGGTCGAAGCGGCCGGGACGCAGCAGGGCAGGATCGAGGACGTCAGGGCGGTTGGTGGCAGCGATGAGGATCACGGCGGCGTTGCCCTCGAAGCCGTCCATCTCCACCAGCAGCTGGTTCAAGGTTTGCTCGCGCTCGTCATGGCCGCCGCCCAAGCCGGCGCCACGCTGGCGGCCCACGGCGTCGATCTCGTCGATGAATACGATGGAGGGGGCGGCCGCCTTGGCCTGTTTGAACAGGTCGCGCACGCGGCTGGCGCCCACGCCCACGAACATCTCTACGAAGTCAGAGCCGGAGATGGAGAAGAAAGGCACGTTGGCCTCGCCAGCCACCGCCTTGGCCAAAAGCGTCTTGCCGGTGCCCGGAGGGCCCATGAGCAGCACGCCGTGGGGGATCTTGGCGCCCATGCGCTTGAAGCGCTCGGGGTTGACCAAAAAGTCGCGGATCTCGCGGATCTCTGCCACAGCCTCGTCCACACCGGCCACGTCTGAGAACTTGACGGTGGGGCGGGTCTCCTCGGTAGTCTTGGCCTTGGTCTTGCCAAACTGGGTGGCGCCGCCGTTTTGCCCCTGCATGCGGCTCATGAAATAGAACATGAACACGATGATGAGGATGGTGGGCACCAGGCTTATGAGCAGGCTGGTGCCCGTAGAGACGTCTGCCGTGTCCACCGTGAAGTCCACGTCTGGGTGGGCGGCCATGAGCTCCTCAAGGGAGTCTGCACCGGCGTAGGTGCTGGTGAAATTCTTGGCCGTATTGTCTTTGCCCACATCTTCCTTCTGGGCCCAATACTGGCCGGTGACATTGCCGGTAGAGGGAGACCAGGTGGCCTGTTTCATGCGACCGTCGTTTACTGCCGCCACAAACTCGCTGGTAGCTAAGTTTGTGGCGGAGCCTTGGCCGCTGCCACCGTTTTGGGGAATGCCGTTTCCTCCGGTGAAGAACCAGAAGAACACCGCAAAGCACAGCACCAAAATGAGCGTGTAGAGAAAGCTGCTGCGCGACCCTCCCATCTTGGGGCCTTGGGGGTTTTGCCGCCCGGTTGAGGTGTGTTGTCTGCCATGGATCTCCCTTGTTGCTATGGGCGCCCTATGCCTCCACCCTCGAGCCGTTAGGAGTAGCACTCCGGCTTGAGGATGCCGATGTAGGGCAGGTTGCGATAACGCTCTGCATAGTCCAGTCCATACCCCACGATGAACTCGTTTGGCACGTGACTACCAACATATTTAGGGATTACAGGACAATCGCGGTCGGGCAGGTCTTTCACCAAAAAAGCGGCCACTTCGATAGAGCGGGGGCTGCGGGATTTGAGCATGTCGATGAGGTAGGAGAGCGTGAGGCCGGAGTCCAAGATGTCCTCCACGATGATCACGTCGCGCCCTTCGATACGGGTATCCAGGTCTTTGACGATGCGCACCACGCCGGAGCTCGTGGCGCCGTCGCCGTAGCTGGACACCGCCATGAAGTCGATGGAAATGGGGGTGTCGATGGCGCGCATGAGATCGGCCATGACCACCACAGCGCCCTTGAGCACACAGATGAGCAATGGGTTTCGATCTTTGTAATCCTCGGTGATCTGCGCTCCCATGGTTTGCACGATAGCGGCGATTTCTTCCTGGGCGAACACCACGCGCTCGATATCGCTATGCAGTTCGCAGCCAGCCTTGTCACTCATTGACGTCCCCTTTTCTCCTCGCGACGGCCTTCCCTAAAGGACCGCCTGCTCCCGCTGGTGGAAATTCAATACTAACAGTGTCTTAGTGGCGCTCGTGACCCGGCAGCGCTCGTCTGCACGAACTCCTGCCACCCATAAGATCGGGCCTACGGGGCCCGCGTGAACCACCGGCACCTGGCCTCGCTCACGCGCAGGGATATGGGCGGCAGCCAGAAGGTCCGAGAGCCGTTTGGACTGCCCATGCATCCCCAACGGGCACAGCACCTCCCCGGCTTCTGGACCCGCCACCCACAGCCGTCCCCCCTCGGGAGGCACGCCTGCAGCCTCGGCGTCCAGCATCACCGACACCGGCCCGCGCTCAGCCGCATAGGTCTGGGCCAGTCCCACCGGGTCGTCCCCTCGCGCTACGGGCACTAGCGATGCCGACAAAATCTTGCCCCCTGGGAGCTCCAGCGTTCCCGGCGCTTCCAGCCAGGCCCCTACCAGCGCCTCCGCGCTGGTGCGCGACGCCAGGCGCAGCAACCCGTACTGCACCGATACATCCACCCCCAAAGGCGCCGTCATGGAGCCGGAGCCTTGGGCCACCAGGCCCAAGACACGCTCGATATGGCGGCCCTCCAGCCGCGCCTCGGGCGCTACCTGCAACAATGCGGCGCGCACCACCCGGCGGGCGACGGCCACCTCCATCGCCGCGAGCCGATTGGCGTCCAGCGACAGGGCGCCTGGATCGCTCCGGCGCGTCACCTCGCGCAGAACCCGAGCCGCGATGGAGGTGAGGTAGGCGTCTTCGTCTGACAAGATATCGCAGGCGCCCGAAACCGTCTGGGCCAAGCGGGGGTTTTTCTTCTCGGCGACGGGAACGAGCTCGTGGCGCACGTAGTTTCTCAGGTAGCGGGTGTCGGAGTTGGTGGCGTCTTCACGCCAGACCACCCCGTGCATGCGCAGGTAGTCGCAGAGGTCCTGATGGGTGCGGTCCAAAAGCGGCCGCACGATGCGGTTGCGGCGCCGAGGGATGGATGAGAGCCCGGCGACCCCGGAACCTCGGATGGCGTTCATGAAGAAGGTCTCGCAGCGATCGTTGGCCGTATGGGCAGTGAGGATGCGGGCGGCGCTGCGCGGGGTGCCCCACTGGGCTGAGAGCTCGTTGGCCAGCTGATTGGCTGCCTCATAGCGCACCTGGCGGGCCACGCTCTCGAAGGACTCGCCGGGCGTCTCTTGGGTGAGGGCAGGCACATCCGCCTCTACCACCGTAGCCGGGATCCCCTGGCGGGCAGCCAGGTCGCGCACAAACTCGGCGTCTTCTGCCGCATCCAGGCCCCTCAACCCATGATTTATATGGAGCACATGGAGCCGCTCTCGGGCGATGGGCTGCGGCCCTCGACCGTCCTCCAAGTCCAGCGGCGAGGTGGCGGCCAAAAGCAGGAGCGCGCAGGAGTCCGCCCCACCGGAGACCATGAGCACCACCGGCGCGCCCAAACTGGGATCATCGGCGGTAGCAGGCCTCTCAAAGGGAGCCGAGGCTCCTCCATATCGCCTGGCCACACTGGTCATGGGTCCTCCTTTTTTAAGGTCGCTGGAACTATCAAGTGTAGGCTTTTGCCCTGCGGGAGCTTGGCTTATTGTGGGTGCCGATAAGAACGTGCAACCTCTTCAAGAAAGCGAGCCTTGCGTGGACCCCTGTTTGCATTTGCACCTGTTGGCCTCGGGTTCCAAAGGGAACGCCTACGTGGTGGAGGGCCCCGCAAACTCGCTGCTCATCGATGACGGCCTCTCGCTGCGCGAGCTCAAACGGCGGGCGGCCGAGCTCTCGGTGGACCTCTCCCGCATCACCGCCTGCCTGGTGACCCACGAGCACTCCGATCACACCAAGGGGCTGCCCGTGCTCGCCAAGCATTTTGACGGCACTCTCTATGCCAGCTGCGGCACGGCCGCATCGCGCCCCTCCATGGAACAGCTGGGCTTTGCCACCTTTGATGCCGGCAGCACGCTCACGCTGGGGTGCATGGAGGTTGCCACCTTCTCTACCAGCCATGATGTCTGCGATCCGATAGGGCTCTCCATTCGCTGCGGCGACGACTCCGTAGGGATCTGCACGGACACCGGCTATATGACGCCCGCCGCCCTCGAAGCCCTGAGCGACCTAGGCATCCTGGCCCTGGAATCCAATCACGACGAGCGCATGCTCGCCAGCGGCCCCTACCCTGGCTACCTCAAGCAGCGGGTATCCGGCCCCCTGGGCCATCTGTCCAACAGCCAGGCCGCGCAGGCGGCAGCCCAACTGGTGGGGAGCCATACCCGCGCTGTGGTGGCCATGCATCTATCCCAGGAAAACAACCGGCCTTCTCTGGCGGTAGGGGCCCTGGCCGAAGCCTTGGGTGCGACGGTCGCCAACGACGTGGGCACTCAGGCCGCGACCCCCAACGGACGGCTCGCCATCGTGGCCGCCGGCCAAGCCCGACCCATGACCGTGCGATAGCGCACACCTTCAAAAAAAGGGCAGCCTGCATGTCCTTGAAACATGCAGGCTGCCGCATCGATTTACTGTCGCGTGTGTATGGCCCTCCCCAAGCCCCTGGGCTTAGGCGCGCGCCTTAATAGCCAAAGTCGCTCAGGCAGCGCTGGACGTCCTCCTCGAAGGTGGCCAGGCCAAACCCCGCCGCCTTGGCTTTGGAGCCGTCCAAGCGAAAGTCGCGAGGACGCTCGGCATAGCGCTCGGTATCGGGGAGGATGAGCTCGTCGATCTCGCCAGGCGTCGCCCCGAGGCGCCCGGCGATATAACGGGCTGCCTCATAGGTGGTGAGCATGTTGGCGCTTGCGAAGTTGTAGACGCCGCTGTCGATCGTAGCCAGCAGAGGGAAGTCGTTGGCCAGGTGCTGGGCATAGGTCATGCAGCGACGCTCGTTGGCGGTGAACTTGGTGGGAGTGTGGGTACGCAAGGCCCGGAGGGTGTTGCCCAAGATGTTGGGAGACGCCTTCACTCGCGGCATCGAAAGCCCAAACTGCCAAGAGAGCCGCAAGATCACATAGTTGTCCATATGGGCGCGCATCCAGGCATCCACGTCGGCCTTCTGGCGCCCATAGTTGGTGACCGGCACAGGGTCTGCCTCTTCATCAAAGGGAGCAGCGTCAGTGCGGCCGTTGAACAGCTGCTCGGTAGAGATGAACACCAGACGCTTGCCCTTGTCTTGGCACACCTGGGCAATGGCGATGGCCGAGTCCCGGTTCACCAGCCCGGTTCCTTCTGGGTCGTTCTCGCAGTCGGCAGTGGTGGCGTTGGCGGCGGTGTGGAAGAGCAGGTCGAACTCCTGTGCCGAGAAAAACGCCTTCACCTCCGCAGGGTTCGAGTAGTCGACGTCTTTGCGCGACACGCCTACGAACTCGAAGGTGTCCTGGTTGTAGAGGGACACCAAGCTTGCCAGATAGCCCCGCGATCCGGTCACTAAGACCTTTTGCCTCATGAATTGCTCCTTGGGTTGGTAGTTCTTGGGTTCGAAGTGCTCCTAGGTTCGGGCAGCGGCCTTAGCAGCGGCGGCTCACCACCACGCGGCAGTCGCCCGAGATGGTGACGCCTTCGAGAGATGCCGGGATCACGCAGCTCTCGGTATAGGCGAGGTTTGTGTCGCCCTCAGGGCTGGAGACGTGGGCTTCTCCCCAGACGCAGGTGAGCAGGAAGTACCGGCCGTCTGTAGGCACCTGCCAGCTGTCGCGCACATCGATGACGTCGCACGTGAAGGCCTCGTTGTGGATAGCGCGATGAGTGGCAGGGTGGTCCACGCGCTCCGGGTCGCCCACATGAGCCACCGTGACGCAGTTGGAGGGGTTGAGCACCTCGAATCCCTGATCCACGTGCAGCTCGCGGCCGCGGCCCCAGTCGCAGAGCCTGAAGGTAGTATTGCCAAAGGAACCGATCTCCACACTCAGGATGCCTGGGCCCATGGCATGCATGGTCCCAGAGGGCACCTGCACGAAGTCGCCAGGATGCACCGGCACCCGCAACCCGTAGCGCTCGCCGATGGTGTCGTTGGCCGAAGCCTCCCTTAGCGCCTCCAGATCGCAGGTGGTGCATCCGCCAATGAGCTCGGCGCCGGGCTCCGCTTCGCAGATGTACCAGCATTCCACCTTGCCGCGGTCCCCCACCAGGCGCGCCGCATCCTCCTCTCCGGGATGCACCTGCACCGACAAGAACTCCTTGGCATCCATGAAGATGGCCTGGAGGCTCTCGGTGTCCTCGGTATCGCCTAGCACCTCATCGTGATAGGCGCGCAAGAACTCGTCGTAGGCCATGCCTTTGCCCGGACCCGAGGCCACCTGCGAGGTCACCCCTTCATGGGCCGAGATGTCGAAGGACTCGCCATAGTTCTTGTCGCCCGAAGGCTCAAGCCCGCGGATTTGGGCCAGGCGCGTGCCGGCCCATATGGGCGATATGACGTGGGGAGCAAGGGTAATGGGGCCCATAGTATAGGCTCCTTTCGTTTAAAAAAGATCATCCGACCCAAAGAAGCGCCCCGCGGCATTCTCTTGACAGTCCTCGTTCGTCATAGGATGCCGCAGAGGCGCAGGTGCAAGAACGCTCGCTTAAGGAAGCTGCCCTGTTAGAGGGTGTAGCTCTCGACGCCCTCATCTGCCATACGCGCCTTCAAGGCTTCGATGATGGAGATGCCCGAAGAGGTGCCGATGCGGGTGGCGCCGGCACGCACCATGTCCAGGAAGGTGTCGGCGTCGCGGATGCCACCGGCAGCCTTTACCTGTACGTCCGCCCCCACATGGCTGGCCATGAGCTCCACGTCGGCCACAGTGGCGCCGCCGGTGGAGAATCCGGTGGAAGTCTTCACAAAGGTGGGCTTCACGCGGCTGGCGATCTCGCAGAGGGCAAGCTTTTCCTCATCGGTGAGCAGGCAATTCTCAAAGATCACCTTGGAGGGTACCTGGGCTTTGTCGCACACCTCCACGATGCGTGCCATCTCGTCTTCCAGATAGGCCCAGTTTTTAGCCTTCACCTGGGTGATGTTGATCACATAGTCGATCTCGGTGGCGCCGTTGGCGATGGCGTCTTCAGTCTCGGCCACCTTGGACTCGATAGAAGTCTGCCCCAACGGGAAGGCGATGGCGGCGCCTGTATGGATGTCGGTACCCGCCAGCTGCTCAGAACAGAACTTGGACTGCACCTGGTTGACCGCCACCATCTTGAAGTGGTAGGCACGTGCCTCGTCGCAGAGCTTCTTCATGTCTTGCTCTGTGGCGTCGGCGTGCAGGTTGGTGTGGTCCACCAGACGAGCGAGGTCGTCCAAGGTATAGGTCTTGCTCATGGATAAGCTCCTTACATAGAAACACTCGAAGAATGCTAAGGGGTGCGTCTTGTACAACTTGCAACTCTAAAGGCAACCTGAATTGCCCTTGTGCCGATAAGCCCACAACATCCGGGGGCCGGGCCTTCTCGGTAGCAGGAGTATAGCAAGCTTTTTGTCTAGGCTATTTGTCTTTTTTGTCAGCTCATATTTTCTACCGTTCACGGATATTGTGTGGATATGTCTCTTGATTCTTTGGATATCTCCTCCTACTATTGGGATTGCACAGGCGTTATGTAAGGCTTAAAGCTTACATATTGACTTACAAGTTTCTGAGCAGCCTTTACTTATTTCCTTATCCTTCGGGACCTGGCCGCCAGGATCCCTCGAAAGCCCAGCCTCGCCCCTCTTCCCTTGCGCGCTCTGGGCCCTTAAGAGCGGCGCTTCACAAAAGCGCACCCTCCCTTGGCATCCGGCGCCTTCGGGCGCCTCCCTTCGATCAATTTTGCTTACACCTAAAGGAGCCCCTATGAACATCCTGCTCGTGTCCCACGGAAAGCTCTGCGAGGGCGTGCTCGACGCCTACAAGATGCTCTTTGCCGACGCGCCGAACGTGAGCGCCCTCAGCCTCACCAACGATGGCGTAGAGGATTTTCGGGTGCGCTTGGATGAGCGTCTGGCCGCCCTTGACGGCCAGGGCCCCATCTTGGTGATGGCCGATCTGTTGGGCGGCACCCCCTATAACGAGGTCTACGCCCGCCTGCTTGAAGACCCTTCCCGGCTGCGCCTGGTGTGCGGCCTCAACCTTCCCATGCTCATCGAGGCAGGAGTCATGGCCTCTGCCGCCGATGACATCGATGCCGTTGTTCAGACTGCCGTCTCAGCGGGGGCGAGCGGCGTCTGTGGTGCGGAACTGCCCCAGGAAGACGGCCCAGAGGAAGAGGAGGATCTCTTCTAGCCGCGTCGTCTTGCCACAAGTTTCCCTAAAAGAGAGGAGAGGTGTATGACCATTTCGTTCGCACGCATCGACGATCGTGTGATCCATGGCCAGACCATGACCCGCTGGGCCACCCAGAAGCCCTGCGACGCCATCCTGGTGATCAGCGACAAGGTTGCCGCTGACGACCTGCGCAAGAAGGTGCTCAAGGCGGCAGCCGGGCACCTGAAGATCGGCATTTACACCGTCGACCAGGGCGTGGAGGCCTGCGAGAAGGCCAAAGCTTCCAAGAAAAACTTCTTTATTATCTCCGACTCGGTGGAGGAGTTCGCCAACCTCAAGAAGGCAGGCGGCGACTTTGGCCCCATGCTCAACGTAGGCAACCTCTCTGGCACACGCCCGGGCACCAAAAACCTAGGCAACGCCATCTGCATCACCGACGAAGACGTCGCCTGCTTCGACTATCTGGCAAATCAAGGCATCGACCTGCAATTCCAGATGATCCCCGACGATTCTGTGCACACCTGGCCCCAGGTGAAGAGCAAGTACGAGTCTTTGTAAAGGAGGAGGAGAACTGTTATGAGCGGACTTATTTTCCCGGCGTTTATCTGCGGTCTCTTCTGTTATCTGGGCGCCATCGAGTGCGCCAACCCTCTGGGCACCACCGGCAGCTTCTACTGCCTTGGCCGCCCCTTGGTAGCCGGCCTTATCGTGGGCCTCGCCTTTGGCGACGTCACCCAGGGCATCCTCTGCGGCGTGGCGGTGCAGGCCGTCTTCATCGCCAACCTGTCCACCGGTGGCGCCACCAACTCTGAGATCACGTATGCCTCCTATGGCGGCATTGGCTTGGCCATGGCCGCCACCAAGGACCCCGCGCTGGCAGTGACCCTGGCGGTGCTGGTGGGCAACACCTTTGGCCTGGTCTTCTACAACCTGCGTATGGCCGGCTACTCCGTCTTCAACAACAAGGCCCTGGAGGCCGCACAGGCCGGAAGCACCAAGGGCGTCACCCTGTGGCACCTGGTCATCCCCCAGATCTGCACCTTCTTGCTGCGCTTCGTCCCCGTCTTTGTGGCCATCATCGCCGGTGAGGGCGTCGTGAACTCCATCGCCGAGAACGCCCCTGAGATCGTCACCCACACCATCGGCGTGCTGGGCGGCATTCTTCCGGCCCTGGGCATCGGCATGCTCATGAACATCGTGGTGAAAGAGAAGATCCAGCTGGTCTTCTTCTTCCTTGGCTTCGCCCTCTTCGCCTTCGCAGGCCTGGGCACCATCCCCGTGGTCTTCATCGCTGCCACCGTGGCCTACATCTACTTCCTGGCCACCGGCAAGGCCGCAGCCGCCGCTCCTGCTGCCACCAGCAGCGAGAACGCAGTCTACGAAGACCCCGACCTTTTTTAAGCTGAGAGAGGAGAGAGACAATGTCTAATAACGAACCCGTGATCAAGCGCAAAGATGGCAAGATCGGCATGAACAAGCATGACCTCAACATGCTTTGGTACCGCTGGCAGGTAGGTTGGTTCTCCTCCAGCTCCTACGAGAAACTGGAGTCCCACGGCTTTGCCTGGTCCTACTGCGACTTCGCCGACAAGTTCTACAAAGACGATCCCGAGGGCAAAAAGCGCCTGCTACTCCGCCACTCCCAGTTCTACAACACCGAGCCTCAGGTGGGCGCCATCATCAACGGCATCGTGGCGTCCATGGAGGAGGGCATCGCTTTGGGCGACCCCATCCCCGAGGAGATGCCCACCTCGGTGAAGACCGCCCTCATGGGACCGCTGGCAGGCATCGGCGACTCCATCATCCAGGGCATCTTCGTCCCCACCCTGCTTTCCATCGGCATGAGCCTGGCAGCCAACGGCTCTGTGGCCGGCCCGATCTTCTATATCGTCACCTGGCTCATCTGCGGCCTGGCCATCTCCTACGGCATGTTCCGCTATGGCTACAAGCTGGGCTTGAGCTCCATCGACACCCTGGTGGGCGAGACCTCCATGCGCATCATGGACGCCATCAACGTGCTGGGCATCATCGTGGTAGGCACGCTGGCAGCCTCGATGGTGGCAGTCTCCACCATCGTCCAGATCCCCTATGGCACCGAGATGGGCCCACTCCAGGACACCCTGGACGGCGTCTTCCCCTGCCTGTTGGCCCTCATCGTCACCCTGGTGACCTGGTGGATGCTCAACAAGAAGCAGTGGAGCGCCATGAAGGTCCTTCTGGTCCTCGTGATAGCTGTCATCATCTGCTGCGTCATCGGGTTCCTCTAGGCCCCACGCGCACTGATCGCGCAGCGTCCGGCCAGCTATCTTTAGGGCCGTACCCCGAACGACCCTCCCCAACCTTTGCGCCGGCAGCCAACCTCCAATGCTGCCGGCGCCTTCTTTTGTCTATCTGCGCCCCTAGGAGTTTCTATGGACCCCCTCTTTTTCACCCCTATCCCCCACGACACCGTCTGGGGAGGCACCGCCATCAAGGATTACTACGGTTACGAATGGCCCAGCGACCAGGTAGGCCAAGCCTGGGCCTTCGCCGACCAGCCCGATGGCTCCACGGCCGTTTCAGACGGCCCCTACCAGGGAGCCACCTTAGGCGAGCTGTGGAAAGAGCATCCGGAATGGTTTGGGGACACCGATCGCCCCTTCCCTCTCATCATCTCCCTGCTCTGCCCCGAGCAAGACCTTTCCATCCAGGTGCACCCCACAGACAGCGTCGCGCGCGCCAAGGGGTTTCCCTATGGCAAAAACGAGGCCTGGTACTTCCTGGAAGCCCAGCCCGGGTCCTCTATCGTCTTTGGCCACAACGCCGCAGACGAGCAGGATATGAGCCGTCATATCGAGAACGGCCAGTGGGATGAGCTTTTGCGCCGCCTCTGCGTGCGAAAGGACGACTTTGTCTACGTGCCGGCAGGGACCCTGCACGCCTGCGGCAAAAACGTCATCGTCTACGAGGTGCAGCAGGCCACCAATGTGACCTATCGCTTCTACGACTACGACCGCACCGATGCCCAAGGCAACAGGCGCCCCCTTCAGCTGGAGGAGGCGCTGGAGTCGGTGGAGTACGGGCCGGATCTCAACACCTCCCGCCACACCGACGCAGTGGAGGCCAAGGATGGATGGGAGCGCACCTGCTACATCGACTGCCCCTCTTTCAAGATCGAGAAGCTGGCGGTGGACGAGGGCTCCTTCACCCTTTGCGAAGACACCTATGAGCTCGTGAGCGTCGTACGCGGGTCCGGCCAGGTCAACGACAGGCCCGTGAAGGTGGGCGACCACTTCTTGGTTCCCAAAGGCTGTGCCGCGACTTTCACAGGCCAGCTCACCTGCATGATGACCACCGCTTAGAGAGGGGACCCGCCATGCTGCTTTGCCCCTCCCTCATGTGCGCCGACTTCTTGCACCTGGCAGACGAGGTGGACGCCCTCTGCGCCGCCGGCGCCGACCTGCTGCATCTCGATGTCATCGACGGCCACTACGTGGACACCTCTTCCATGGGCCTAGGCGACGTCCGCGCCGTATGCTCACGCTCCAGCGTGCCCTGCGACGTGCACCTCATGGCCACCAACGCCGCCGAGGCCTGCGTGCACTACATCGAGGCCGGCGCCTCCATCGTCTACGTGCATCCTGAAGCCGATAAGACCATCAACTCCACCCTGGCCAAGATCGCGCGGCTGGGGGCCCATCCAGGAATCGCCGTGAACCCCGGCCTGGCCTTGGAGACGGTGCAGTGGAGCCTCCCTTTGGTGGATTACGTGCTCATCATGACGGTGAACCCCGGGTTTTCCGGCCAGCGCTTCCTTGACTACGTCAAACCCAAGATCGCGCAGTTTGCCCAGCTCAAAGACGACTATGGCTTCAAGATCATCGTCGACGGCGCGTGCTCTCCTGCCGCGATCCAAGAGGTCTGCGCTTTAGGGGCCGACGGCGCAGTCCTTGGCACCAGCGCCCTTTTTGGAAAACCTGGGCCCTATCGCGAGCTGATGGCTCGCATACGAAGGTTCGACTGTGAGCCTTCTCTGGCATAGTCCGCTCTCGACTGTCCGCCACTTCTTTCAATCCTCTATAGTTCTTAAGAGCAGGGATATTTCATCCTAAGACATCCCTCTTAAGGGCCACGATACCCAAGAGGCGTGAAAAGGAGGCGGACAGTCGTCTTAGAATCGCAGGCCGGCTGTGAACACCACTATGGGGACGCTTTACCGCAACATCAAAGATGATCTTTTTGCCAAGATCAGCGACGGCACCTACTCTGAGGGCGACCTTATCCCCTCAGAGACGGACCTTGCCAAACAATACGGCGTAAGCCGCCCCACCATGCGCCAGGCGTTGCAAATCTTGGTGGACGAAGGCTACCTGGAACGGCGGCGTCGCCGGGGCACCATCGTCACCAAACCCACCAGTCCAGACGCAGACCCCAAAAAGCCGGGTGGCTACCAGGCAGATTCAGGGGTGCAAAGCTTTGAGGAGGAGTTGCGCCGGGCAGGCCACAGCGTGCGCACCATGCCCATCCTGGCCAAGATCGAAGAGGCCTCCGAGGGCATCGCCCGCGCATTGGAGCTGGCTGCCGGCGACCCGGTGATAAAGCTGGTGCGCTTGCGCTATGTGGACGAGATACCCCATGTGTTCATGGAGCACTATCTGCCCTCCGAGCTCTATCCTGGTTTTTTGAACGCCGATTTTTCCCAGGTAGGCCTCTACCAGCGCATGAACGACCTTGGCCGGCCGGTGCGCACCATCACCCGGCGCCTGGAGGTCATGAAGGCTGACGCTTCCTCGGCCACGCTGCTCGACCTGCCCATTGGCGACCCGCTTTTCCACTTTCAAACCTTTGGCAGGGCCCAAGACAACCGCATGGTGGAATACTCCATTTCCACATACCGAGGCCGCAACAACAGCTTCGAGTTCACGGTGGGCGCAGAGGAACCCTCGGCCCTGGTGCTGCCCTCAGACATGATCGACCCTATAGACCCTGCAGCTGCCGAGCAAAGCTAACCCTGCCGCCAGGGGCCTTAAGAGGTCGCTGCAGCCCCTTGGCCCTAGGCCATGACTCGAGAGAGGCGCGCAGCCTCCTCGCGAGCCGCTTTGGCCGCCTCCGCGTCGCCTTGGCTGTCGTATTGGAGAGCCAGAAGGCGCAGCAGACGCAGGCGTGTGGGGAGGTCTGCGCCCTCCATCTGGCGCTTCATCTGGTCGACATAGGCAGCACTGCCATCAAGCACGATGTCTGCCACCGCTTGGAGCTCTTTGGCAAGGGCTTGGGTGTTCGCCGTCTCTGCCATCCGCTCTAGCAGGCTGCGCACTTGGGCCTCGTCTTTTCGAGCCAGGTAATACTCGAAGCCCTTCACCAGGAGATCGGCGCGTTGACGGCCCGCAGAAGACTGGGCGAGCAGCGTGCTGAAGGTTTTATCGGCATGTGTGGCATCGCCTAAACGCTTATAGGCGGCGAACCTCATGTAGTTGAGGTTGTAGGCCGGCATCAGCCTGTTGGGCCACCGGCTGTCTAGATAGTCGAGCAAGGCCTCGGGCCCGTCTGCATCCATGCGCCGCTGGGCCCGTGCGGCAATGACGCGCATGGCTGCCTGGTGGGCTATAAAAAGTCCTGCGACGCAGGCCAGAAGGATCCAGATGAAGGGGTTCATGGACGCTCTCAATCGTTATCTAGGAAGGGCAGATGCGCTACTCTGGGAAGGGTGGCAAGGTGGCTTCTCCATTTGTCAGGATTTTAATCCGTACATTCTATTTATGTACGTGTTACACCTAGCAAAAGAAGGGCCTGGGAGGTTCGGCGACCTGTAGACTCTCTTACTATAGTCGAGACACGCGAGGTAACTTACCGTGAAGTACCCCTATCCCCTATTGTCCCCTCGCAGGCCTATGCAGCTTCTTGTACGTTATGTCTATATTGGCGGTTTGGTTCTTGTAAGCTCGACCCTTGTTGGCATTGGGTCCCCAATTGGAAAAGAGCGACTATGGGCTCTGCCTATCTCATGATCAAGGACGACCTTAGGGGTCTTATCGAAAACGGCGGCTATGCCGTAGGGGAGCTCATTCCCTCCCAATCGGATTTGGCGGAGACCTACGGGGTGAGCGCGCCCACGGTCAAGCGCGCCGTGGAGCTTTTGGCCCGCGAGGGGTTCTTGGAGGCGGTGGCAGGCGGCTATGTGGTGGCCCGCAGGCGCGTGCCCCAGGGCTACGCCACCACGCTGCGCAGCTATTATGAGGAGCGCAGCGCCAACACCAGCTTCCCGGAGACCAAGATCATCAGGTTTTGCACGGTAGGCGCCAGCGACCTGGAGGCCCGCCGCCTGGGTATCGCCCCGGGAGCACCGGTCTTTCGCATCGTCCGCCTGCGCTATGCCGACGGAAAGCCCTTTGTCTTTCTCACCAACTGCACTCCCTGCGAGTATTTCCCTGAGCTCGCCTCGGTGGACCTCACCGCCCACTCGCTCTACTCCACCTTCGACGAGATGGGCCGCCCGGCCCTGGAAGCAGACCGCACCATCGAGATCCTGCGGGCCGCCACCAACCTCTGCGCCCTGTTGGATGTGCAGCCCGAGGAGCCGCTCTTCAAGGTGACCACCATGGTCTACGACGAGCAGGGGGTCGCTTTGGACTACTCTGAGGCCGTCTTTTTGAGCGAAGGCAACTCCTTCCACATCACCACCAGGGTGCTGGGCGAAGGGCTCATGCGCTGAAGGCTTCAGAGCCACGGCCCTTGACTCGGAAGCAGAAGCGCCTTTTGCTTACGGTCCCTCAAGATCTCTGGGCATTTGTTGCCTTTCGCTCGCAGGGGCTGGCTTGGCCTCGGCGGGTGGGGAAGCATCTCCTAGAATAGGTCGGTGACGACCTTTGCGGCTTTTGCGCAAAGGCGTGCAATCTCTGGAGGCGGCCATGGCAGCGCACGAGCGCGATGACGATCTTTTGCAGCATGATTCGGTTCCCACCCATCGCGTTCCAGAAGACCTAGGGCGCGATCTGGTGGAAGGTTTGGCCGAGCCTCCCTTTGCGGGCGCCCCAGAGACCGTCTCGGCCCCATTGCCTCAAAGCGACCCTGCGGCATACGACCCCAATTTCGAGGGCGACGCCCAACATCGCTCCCCTGCGGCCCCGCCCACCACCGGGCAGCCCCGCCCGCAAAGCGCCGTTCCCAATGACGGCTACAGCTCCAGCTATCGGGAGCCTTCCAACCCCCGGGGGGCCTATGTGCGCGAGCCGGTGCCCCATCGCACCCAAGCCGCCATCAACCGCATGGAAGAGGACGACTTTGAGTCTTCCATCGACTACTCCCACGAGAGCGGCTACACCACCCGCCGCGGCTCCGCCTTCTCAGGCAGCGGGTACCGCCGCAGCCGGGCCGATGAGCAGCGTTTCAAAAAAGAGCTCAAATACGGCCAGTACCTGGAAGTTCCCAAAGGTCGGCGCGACCTTTTCGCCAGCCAGAAGCAACAGCGCGCCCGCACCGCCGCCATTCTGGCCGTGCTGGTGGCCGCAGCGCTCCTAGTGGCTCTCATCCTCTGGCTGGCGCTTCGCTAGCGTCAGTGCCGCGCGAGCCTTCCCGCTGTCTTACGCGCGATGCTGCGCCCAAGAGGCGGCAGGCTCCTAGCGCCAGGGATCCTCTTCCCAGAGAGGCTCGCGTGCAGGCGGGCGGTCGCTCCAGGGATCGTAGCCGTCGTCATCTTCTGCCTCTGCCCGGCAAAACTCGCTGGCAGAGGCTTTTTCTTGCCGAGAAGCGCTGCTGCTGGCAGCTGGTCTCTTAGGGGAAGGCGCGGGTTTCTTGGCAGCAGAAGCGTGGGGAGTCATCACGGTTACCCCTTTATGAGCAGTTGAGTGGCGGCCAGGTTGGCCATGGAGCCCTCGTAGGTGTCCAGGCTGATGCCGGCGGCCGAGAGGTTTGCCTCCAGCGTTTGGGCGGGCGCGACGCAGACGGCGGCCAGGACTTGATCGTTGGCGCGCCAGACCACAATGACCCAGGTGTCGGAGCCCTGGGTGCCAGCCTTGGCGATGAATTCCGGGACCTGGGAGGCTTTGGGCGCCAGCGTTTGGGGCGTAGTCGTGGTGGTGGTACCTGAGGAAGTCTTGAGCCCGCAGGCCTCCATAAGACTGTTGACCGTGGCTTGGTCCACCTTGAGGGCGCCTGCAGCATCGGGAGCGGAGTCTTGGTCAAAGGTCAGGCGCACGCCCTGGATTTGAGCGCCGGCAGCCAAGCCGTCGGTGGCCCAGAACTGGAAGCCGCGGTACTCGGCGAAGGGGTTGGGCCCAATGACCACCTGCGGGCTTGCGGCAGAGCCGGCCCAGGTTGCGGTGACCACGTCGTCGCGGGCAGCGCCGTAGAGCAGGCTATAGCCCTGTTGGCGCAGGTAGACGGAGAGGTCCTTGGGCGCGCAGTGGAGGTACTCCAGCGCCGCGCAGGGACTGGCCGGATAGGGCGACGACACCGTGAGCGTCACCTTGGAGTTGGCTTTGAGCTCAGACCCTACCGCGGGATCTGCCGAGACCACCGTGCCCGGATCCTGGTCGCTGGCCACCATCACCGTCTCATAGGCGAGGCCGGCGCGCTCGACAGCCTCCTTGGCGTCGTCCTCGCTGAGGCCCACCACGTCGGGCACCGTATAGGGCTGGGCCACCACCAAGGTCACCATCTCGTCGGCCGCCACTACCGACCCGGCCGAAGGCGTCACCGCGATGACCGTGCCTTTTTCATTGTCGGAGTTCTCATATTCCACTCGCACGTGATCGATGGAGCGGTCGCGCAGCGCCTCTTTGGCGTCTTCCAGGGCCATGCCCTCCACCTCGGGCACCGACCGCTCCACGCCGATGCCCAGCGCCACCACGCTGCCCGGGTCCACACGCCTGGAGCCCGCCGGCTCCTGGGACACCACTTTGCCCACGGCGTTGTCGCTCACCACGTCTGTGGTGGCTACCGAGAAACCCTCCCCCTCCAGCAAGGACGTCGCCGCGGCTTGATCCATGCCCACGGTGTCGGGCAAGGTCTTGCCGCCCCAGACCTCCATGCGCCAGGTGACAAAGGCCACGAGCAGCCCCAGCGCCGCCACAAACAGGACGGCGGCGGTGATGAGGCCCAGGCGGTGGTTTTTCTCGGCAGCCTGCTCTTCTGCGATGGGGTCCGGCGCCGCATAGACGCGCATGCGGCCGGTGGAGCCGGGGCGGGAAGGGTCGGCAACCAGGGAATCCAGAAGGTCTTCGTCGGTGAGGTCTAGGCGCACGGCCTCTTTGGTGGCATCCACCGGGGTGGGCACGGGCACCGTGTCGCCTACTTCTACCTGGGAGTTTCCCGGCCGTACCTGGGTAGCCTCCACCTCTTTGAGCGACGAGGTGGCCGCCAAATCATCTTGCGGCTGAGGGCCAGTCGGGGCATCGGCGGAGCCTTGGGCGCCTTGCGACGCGAGGGCAGCTTCAGGGGTATGGAGAGCCGCGCCATCAGGCATGCTGTCTGGGGCGTCATTCCTATCGACATTTGACGATGCATCCTGAGGCGCTGCGCCCTTCACGGGACGCCCGCACTGGTGGCAAAACTTCGCATTGTCAGGTAGCTCGGTGCCGCAGCCTTCGCAGCGCATGCAGTCTCCTTGGAGTGGAGGGGCCACGTCGCTTGAGCGACGCCCCGGATACATCTACGACGCAATTCTACCCGCAACGGCTTTTTGAGATATGGAGAGGCTATCCTTAGCGCTTCGAACGATAGACCTCGCCCCTATGCCCGCACTCTACCGCACAAACTACCAACTCACCATCGTCAATCTGGCACAAGACCCTGTAATCACCTACGCGATAGCGCCAGAGATCAGCTTTATCCCCCACGAGCGATTTGCCCCAGAGCCGAGGGTTATTGCAGCCTTCGATATGAGCAGTCATCCAATCCATGATGAGACGGGCATCGAAGCGATCCATCTTACGAAGCGCCTTGAGAGCTTGCGTGCCGTAAAACAGGTGGCACACGATCAAAACCCCATCAAAGCTCGAGCCTCGGCATCTGAGTAGGAAGTGCCGTCATCCTGCGCGATCGCCTGCTCTAGTGCTTCTAGGTCTGCTGCGTCTTCTATACGCTCGAATACTGCTTCGCGAATAAACTCAGAAACCGATTTTCCCTCAAATGCCGCAAACTTCCTTGTGAGATCCGCTTCCTTTTCATCCATACGCACAGTCATTGTTGCCATAATGCCTCCCATGAATACAACGTATTCATACTATACCCCATCAGACAAAAAAGCACCCCGTCCTCCGCGAGGAGAACAGGGTGCCTATGGGTGGGCTTCTCGGCGTTTTCAGGCTGCCGAGAAGCCCTCGTCGCCTTTCCTGCGCGATTTGGATCACCGAGAAGGCCAGCGGGAAGCGCTAGTCCTCTTGGACGTCGTCGGGCTCGATGGGCTCGACCTCTTCGTAGTCTTCCTGGGTCTCTTGGAGGCTGGTGCCGGCGAGGCGGGCATAAAAGCCCTGCTTGTCGTCCACGTCCACCTCGACGGTGTCGCCCTCGCGCACGCGGCCGTCCAGGATGAGGGAGGCCACGTTGTCCACCACCTGGCGCTGGATGAGGCGCTTCAAAGGACGGGCGCCGTAGACAGGATCCAAGCCTTCCAGAGCCAGAGCCTGCACAGCGGCAGGGGTGAGCTGCAGCTTCAGGCGTTGGCGACGCAGGCGCTCGCGCACTCCCTTGAGCTGGATGTCCACGATCTTCTCGATGTCGTCCAGCATGAGGGCATGGAAGACCACCACGTCGTCGATGCGGTTCAAGAACTCCGGCTTGAAGGTGGCGCGCAGAGCCTCGTTGACCTGCTCGGTGACTTCCTCGGGGTTTGCGATGGCCTGGGCGGAGGCGATGAACTGGGAGCCCACGTTGGAGGTCATGATGATGATGGTGTTCTTGAAGGACACGATGCGGCCCTGGCCGTCGGTGAGGCGACCGTCGTCGAGCACCTGGAGCAGGATGTTGAAGACGTCCGGGTGGGCCTTCTCCATCTCGTCCAGCAAGATGACGCTGTAGGGATGGCGGCGCACGGCCTCGGTGAGCTGGCCGCCCTCGTCATAGCCCACATATCCTGGAGGGGCGCCGATGAGGCGCTGGACGGAGAACTTCTCCATGTACTCGGACATGTCGATGCGGATAAGGGCGCGTTCGTCGTCGAACAGGTACTCTGCCAGGGCCTTGGCCAGCTCGGTCTTGCCTACGCCGGTGGGGCCGAGGAAGAAGAAGCTGCCCAGGGGACGGTCGGGGTCTGCCAAGCCCGCGCGGCTGCGGCGCACGGCAGAGGCAACGGCCCGCACGGCGTCCTCTTGGCCGATGACGCGCTTGTGGAGCTCCTCTTCCAGGTTCTTGAGCTTGTCCATCTCGCCCTGCATCATCTTGGTCACAGGGACGCCGGTCCAGCTGGAGACCACGTCGGCGATCTCACCGGTAGTGACCTCCTCCTTGAGCATGCCGTCGTCCTCTTTGTCCATGAGGAGCTTCTCGGCCTCGTCGTATTGGCGTTGGAGGTCGGGGATGGTGGCATAGCGGATCTCAGAGGCGCGGGCCAGATCGCCCGAACGGGTGGCGCGCTCTTCCTCGTTCTTGGCCTCGTCGATTTGGCGCTTGAGGTCTTGGACGCGGTCGATGGCGCTCTTCTCGTTTTGCCAGGAGGCCTTCACGCCGTCCAGCTTCTCGCGCATGAGGGCCATCTCGCGGCGCAGCTGCTCCAGACGGTCCTTGGAAGCAGCGTCCTCCTCTTTCATGAGGGCCTGCTCCTCGATTTGCATCTGGGTCATCTGGCGATCCATGGCGTCGATCTCGGCGGGCATGGAGTCCAGCTCCATGCGCAGGCGGCTGGCAGCCTCGTCCACCAGGTCGATGGCCTTATCGGGCAGGAAGCGGTCGGAGATGTAGCGGTTGGAGAGGTCGGCGGCAGAGACCAGGGCAGCATCGGTGATGCGCACGCCGTGGTGCATCTCGTACTTCTCCTTGAGGCCGCGCAGGATGGAGATGGTGTCTTCCACCGTGGGCTCGCTCACCATGACGGTTTGGAAGCGGCGGGCCAGGGCGGCGTCCTTCTCGATGTACTTGCGGTATTCGTCCAGCGTGGTGGCGCCGATGGCGCGCAGCTCGCCGCGGGCCAGTGCCGGCTTCAAGATGTTGCCGGCGTCCATGGAGCCCTCGCCGCCGCCGGCGCCCACGATGGTGTGGAGCTCGTCGATGAAGAGGATCACCTGGCCGTTGGACTTTTGCACCTCTTTGACCACGCTCTTAAGGCGCTCTTCGAACTCGCCGCGGTACTTGGCGCCCGCCACCAGGGCGCTCATGTCCAGCTCGACAATGTCCTTGTCCTTCAAGGTAGAGGGCACGTCGCCGGCCACGATGCGCTCGGCCAGGCCCTCCACGATGGCGGTCTTGCCTACGCCTGGCTCGCCGATGAGCACCGGGTTGTTCTTGGTGCGGCGGGAGAGCACCTGGATGGTACGGCGGATTTCCTCCACACGGCCGATGACCGGGTCCAGCTTGCCCATGCGGGCCAGCTCGCAGACGTTGCGGCCATAGCGCTCCAGGGCCTCGAACTCAGGCTTGGCGTCGGCGCTGGTCACGTGCTCGTCGCCGCGCAGGTTCTCGTAGACCTCCTGAATGCGCTTGGCGGTAAGGCCGTCGCCGCGCAAGATCGAGCCGGCGTCAGACTTGTCTTCCGACAGGGCGATCAGCAGATGCTCGGTGGTGACGTAGGAGTCGCCCATCTTGGTGGCGAGCTTCTCGGCAGCGTCAAAAACCTTGACCAGCTCCCGAGAAAGGCCCATCTGCGACAGGGAGTCGCCAGAGATTTTGGGCTGTTTGGCGATCACGTCGTCGGCTTGATGCTCCACGGCGCGGGGATCGGCCCCCACCTTCTCGATGATCGAGTCGAGATTGCGCTCGCCAGAGGCCAAAAGGGCCTTGAGCAGGTGGACGGGTTCGCAGGCGCTCGCATCTACGTCGGTAGCGATGCCCAAAGCGGTTTGCAGGGCCTCGGCAGCCGTAACGGCCAGCTTGTTAACGTTCATGGAGTACCTCCATTCTTACAAAGAGACAGCATCGATAGGGGTCTATGCCCCACGATGCGAGGTTTTATGGTTGGTCAGTAGTGGTTCCTTGAAGAAAACCACGCAACACCGCTTCGGGACTCTTGCCGTCATAGGGGGCAAGGGCGGTGATGCGCACGCGGGTGCGGTATTCGTGGACCTGGTTCTCCAGCTCGCGAACCCGAGCGCGCAGCTCGTCAATCTCTGCGTCGCGCTCTTCTGCGCGCTCGCTCATGTCAAGGATGCGCACCACGCCGGCGAGGTTGATGCCCTCGTCGGTCAGGCGGCCGATAAGATGAAGCCGCTCGATGTCTGCCTGGCTGTAGAGACGGGTGTTGCCCCGAGAGCGACCGGGGTTCACCAGGCCTTTTTGCTCATAGACGCGGAGGGTCTGCGGATGCATGCCGCAGAGCTCCGCCGCCACAGAGATCATATAGAGAGGTTTAGTACGGTTGGCACGTCCAGCCTCTGGACTATCCATGGCATCCTCCTCTCAGCTGCCTGTTAGCTGTTCTTCTTGACCAGGCGCTCGATATCACGACGCCAATCGTGATGGTCGTTTTCCATAGCCTGCTCAAGGCCGGCGCGCTCTTCCTTGGTCAGGCGCGTGGGCACTTCCACCTTGACGGTGACATAGAGCGCGCCCTTGGTGCCCTTCTTCTTGACATTGGGGGCGCCCAGGTCCTTGAAGCGGAAGGTCTTGCCGTCTTGGGTGCCCTTGGGCACCTTGAGGCGCACCACTTTGCCCTCGGGCGTAGGGATCTCGATGGTGGCGCCTAGCGCCGCCTCATAGATGGAGATGGGGACATCCATGCGCACATCGGCACCGTCGCGCTTGAAGAGCGGGTGCTCCTCCACGTGGGTGGTGATCACCAGGTCGCCGCGCTCGCCGCCGTTGCGGCCGTACTCGCCGCGCTTGCGATAGCGCAGCTTGCCGCCATTGACAGCACCTGCAGGGATCTTGACGGTAAGGGTCTGCTCCTCGCCGGTGGAGGGCACGCGGTAGGTCACCTTGCGCTGAGCTCCCTCCAACGCCTCATCGAAGGTCACATCGATGGACATGGTGAGGTCGCCGCCTTTTTGAGCACGAGGTTGGCCCCCGCCAAAAATGGATGAGAAGTCAAAGCCACCGCCGTCAGAGGCGGCGCCGCCGCCAAAGCCGCTGAAGATGTCTGAGAAGTCAAAGCCTTCAGCCGAGCTATAGGTGTAGGCCCTTCCGCGACCACCGTCGCCGCCAAAGTCTGCGCCAGGGATGCCGCCAAACATCAGCACCTGGTCGTACTCTTTGCGCTTGGCAGGATCCGACAAGGTCTCATAGGCCTCGGAGATCTCTTTGAACTTGTTCTCATCACCGCCGGCATCGGGGTGATACTTTTGGGCCAGCTTGCGAAAGCTCTTCTTGATCTCATCTTGACTCGCGTCGCGAGAGACGCCCAAGACGTCGTAGAAGTTCTTTTTAGGCATCGCGGTCACACCCCCTTTCATGGGGTTCTTTGTACAGAGAAACGCGCGCCCCAGGCCGTGACATGAGGCCCAGGGCGCGCAGGTTTCCCACTGCCAGTTCATGAGGGCTCATACCCGCTAGGGGCAGAGGCCCTACGTGGCGAAGCGTTCCTAGTTGGAAGCCTCGGGTGCCTGGCCCGCGTCCTCAGGAGCCGGACGCTTGGGGCCGCCCACGGTCACAGACACCATGGCGGGGCGGATGACCTTGCCGCCCATGGTGTAACCCCGGCGCAGCACCTGTGCCACCGAGTCGTTGTAGGCCTCAGTGTCTTGCACCTGGCCCACTGCCTGCTCGCGGAGAGGATCAAAAGCCTCGCCGGGGCGATCGATGACCTCGACGCCCTCGCGCTCCAGCACACCCAAGATCTTGGTGTGCACGTTGGCGACGCCGGCGGCCATCTCTTGAATCTGGCTGTCTTCGATGCCTTGCGCATGCTCCACCGCGCGCTCCAGATCGTCGATGGCGGGCAGCAATGCCTCTACCAGCTTCTCTGTCGCACGCTCGCGCTCGGCCACACGCTCTTGGGCCGTGCGCTTGCGGTAGTTGTCCCAATCGGCCTGCAGACGAGCCAGGCGAGAGGCGGCGTCCGCCGCCTCGGTGCGGGCCTTCTCGGCTTCTTCTTCTGCCTTGGCCAAAGAAGAAGCCAGCTCGTCGCGTTCAGAACGAGCGCGCTCGGCATCACGGGCGAAGTCTTCTTGCGCGGCCTGCTCGCCGGCACGAATGGCAGCCTCGACCATTTGAGGATCGAGCTCTTCTTGGGTATCGTCCATGATTTCGCCTCCTTCATAAGGCGTGTCTGGAACGTACGCGCGCTCCGGACACCTTGAGTTCACGCTCGTTGCTTAGTTGTTGGAGTCGTCGTCATCCACGACCTCGTAGTCTGCGTCGACTACGTCGTCGTCTGCGGAGGCGCCGGCCTGAGCGGCGCCGTCCTGGGCGCTGGAGTAGACCACCTCGGCGAGCTTGTGGCCCACTTCCTGGAGCTTGTCGCCAGCGGCCTGGATGGCGTCCATATCCTGGCCTTCCAGAGCCTTCTTGGCGTCCTCTACGGCAGCCTCTGCCTCAGACTTCATTTCGGCAGGCACCTTGTCGCCCAGGTCCTTCAGGGTCTCTTCAGTGGAGTAGGCCAGAGAGTCTACCTGGTTGCGCACCTCGATGTCGCCCTTGCGCTTCTTGTCTTCCTCAGCGTTGGCCTCGGCATCCTTGACCATGCGGTCCACTTCTTCGTCAGACAGGGCGGTGGAGCCGGAGATGGTGATCTGCTGCTCCTTGCCGGTGCCCAGATCCTTAGCGGAGACCTTCACGATGCCGTTGGCGTCGATGTCGAAGGTGACCTCGATCTTAGGAGTGCCGCGACGGGCTGCGGGGATGCCGGTGAGCTGGAAGCGGCCCAAGCTCTTGTTATCGGCCGCGAACTCGCGCTCGCCCTGGAGCACGTTGATCTCCACCGAGGTCTGGTTGTCAGCAGCGGTGGAGTAGATCTCGCTCTTGGAGGTGGGGATGGTGGTGTTGCGGTCGATCATCTTGGTCATGATGCCGCCCATGGTCTCCACGCCCAGAGACAGCGGGGTGACGTCCAGAAGCAGGATGCCGTCGACGTCGCCAGTGAGGACGCCGCCCTGAACGGCTGCGCCGTCTGCAACGACCTCGTCAGGGTTCACGGACATGTTGGGCTTCTTGCCGGTGATCTTTTGCACCAGCTCCTGCACGGCGGGCATACGGGTGGAGCCGCCTACCAGGATGACCTCGTCGATCTCAGAGATGTTCAGGCCGGCGTCCTTCAGGGCCTTGGTTACAGGCTCCTTGCAGCGATCCAGAAGGTCGCGGGTGAGGCGCTCGAACTCAGAGCGAGACAGGGTGTAGTCCAGGTGCTTAGGGGTGTTGTTCACCGAGGTGATGAAGGGCAGGTTGATGGTAGCCTGCTGGGCGCTGGAGAGCTCCTTCTTGGCGTTCTCGGCAGCCTCCTTGAGGCGCTGTAGCGCCATAGGATCGGAGCGCAGGTCGACGCCCTCCTCCTTCTGGAACTTGTCAGCGGCCCAGTCGATGATGCGCTGGTCCCAGTCGTCGCCGCCCAGGTGGTTGTCGCCGTTGGTGGCCAAAACCTCGGTCACGCCGTCTGCCAGCTCCAGCAGAGAGACGTCGAAGGTGCCGCCGCCCAGGTCGAAGACCAGGATCTTCTGGTCGCCGTCAGCCTTCTCGAGGCCATAGGCCAGAGCTGCTGCGGTGGGCTCGTTCACAATACGCTTGACCTCGAGGCCAGCGATCTTGCCGGCGTCCTTGGTGGCCTGGCGCTGGGCGTCGTTGAAGTAAGCAGGAACGGTGATGACGGCTTCGGTGATGGTCTCGCCAAGGTACTTCTCTGCGTCTGCCTTCATCTTGGCCAGAATCATGGCGCTGATCTGCTCGGGGGTGTAGTCCTCGCCCTCGATGGAGATGACCACGCGGTCGTCCTTGCCGGGCTTGACGGTATAAGGAACGGTCTTGAGCTCGCTGGCGACCTCGCCATACTTGCGGCCCATGAAACGCTTGACCGAGAACACGGTGTTCTGCGGGTTGGTGACGGCGCGGTTCTTGGCAGCCTTGCCCACAAGGCGCTCGCCGTCAGGTTGGAACGAAACGACGGAAGGCGTAGTGCGGTCGCCCTCTGCGTTCACGATGATGGTGGGCTCGCCGCCCTCAAGCACCGCCATGGCGGAGTTTGTAGTGCCCAGATCGATGCCCAAAATCTTGTTTGCCATACCTGGTCTTCCTTTCATAACTGCCTCATGGCGGAGTTACTGCTGCGGTGGCGAACCATGGTGGCGAGCCCTCCGCACGGTGAGGCTTATATCCTTTGGTGAACATACTACACATTATCTAAGTGTGTTCGCTATAGATTTCCTAAACCTCCACAACTTAGCGTCGGGGAAGCTCGTACGCCTCGGTTTCCTTATCACCGATGTGTCTTGGCGCAAACACATAGCCTCTGCCCGATGCAAACCCTCCACGCCATCCCTATTTCCCCAGGATAAATGGGGTATTTTAAAAGACCTCTTCTTGCCCAGACACTCCCGGCCTGCCCCGTGGAACTCACCCATTCGGAGTGAATCCACGACCCGAGTGAGAGTCTCCGTTGATTTGAGAATTGTGTAATAGGGGGTCTTGCCGCTGCCGTCATGCCGCATTCCAGCCTAGGATCGCAACATTGTACGAAGCTCCGTCTCGTACGCGTTAAGCCAAAAATGTTAACCCCATTAAACTAGAGGTATTTTGCCAGTTTGCCCAGCTAGTGGGGCTGCTTTAGAGACCTCAAGGGGATTGCAAAAAAGTCCAGAAGTTGTTCTTGCATTCTTGGAGAGGATTGGTATATTCACAAACAACGAAGCTTCGCGCCCCGCGCGGGGCGTCCCTCTACGAATGGAGACATCATGGCCCATCCTGTTATCGATGCCGATGAGTGCATCTGCTGCGGCGTGTGCGTTGACGTATGCCCCACTGACACCCTGGAGCTCGGCGACGAGTCCGCGGTAGTGGCTAACGAGGAGAACTGCATCGCTTGCGGTCAGTGCCTCGACAACTGCCCCACCGGCGCCATCACCGAGATCGTCGAGGACTAGTTCCTCTTCTTCCATCTCACGCATAAGGCCTTCGGCTGCCCTCTTGGGCGCCGAAGGCCTTTTCTTTGCGCGCGTGACGCTGGGCGCAGCGCCGTGAAGCGCGTGACTTGCCGCCACGAGGCACGACCAGACAAGGAAATGTAGGCGGGGCGACCAGGCAGCCGGGCGCGGTTAGGCCAGGGAGTCCAGGGCCTGGGCGAGGTCGGCGATGATGTCGTCTGCAGACTCCAGGCCGCAGGACAGGCGCACCAAACCGGGCTCGACCCCAGCGGCAACCAGCTGCTCGTCGGTGAGCTGGCGATGGGTGGAGCTGGCGGGGTGCAGGACGCAGGTTTGGGAGTCGGCCACGTGGACCTCAATGCGGGCCAGCTTGAGAGCGTCCAGGAAGGCCGCCGCATGGTCGCGACCACCCTCGAGTACGAAGGAGATGACGCCGCAGCAGCCGTTGGGGAGGTACTTCTCGGCAAGGTCGTGGTCTGGGCTGGAGGCAAGGCCGGGGTAGTTGACCGAGGCCACCTCGGGGCGGGCCTGGAGCCACTGAGCCACCGCCAGCGCGTTCTTGCCATGCTGGGCCATGCGTAAAGGAAGGGTCTCCAGGGTCTCGTTGAGAATGAAGGCGTTGGTGGCCGGCGGGTAGCAGCCCAGGTCGCGCATGAGCTGGACGCGGGCCTTGACGATGTAGGCGGCGTCGCCAAAGTCGCGGGTGTAGACGACGCCGTGGTAGGACTCGTCGGGCTCGCAGAATTCGGGGAAACGCCCAGATGCGGCCCAATCGAATTTCCCGGAGTCCACGATGACGCCGCCCACCGTCATGGCATGGCCGTCGATGTATTTGGTGGTGGAGTGGGTGACGATGTCGGCGCCCCACTCGAAGGGGCGGCAGAGCACCGGCGTGGGGAAGGTGTTGTCCACGATGAGGGGCACACCGGTCTCGTGGGCTGCGGCGGCGAAGGTCTCGATGTCTAACACGTCCAACGCCGGGTTTGCCACCGTCTCGCCAAAGACCGCCTTGGTGTTGGGCTGGATGGCGGCCAGGATCTCCTCCTTGGTGGCGCGGGGGCTCACATAGACGGTCTCGATGCCAAAGCGCTTGAGCGTGACCGAGAAAAGATTCACCGTGCCGCCGTAAATGGCACTGGAGGCCACGATGGAATCGCCGGCTTGGGCGAGATTGAGGACGGCGATGAGGTTGGCTGCCTGCCCTGAGCTGGTAAGCATGGCGCCCACGCCGCCTTCGAGGGAGGCGATCTTTTGCTCGGTGGCGTCGCAGGTGGGGTTGCCGATGCGCGAGTAGAAGAAGCCGTTCTCTGACAGGTCGAAAAGCGCTGCCACCTCCTCGCAGGAATCGTAGGGAAAGGTGGTGGACAGCGCGATGGGCAGCGTGCGCGGCTGGCCGTTGCCTGCGTGGTAACCGGCGTGAATGCACTGGGTGTGGACGTCCATGGGTTGCCTCCTTTGTGGTGACACCCTCTTGTGGTGTCACAAGAACGCCCCCCTAGGCATCATTAGCTGCACAGCCTGAAGGGGCGAAAAAGTCAGGTACCACTCACCCTAGCATCTGGACCCAGTGGCGCTGCCCCAGCCCGGCGCCTAGTTACCAAGCGAAAACAGGTGGCTACCGGAGGTGGGACGGGCACGGGGCGGGTCGGGTTAGAACCAACGAGAGGCGCTGTCGGGGATCTCGAAGTCGGCGGGATCGATGCCCATGCGCTCTGCCAGCTCGATGAGCTCGTCTTCTGAAAGCGAGTCGACGCGGGAGAGCTCGGCAAATGCGCCTGGGAAGCGGATGCCTATAGCGGGGGCGGCGAGCTGGCCTTTGAGCCTGCCGCGGAGTTTGTCGAAGTCGATAGGCATGGGGACTCCTGTTCGCTGGGCCGCGGACGATGCTTCCATTAAGTAACCTCGCTTAAGTATAAAGGGAGCTGAAAGGCTTTCAAGCACAGCTTAGGGGCAGAGAAAAGCCAGAAGGGGCCGAGGGTTACTAGGAAGGTTGAAGGTTTTCTCGGAAAGGACGGTAATCGCGAGGTCGAAGAGCTCGATGACCTCGTCTTCTCTGGGAGAAGCGGTTTTGGCTCGCTCGTAGACGCCATCGTCGGTGCTAGGTGCGCCGGACATCTCCCAGCTGCGGGTTTTGGCGCAGCTTATTAACCACTGCCTTAACCTGCTGTCTATCCGAGGGGCACTTCGCCGCTCATCCGCTCCGCTGCTCATCCACCGTTCTCCTACTAAGTACTTTTTGAGCGGTAAATGGCGCATTTAGAAAGCAGATCTACTTAGTAGGTGGAAAACCTCAGGTAATTTCTATCGCCTACTAAGTAGATCTACTTAGTAGGCGATGTAACGGCTGAATCTACTTAGTAGGCGAAGGAGCGACTAGATCCAGGCGCTGTTCAACATCACGAGATAGCCTATATGGAGCCCTTACCCCACAAGTCCGTTTTATCCCGTCTCATCCTATTGCTTATTTGATTGGTAGTTTTGGGGCCGATTTTGCCCCAAAACTACGTCATTTTTTATTTTCACAACACATCATCCAAGCTCACAGAGTTGGTTCAAAATACAATACTACTTATAAAATCTGCAGTCGTGCAGGCATCTAACCACCAAGCCTCCCTCTCTGCAGCACCAAAAAGCGGCCCTGCCGGCAAACGCCAGCAGGGCCGCCTGCTAAAGGGGGACAAAGTAAGGCTGACAACAGCATGACTGCGGCCAAGCGCACCACAGCTGACAGCAGTAGCGCGACCGCCGTCCGCAGCACGACCGCCAGCTGTCAGAAAGCTCCCAGCACAGCAGAGCGCGCGAGAGCGCCTGCGCCAACCGCAGCCCCGCAGCGCTATGCCATCCGCGTCAGACCGCGCATCAGCAGGACAGACAACACTGCGAGCTTGGATAATGCGACGCATAGGCAGCCGATGCATCATAAGGAAGCTTTTGAGATGGGGATCGTGAATCGCCAGATGCACGATCCCCATCGAGTGCTTCCGTTGATGCAACGGCCGCCATTCCGCAAACGTTACCAACTACGCCTCGTGGGGCATCTTCCAGGCATGATGGTCGGTATGCAGCAGCTCATGAGCCCTGTGGGACAGCGGCTCGCCCAGGTACTCGGCATAGATCTGCTGGATCACCGGGTTCTCGTGGGACTTGCGCAGCGGCATCTGGCGGTCCAAGGTCCAGAGCACGTCGCCGCGCTCGGCCGCCAGCTCGCAGCCGTCGTGGATGGGTTGGCCGCCGCCTCCGGCACAGCCGCCAGGACAGGCCATGACCTCCACAAAGTGATAGCTGGACTCGCCTCGCTGGATGGATTGGATGAGTTTCTCGGCATTGGAAAGGCCGGAGACCACGGCTACCGATAAGGGCACCCCTCCCAGGTCGAAGGTCGCCTCTTTCCAGCCATCCTGCCCGCGGACGGCGGAGAAGGAGTCGGCGGGGGCGTCCTCGCCGGTGACGATGGCATGGGCGGTGCGCAGGGCGGCTTCCATGACGCCGCCGGTGGCGCCGAAGATGACGCCGGCGCCGGTGAAGGTGCCCAGGGGGTCGTCCAGCGGGATCTCGGGCAGGGAGGCCACGTCCAGGCAGGCCGCGCGGAACATGCGGTCCATCTCGCGGGTGGTGAGAGAGACGTCCACGTCGGGGTCGCCGCAGGCGTCGTTCATGGGGGCGTAGGCGACCTCGGCTTTCTTGGCCAGGCAGGGCATGACCTCCACGCAGAAGATGGAGTGAGGGTCGATGCCTTGGGTCTCAGCGAACCAGCTTTTGGTGATGGCGCCAAACATCTGGCCGGGGGATTTGGCGGAGGAGAGCTGGTCTACCAGCTCGGGGTGATGGGCCTTGGCGTAGCGTACCCAACCGGGGCAGCAGCTGGTGAACATGGGGAAGCGCGGGGCGTCCTGAGCGCCAGGAGCTGCGGGATTGCTGGAATCTGCAGCGTCGCCGGTGCCGGGGACCGCGGGGTCAGCGGAAGCTGCCGGGTCGTCGGGCGCCGCAGCGGCTGCAGCCAGCTTGGCCAGAAGCTCGCTGCCCTCCTCCATGATGGTGAGGTCGGCGGACCAGCTGGTATCAAAGACGTAATCGGCGCCCAGGGCCTTGAGGGCGGCGGCCATGCGCTGGATGGTGGCCTCCTCATGGGAAAGGCCCAGGCTCTCGCCCCAGGCAGCGCGCACTGCAGGGGCTACCTGGACCACCACGGTGGTGTCAGGGTCGGCGATGGCGTCGAAGACCTTGCTTGTGTCGTCGCGGGCGGTGAGGGCGCCGGTGGGGCAATGGGTGACGCACTGGCCGCAGAGGGTGCAGTCGGTGGCCTCGATGGGAGCGCCCCCGGCCACGCCTACGCAGGTATGGCTGCTGCGATTGGCCAGGTCCCAGACGCCGGTGTTTTGCACGTGATCGCAGATTTGAATGCAGCGCAGGCAGTGGACACACTTATCGGCATCGCGGATAAGGGGAAAGTCCTGGTTCCAAGGGGTATGGGCTAGCTCGACGGTGTAGGGCAGGTCGGAGATGCCAAACTGGTTGGAGAGCGCCTGGAGCTGGCAGTTGCCTGAGCGCACGCAGCTGGTGCAGGTGGAGTTGTGGCGGGAGAGCAAGAACTCCAGATTGGCCTTGCGGGCCTCGCGCACTCGGGGGCTGTTGGCACGCACCACCATGCCGTCCAGCGCCACGTTGTTGCAGGAGGCTACCAGCTGCTCGATGCCCTCTACCTCGACCAGGCAGACTCGGCAGGCGCCGATCTCATTGATATCTTTAAGGAAGCACAGGGTGGGGACGCGCACCCCGGCGGCGGCACAGGCATCCAAGATGGTGGATCCGGCAGGCACCTGCACGGTCTTGTTGTCTACCGTCACGGTGACCAGCTGGGGTTCGACGGACGCCGCGGGCGCGGCGGGATTCGCGGATGCCGCAGGATCGCTGGCGCCGTCGCCCAGGGGCTCGGGGATAAATTCTTCAAGCATGATCTCTACCATTGGTCGATCCTCCCTCCGCGGAACGCGCCAAAGCCAAAGTGGTCGCAGCGCAGGCAGCGGGAAGCCTCTTGATGGGCCTCCTCGGCGGTGAGCCCGCGCTCTACCAGGTCAAAGTCACAGATGCGGTCGGCCGCCTCGCGCTCGGTCATCTCGCAGCGGGCGCAGCTGGTCTTGCCCTTGAACTGCACCGGCGGCAGGTCGATGTCCACGCCGATGACATGGTTGAAGCCCAGGTAGTTGTCGATGTTGCCCGCGGCCACCTTGCCGGCGTTCACCGCGCGGATCACCGTGGCCGGGCCGCTCTGGCAGTCGCCGCCGGAGAAGACGCCGTCAAAGCCGGCGATAGAGCCGTCCTCGGACGCTTGAATGCGGCCCCACTTGCAGGGGATGCCCTGCTTCTCGAAGACGTCGCTCTCGATGGCCTGGCCAATGGCCACGGCCACCACGTCGCATTCCACCAGCTTTTCTGGGGCGTCGGCGGCTCGGGGCGCCGGACGGCCGCGCTTGAGGCCGCCGATGATCTGCGGCTGCACCACCACGCCGGTCACATGGCCGCGCTCGTCTGCCTGGATGCGCACCGGGGCGTGGAGCTCCAAGAGCTCGCACCCCTCGGCCTGGGCGCCGGCGATCTCCTCGTCTTGGGCCGTCATGTCGGCCACGCGGCGCCGGTAGAGGATGGTGACCTTCTCGGCGCCGCACCTCACCGCCGAACGCGCCACGTCCATGGCCACGTTCCCGCCGCCGATGACCGCCACGCGCTTTCCGGTGAAGTCCGGGGCGTCGCCGTCGCCCACCGCGCGCAGCATCTCCACCGCGCTGATGACGCCGGCCGAGTCCTCGCCCGGAAGTCCCAGCCGGTTGTCGCCGTGGGCGCCGATGGCCAGGTAGACCGCATCGAAGCCGTCGCGCAGCGGGCGCAGGTCCTCGATGGGGCACTCCAGCTCCACGTGGATGCCGCAGTCCAGGATCCACTGGATCTCCTGGTCCAGCAGCCTGCGGGGCAAGCGATAGTTGGGGATGCCGTAGCGCAGCATGCCGCCCAGGTGCTTGCGGGCCTCGAAGATGGTGACATCGTGACCCATGAGGGCCAGGTAATAGGCTGCCGACAAACCCGCAGGCCCGCCACCTACCACCGCCACGCGCTTGCCCGTGGAGGGGGCCATGTTGGGTCGGTAGTCCTTTTCCATGTGGTCCACCGCGAAGCGCTTGAGGCCGCGGATGTTCATGGGGTCGTCCACCATGCCGCGGCGGCAGTACATCTCGCAGGGGTGCTCGCACACGTAGCCGCAGACCAGAGGCAGTGGGTTGTCCTTGCGGATGAGGCGCACGGCGTCGGTGTTGCGGCCAGCTTCCACCAGGCTGATGTAACCCGGGATGTCCACGCCAGCCGGGCAGCCGGAGACGCAAGGCACCAGCTCGGACTGCTTGAAGCCGCAGGCATGGTTGTGAATATGACTCTCGAAGTCATCCCTGAAACCCTGCACCGCCGTGAGGGCCATGGAGCCGGCCTCGTAGCCGATGGCGCAATCCGCAGACAGGTAGATGTTGCGCGCCGTCCTCTCGATGAGATCCAAGGTCTCAGGGGTTGCGCGGTTCTCCAACACGTCGTCAAAAAGACCGTGAAGCGCATTGAGCCCCACGCGGCAGGGGGTGCACTTGCCGCAGCTTTGGGTGGCGCACATGGCGATATAGGCCGCCGTGAACTCCACCGGGCAAGGCGCCAGCGAGCTCACCGACAGGCGCCCTTCCAACGCCTTATGCAAGCCGTCCATGACCGCTTGCGCAGCGCTTCGCTCCATCACATGCAAACGCGCCATACCTCTCCTTCCTCTTCCTTCCTCGCTCTTGGCTCGCCACAGCGGGCTCGCCACAGTGCAGGGTGGCCCGCACTCTGACAGGCTGTCCCATGCCCCGAGCCGCTCATCCGCAACGCTGCGGCAAACCCGCAGGTTCGCGCTGCCAGGGACTGGCCCGCACCAGCGCGGCAAGTCCTCAGGCGCTCTGGACAGAAGCTCTCCCGACCCCTGTCGCTCTGGCAGCTACTGAAGTTACTAACATTTCAGTTACGCGCAATTATAACCTAGCGACTCTGCTCGCGAGTCTCCAGACGCCACTTCGCATCGACCCATAGCGATGTACGGGTGTGGGGGGCGCGGCGGCGGGACACAGCAGCACGCAAGGCCCGGATTTGAGGGAGAGTGGGCGCATTCTGGGTAGGGCGCATATTTAGGGATAAGGCTTATTTAGGGATAGTTCCATATCGATAGTATGCGATATGTTTGCGATGGCCCAGGTAAAGGCCAGTAAAACTGTTCACTGAGATCGATATGACAGGTCCCGGCGGCAGTTTTTCTCGGCAGCCGCGAGCGTGCAGCGGAGCTCTCGTTATAAGAGCCTTCACTGCATGGTTTTTGCGGCTTGGAGCACCTTTTGAGCCTGATTCTCGTTATTAGTGGGGGCAACTGCACTGGGGTTTTGCGAAACCCCAGTGCCGAGAACCCTCTTATAACGAACCGCCCCTCAGTGGCGCGCCGACCTTCTTATAACGAAACGACTCCGTGAAACGCCCTGCGGCAAGAGTCTGGACGCCCTTTGGCCAGGCGCGATGGCCGGAGCCTAGGGTTCTATGAGCTTGTCCACGTCCTCCAGGTAGATGGACACCTCTCCGCACTTGGGGCAGATGGCCACGTTGGGCTTTCCTATGCGGCCGCTAAAAAGCTTGGTGGCATCATCGGAAAGCACGATGCCGTAGCCTGCGCCTTCCACCTTGATGGCGCAGCCCTCTTTCATCTCGCTGCCGCACCTAAGACACTTGCGCATGAGGCACCTTCTTAGTCTTGAGGCTTTTGCTGCTTGTGCGCCCCTTTGGCGTGCACATCCTGCTGTGCTCCATTATCTACCTGGACGACAGGCGATGCCAGAGGTTGCGGGCCCTACGGTTTGGGCGAGATCAGCGCCTCTCCCCTGCGCCGCCAGCTCCAATCCACCAGGCGCTGCACGGGGCTGCGAGGCCGAAAGTCTGCCGACTCGCCGGGACGCGGGGCCTCATGGAGCGCCTCGGCCACATGGATGTTGGTGAGTCGTAGGACAAGCGCGTAGGTGTAGCCAGCCGTTCCCGAGAGCGCGTAGACATACCAGCTCAACCCCGAGGTAAACAGCAGTATCGTGAACAGATCGCGCTCCACGTCTCTCGCTAAATCTTCCAGGATCTCATCCCAAGGCATGGCGCCCTGAAGCACCCCATGAAAGCCGATGCCCACCACAAACACCAGCACCCAGCCCAGCGCGTAGGTCCAGCCGCGGCGCACTTCCACGATGTGGCGGCGGTGTTTGTCGGTATCGCCCGTCACGCGCACCTGCACATGGGTGGCCTGCAGCCAACCGATAAGTACCCCCACCGGCGCCACGACGACCAGCCAAGGCAGCTGCGCCGGATCGCGCGCCAGCGCCACCAGCGCCATGACCATGGAATAGGTGGGGATGCCCACCTGCGCAAGCCGAGACATGGGCTTGAAGGCAAAGGACTCGCCTATCACATAGAGCACGCCTGCGACCAGCAGCAAAAAAGGCAGCACGAAAAGACCCTCTCGTTGATTTCGAGGTATCTTCCCGTGCCGCCTCGAGCGATTCAGAGACTCCTAATGGTTGGGTCGGCGGCTGACGCGCCCAAGATGCCGAGAAGCCCGACCATCCCGCCAAGAACGAATAGAGGCGTTTCGAGTGGCTTCCGTGTATGCACAAGCCGCAATATGCCCCTTGAGCTTAGAAGTCGGCGTTGCCCACGGTGCGGGGATGGGGCAGCACGTCGCGAATGTTGTCGATGCCGGTGAGATACATCACCAGGCGCTCGAAGCCTAGGCCAAAGCCGGCGTGCTCGCAGGTGCCGTAGCGGCGCAGGTCCAGGTAGAACTTGTACTGCTCGGGGTCCATGCCCAGCTCGTGGATGCGGGCCTCCAGCAGGTCCAGGCGTTCCTCGCGCTGAGAGCCGCCGATGATCTCGCCGATGCCGGGGACCAGGCAGTCCACTGCGGCGACGGTTTTGCCATCGTCGTTGGCGCGCATGTAGAAGGCCTTGATCTCGCGGGGATAATCGGTGACGAACACCGGGCGCTGGAAGTGTTTCTCGGTAAGGAAACGCTCGTGCTCGGTTTGAAGGTCGATGCCCCAGGAGACCGGATACTCGAACTTGTGGCCGGCGGCTTGCGCGGCCGTAAGGATCTCGATGGCCTGGGTGTAGGTGCACCTCGCGAAGTCGGAGCTGGCCACGTGCTCCAAGCGCTCGGCGAGGCCCTTGTCCACGAACTTGTTGAACATGGCCATCTCGTCGGGGCAGGCGTCCATGACGCGGCGGATGACGTGCTTGAGCATGGCCTCGGCCACGTCCATGTCGCCCTCCAGGTCGCAGAAGGCCATCTCGGGCTCGATCATCCAGAACTCGGCGGCGTGGCGGCGGGTGTTGGAGTTCTCGGCGCGGAAGGTGGGGCCAAAGGTGTAGACGTCGCCAAAGCTCATGGCGAAGTTCTCGGCTTGGAGCTGGCCGGACACCGTGAGGTTGGTGGCCTTGCCAAAGAAGTCTTGGCTCCAGTCCACCGCACCGTCAGGGGTGCGCGGCGGGTTGTCTACATCCAGGGTGGTGACGCGGAACATCTCGCCGGCGCCCTCGGCATCTGAGGCGGTGATGATGGGCGTGGTCACATAGACAAAGCCGCGCTCCTGAAAGAACTGATGGATGGCGAAGGCCGCCACCGACCGCACGCGGAACACCGCGCGGAACAGGTTGGTGCGGCTGCGCAGATGCTGCTGCGTGCGCAAGAACTCGCGGGTGGCGCGCTTCTTTTGCATGGGGTAGTCGGGCGCGCTCTCGCCCAGAATGACGATCTTGGCAGCCTTGAGCTCGAAGGGCTGCGGACGCTCCGGAGTGAGCGCGACGACGCCGTGCACGCACACCGCCGATCCCGTGCCCAACGCCGCCACCTGCGCGTAGTTGTCCACCTCGCCCACGTTCATGACCACCTGGAGGTCGGCAAAGCAGCTGCCGTCGTTGAGGGTCACGAAGCCAAAGTTCTTCATGTCGCGCACCGAGCGCGTCCACCCGCACACCGCCACGTCTTTGTCTGCGAACGCAGCAGGATTGGCATTGAGCTGGGCGATCGTGGTTCTCTTCATGGCTAGGAACACCTTTCTGGTTGCGGGCATGCCAGGCGTGCGCCTGCTGGGCAGCTGGACGAGCTTGGCGCCCAAGACACGCATTCAGGTAGCGGCGGCAAGGGCTTCTCGGCGTTTATTGTAGGCGCTTGCGAGGTTGCGCGGGTGCTCAGGGCATGAAAGCCATGAGCACAAGCAAGGAGGCGAGCGCGGCGGCCGCGCGGCGATGGCGGGCGAGCAGTGGGCGCCGAGGGGCACCGTCTCCCTTCGCGCTCGCTGGGAGTGGCAGTCCGCAATAAGCCACTCGTATGGCAGCCCTGCCGAGAAACGCCGCCCTTCCTCCCGGAGGCCTTTGTGGGTATGAGAATTGGGTATGGGAAAGCTCGTCGATGGGCGAAGCCCGCAAGGCGCCGGATTGGGCACGGATGCCAGCTGGCACCTAACGCCTGTGGCTTTTGCTCAGCTTCGTGAGGAAGGGACCCGCTATGGACAACCAAAAACGCGCTCGCATCAATGATATGTGCTATCGCTGGCTGCTTACCATCATCGCGCTGGCGTGCGCCGCAGTCTATGCCATCTACTGCATCGTCTACTGGGGAGGGCTGGCTGCCACCGGCGACGCCCTGGTAGGCATGGCGCTGGGGCTTTTGGCCCCGCATTTCTTGGCGCTGGCTGTGGGCATCGTGTTCTCGGCGCTGGCATTGGCTCAAAAGCGCGCCGGCTGGGATTTGGTCGCCGGCGTGGCTTACTTGCTGGCCATCGTGTTCTTCCCTGGCTACTGGGGTTTCCTTATCGTTCCTTGCCTCCTTTCTTTCGCCGGCTGGCTGCGCATGCGCCGCTACGTGAAGTTCCAGGAGAAGCTGGAAGATCAGGCCGCTGAGGACAAAGTGGCCGCCGCCACAGAAGACGCCCCTAACCAAGAGATGGCGCACATGGCCGATCAGGCCGACGAGGCCGCTGCCAAAGAGGCCCAGGAAGCCAAGGTGGAGGAGGCCGATATCTCGGATCCCAGCGACTACCAGGAGTAAGCATCGGGCGATCCGCCCGGCATATCATCGCTAAAACCAGTAAGCTACCTTTCAAGAGCACAGGCCTTGGCGCGCAGGCTCGCCGCTACACGAGCAGACTCGCTGCTACACGCGCGGTCTTGCCGCCGGGCCAAAGGTCCTCGGGAAAGGTAGCTTTTCTTATGAAGTATCTCATTGCTAGCGACATCCATGGATCTGCCTATTGGTGCGAGCGCCTTATGGAGGCTGTCGACGCCCAACAGCCCGACAAGATCATCCTCCTGGGCGATCTCCTCTACCACGGCCCCCGCAACGACCTGCCTCGCGGCTATGCTCCCAAGCAGGTCATCCCCATGCTCAATGGCTTAGCCTCCTCCATCACCTGCGTGCGCGGCAACTGCGAGGCCGAGGTGGACCAAATGGTGCTGGATTTTCCTTGCATGGGCGACTACTCCCAGCTCGTCGACGAGTCCGGCCGCACCCTCTGGCTCACCCACGGGCACCTGTGGAACCCCGACTTGCTTCCGCCTCTCGCCCCCGGCTCCGCCTTCCTCTACGGCCACACCCACGTCAAGCAGCTGGCCGAGACCCCCGAGGGCATCACCCTCTTCAACCCCGGCAGCGTCTCCATCCCCAAGGACGGCTCCCACTCCTATGGCATCTACGAGGACGGTCAGTTCCGCTTCGAGCTGCTGGAGGAGAGCGAGTAGGGGCATCCCCCTTGGCATAAACGGCCATTTTCCGGCAACTTTTTTCGTGACCTGGCACAAGTGGTCAACTTCCGGCAGAAATCTTGGCATATGAGGCCTCCAACGAGCAGATTTGGCTCAAAATCTGCTCGTTGGCGGCGGTTTGTGGCAGTTTTCTTGCCGGAAAGGTGGGCTTCGCGCCAAGGGACTGCCAGGGGATTGTCAGGAGACCGCCAAAAGCCGGGAGCCACCTTGCCGAGAAGCCCAACTCCCCAGCAACTGCAAGCCACCCCTCATACCCCAAGTCACCAAAAAGCCGGCCTCCCCGCGTCGCAAGACGCAGGGAGGCCGGCGGGTTTCTCGGCAAGGATGCCGTGGAGCGTGGCAGAGTTGCGAGGCTGCGGCGAGCTCGTGAGACGCGCGAGGTGGCGGCGCGGCGAGGTGAGCTAGAACTTCACCTTGGGAGCGGTGCGGGCGTCGTTTGAAGCTTCGAAGCCGTCCATGGCACTAAAGTTGCCCATGCCGGCCAGCAGGTTGCCGGGGAAGGTCTGGATGGCGTTGTTGTAGATATAGACGCAGTCGTTGTAGGACTGGCGGGCGTAAACGATGCGGTTCTCGGTGTCGGCGAGCTGCTGCTGAAGCTCCTCGAAGTTGGCGGAAGCCTTGAGGTCGGGATAGGCCTCGGCCACGGCGAACAGCTGGCGGAGGGCGCCGGAGAGCTGGTCGGAAGCCTCCATGGTCTGTTGCGGGGTTTGGGCTGCAGAAACGGCGGCGCGGGCCTCGGTGACAGCCTGGAGCGTGCTGGACTCATGGGAGGTGTAGCCCTTGACGGTCTCCACCAGGTTGGGGATGAGGTCGTTGCGGCGCTCCAGGTTGGCGTCGATGTTTTGCCAAGCGTTGTCGACGCGGTTGCGCTTTTGCACGATGCCGTTGTAAAGCATGATGCAGGCCACCACAACCACCACGGCGATTACAATAAAGATCAAAGCGATACCAAACGGACCCATGTTCCCTCCTTGGGAGCGTCTGGCCAGGGCGCACGGCGCGAAGGCGCGGCGCAGGGCACGAGGACCCAGGTGCAACGCGCCCTCTTTGCCGAGAAACGCCTCGGCCAATAAAGCTGCTGCGGCATCCTTGGGACACCGCAGCAGACGAGGACACAACTGGCGGGGAGAGAGGGATTCGAACCCTCGGGACGCGCAAGCGCCCAACGGTTTTCAAGACCGCCGCATTCGGCCGCTCTGCCATCTCCCCTCAGGATTGTTATCCTACCCCAAAACATGGCTCGTTTTTATCAAGGAGCGCCGTGACCCAACCACATCTCCCCGACACCGAAAACATTTCAAGCTCCCTAGGCGCCCCGGGCGCCTGCGAATCGCAGCCCGCAGGCGGATCGGAGGACACAGGCGCCTTGCAGCCCACCGCAGACCCACAACTCCCCCAGCCCGCCGGCGGCCCGCAGGCGGCGGCGGATCCCTGGCGCGCCGACGACGAGCGCTTCATGGAGCTGGCCATCGCCCAAGCCCAGGCGGCGGCACAGATGGGCGAGGTGCCCATCGGCGCCGTGGTGGTATGCGACGGCCAGGTGGTGGCCGCAGCGCACAATAGGCGCGAGACCGACCACGACCCCTCTGCCCACGCCGAGTTCTCCGCGCTGGTAGAGGCCTCGCGCGTGCTGGATCGCTGGCGACTCACTGGTTGCACAGTCTATGTCACGCTGGAGCCCTGCCTCATGTGTGCCGGCCTCATGGTCAACAGCCGCATCGACCGCTGCGTCTTTGGCGCCCCCGACCCCAAAGGGGGCGCCCTGGGCACCCTCTACGACGTGAGCTGCGACCCGCGCCTCAACCATGAGTTCGACGTCACTTCCGGCGTCCTTGCAGATACATGCGCCCACCTCCTGCGCGACTTCTTCTGTCGCCGACGTCGGGAGCGCAAGGCCGCCAAGCGCGCCAGCGGCGGAGACGCCGGAGCACACACCCACGGATAAACGGCGGGGCGGCCAAGCTATGTAGCTGGCGCGCCCCTCGCCTCCCTAGCCCACCGTCACGAACTCCCACACTATGGCGTCGCCGCTCGAGACCTCATAGGAGCTGCAGCCCACGTTGGGCTGGGCCCCGTTGACCGTGTAGGTCCAGCCCGTATTGGGACCGGCGGCCCACCCGTTGATGGCGGTCACATAGGCGCCAAAAGCTCCGCCGCTGGCGCTAAAGGGGATGCCAGAGGCCGCCAACACGTCATAGACCGAGGATCCGGCCGCCACGCTGACCTGCTGCGACGCGCCGTCGACAGTCTGGGTGACCGTGATGGTAGCGGCATCGCCAGGCTGGGATGAGCCGGCGCTGCCGCCAGAGCCCGCGCTTCCCGCAGCTCCGCCGGATCCGCCAGAGGACCCGCCGGCAGCCGCGCCCGACCCGGCACCCCCGGATGCCGAGGAGGACGTGCCTCCAGAAGCCGGGGCCTCTGAGCCGCCAGACCCGTCGGCCTGCCCAGCAGGGAGGTCCTCGGCCGAGGCAGCCGACGCATCGGCCGTGTCAGGTCCCTCAGCCGCAGCGTCTCCCGAGGCATCGGCGGGCTCCGTCACCGCGCCGTCGCCGGAAGCCCCAGCAGCGTCAGAAGCTGCATCATCCCGGGAAGCCGCCGTCTCCTGGGCGCTCCAGGAGATCGCCAGCGGGTCGCGGCCTGCCGCATACTCCCCCATCGACCAGGCCGAGAAACCCACCGCCGCAATCGCCAGCACTGCGAGGACGGCAGTGATCCGGTGTCGGCGGCGCCCATTGGAGCCCGGGGCGGGATCCTTTGGCGTCGTGGCGCCGGAAGCCGTATTGGCACGAGCCACTGCGCTGTCGCGCTTGCGAGGGGCCGAGGGGCTATGGGCGGGTCGCTCAGCAGGTCCAGGGGTCGGGTCGCCGGTGGGGGCAGAGCCCTCTTCCGATGTCGCGCTGTTTTTAGGATCCGAGCCGTTCTCCAAGGGCCACCCTTCCTTTCGAGTGGATTTGGTTTGATCGCTCATTTAAGAGGCCTTTCTCTTGGAAGCGACCAGGTTCCACGCCGCCAGCGCCACCAGTGCCGCGGCGCCTAGCGCCATGGTCGCAATGGGCCACCAGGGCAACGGGGCATTCGCAGCGGCAGCGCCGTCGGCAAGGAGGGCTTCCGCACTGACAACTTCGGCAGTCGCAGCATCGGCACTGGCTGCATCAGCATCGGCACTGGCATCAGCGCCAGTGGCCTTTGCGCTGTCCCGAGTGCCCGCATCCCCGGATCCCTTGGCAGTCGTCGCAGCTGTCGCCGGGCCAGAAGTAAGACGCGTCGCCCAGCTGCCAGGCTGCAAGGTTCCGTCAGGCTGCCCAGAGCCGCCAGCCTCCTGCGAGCCATCGGGCTTCTGGGAGGCGCCGGGACTCTGGGAGTCGTCCGGCTGCTGAGGGACGGTTTTATCGGCAAGGATCTTGAAGAGCAGCCCGGAGTCGTTGGAGTAATAGAGCGCGCCGTCGGGGCCAGGGACGACGCTGGCCAGGCAATACTGCTGGTCGGCGGGGGCGGGCAGGTAGATTTGCATGGCTTGAGCGTCGTCCAGCTTGTAGCCGTAGAGCGCTCCGGGCAGCGCGTTGCAAGTGAAGTAGGCCCAGGTGCCGTTGGCAGTTTCGCTTACCAGGGGCGCGCTCTGGGCGGCTCCAGGAAGGGAGCCGACAGCGGTGGCGTCCACGGTACGGATTACCGAGAAGGTCGCAACGTCGATGAGCGCAAGGCGCCCATGGTACCCGGAGGCGTCGGCGACAGCGCCTCCCACCACCAGCATGTCGCCCGCCAAGGCCGGCGTGCTGGTGGAAGATGCGGCGAAGGCGCATTGGGCGGTCTGGGCAGGAGTGCCGTCTTGCGCAACGGAGATGCGGTGGGCCACGCCGTTGGAAGTGACCACTGCGAGGGTGCCGTCGCCCAGAGGCACGGGCGTGGTGCGCACCGGGGCGCCCAGGTCAAGGGAGCCTCTGGGGGCGCCGGTGGCAGCGTCGTAGATCTCCAGGGTCCCAGCGTCGTCCCCGCAGGCCATAAGGCCGGGGCGTCCGGTCACCTGTACGGGGCCGCTCCAATAGACGCCGGCGCCGCGGGGATTGGCCCGGGGGTAGCCGGCCAGCAGCGCGCCGGTGGCCAGGTTGGCCGCGCAGAGGTAGCCGCCTGTGGAGCCGCCCACGCCGTCGGGGGTGCAGGTGGCCCAATAGACGCAGCCGTTTGCCACCGTGAGGCTGGAAAGCGACTGCTGGGAGACAGATCCGGACTCCGGCAGGGCGTCGGTGACCCAGAGGATCTTGCGGGCGCTGACTGAGACCGCCTGGATCCGACCGCCGGAAAGCGGTACCAAAAGGAGGCCCTGGGCGTAGGTGATCCGGCAGGTGGAATCGATGGGGGCGGCCAGGGGCAGACGAGCGTCAACCGTGCCGGCAGCAGGATCGACGCACAGGAGCTGGGAGCCCGCGGCACACCAGATCGAGCCGCCCACAAACACCGGATCCGAGGTGTTGGTAGCCCAGTCTTGGACCTCTCGCAGGCGCAGCGACCAGGCTAAAGTGCCGGCACCGGTAGGAGTGGCGTCCCTGGCGATGGCTCCCGTAGAAGCAGGGCCCCGCCAGGCGGGCCAGAAAGCCTCCACATCTGGGTGAGGCGCAGAAGGATCGCACTCCACCGGGGCCGTCGGCAGACTGGCGCCCCAGGGCGAGTAGTAGAGAGCGGCATCGGTGACCGGCTCGGTGAGCTCATAGTCGCTGGGCATAACCTCGAGGGACTTGCCTGACACAAAGAACTGCCAATAGTTGCTGCCGTCCCAGCCATAGCTCTGGCCGCCGCGGGTGAGGGTGAGCAGCGAGGCATCGTAGCCGATGTCCGCAGCGTCCAGCATCTGCTTGATGGCGTCTTCCAGCGTGGTGCCCCTTTCAAAGGGAGCCTGGGTGCGAGGGAGCCAAAGCGCGCCCTCGGGGCCGATGACCCGCAGGGCGAGCGTTACCTGGCCAGCGGGATCGGCGGTCTGCCCATCGGACGCCTCCTGCACGCTGGCGGCGGGCTGCTGGGCCGCTTGGGCGATGGCCGCCACTGGTGCCTGTCCCCAGACCAACAGCGCCGAAAGCGCCCAAGCCGCGACGCGGGCGCAGGCACCGGGGCGCCTGCGGGGACTGGTTGTAGTTTTCATCGGTAACTCCTTGCCTGTGCCTTCGCCTTCTCAGGCGGATGGGCGGCAAGGATGGATGCCCTTAGCTGGGCGAACACACGGGGCGCAGCGGCAGGGCAGGCATCACAGCACCGGCACCACGACCCACACGCCCGGGACGGTCGAACCTATCGAGGACAGGCAAGTCTCCTGACTCACGGGTGACGGCTTGCACAGATGTGCGCCGCCGGTGCGGGCCCCTTCTCGAGCTTGCGCCCAATGGGAATGCGCCCGTGCCTTTGCCCGAACACAGTAGTGGCGGCTGCCCCGGATTCTAACCGGGTTCCTTATTAATCTACTAAGCAAGCAGCTGTTCGAACCGTGCCCTCGGGTTGCGATGATATGCGATTGCCTTTAGGGTACCCCAACTGGAACACCATGCGGATGAGCAAGCTCACAGGCTGCCTTTACACTCCGCCATCTCGCCCATTGCCGGCTGCCATTTTGCGCTTTTGACGCCGCAGGAAAGCGCGGGGCGAGGCGCTCCCAGGGAGCTCGCTTGCCGACAAGCCTTCATGGCAAGTCTTGGGAGCATCTCAAGGCAAAATACTTGCCTTGAGATGCTCCCTCTGCAATGGGGCGACATGTTGCCCCATTGCAGAGAAGGATTGTCAGCATGTCGAGACTTGCCGCTAAGCACTTCGTAGCAAGGGATACGGGCTCGAAGACCTACAACAACCCACACTTTGTTCAGCCACAGACGCCAACGGTGTGTTATCTGGGGTACCAATAACGAGGTTTTGGGGTCGAGAAGCGAACTGCACGTTACTAGTGAGTTTTCGGCACTGGGGAAATGCATCGCCCCATTGCAACTGGACCCGCTAATAACGAGAAGCCATGCACCTTGGCCCGCTAATAACGAATCCTGAGAGTCCGCGGCTTGTCAAAGTACGTCTTTCCGCAGAATTTACGATCGGACTCCGTTTGAAGCCGTCTGCGCCTTTAGCTTTTACAGCAATTGAATCTCAAGGTAATGAGCGTTTCTCCCTGTTCCGCAAAGTATTCAAGGGAACCACCCTGAAGCTCCATCAAGCAACGGGCGAAATCCACGCCAAGGCCCAGACCATCTTGAGAAGGAACCTCTCCCTGAATAGCCAAAAGCAAGCTCACGTCTGTTTCGTGCACTTGAGCGATCACTGCAACTGGTAGAGCTCTAAAAGCGGCTTCCTCCATCAAAGCTCGCAAAAGCGCCTCGGTGAAATCCGGATCGCACAGGACTTTTGGATCTTGTGCTGCATCAGGCGACAGACTTGTTAAATCGATTTTCACATTCTGTAATGCACTGTCTGATTTAACGGCTTCCATCAAATCTGCGAGAGAGACCTCTTTGATAGAAGGAGCTACTGTGCCTTCTTCTGCCATGGCGCACTGTAATGCTTGATTGGCTAATGCGGTGGCGTGAACAATCTCGGCAGTGATGGCATCATGGGCTTCTTGGGCGCCCAACAGGCCATCGGTGGCGCCATCTGCACAACCTTGAATAACTGCCAACGGAGTCTTTAGCTCATGAGATGCACGAGCAAATGTATTCCTCGCCACTTCACGTTCGAATGTTATGGCGGACTGGGCTTCTTTGCAGGCACGCGATATAAGCACCCATCCAACGAACGCAACCGTTGCCACTACAATCGTTGATATTGTCACTATTTGCTCTGTAAAAGAAGTGTCGACGTAGCTCAACCAGAGAGTTCCATCGCTGGCTGACCAGCGGTATCCTCGATGTACGACATAATATGCAGAAATACTGCCTCTGCTATAACGTTGAGGAATGTCTTCGGCAATGACCTGACCGATATGTTCTTGTTCAAGAAGCAATTCAGAAAGATTGGCCACCAGAAGCCCCGATGAATCCGGATAGGTAAAATCGAGCTTTTTAACTTCCGCAAGCTGTACTGGCGGATACCCAAGTCCCATTGAGGGATCTGTTTGAGAGTACTCTAAAGACTGGATTGCTGCCTGACGAACAAATAGCATACTTACGACGTAGAACACTACCACTGCAAACACAGATCCCCAGCCAAACCAACGTCGCAAGTGTTCAAGTCGCATAAGAGATGTTTTTTTAATCTTGGGCTCATTTAGTCCCACCTTGAGACTGCTTATTGACCCCACAACCACCCTCCTTTAGCCTAAATCCCCTACCCCATACAGTTTCAATAATCATTTTGCTGCGAGCCTTGGTCAGCGCATGGCGAAGCCTGCGGACAGACTCATCAACCGCTCGCGTAGGAGCATTAGCAGGAAGGCCCCATAACTCACTAAGCAACACAGATCTCTCTACACAGGAAGGCGACTGTTGCACAAGCCGCCGAAGAAGCGCCTCTTCTTTTGGTGCCAACGGAAGCACCTTTCCATTGCACATAATGACACCAGCAGATAAGAATTCCAGGTCACCAATATGGTTATTCGAAAGTGTGGACCTTCCTCCCACAGTCGACCTACGTAAAAGTGCCTGGGCGTGCGCCACAAGTACGGCAGGGCGAAAAGGTTTGGGAATGTAAATATCAGCACCGTCAGCTAGCGTTTGAACTGAATCCAGTTCTGCATTGCGCGCGGTCACTGCAATCACAGGGACTTGAGAATATACGCGGAGACGCCGGAGCACCTCTGTTCCATCGATATCTGGCAGAGAAAGATCAAGCAGAACGAGATCACAGGGACTATATAGGAAGCACTCTAAAAACTCTTTGCCCCGCGAAAATCGACGAGCTTGAAAGGTGGCCTGCTCAAAGTATCGAACCATAAGGGTGCTCAAAATATGATCATCCTCAACACAATATACAGTGGGCATGGCCAACCCCTTATTGTTTTATCAATTAATCACGTTGCCAATTACCAGGTTGTATAATTACATTTCCATATTTCTACAGACCCTATCCCATTCCCGTAAGAACCAATCCTTTCAGTTCCATAGGCCGAGCTGGGACCAACAGCAAAGGAATCTAATAAAGTACTCGCATTCTGCGAATAACCATTCCTAAAAGAAAGCTGTTTATAAGTAGTTGAGTATATATAATTATTTAACGCTACCCCACCCGCTATTCCTGTAAATGAGCGATATGTGTCGGTAACTGAATCAAAATTGGCACGAGGTGTAATAGCATAAGGTGTAACAGAAGGCGAAAGAGTCTTTGCAATCGCTGGCGAAGGACAGAAATGTAATGTTCCCAGCAATGCGGTCATTACTGCCAGGCAATATATTACGCGCTTAGATGACATTTTTTTTCCTAACAGTGTAACTACCATATTTTATAATTGCATTTATATTGTTTCATCACACCTGGTAAACCGCTACCCTTTGGATCCACAACGGTGGCGTACCATATTTCCTCGTCGGGATAGATCCTGCTATATCCATTTTTATAACTCAGCGTCTTATATTTGGGAGAATAACAACTAAGGTTTTTGCTTGTATCCTGCGGACAGTAAAACACGTAATATGTATCAAGAACGTCGTCAAGATACGCTCGCTGAATATCAGCCGTAGCCGCGTATCCTACTTTTGTAGCAAGCATCGACGCCAAGGTTCCTGCAGCACCCACAACAAGCGCACGTCTTGTGATGCTTTTACTCAAAGTGGCTTTTTCTTTTTCACGCATAATACTCTCCTCTCTTTGTTTAAAACCTTGGTTCATTTATAAAGAGAATGGAGCTTCAGAAATGCCACGAAAATGTCATTATCTATGAGTGTCTTTTCTTATTGCGGTCCTTTTCCAATTCTATGAGATTAGATTTAACTTTGATTAGCACCTGATGATACTTTACTTTATTCACTACTTCTTTGATTTAAGGAGTGGCGACGCAAAAACTAGGCTAGTAATGAGGCCCCCTCCAACACGCTCTACCTGACAGCTTAGCGCATTAATAAAATGAAATCTCTGCCAGTCATCCTAAGTTGGCAGTCGTTTCTGCCACATAACCCAGGTTGGCGCTCAGTGTGCACACTCCAGCCGCCGGGAAGCCACCCCTTGGCACTACAACCGACAACCAGCTCGCAGCACTCCGCCACAAGCCCCTCCTCCCCCTACACCACCTGGAAGATGAAAAAGTCCAGGTAGTGGGTCTCGGGGATGCCCCAGACAATGGGATGGTCCGGGGCCTGCTGGCGCTCCTCCACCTGCCGCAGCTGCACATGGGCGTCGTGGGCGGCTTGGGCGATGGCGGCCTTGAGGTGCTCGGCGTCCATGAAGTGGGAGCAGCTGCAGGTGGCCAGGTAGCCGCCCCGAGGCAGCAGGCGCATGGCTTGATTGTTGATCTCCCGATAGCCTCGGGCCGCGCTTCCCCGCGTGCTGCGGCTCTTGGTGAACGCCGGGGGATCCAGCACGATGAGGTCAAAGGGACCGCCCTGGTCTTTGAGGAAGCGTTTGTCGGCAAGGAGGGCGTCCAAGTACTCGAACACATTGGCACAGGTAAATGCCATGGTTGCATCTAATCCGTTGAGACGCGCATTGGCGGCAGCCAGGTCGCAGGCGGTCTGGGAGATGTCGACGCACCTCGTGAAGGCGGCGCCACCTGCAGCGGCGTTGAGGCCAAAGGGCCCCACGTGGCTGAAGCAGTCCAGGACGCGCTTGCCGGCGGCAAGGTCGCGGACGGCTCGGCGATTGTACTTTTGATCCAGGAAGAAGCCTGTTTTTTGCGAATGGGCCAGATCCAGCGCGTAAGCGATGCCGTTCTCGTGGGCGACGACCTGGGGAGACTCCGGCACGCTCACCTGGCCGTCCCAGCCGCCGCCGTCCCAAAATCCCTGGTAGCTGGGCAAGCCCTCCAACCTGCGGGTCTTGCCGTCGTTGCGCTCGAAGATTGCGCGGATGTCCTGGCCGTCGGCGCGGAGCACGTCCAACAAGGCACCGTATACCTGCGGACGCAGCCGCTCCATGCCCACGGTGCCCACCTGGCTCACCAGCACGTCCTCATAGCGGTCCACCACCAGGCCGGGAAAGCCGTCGGCTTCCGAGAAGACCACCCTGCAGCAGCAGGTATCCGACTCGCAGCCCGGGAGCGCCCTGTGCCCCATGGTCGTCTTGCGGTACTCCCAGGCCCAGGCGGCCTTGCGGTGCCAAAAGGCGTCATCGAAGCGGTCGTTGGCGTTGCGCGAGATCAGGCGCACTCGGATCTTCGATTCTGCCGACAAGAGCCCCGTCCCCTGGTAGGTGCCGTTCTTCTCAAGGACATCAACCACACAACCGTTCTCCACCGGCGTGCCATCAGGCCCGGGCTCCAGCGCCAGCACCTCGCCCGCGAACACCCAAGGGTGGCCGGTGGCCAGCGCTCGGGCGGCTTTCTTGGTGACGATGGCGCGCGCATAGGGACGCTGCTGCTTCATGGGATGCCTCTCCTGATATTGTTGCTAGTTTGATCTATGCCTCTTAGCGGTGGTTCCGCCTGCGCCTCTTGGCGCCAGGTTCGCTTGAGCTCCCGGCCCGCTCGTGCCGACCGCTCCGCCTGCCGCTGCTCGCCCTAGGAGTGGCGGCCAAAGCGCCCGCCGGCGGGGCCGCGGCCGCGGGCTCGCGAGCCGGAGAACATGGTGCGCTTGGGCTTCTGGGTGCTTCGGCGGTCGTTGGGCACGATGCGGCCGGCGGCATAGGAGAATCCCTCAAGATCCTGCACGGGCACCAGCTTGTGCATAAAGTACTCGATCTCGCGCAAGGGGCTTATCTCGTCCGGCGCCACAAAGGTGTAGGCATGGCCTGCGGCTCCGGCGCGGCCCGTGCGCCCGATGCGGTGCACGTAATCTTCCGGATCGGCGGGCACGTCGTAGTTCACCACCGCGTCGATGCCCGACACATCGATGCCGCGGCTCATGACGTCGGTGGCCACCAGCAGCCGAATCTTTCCCGCCCTAAACTTCTCCAGCGCCCGCTGCCTGGCCTTTTGCGGTCGGTCCGCATGCATCACATCTACCGAGAAGCCCGCGGCCTTCAGCGACTGCATCACGGCGTCGGCCCGAGCCTTCGTGCGGCAAAACACCAGCACGCGCTCGTAGTTGTCGCGGCGCACCAAGGCTTCCAACAGTTCCGTCTTTTGCCCCTGCACCACTGGCATGAGGGCCTCTTCCACGGTCTTCGCCGTCTCGCCCACACGCGCAATCTCGATCACTGCCGGGTCGTGCAACAGCGACGCCACGGTGGACTCCATGGATTGAGGAATCGTTGCCGAGAAAAGCAACGTCTGCTTGTTGGACGGCGTGGCTGCCAAGATGCGTTTGACGGAGGGCCAAAAGCCCATGTCGAGCATGCGGTCGGCCTCGTCGAGCACCAAAATGCGCACCTGGGAGAGCGACACCAGCTTGCGCTCCATGAGATCCAGCAGGCGCCCAGGGGTGGCCACCAGCAGCTCGCAGCCGCGAGACAGAGCCTTGAGCTGGGCGTCGAAGCGCGCGCCGCCCATGACCACCACGGTGCGCTGGCCAGTGTGGTCGCACACAGCGCTGGTGACCTTCTCGATCTGCTGAGCCAGCTCGCGAGTGGGAGTGACGATGAGCGCCGGCGGCTTGATGGTGCCAGAGCCCGGAGCTGCGCCAGCTGCCTTAGCGGCCGCCGCTTTGCTGGAACCCTTGCCGCCCCGCGCATGTCCCTTGCCACCCTTGGGGGTGCGAGTGCGGCGGAGGGGTTTCTCGGCATCGCCTTTAAGCCCCAGCTCCTGGAGGCGCTGGAGGACAGGAAGCACAAAAGCGCAGGTCTTTCCGGTGCCCGTCTGGGCGGAGGCCAGCACGTCGTGGCCCGCGAGGACCTGGGGGATGGCGTCGGCTTGGACGGGCGTGGGGGCCGTGAAGCCCAGGGCGTCCACGGCGGCCAGCAGCTCGGGGGTGAGGCCCAGCTGGTCGAAGGATGCGGTATCGGCAGGCTGGGAGTCTGCGGGCTGGGGCGCTTGGGCGCCGTGAGTCGCGGCTTCATGCGCGGCGGATGCGGCGCGGGAAGATGCCGCTTGGGCGGTCGAGACGGGTGCAACCGGGGCGGAGTGAGAATGTGCCGCAGGGCGTGGGGTGTCTGTCATGGGAACTCTTTTCTTTGTGACTACGTGCAAGTATCCCCCATGACGCGGCCTGATGCACAGTGGGAGCCCACGGGCAGCCGAAGCCCATAGGCGTTGCGGAATGCTTCGACTACGGACGGCATGCTTTGCCACTCGAATCGACTGATCACTCGCTTTGAAAGACGAAACATGTTTGGCAGAAAGATCCACTAAGCGATGGCTTTTAGCCCTGGCACGAGAGGCCACTAGCGAGCAGAAATCCTGCCACGAAACGCGCTGAACGAGCAGATTTGGGGCTGGATCTGCTCGTTTCTGTCCTCTTGTGCCAGAAACGCTGCCGGAAAGACGACCCTCATGCCAACGGGAAAATGGATCTGCCGGAAAGTAGGCTCTCGTGCCAACCTATACAACAAATGATGGATATGCTCGTTTGGCACGAAGCGTCGGTAGGATCTGGAAATCCTGCCAGATAAAAGCCGTAGGGTATGGATTCGCCCAAATCCATACCCTAGTGGCCTCTCGATCCACTTTTGCCATACCCTAGCGGACCCTCATGCCAACCGCATTCGATTCAAAATATCATTGTCCCTACAAGATATCAGCATCCAAGCGCCCATTACTCCAGAGACTGAGGAGGCTCCATTGCATCCAGATGGGTCTGAAGATCTATGGCGCAGATGCGCGTAGCTGCAGGATAGGGCTCATCGTTGCGGTCATCGTAGTAGTCGACCTCCACTAATGCCCAGCTCAGAGGCTCAAGGCTCTCGAGCTCAACAGGATTGCCGCGCGCATCGGTGATCTGAGTGTTCTCATTCACCAAAAAGACTTCGAATGCCTTGGCACCCTCGGGCAACTGCTGTCGGGTAAGCACGCCAGGGTCCTCCAGTACGATGCGCCCATAGCCCGCCTGAGTCACACGGCCCTTGTGTTGGGCAAAGCCTCCGGTGAACTCATTGGCCGGCGAGTTGGTAGCCGGAATGAAGGAAGGAGCGGCCCATGCAATTGTTCCAAGACCTACAAAGAGGAGCAGCAATGCCACAAATGCCAGAAAGCGCCTTGAGAGCTTGAAATTCTGTGGTTTCATAAGGAATGCTCCTCTCATTACACATCGGTACCAGCAACTATAAGCTCATAGCTTTCCACATATAATCCCCTATTAAATTATTGCTGATTGCTATTTCTATTATGGAACATTCCATTCCAGCGGTAGGTTTTTCGCCCTTACTGGTCTATAAACTTATGCTCTGCATTTATTCATAATTGAACTGCTGCTCCATAGTCTCAGCCTCAACCTGCAGTTCAGCCAGCAGCGTCCCAACGCCCCCTAGCTTCTCAGCGCACCAGCACTGCCACCCTCCGCGCCCCGATACGGCAAATCAGCAGCGCTCCACCCATGCGGCAGTTTAGCTCAGCCCTCTCCCCACTCCCTAGCTCGCCCCTCGTCCGCACTGCTAGAATGGGAGTTCGTCTGAAACTCACCGAAAAACCCCTCAAGGACACCCCATGCCCATCAAAGTCGCCGACGGCCTGCCGGCCAAAGAGATACTGCATCAAGAACGCATCTTCGCGCTGGAAGAGGAGGCGGCCTCCAAGCAGGATATCCGCCCGCTGCGGGTGGTGATCTTGAACCTCATGCCCACCAAGATCGAGACCGAGACCCAGATCCTGCGCCTCATCTCCAAGAGCCCGCTGCAGGTGGACGTAGACTTCATGCGCGTCTCCAGCCACGAGTCCACCCATGTGAGCCAGGACCATCTTGTCAAATTCTACGAACCGTTCGACAGTTTTCGCGATCAATACTACGACGGTTTGGTGATCACCGGCGCCCCGGTGGAGCAGATGCCCTTCGAAGAGGTGGACTACTGGGACGAGCTCTGCGACATCATGGACTGGGCACAAACCCACGTCTTTTCCACCATGTATCTCTGCTGGGGGGCCATGGCGGGCCTCTATCACCTGCACAACATCCCCAAGCGCCTGCTAGGGTCCAAGCTCTTTGGCGTCTTCCCTCAACGTCTTTGCGATGAGTACAACTTTTTAACCAACGGCTTCGACGAGGTGCACAACATGCCCCACTCGCGCCACGCCGCGAGCGACCCCAACGCCATCGAAGCCGACCCGTCGCTCCAGGTCCTCTCCCGCGGCTTCACCTCCGGCCCCGCACTGGTGGCCACACGTCACTTCTTCGAGGTCTACGTCCAGGGCCACTTCGAGTACGGTCGTGACACCCTGGCCGGCGAATACTGGCGCGACTTCAAAGCCGGCCTGCCCATCCAGCTGCCGGAAAATTACTTCCCCGACGACGACCCCGAGCGCCAGCCCCTCTTCACCTGGCGCGCCCACGCGAACCTCCTCTGGCGCAACTGGCTCAACTACGTCTACCAGATGACCCCCTACGACCCCGCGCAAATCCCCGAGGTCAAAGCGCAGCTGGCCGCTCAAATCCCCGACACGGACGGCACCCCCAACAAGTTCTAGCTGCAAAGAAACCCGCGCGCCCACAGGCTGGTGCCCCCTCCTCACTCCATCACGCCACATAAGATAACGCCCCAGCCGAGAAGGACTTCCCTTCCCTGCTGGGGCGTTCATCATAGTTGCGCTGCCTGCCCGCGCGTAGCCGCTACTCCCTAGCGCAGCGTGCGCTTGCCAAAGGCGTGCTCCCAGTTGTCGTTGAACACGTCGCGTGCGGCTATGGTGCCCGGCTGGTCGATCATCGAGTAGACCAGCGGCACCGGCAGCGTCACGGCATCGATGCCGTGGGCGATGAGCTGGTTGATCTGCCAGGCGTTCTTGAGGGATGCGCCCATGACCTTGGTGGGCAGACCGGCAGCGTCCAGCATGGTCTGCAGAAGCACCGTCTCCTCGACGCCGTCCCCCTGATTGGACATACGGTTAATATAGATCGCCAGGTAGTCGGCACCGTTTTTAGCGGACATAAAGCCCTGGCTGGCCGAGCTGATAGCCGTGCACAGCACATGGATCCCCTCGGCCACGCAATCCTTCACCGCTCTAAGACCGTCATGGGTGGCAGGGATCTTGGCGAAGATGTTGTCCTCGCGCAACGACGCGATGTAGCGCGCTTCCTCCATGATGCCCTCGTAGTCGGTGGAGATCACCTGGAAGAACACCTTTTGCTCCGGCTCGAGCAGCGCAAAGAGCGAATCTCTCACCTCGTCAAAGGTCTTGCCGCTCTGGGCGATGATGGTGGGGTTGGTGGTCACGCCATCCACCGAAAGCATCGCTCCCAGCTTCTTAATCTCATCAAGGTCTGCAGTATCCAGAATCAGCTCCATAATCGCTCCCCTTCCCCACACGCACGCCAACCCGCCCACAGACGACCAAGCGCGCCCATCTCTCTTCAACACACTCCCCTATTATGGACCTCTATCGATATATGGGGGCCCAAAAGCCACCGTTTCTTGGCCTCTACCAAGCTCACAACCCCAATAGGCTACCGATAAACCCCAGCCATCCCACTAGCAGCACCAACGCGATGCCCTCTATCACCCGAGCGAGGATTCGCCCCGACCCAATGGGCGTCTCCCGCGCGCTCACATCCATCGCCGCCACCCACGCGCCAAGACCCAAGGCAACCAACAGACGAGACGGCCACGGAGCCCGAATGAGAAAACCCATCGCAAGAGCCACACTGGACAGCAATAGCAAGTTCCTTACCGGTGCCGAGAAGTTCATGGCTCCTCCCTTGCAGGTCAACCGTAGTGCCCAGATGACAAACCTAGACACACCTCAAACGCTTCTATGGGCGACCCTTCTAAAGGGGCTTTTAAAGGCCTCTTCGTAGCTCCTTTACTGTTTGAACTATTGTACTCCTTTAAAAAGGGCGGCTCACGCACAATCGTGAGCCGCCCTAGCAACGGGGGTCTAGCCAATGCCAGCTAGCACAGGTATCACAGTCTCTACACGATGCTCAGCAAAGACTGCAGCTCCTCTGGAGAGGTGAACTTGCGCGCCCTAGAGGAGTTGGGAAAGAGCACTTCTCCCTCCCAGGTCACCTGGTCTTGCAAGCGCCCGTGAGACTGAGATGAGTCCTCCTGCTTTTGGCTCTTGTACTGAGTAGTACGGACCAACAAGCGAGGGATGAACTCGCTTTTCTCAGGAAAGTCCTGCATCTCAAAACCGTAGTCCAAGTTCTCGACGATGTTTTGGACGCTGTCCATGAGGGGCATGCCAGGGGTAGCAGCCACAAGGCCGCTCTCGCTGTTGAACAGATGGCCGTCGCCCACATAGACGGAGCGGATCTTCTCGCGACGGTTGCTCTCCACCTTGCCGATGGCAAGCACCGAGACAACGATGGCAACCCACCAGATGACAGAGACCACCAGGTCGAGGGGGGAGTCGATCTGGTTGAAGCCCAGGAAGAACCAGAGTCCTAGCAGGAACACCGACACCACTGCGGCGATAGTGAGGACAACGATGTTGCTCTTTTTCATGAGTCTATTCCCTCTCCTTCTCTATTACCCGATGGTGGGGGTCATGCCGGAGGTCTCAGGGTAATCCTCGGCATCGGTGCCTTCACCGGTGAAGTCATCCTCGCGCCCCTTGAGCTTGTTGGTGAAGCTCATGCGGCGCACAGCCACTGCGGCAGCATAGATGAGGGTGAGCACGATGCCTGCGATCATCACCATGTGGACCCAGCACTCTTGCTCGTGCTCGGGGGCAGCTGCCATAGGCACCGCGTCATCGGCGATGATGGTCTCCTCAGGCTCCGCCGCAGGAGTCTCAGCGAGAGGCGTAGGGGCATCATCGATAGCTACCACAGCTGCGGGACCGCCACCAGGGGCGGCAGGACCAGCAGGAGCTGCCGGGCCAGCGGGCGTGATGCCCGGAGTTGCAGGCGTAGTGGGAGCCGGGAAGACCGGTGCCGGCAGCGCGGTAATAGTGAAGGTACCAGTCTGGACATTCACTACGTAGTTGGGGTTAGCAGTAAATGTGGCAGAGAGGACGTTGGGATACGTGCCCACTGCCTCGGCATCGTTTGTGCGGTAGTAACGCACGACGCCTAGATCGTTCTCATTGACGAGACCGGATACCGCGCCTAGGAAGACGGGGTCTGCCTGTCCCACCACCTTGGTGGCATCTCCAACGGTGATGGTCACAGGAGCCGGGGTAATGGTAACCGTGGCACGCACTACAGGAGTGGTGTCGTAGTTGGCCGCGTTGGCACGCACCCATACCGGATAAGTACCGGCGTTGGTGAAGGAGGGCACCTCAGAAGTCCAGGTGGTTCCATCGAACGAATACTCGAAGGTGGAGCCTGCCACCGCTGCCGTAGCAGTAATGGTGGAAGCAGTACCGTCATACATCTTGGTAGTGCCCTGAGCGCCTGCCAGGTTCACATCGGTGACAATGTTGGTGCCGGCAGTGGCGATGGTGAAGGTACCAGGTGCATAAGTTACAACGTAGTTGCCCTGATCCTCTGCACCTGAAGCAGTGATTGCATAGCTACCAGCATTTTCGCCAGCCTCACGAGAGACGCTATACTCAACCCTCTCATTGCCCACGAGACCAGAGTTCACATTACCTTCAATGGTGCCAGGAGTAGCAGTGAGCTCAGGATCCTCGTCGCCATAAGTCTTGCCAGTATCATTTGCGGTTACGAGAACCGGTCGAGGTGCAATGGTGAAGGTCCTAACAACCTCGCCACCGTAATTGTTGATGCCAGTGACAACTACGGTTGCAGTACCAGCGTTGACGTTGTTCTCCCAACGGAGTTCATAGTCCGTACCTTCGTCGAGCGCATTGCCGTCTTTATCAGTAACAGCAGGCTTTTGCTCTTGTTCGTATCCGTTGTATACCGTGTCCTCAGGATCGCCTACTTGGACTCCGTTGTAAACGGGCCTGTCGGGATCTTTCGGATCAGGATCAGTGGGATCGTCAGGATCAATGCTCTGCCTATAAACCGTGAGCTCACCCATTACTTGCTTAATCTCGTAGTTACCAGCCAAAGTGTTTGAGGCCCTGGAGGTGCTATTGAGCGTGTATGTGAAGTCGTTCTTTGAAGTTCCTACGCTCGTTTGGCTACCGGTAACTGTATAGGTGGCACCTTCACCATTAGCAAATACGTCTCCAGAGACAGTAACTGTATTGTTCGTAAGCTCGGTACCGTCATAGATCTTGGAGTCTGAAGCGGAGGTGAGGGTGACGGCGCGCTTGTTGATGGTCAGAGAGCCCTCGGTCACCTTGACCTTGAACTGATCGGTGACCACGTTGCCGGCGGCGTCCTTGACCACAGCGGTGCCCTCGACAGGGATGG